>CAVOHX010000018.1:0-204868 GCA_963695825.1 uncultured Chloroflexia bacterium
GGGCAGCGGCCGGTAGTGACACCGAGAGTTCGGCGAGATGATGGATATGGACAATGTCGGGCCGGTACTGATCCAGAACCTGTAGAAAGCGGTCCTCCACCGGCCGGCAGTAAAACGGAAAGACGATAGGCATCGGATCGCTATAGTTGTGCACCACCTGGTAGACTTGCATCCCCTCCCAGGTGCTCTCTACCAACTCGTATTCGGGACGGCCCACATCATATATCCGATAAAAGACCCCCACGTCATGTCCCTGGGACAGCAGATATTGGGCCAGAAAGGTGATGTGGTTCTCCATGCCACCCTGACTCTCGGGGAGAAACGTGTGTGCGACCATCAGAACGTGCATAGAGTTACCTCCCGCCCCCACGGGGTGACAAGAATCTGGGCTGGCATCTGTGTGACAAGCTAGATCCCCTCTCCCAGGAAACGGTCGATCCCTCGCCAGATGACCCGCTCTGGCGAGAATGGCTGCTCCAGTTCGAGCACGGCCGAGGACCCCAGGCTCTCTCCAACCACCGCCACCAGCGCAAAGCGCAGCAGATCAGCCCAGGTTCCGGGCGGGAACCGTGGCTCGGGAAGTAGCTTGAAAGCCGACTCTGTCAGTCCCCAGGCAAACTTGAGGGCCGTCACGTAGACCTGGGTTGGCGGGGACGCCGGCAGAGATTGGTAGTGGTGCACTTCTCCGCCCAAAAAACTCTGTATCTCGACTGCGTCGACCATAGAATCGAATCGGTGGGTGGTCAGGAAAAAGAGCAGCCGGCGTCCAAGGGTGACGACGTCACGTAATCCGAGGGCAGTTGTCGTCCAACCCACCAGGTGGTGCCGTGCGAAACCTTCGACATAGCCGCGACGTAACTCGTAGAGCCAGCCGCGTTCGTGGCAGTGCCAAACCCGAGCCGAAGGCACATACGCCAGTTGAAAGCCCGACTGCAAGACGCGTTTGGCCCAGGCCACGTCCTCAGCGTAATCTCGCTCTGGAAAGGGAATGCGCTCCCAGACGTTTCGGCGAATACACGAGGTGACGTTGTCAAACCGGATCAGCGCCCACCTCTCTCGGGGCGCCATCCCCCAGGTCTCGACTGACTTTATCAGGGCGCGATCGTTGCTCTGCGCCCACGATTCACTGCGAGCGCGTGCCAACAGCCCAGCCTCTGGCGGAGCTTGTTGCAGGCCATAGCTGCCGGCGACCGTTTCCAACTCTTGCAGCGGCTCCACCAGCCGCGCCAGCCATTGGTCATCGGCCGGGAGCGCGTCTTGCACCGTCAGAGCGATGTACTCCCCGTGGGTGGCTCGAATAGCGTCGTTGCGGCTGCGGCCGTGGTTAAAAGCCGAGCGCGGGATCGACAGCACCTGGGCGCCGGCCCCCTGCGCCCGTTCGGGAGTGCCATCGGTGGAGGCCGAGTCGATGACCACGACCTCCACGCCACCAGGCATTTGCTGATCGTTGAGGGCGGCAAGAAGCTTGGGGAACCGCTCCCCGGCGTTCAAGGTGGGTATCACCACCGAGACAAGTGGCGTGCTATCCATTACTCTCCCTGTCCCGGTGGAATAGTCGCAGCTTGGCGCGGTGCCCGGCGATCCAGACGGCGTCCTTGATCTTGCGCAAAGGCAGCGATAGGATCCACCATCGGTGGCGGAGTTTCGCAGCCCGCCCGCCAAGGCGCCTCGCTACCCTTTCCACGGCCTCGTACTTCCATAGCCGTTCAAAGGCTCGGGAAAGGCGATTGTACTCGATAGCCTGCACGGCGCATTCGATCTCGAAACCAGGGAGTGGCGCCGGACCCGGACGTGTTCGGCGCGCCTGGCGGGCCTCCAGCATCAAGTGGTCCATCCGCTCCCCCATCTGCTCGATGGTAAAGCGGCTTGCCACGCGCTCGCGCGCCGCTGCGCCCTTTGTCGCGCGCGTCTCGGGACTCTGGATGAGTTTCTCCAGTGCGTCGGCGTAGGCGCCAGCCTGTTCCTGCGGGGTGCCCGGCCGGATCAACACCCCACAATCTGGGGTCACCAGCTCTTGCTGCCCGCCGACGTCAGCGCCGACCGGCACTACCCCCATCGCCATCGCCTCAAAGATGGTGATGGCGATACCCTCCATCAGGGAGGGCAGAGAAAAAGATGTCGGCCGCCGACAAGAGCTCTCTCAGCCGTTGGTTGCTGACGGCGCCGAGCATCCTCACCTTGCGGGTAAGGCGACGCCGTCGCAGATAGGAGCGCAGCCATCTCCTCTCCTCGCCGTCCCCGGCGACCAGGCAGACAAAGTCGAGTTCGCGAACCTGAAGCTCATTCATCACCGCCGCAAAAACGCGTGGCTGTTTCTGCTCGCACAAACGGCCGGCATAGACGAGGAGGGGCACACCCGGCCGGATCCCGAGCTGGCGCCGAACTTTGCGGCCGGACTCGGGGTCTGGAGAGAAGGCCTGCGTATCGACATTGACGTAACAGACCTGAATCGAGTCCGCTTGACCTCCTCTGTCTACCATCCAGCTTTTCAGGTGGTCCGATGTGACCAGGGTGGCGTCGAGCATTTCCCGGTACCCGACCGACATGCGCGGGTGCCCGCCGCTGTTCCAGTACTCTTCTTCGATGTGGCAATAGTCGGCAAAGGCAATCTCGGGGCACCGGGAGCGGAGAAAGGGCAGCAACTTGTACCCCAACTGGCTGTTGGAGATCAGCACGATGTCAATCTGTCGGGAGCGCACCAGGTAGAGCAAAAAACGTGGGTAGTCGCTCGGGTGGAGGAAATGGGGCAGTACAAAGATGTCCGGCGTCAGCGCCGCGAACTCTTGGTACCAGCGATAGTTGTCAGGCAGCGTGGTGACGACGCTGATCTCGTATCCTCGTCTCTGAAGCTGGACGATCAGGTCCAGGTTGAACTTGTCTGCGCCTCCCATCGCCATCCAAGGAATCACCAACAAGAGGCGCGTCTTTTGCTTCTGAAGGGGGTTGGCAAAGGGGATATGCTCAGGGACCGGCCCAAACGCCTCCTGCGGTCGCGGCGGGATGACAGGAATCCCGCGCTCGTACAGCGCCGGGTACCGCCGCTCGAGTTCGCGGCGCATCTTGCGCACGCCCCGGCTGGTCCAGGCGGCCCAGCGGTCCGAGTGGTCCGCCCGCCGTCGGTACCAGTCCAGGAACTCGGGCACTGTTGCTCCCCAATGACCCTCGGCGGCGCAATGGAGCCAGAACTCCCAATCCTCCAATCCCTCGGTCAATGTGGCGTCGAAACCGCCGACCGAGAGGGCAACCTGGCGCCGGATCATCACGCGCGGCGTGATCGGGTCCAGAGAGAGAAAAAGGTCTCGGGTCTCAAAGCCGGCCGTGCTCAGGTATTCCTGACCGCCAAACGCGACGGTGTATCCCTTGCAAAAGCTGTGTTCGGGATGGGATTCCAAATACCAGGCCAGCTTTTCCAGCGTTGTCGGCTCGATGAGGTCGTCGGAATCGAGCAGAAAGACCAGGTCCGATCTGGCCTCCTGCAACGCCATGTTGCGGGAGGCCGAGGGCCCCTGGTTGCTTTCGAGATCGATCACCCGCACGCGAGGATCGCCCTGGCGATAGGATTCCAGCACGGCGAGCGCCTCCGGCCTGTCGCTGGCGTCGTTTACGATCAGCCACTCCCATTGCTGTAGCGACTGTTGCCAAATCGACTGGGCGGTCTCGGCAAAGACTGGCCCGGTGTTGTAGAACGGGGTGATGATGGTGACGACTGGCTCCAGGTCATTTCTATAAAGCACATAGTCGAAACGCGGCCGATTCGGCGTCACCGGGGTGTTGCCGTAATCCGGGGGTGGGGTGCTCATCTTATGACTGACCCTTCCTGCTCCCCGACAACCGGCGGCGCAGGCGGTGCATGCCTGCGAGCAGTCGCATCAACTGGCCGGATTCGTATCCCTGGATCGTGGCCCGCAATTGCGCTACCTGCTCCTGAGAGGCCCTACCCTCGCTTCCCACCAGGTCGGCCGCGGCCTGCTTGCCAATCCCCACATGGGGAGCGTGGCAAAAGCGCACCAGTGGTTCCAACGCCCGGTCCCAGGCGAATTCGCGCCGCAGAGTCTCAAACGCCGGGCGGCGCGCCGCCCGGGGGTCTGGCTCGTCCAACAAGGCGTTTGTTGCCTGGGCCACCTCTTCTATTGCCCCGCACGGCACCGTAAGGGCCAACCCCAGCTGGGCGAGCTTTTCGCCTAGCACGTCGCCCGAGCTAGAGACCATCGGCAGCCCGGCCCAAATCGCGTCTAACAATCGCGTCCGGAAGGCAAGGCGAGCCTCGGCGCCCGGCAGGTGCAGCGAGACGCCAATGTCCGCTTCCATCAAGTAGGCGCCTCGCTGGGTGTACGGCGCCCAGTCTCCCCAAAAGACCGCTCTTGACTCGAGGTTCAGCGTGCGGCTGAGCTCGCGCGCCTCCTGGGCGCGGGCCATCTCGGGCACCCGTTCGACGTCGGGATGGTTGGCGCCCATAAAGAGCAGCCGGGCTCGCGGATGGCGTTCCAGGACCAGGGGCATGGCCCGCAGCAGCGTCAGCGGGTCGAACCAGTTCCAAACACCTCCGCCCCACAAGATCACCCGGCTGTCGGGCGCTATCCCAGGGACCACCCCTTTGAGAACAGACGCTGCCTGCGGGGGCTCGGCCGGGCAGCCAAAGGGTACGACGTCGATCAACTGGCGCAGGTGAGCGTCTTGGGCGTCGAGTTCAGGGCGCAAACGCCCAAAAGCCGCCAGGGTCCCGAGCCAAAAGTCACGCTGGCGCTCGCTGGCGCAGAGTAAAAAGTCAGCGTGTTGGGCCACCGCTCGCGCCCCGCGCCAGGCGAACTCGTATTGTGCGAGGCGCTGACCCGCCTCGGCCGTGCGGTGCCAGGCCAGAGACTCGACCGGGGTGGGTACATAGACGTCTGCCACCCAGGGAACGGGCAGGTCTTGCAGGAAGGTCAACTCGGATGCCAAATGACCGTGAGAAATGACGACGTCAGCCCCCTGGCGGGCGCGTCGCTCCAGAATCGCGACGCTGAGAGGGTCCTCTCGGTCAAAGGGGAGTAATTCCAAACCCAGTGCCAGTGGGGGATCGACCTGAGGCGCGGCCAAGGTCACATCAAACTGGCGCCCCAAGACGTGCGCCATTTCCCAGCAACGAATGGCAGGGCCAGCCATGCGCTGCCCAACCGGCTCGTGGGAGATGATCAGAACGCGCATCATACTATTCGGGCAAGGGGCAACATTCCATCTAATCGATTTGCACGGGTGTGCGCCACGACCACTCGCCCTTGAGGGTGAAAAGCCCAAATTGCTCTCCACCGGACGGAATCACCTGGAAGGGGTAGAGACGGTCGTGGTAGTCAAACATCTCAGTGTCGTCCCAGTTATGGGAAGCGACCGAGATGTAATAGAGCCCTTCGAGCAAGGGGATTTCGGGTATGGTGTAACGTAGCGTTCCGTCGCCCATCACCCGCGGGATCTCGAGGTCGGCAAAGCGGGTGTTGGGGCCCGAGATGTGGGTGCCGTCACCGCCGTGGATCGCCAGGCCGAATATCGGTCTCTCTACCGGCCGGGGGGCGGCGTAATGGATTTCGACCACCAGAGGCTCGCCGCTCGCAAAGGTTTGCTTTTGCTGTCCCTCTCCATCCAGGAGCTGCACCTCTTTGATCTCGATCCGGTGGGTTCCCCAGCGCCGACCGGCATCCTCAACGGCGTCGAGGGTGCCCTCTTGGTAAACCTGCCACAAGTATCTTTGCACGACTGATTCGGTGGAGCCATCAGCCTCCAGGCGCCCCTCCTCCATCCAGACCGCTCGCTGGCAGATGCGGCGCACTGCATCCAGGTCGTGTGACACAAAGAGGATCGTCACCTGGTCCTGACGCAATTGGTTGATCTTGTCCAGGCACTTGCTCTGGAATGCGGCGTCGCCGACCGCCAACACTTCGTCTACCAGCAGAATGTCGGGCTCGACGTGCACGGCGATGGCAAAGCCCAACCGCATGTACATCCCCGATGAATAGTGCCGGACCGGCGTGTCGATGAAATCGCCCAACCCGGAAAAGGCGATGATCGTTTCTTCCTTGCCCCGCATCGTTCCTTGAGTGAGGCCCAGGAGAGAGCCGTTGAGATGGATGTTCTCTCGACCCGTGAGGTCAGGGTGAAAACCGGTGCCCAGTTCCAGCAAGGAGGCAACCCGCCCCTGGACGCTGACCTTCCCCGATGTTGGGACAAGAATGCGGCTCGTGAGCTTGAGGAGGGTGCTTTTTCCGGCGCCATTGGCGCCCACGAGGGCGACCGTCTCCCCGCGGTTGATGCTCAAATCGACATCTCGGACGGCCCAAAAGCTCTCCCTGCGTTCGGGTGCTCTTTTGCCCACAAGGCGTAGAAAGGCCTCTTGCAGCGTGCGTGGACGACCGGTTGTCAGTCTGAATAGCTTGGAAACTGAATCAAAACGGATGACTGTGTCTGGCAAGCAATCTCCTCGTTTCTCTGGTAGCGACGGTATTATAGTGAAACGAAATCGAGTTGTCTAGCAGGGTCGGCCGGCGCCCAATAGAGGCCAGCAGCCGGTCACTCGTCGATCGCCAACTCGATCCAATCGAGCATAACGCCCAATTCGCGGTTGTCCCCACCCAACCCGCTGTCTCGCGGGTTCCAACCGGCCGAACGCAAGGTGAGGAATACGCTATCACGGCTAGCGACCTCGGGCTCTGTGCCTGTGGGAACGTTGGAAATGACATTGGGTAAGCGCAAGTGATAGGTGGCAAAATCGTTCCCCACCATCACCGTCGTCCACTCCTGACCATCCAACAGCAGCTCCAAATGAACGGGTGCCACGTTGGGCCGAGAGGCCGCCACGTTGAGCCACAGTGAGGCTGCCTCTAGAATCGCGCCCCGAGGCAAGCTGATGGTTGCCTCGGGCATCGTCCAGCGAAAATCGCGGCCGCCGATGTGCTCGCGAGCGTAGAACCCGGTCACCAGGGTATCCATGTCCCCCTGTCCCACGTCGATGCGATACGGTAGACTCGTGGGAATGGAAGCAACCCGCGGCACCACCTGGTAGAATTCGAGCGCCAGGTTCTGCTCCAGGATCTCCTGCGGCATATGGGTGTAGCTGGATTCGAGGGCGCGATAGCTGACGAGGTATTCTCCGGCCGGTTCCAGAGACCAATCAGGCAGGTGGAACAACACTGGCCGGGCGCCGGGTATCAACATGATCTGCCGGCCGGCCGCCTGCCAGGCGCGCAACTGGTCCGACAATACGGTTTGCTCGGGCTGTTGCTGGCGCAGCGTCATCACCTGGCGGCCGTGCAGGTAGCTCAGTGGGGTGCCGAGTAGATCGCCCCAGCCAACGGGCGATGAATCGCTGAACAGCACCAGGGTCTCCTCTGGTAGGCGCAAAGCCAGTTCGGCGACCTGCGCCGTCAAACCGCGGTTGTCCACATGGAACGCAAAGAGATGGTCCACCCAGAGCAACTGGCCAAGTAGCAAGCACCCGACCAGCAAAACCCCAGCCCGGGCAGACGGCCGTCGGCGCGCCCGGCTCCAGGCGCGGTTGAGAAGCACAGCGGCGCCGATTACCAAGGTGGGGACCACCGCCGGGACATACCGCCGCATGGCATAGACCTGGTGCGGGTTGTTCAGGATATCGTACACATAGAGGAATGATTGCAGGACGCCCGGTCCAAGCAGCAATAGCGACCACCGGTTCAGCCGCCGCCACCAGGCATACGCAATTCCGCCCACCCCGAGCGTCAATCCCAGCGGGGAAAGATACCAGCCCAGCCGCACCAGGTTCTCGTGGTTGACGCTCTCGATGGTGTCGTCGCTGTACCAGTAATAATAGGTCTGGCCCGCCTCGACCTGGGGGCGCACCAGATAGCCATAGAGCGCCGACAGTAGAATGATCGCGCCCAGGAGGCTACTCCACGTTCGCTGGCGCTTTATTATCCAGCCGCTCAACCTTTGCCATCGCGCTGGGAAGAGGTAGAGTATCGCCAGCGCTGCAAAAACCGCACCCGCCGCCAGAGCTACCCGCCCCCAGGTGATGTTCAGCGCCCAAAAGACCCCCTGGAAGGTGTCGTGAGCATAGGCGTGGGCGATGAGGATGGCGTGCAACGCCGCCTGCACGGTGACCAACACCCAGGGCAGGGCAAACCACCAGTGGCGGGGTTCCCATCTGCGGTTCAGCAAGAGCAGAGCCAGGATCAGCCCGGGCACTGCCAGGAGAAAGAACCCGTCCAGCCGCACCAGGAGCAGGCATCCCCAACCGAGCCCGGCCGCCAGCCCATACTCGATCCCCTGTCCCCTGGGGTGAGTCAGGAATCGGATGGTGGCAAAAGTAGCGCCGTAAAACAGGAACTGGGTTAATGTTTCAGAAGTGGGATAACGGGCAAACCAGATTTGCAGGGCGCATATAGTCAGCACGAGGAGCGCGCCAAGCCCGCTGCGCCGGCCAAAGACGGCCGCTGTTGCCAGGTAGACGCTGACGCCTCCCAATATGGCCCACAACGGCGCCAGATAAAGCTCGCCCCATACCCCACCCACGCTGTAGAGCAATCCCATCCAGACGGGGTGGAGGTGGACGAATTGAGGCACGACGCGCCCCTGATCCGGAGCGTCGATGAAAAAGGCCGGATAGCGGCTCCAATCGACGGCCGACGCCTCGGAGTGTTGCCGAAAGAACAGCGCCCAGGCCTCAGGGGGCGTTGCGGCGACGAGGGGGTCGTCGATGATCAGCCCTCCCGTCTTGGCCAGATTGGCCCCCATGGAGAGATAGGCGCCAGCATCCGAGCCGCCCAGGACATACTCGTGAGGCCGGGCAAAGAGCAGGGCGGCGACTACCACCAGGGCCAGCAACCCAACCTCCCACTTGTCGGGCGGCAGCCAACTGGGCAAGAGCGCGCGACCACGCCGGACCAGAAACCAGAGTAAAAGACAGACGTAGGCGGCCGACAGGGCGCACATACTCCACAACGAAAACCACCCTAGATCGGCCAGCAGCAGGGCTGGCGGCGATATCACCAAGACGCTTGTCAAGACGGACAGGTATAGATCTTCACTCGCTCTTTGTGGGCAAGAAGAGGTGCGCAGGGCGCGCAGCGTTACGTACCCCGGGAGGAAAAAGAGGATTGGCAACGCGCACAAGGCCTTTACGAACACTGTCAGGGGTCCCGCGGATAGGCGTACAGCCGGCAGGTGGGCCAGGAGAATGGGCACTCGGCCGGATCGTTCATCTGTTGTCTACGACGCCCGCGCGGCCGGATGTTCTATTTCGCGTCGAACTCTTGACTGGCAGCGGACTCCAGACGCCGCCTTTTGGTCATGAAACTGCCCAGGCCGCGCCAGGCGTCCCACCGGCCGCGCGTCGCCGCCCAGCCCAGGTCTGGCGAGCGAAACCAGCGTATGAGTAGCGCCACGCTGTCGGCGGCCAACATCAATGGCAGAGCAATCCAAAGCTGAGGGGCGCGGTAGTTCTTGACCAGCGTCCACAGCTTGTTGCGGCTGATGTGGTATTGCTTGAAACGCGGGTTGCGGCCGGCGGTGGCCGAGTGCACGTGGTAGACGATGGCAGCCGGTACGTAGAGGCAACGCCAGCCGGCCGACTGGGCGCGCCACGCCAGGTCCACGTCCTCATAGTAGGCGAAAAAGTCCTCGTCAAACAGGCCGATATCATCCAGCATCGCCCGGCGGTACAAGGCGGCCGCGGCGCTCGCGCCCCAGACCGGGATCGGTTCTTCCCGATTCCCCGGCTCGGGGTGCCCGTGGCCCTGGTTCCAGGCGGTGCCGCTCCAATCCACCTTGATGCCCATCGAATCGACGATGTGTCGCCGGTCGTCAAAGAGGATGTGGGAGGCGCACATGCCCACATCGGGCGCGGATTCGGCCGCCTGGATAAGAGTCTCAAGCCAGCCCGGCACCACTTCCGTGTCGTTGTTCAGTGTGACCACATAGGGCGCGTCGGACGCCTGGATACCCTGGTTGAGCGCGACCGCAAAGCCCAGGTTTCGATCGTTGCGGATGATCGTCGCGGCCGGATAGTTGGCCTCTACCCACTCGACTGATCCGTCACTGGAGCCATTGTCAACCACCACGATGTCAAAGGATGCATAGGTCTGGGTCTTGAGGCTGTGCAGGCAGCGTTCCAACAGGTGCCGGCCGTTCCAATTGACGGTTATGATGGATACGAGGGGATGAGTGTTTTCCGTCATGTCACGACCATGAGCTTGTGGTCTGCGGCCCAGGTGTCAATGGACCTGTGGTGCGAAGGGCGCAGCTTCCCACGCACAACAGCATAGATTTGGTTTCCTTGCCGTCCAGTCGGGCAACGGGCGGTTTTTCCAGCTCCATCGGGCACATCTATCCATGCTCAAAGCGGCGCCAGCCGTCTCGAGTTACCTCCTTGCCCGCATCCGTGGTGGCGCGGGAGACCCATCCTTCCCAAGCCCGGCGCCAGCGCTAGAGGCTGGTAGAGCGATGGCGGGCTCAGACGCCGGACCATTGGCCTATTATACCACCAGATGCGGAGACTCGATGATAAGGGTAATGGTACTAAAAGATGGCGTCCCGCGCAACACAGACGGCGCCGGTGACCTGGACGGCGGCCCGTGGAAGAAAAAGGGCATCACCGGTTCAACGGTGATGCCCTGTACGATAGTTCAGATCGAACGCTAGTAGTTGCGGCGGACGGCTGGCAGCCAGGTGGAGTAGATCTCATCGACGACCAAGACCCTTACCTGGATCACGATGTCGTTGAGGTCTGAGGAGATCTCCACCTCGGCCGTGTACGTGCCGAGGGGCTTGGGGCCGGCGCTGACGGCAAGCTGAAGCAGCGATGGAGTGGAACCGACCGGTGGAGACACTTGAAGCCAGTTCACCCCAGGCTCAACCTCGGCCTCCCAATCCGTATCGGGTCCATTGAGTGTCTGCACCGCAACCTGCGCCGGCCCGGTTGATTGGGTACCGTCGGATGTGACCATCAAGGTGATCAATGTAGAGCTGGCGGTCAGCGTAGGGTTGGCCAGGCTCTCGGCAATCTCGATTGCCATGGCGCGGTCCGCCCCGGGCCATACCGGAGGTAGATTCAGCGTCAGCGGCGGCACGTTGGGCGAGTTGTAGACACGCCCATCGCTGTCCAGCAGGTAGTAGCCCTGTCCATCCGAGCTCAGGTCAAAGTCGCGTGCCTTGGAGCTTGACCAGGGCAGGCCCGCCGGAACCGGAATCGCCGGTGCGTTGCCGCCTCGGTAAACGTTGCCATAGTTGTCCAGCACATAGTAGCCTTGCCCACTGGGGGTCAGCTTGAGTTCGATGGCGTTGGGTGCGGCCAGCGGCAGGCCGGGTCCGGGAGTCAATGCGGGGGCGTTGCCGCCGCGATGGAGGTTGCCATTGCGGTCCATCAAATAGACGCCGCGGCCGTCTGAGGTGAGTGCCATCGCCACGATCAGATCGAGGCCGTAGTTGAATGGGCTGGAAAACGGCAGCGGCTGAATCTGGCTCAGGAGACCGTTGCCGCCTGATTGCACCTCGCCGTACTTGGTGACGATGAAAAAGCCGGTGCCGTCCGGCGTCAGTGCTAGATCCCGGCACGAACCGATTGGGAGATGATCCTGATGTGGGTACAGGTAGGCAGCATCGCCGCCATTCCAGACGGCGCAGTCAACGTCCAGGATGTAATAGCCGGTGCGCTGATTGTTCAGCACGACCTCTTTGACGGACGGCCAGTTCCAGTAGTTGCGAGCCACGAGCGAATTGGGATTGTAGATGGAAGGGGCAATACCCCCGGGATACAATCCGCTGTCGGTGGCGCAGGGTTGGCCGGGAGGGCTGCACTGGGGGCCCCGATAGAGGGTGTAGAGCGATGGATTGCTGCCAACCTTGATGGTGTGGCGGGTTCCCATACCAAACACGACGGCGTTGCGGGCCATGCGCCAGTCGGTCAGATAGTAACCCTCGCCGACTGGAGCAGTGAGAGAGATGGCAAAGGTCTTGGATTGACCGGGGGCGACGGAATCGCCGGGCGCCAGCTCTACGACGGTCGGGGCAAAGGGGTCAGACCCCCCAATGGCTACGAGCCGATAGCCATCGGTCCGCGTCCAGGTTGTCAGGCCCGTGTTGCGCATGGTGACGTAAGCGGTGGTGGTTCCCCTGCTGCGCATGTAACTGGGGAAGGAGCGGGACGCGACCTCGGCGTCCTTGAGCGGCTGGCTGCGGGCCACGCCCGTGTGGAGTGGGTTCTGATGGAACATGGGCCAAAGCGAGTCGGCCGGCGGCGCTGGGGGACCGCCGACGCACCCGGCGTCCACTCCCGGTTGCCACGCGTACACCACGCCAGGGCGCTCGGAGGAGTTCAGGGCCGCACCAACGACGACTTCGAGGCAGCCGTCGTCGTCGATATCGGCAGCGGCCGGTGTGCCGTTGATGGAATAGTGACCGAGGAATGTGTAGTCCTCTCCATTGCCTGGGTTGGGATCGCCCACGGTACCGGAATAAGTGAGCTGCTGACCGTTGGCGGCAAACACGATTAGTTCCCATTTTGAAGGAATAATCACCTCTGGAC
Source organism: uncultured Chloroflexia bacterium (assembly GCA_963695825.1). Taxonomy (GTDB): domain Bacteria; phylum Chloroflexota; class Anaerolineae; order Promineifilales; family UBA4811; genus CAVOHX01. The sequence goes on from CAVOHX010000018.1 coordinate 12,524, forward strand.
CCGGCGAGTCGGCGTACAGGTCTACGATGATGGGGGAGTGCCCCCAGCCGTCGGGGGGCGGATAACCGTACAAGCCGATGGGCGTGACGGGCCAGCCGTTGACCAGGGTGCCATTGTGGTGCCAGGCATACAGCTTGGCGGTGGGTTCGCCCGTCATTGCTGCCTTGCAGTCACCCGCACAGGCGGCCGCAATGATCTCCAAGTCGCCGTCTCCGTCCAGGTCGCCCAGGGCTGGTGATGAGAGCACCTGACCGTCGGTGGGTGCGGGCCAGCCAGGGATGGCGCTGCCGTTGGCCTCGCGGGCATGGACTTGCCAGCCGATGGGGTTGGACGGGTTGGGAGGAAACGGAAAGTATTGTCCGGTGCCGTGTATGATCTCTAGCGCCCCGTCGTCGTCAATGTCGCCGATGGCGGGCGACGACATGATGGTCTGGTTGAATAACGTGCGTCCGCCCAGATCCTCTCGCAACTGACCATGGTGGCCCACGATATGCAACATCCCGCCGTCCAACAACGAGCTGGGTGGCGGCTGCCAATGCGAGTCAGAGCCAACGACGATCTCATAAAAACCGTCGTTATCCAGGTCAGCAGCGGCCGGGGACGAGTAGGACGTATCAGCCAGGTAGTACGGGAACCCATCCACCGAGGAGCCGTCTGCGTGCCAGGCATACAGCCGGTAGTTGATCGAGCTGACTACAATGTCTCGGATGCCGTCGTGATCCAGGTCCACCAGCACTGGCGCTGACAGAACCGGGTCGGGGATGCCGTCCGGTCCCGTCATATTGTGGTTGACCTCGTCGCCCGAAATAAAGGGCCAGTTGGGCAGCGGATTGCCTTGATTGTCGAGCACCACGACTCCGCCAGGCTCGCAATAGTTGTAGGTTGAGCCAAAGGATACGACGATCTCTGGCGCGCCATCCCCGGTGACATCGCCCACACCCACGGCTGCATGGATATCTGGCCCGATCGGCTCTTGGCAGTGGGGTGGGAGCGGGCTTGGAGGCCCCGAGTAGGGTCCATAGTCCAGCGGGGCCTGGTAGCGCCACAGCTCGTCGCCCTGTGGGGAAAAGGCATACACCCAGCCATCCTTGTCGCCAAAGAGGATTTCTAATGACTCGGGCGAGTTGTTGATGTCGGCTAGCGTGATAGCGCTGGTCACCCAGGCTTCTACCGCAACGGGAAAGCCATCCTGGTACGGTGGCCGAAGCATCGCATCCGGCTTGTGGGCTGCAGCTTGGGATGAGCTTGCCGCCCCGGCGATCAATACGAGGAGAAAAATTGCCCCAGCTACCCAGCTGATTCTGTGCACTGACAATGATGAATCTGCGTTCATCTGTGTGCGATCCTCTTGTCTCAATCCATCATGAATTCTCAACATTTCGCACGTCAAGTAACGAAAACTTTACCATTCCCTAACTATAGCGTCAATGGGACCTTTGTTAGTCCATCATATTACCTATGTCCTATCCGTGTTTTGGCGGAAATATGTTAAAATTCAGTTAGCGAGTCCAGAGTCCTCGTGCGTTTGCAATATTCTGAGGTAATTGTGGGTACGTTCAAGGGACTGGCATACCTAGCACTCATACTTGGCCTGGCAGCCCTCCTTTTTGCTCTTCAACCCGAGTCGGTGGGGCAGGCCTCGGAGAACCAGGCGATGAGCCTGAGAGGTATCGCCCTCCCCGGCGAACCGGTGCGCTATTCCTCCCCGGTGCTGGCCAACCTGGATACTGACGCCGCCCTGGAGATTGTCGTCGGCGGACGGGATGGCATTTTGTACGCCTATAACCAGGACGGCTCTCCTTTGCCGGGATTTCCTTTTAATACGGGGCACCGGGCGGCGATCGAATCCTCGCCGGCCGTGGGCGACATTGATGGCGACGGCCGGATGGAGATTGTGTTTGGCGCCGGCAGCACCTTTACCCCCAATGCCCACGGTGGACTGTACGCCCTCAATGACAACGGTAGTGTGCTGTGGCGATTTAACACGCCCGATTCGACCGGTGATGGCTACCGCGATGCGGTCTACTCGTCGCCAGCCCTGGGGGACCTGGATGGCGATGGCACGCTCGAGGTGGTGTTTGGCTCCTGGGATAGCCGTGTACGCGCGTTGAACGGCGAAAACGGCAGTATTCAGTGGGAGGTATTTCTTCGCGATACCGTCTGGTCCTCGCCCGCCCTGGGCGACATTGACCGGGACGGCTACCTTGATGTTGTCATTGGCGTGGACACACACTATGAGGCGCCCTTTGGGACCATCAACGGCGGCGCGCTACACGTCTTTAACCGCGACGGCGCCGAACTGACCGGGTTTCCCAGGCACGTTGACGAGATCATCGTCTCTTCACCGGCGCTGGTCGATCTGGATGGCGATCGCTGGCTGGACATTGTGGTTGGCACGGGGCATTATTACAATCGCGGCCGGCAGGTGCATGCCTGGGATCACAACGGCAACTACCTGAGCGGCTGGCCCAAGAGCACGGGCAACTCGTGTTGGTCGTCCCCGGCGGTGGGAAACCTGGACGGCGACCAACTGCCCGAGGTGGTCATTGGGTGCCGCGACGGCAAACTCTATGGGTTTGACGCCTACCGCCGCGAATTCACCACCCCGGTTCATGACCGCTCGGGCAACAATAGCTGGGGAATCGATCCGTCGCCGATTCTTGCGGATATAGATGGGGACGGCGTGGCCGAGATTCTCGTCGCCTACAACTGGGACGTCGCAATCCTGGAAGGGAACGGCACCCAGACGTCCCAGTTCTTGCAGACCAACTATACTGTGTCCAACTCGCCGGCGGTTGGTGACATTGACGCCGATGGCGCGATGGAGATCGTTGTCGCCGGCGGGTATAACAATGGGGCCAACGGCATGATCTACATCTGGGACACCACGGTTACATCCCAAGCCAACCCGTGGCCCATGTTCCACAAGAATGAGATGCATGATGGTCGCGAGTCGGTTCCACCTGTGATGGAGGCTACACCGTCACTGATGTATTTCCAGCATCCGGTGGGTGATCAGGGGGACCGCTCGGCCCCATTGGCCCTTGGTGTAAGTGGTGACTGCCCGGTGACGTGGCGAGCCACGGCTAGCGAACCGTCGCTAATGCTGGTTTCGCCGCATTCTGGCATCATCCAGTCTACTCTGGCCAATCGCGCGGTCGTTGATGTGGACGTAATTGAGCCGGACTCGTACGCCGAGGGAAGGTATTCCCTGGGGTCGGTCATCATTGAAGGCCAATCGGAATGTGGACCTGTGCCCTCTGTGTCCGTTCCGGTCACGTTGGATGTGGGGGCTTTTTCCAGCGTCTATCTCCCTTTCATCACTCAGGCGGCGCCGATGGCTCTGTACGCCGATTCGTTTGACCGTCCGACCAGCGGTTGGTCCATCCAGGAAACGGGCAAAACGGGCAGCGGTTACTTTGGTCACGAATACGGGGTGCACATCTCGGACAACGATTTGAACTACCGACGCTCGGTGGTTCGCGGGCCGAGCTACATTGGGCGACAATACACCTTGCAGGTTGAGGCCAGGTCTACCACCCCCCAAATGGGTCGCTGCGGTGTCGTCTTTAACGCCAACTCGGATATGAGCGAGTACGAGGTATTTTGGGTTGACACCCTGTGGTCCGCTGATTGGTGGCGCGGGAGCCGAATTGTGCGGCGACACTCCAACGGAAGTTGGTCCACAGTCTCCCAACGCGGCGTCAGCGGCACGTCGGTCAGATTATACGACTCGTTCACTCTCCAGATACAGGTCTCGGGACCCACCGTCAAAGCGTACGTCAACGGCGTGCTGATCCATTCGTACACTGACGGCGGCGCGCCGACGGGTGGGTACATTGGGCTGTTTACCGAACACTCGGATTACGGCGACCCTCCGATCCCCGTTTGGTGGCAGTACCACAGGGCAAACTGCCACTTTGACAATCTGGTAGTCACCTACTACTAGGGCGGCCGCGCTGGCCTGAGACACCCCCAGGCTTGCGCATTATTACCCGTTGATCAGGCGTTGGTAGAGCGCCAACGTCTCCTGGGCTGCGCGGGTCCAGGAAAACCGGGCGGCCTGCTCCAAGCCACGACGACCCAAGTCCCCGCGCAGCGCCTCGTCGGTCAGCAGTCGGGCCAATGCTTCGGCGATCCTCTCTGTGTCATGGGGAGGTACTTTGAGCGCGGTATCGCCGACCACTTCTGGCAAGGAGGAGCTGTCGGCGACGACGGTCGGCACGCCACAAGCCATGGCCTCCAGGGGGGGCAGGCCGAATCCTTCATATAGCGAGGGGAAAACAAATACCTGGGCGCCGTTCATCAACAGCGGCAGATCGGATTCTGGCACATAGCCAGTGATGTGCACGTGGTTTTTCAGGTCCAGTTCGTCCACCCGGAGCAGCAGTTTTTCATAGTCCCACCCGCCGCGGCCGGCTAGCACCAGCGGCGGCGCCGGCAGGCGCTGCCGCAGCAGACCGTAGGCCTCGACCAATCGTGTCAGGTTCTTGCGCGGCTCGAGTGTCCCGACGTGCAGAATGTATCCTGTCTCGCTGATCCCATGCCGGCGAGCCGCGCGGCGCACCCGGTCTCTGTCGGCTACGGGGTGGTAGCCAGGCGGCGCGGCTTCGTGGATCACGTGAACGCGATCCGGCGAAACCCCCAGGTGCATGATGACGTCCTGCCGGGTGGATTCGCTGACAGCGATGACTGCATCTGCCCGGTGGGCGGTAAAGTGCATTTTGGCGACGTGTAGCGCATTGTTGACGTTGGTGTGCCACTGAGGAAAGAGCAGGGTGGTGAGATCGTGAACCGTGATCACGCTGATCGCCCCGGGGGGCGCAAACTGGAGTACGTCCGAGGAGTGAAAGAGGTCCACTGAGCCAATGGCGCGTGCGATCTGGGGCGGGTCGAGCGCCTGCTCCAGGGGAGACCACAGGGGATCCAACAGTCGGTCTACCCCCTCGGCGAATCGCCTGCGCCCCGGAGGCTGCAACGGTCTCCAATTTGCCAGGCGGCGGCGGCGAAAGCCGCGACAATGGACGAGCGTCACGTTGGGGCCCCGGAGAGGTTTCAGATCCGGCCGGGTGGGGAGTCCGCGGTGCACGGCGGCGTTATCCAGCAGGCGGAATTCGTGCTCCTGCCCCTCTCGGATCAACTGCGCCAGGAGCCGGCTGGTGTAGCTGTACACCCCGGCCTGGGCGACGTACAATACCGAGATATCAAAACCGATTCGCATGGTCAGCCGGCTAGCTCAATCAACCTGGCTTTGATCCTCGCTGCTGCCCGGCGCCAGGTCCATTTCTCAAGCGCCTCGGCCGAAGCCCGCGCCCCTATCGCACGAGCCTGATCCCGGTTCTCGTAGACGTGGCGCATCAGGTGGCGCAGGTGCCCCAGGTCTGGCTCCGCCCACCGAAAGCCGTCGTAATACGGACATTTCGCCCGGGCCGGGATCATTTTTTCGACTCGCAGCGGAAAACTGTTGTCGCCCGTCATGAATTCGGTCTGCGCGCTCCAATTCGTGGCGATCACCGGTAGGCCGCACGCCATCGCCTCGAGGATCGGCATCCCCCACCCCTCACCGCGGCTGGGCAACACAAAGCAGTCGGCCGACCGGTACAGGCTGCCCATCTGGTGGTCGGGCAGGTTCTGGTTGTACAAGAGCGCGACGGGCGCGGCGTCGGGGCGCAAACCCATCGCGCTGATCTGCGCCTGCACGTTGACGCCCGGGTCAGTGTTGTTCACCTTGAGCAGCAAGAGCGCGTCGTCGTCCTGGGAGAACTCTTGAGTAAAGGCTTGCAGGAGGACCTCTGGCGCCTTGCGCTCGCCCCACTGGAACACAGAGAGAAAGGCAAAGCGGTTGGTCGGCCGGAAAGCCTTGATATGCGGGTTGTAATAGTCCGGGTTAATCCCCAGCGGCATCACATAGACCGGCCGTTTGAGGCCGCGCTCCAGAAATGTCTCGCGGTTAAAGCCGGAAGGCACCCATACCTCGTCCATGGCGTTCCCCTGCCGCACCCAGTCTTGCGGGACGCCATCCACCTCTAGCATGGTATAGCCGATCTTGTGGGCGCCACTGTTTTTGATAAAGCTCTCACCGGGCGCATAGACGACTTGGGGCAGTCGTAGGTCCTTGGGTCGTTGCCGCATGTGCGCGATGCGGTGATCGTCTCGCTGGATGTCCATCCAATCGGTGCCATAAATGTAGGCCAGCCGCACGTCAACGTTGAGCCAGTCCAGTTGCAGAATCAGTTCCCGCGAAGAGACGCCATACCCGGTGGGTGTGCCCACCTCGCTGTGCCACAAGACGGCCGTCTCGTATCGGCCCTCCAGGTGCTCGGCCCATTTTCGTTTAAATGTCTCTTGAGATTTCATAAATAGGTTGGTGAAATTGACCTTGTTTATCTTGGTGCTGACGTTCTCGTAATGGATGAGGGTCACGGCGCCATCGCAGACCGTGCGGTAGCCAGCCTGGCGTGCTTTCAAGCCATAGTCCGTGTCTTCAAAGTAGGAAAAGTAGGCCTCGTCCAGCAAACCCACCGCCTCGATGAGCTGGCGCTTGATGTAGACACAGGCTGCTACCACCCCTTCGACGTCTCGCACTGCGTTGTATTGGTTGACATCCTTTTCCAGGCTGCCGATCTGTTGCCCCCAATAGGTGTTGGGTGGCATGTAGGTCCCGGCGTGGAGCAAGCGGCCGTCCGCCATAAGCAGACGACAGCCGACCAGTCCGATGTCTGGCGCCGAACAGGCGGTCGCCTGCAACCTCGCCAGCCAATCAGGCTGGGTGATGACTACGTCGTTGTTCAGAAGCAGGATGTCGTCCTCGGGAAGGGCGGCGCGGATGCCAACGTTGTTGCCCCGCACGAATCCCAAGTTTTTGCCGTTTTCGACCAGCGTGATCCACTCAAGTTCGCGCAGATAGGGGATGGTGCCATCGCTGCTGCCATTGTCAACCACCATCACCTGGCAATTGGCGCCGAGCGGGGTGGTCGCCTTGAGGCTGTCTAGACACTGGCGTGTGTAATCCAGCCCGTTCCAGGTGAGCACGATGATGGTGACCGGCCGGTCGAGGGACTGCGCGCTGTTCATCGGCCGCGTCCCTGCTCCGGCGTATTCTCCAGCTCCTCGACCCGGGTTACCAATTCAGCCATGCGCTCTTCCATCCTGTTCTGCCGGCGAAACAGACCGCCGATAGCCCGCGTTGCGTTGCCGTTAAAGGCGCGAACCTGTTGGATGATAGGCTCCAGAAACCACCAAGTCGCCCGGCGAACGAATTGCTGGAAACGGATGACGTGCCGCCCGATCCGCGGCCGGGTGGAATGGATAATGGCCTGGCTGTTAATGTTCCACGACGTCTGGAGCAGCGCAATCGCTTGTGTCGTGTCTGCATCGCCGCCCAGCGGCATCGAAAACGGGGTCTTGGGCCCATCGGCGCCGGATTCCCACCTCGCCAGCTCGGCGGACACCTGGCCCATCATGGATTCGATATCTTGATGATCTACGTGCACCTGGAATACGTTCATAGCACTCTTGAATATACCTCGCGTACTGTCTGCCAGGTTTGGTCCCACGAGTAGCGTTGCAGAGCCTTTGCCCGACCCGCCTGCCCCATGTCTTCCGCCAAAGTGGGGTCGTCCAACAAGGTGGCGATTCGTTGGGCAAGGGTTGCCACGTCACCAAATGGTACCAGAAATCCATCGACGCCGTCCTCGATCACCGCCGGAACCCCGCCCGCCCTGGCGCCGATCACCGGCAGCCCGTGCACCCACGCCTCCAGAAAAACGATGCCGAATGACTCGGTGCGGGAGGGCATGACCACCAGTCTGCGGCCGCGATCAGGGCGCGTTTCTCGTCTTCATTAATGTACCCCAAGAGACGGCATGCTGCCCGCACGGCGGCGGGTTGCAAAGCGACGTAGCGCTGAAAATCGTCGGTGGTGGGTCCGGCCAACGCCAGAGTGACATCCCGCCCCTTCTCTAGCAAGCGGCCAATGGCGGCTATGCTGGCTTGGGCGCCCTTTTCCCGCGCCAGAGCGCCGATAAAGACGACCAACGGTCCCGAGATTTCGTGGGCGGCGCGGAATGCCCCCCCGCCGCCGCCCATCAACTCGTCCGGCGTCACCCCCGGGCTGGCCACCGTCACCCGCCTCGGCTCTACTCCCAGTTCCACCAAGGCGTCCGCCTCGATCTCGGTCATGGCGATCACATGACTGGCCGCCTGCAGTAGCCGCACCTGGTGTGGGCGGTGTACCGGTTGGCCCGGCCGCCCAGGTGGGTGAACGGGGTGACCAGGAACGGCGCCCCCGCCCGGTGCGCGGCCGCCAGGGCAGGCCACAGCAAACCGTCCAGGGTGATGTTCCAGCCGTGAACCAGGTCGGCTGGCAGCGGGTTCTGCTGCAGGGCGTGCTGTAACTCTGGGACGCGGGGCGCCCCAACGCTTAATCGACGGGCCGTGCGCCAGCCGCCAGCCGGCAATCGACTCGCCAGCCAGCGCCGGCCGGAAAAGAGCCAGCGCGATAGAGAGGGGTGTTGAACGGCGAACCGGCTCACGTTGACCCCTCGGTGTAACTCGTGCTTGACCGGTATTCGTCGGCGCCCTCGCTCCCACAAGTGGGCGAGGTCCCAGGCGTCGGTGGTATATACGGCGCTCGCGCCGCCCTCGGCCGCCCAGCGCTGCGCAATCTCGGCCACATAGCGTTCCGAACCGCCGACAAAGGGCCAATAGCGGTGGGTCACGCACAACAGGCGGCGTCCATCGAGGTCAGAGTCCAGCCAACACCTCCTCCAGGAACTTGATGGTGGCGCCGGCGATCAGCGCCGGGGCGCATTCCTGGCGGGCGTATTCTTGAGCTCGCCGGCCGATGGCCTGGCGCAACTCTGGGTTCTCGGCTAGCTCGATCATGCGCGCCAACAGCTCGTCGGCCTCGTCGGGGCCGGCGGCGATCTTGATCACTGCTCGATCGGGCAACTCGGCAAAGGCGTCCACGTTGGAGACCGCCACCGGCCGCCCCGCTGCCATCAGGTCCATCAGCGTGGCAGAGGTCTCGCCAAGGGTGGGATGGCGCAGGTTCAGGGCGAGATCCGTTGCCAACAGGTATTGATCATAGTCCTCTTGTTCGACGTACCCTGTCACTTTGACGGCGCCATCTGGCCCCAGCGCCTCGAGCTTGGTTGCCAGGTCCGGGTCAACCACCTGCCCGACCAGCCAGTACTGCGCTGTGGGGAACCGTTCGCGAAAACGGCCAAAGGCATCCAGGGTAGCGTCGATCCGCTTGCGGGTGGTAACGTACCCAAAAGCGGCCACTATCAAGGTCTCCGGGGCGATGCCCAGGCGCTTTCTGGCGGAGGCATAGTCCCCGGCCTGGGGACCGAGAGCCGCCAGATTCACCCTGGCTATGGGGAGGTCCGGGCAGGCGTGGGAGACGGCCGCGCGCGCGTGCTCGCTGTTGGTGAGTGCGCCCAGGCCAGTCTGCGCCACTCGCTGAAAGAGCGGGTACCGCTCGATCTGGTAGTCATGCTCTCCCTGCAGCGCGCCCTGGCTCCACAGCAAACCGTCCCGGCCGAAAGCCCAGGCCATCTCGCGCAGGTAAGCGCCGATGTTGCCGGTCCCCATGGTCAACTCGGCAATCAACGAGTGGAGGTTGAGATCGTGCAGCACCACGACGCCTGGGTAACGCAGGAGGGTCCGGTATATGTCGCTGTGGTAGCGGACGCTGTTGCCCATCTGGTAGAGGCAGATGTCGTATCCTCGGCCGTTCCACGGGCCCGAGAAATCGGCCGCCGGGCGCGCGGGCCAGCCGGTGGCGGTCTCTACCTCGGGCGGCTCGGCGCCCTCCACAAACACATCGACGGTCGCCAGGCGGGACAAATGAGGCAACAGCGCGGCGCTGTAGCGGGCTATGCCCGACCGGGCGGGAGGCAACGGAGAAAAAAAGGCCAGTCGCACGCTAGGTCTCTTCCATCCGCTAGTTTTCCAGATTGGCCAGCCGCGCCTCGATCCCGGCCAGTCGCTCCCCCACCGCTTGCTCGGCGCGGATCAGCCGGTAACCCAACTCGGCCGTCTGGCGAGCCCGCGTCACCCCTTCATCGGTCTCGGTCATCAACCAACCCTCCAGCTGGTCCATTCGCTGCTCCAGGCGCCCTAGTTGCTCCTGAACCTGCCGTGTATGCAGCACAACCAGATGGTTAAAGACGTTTTGCTGCTGCAGGATTTGGCGCACATACCACTTGGTTGACGCGTTAGTTCCACCACGAACGCAGCCGTACGATCAGCCCACCGATTACGGGGGTGTTGGAGACAAAAGGTTGCTCCTGGACCTCCCAAGCGGCCAGCATGCGGTCCAGGATGGATGGCTGGGTCTCTGGCGTCAAGGGTGACTTGGGCGGCGCTGTTGTTTGGCTCTCCACGTTGCATTCACCTCCAGGGCTACGAGTTGGCGCAGGGTTCGGGCGTCCTTGGCGCGTTCTACTCGGCCGCCGTTCGAGGGGCGAGAGGCGGCGGACCCCAGCGGCCTTGCAGTCGCACCCGTCCGTGTTCTTCTGGGAACCGGCTCGCCTGCACTCGAAAGCTGAATTCTTGTTCCCGGTGATCGTAGGGATGGACCAAAAGCTCGTCGTAAACCGTGACGGTCAGGTAATACTTGGCAGGTAGTAGCGGCAGCTCAAGCAGACACTGGATGCGCCCACTCCCGTTCAGGTACTCGACCCAGTGCTCGGTGCCTTTGTTCTTGGATTCGCCGATTTGCATCCCGTCTTCGCCATGAATCAGGATACCGAACACCGGCCGGGAGAGCGGCTTGTGGGCTGTGTATTCCAGATCGATGGTCATGGTGTCGCCGGTCTCAAAGGTGGCGCTATTGACCCCCTCCTGATTAACAAGACGCACGTCTGTGATCTCGGCCTCGCCGCTTCCCCACCGTTTGCTGCGGCCGGTGTTGTCCTCCAAGACCGGCCGTACGTAGACGTTGTTTTCGGCCCAGACCTTTGCCATGTAGGCGCTGATCGTGTCGTGCGCCGGTCCGATAACTCGAACCTGGCCTTGGTCCAGCCAGACCGCCTCGGCGCAGTTCTTGCGCACGGCGCTCAGATCGTGTGAGACAAAAAGAATGGTGGTCCCTTGCTGGCGCAGCTCTTGGATGCGCTCGAGGCAGCTTGCCTGAAAGCGCGCGTCGCCAACGGCTAACACCTCGTCCACCAACAGCACATCGGGGTCGAACATGGTGGCAACGGCAAAGCCGAGCCGCACCTGCATTCCCGAGGAGTAGTGGCGCAAAGGGGTGTCGATGAACGGTCCAATGTCGGCAAAGGCGATCACCTCGTCGATGCGACGCCGGATATCAGATCGGCTCAGTCCCATGAACGAGCCGTTCAGGTAGATGTTCTCCCGACCAGAGAGATCTGGATGAAAGCCGGTTCCAAGCTCGAGCAGAGCAGCCACTCGGCCGTGCACGGACACCGTGCCCCGAGTTGGGGTGAGGATACGGGTGATCAGCTTGAGCAGGGTGCTTTTTCCAGAGCCGTTTGACCCTACCAGCCCCAGCATCTCGCCCTGCTTGACCTTGAAACTGACGTCGCGCACCGCCCAAAAGGTCTCCCGGCTCGGGTCCTTTCTGCCGGCAACGCCCAACGTGCGCACAAAGCCTTCTTGCAGGGTACGTGGTCGATTGAGGGAGAGGGTGAACCGCTTGGAGACCGAGTCGAGAACAATGGGTGGTCTGGATGTTTTTCCCATCATACTATATAATCCCACCGACATGGTGGGGAAGAGGTTGGGAACATGGTGGGGCGATTATAACGAGTGGAAAAGGATTTGTCCAGCAGGGTGAAACCAAAGCGCAGCGCCAAGGTCCTCGGCCGTGTGGTCAGGCCAGAGGTTGTTCTCCTGCTGGTCTTTCTCGGTCAATGGCTGCTGCTCTTTCGCCAGGCCACGCCCGCTTGGGACGCCGCGTTCTACTATGCCTATGCCCGCTCGGTGGTGTTTGACCACGACCTGAACATTGAGAACGATCTGATCCTTTCCTACCCCACGACCTCGGCCGATTTTGCCGCCAAGCGGTTGGACCAGGTGCGCACCGAGACCGGCCACGTGGCGAGCCCCTTTGCGGTCGGCAGCTCGTTGCTTTGGCTCCCCTGGCTGTGGGTGCTGCGTGCGGCCGCGCATGTCTCCGGTGGGGGATCGGGGTCATTGACCGGTTATGAGTGGGGCCTCGTTGGCAGCGTGGCCCTCCTGTCAGCTTTGTTCGGCTATGGCGCCTTTTGTGTGGCGGTGCGACTGGCTGCCAGCCAGACCTCCAAGCGTGCGGCGATCATCTCGGCCGTGACGCTCATGTTCACCACCCCACTGCTCTACTATCAATACCGAGAGCCGCTTTACGCGCATGCAACGTCGGCGTTGGTGACCGGGCTGGTCGTCCTGGCCTGGTGGCGGGGGCAGAGTGGGACTCGCGGACCGCTGCAGGGAGTGGGCCTGGGCGGGCTGATTGGGCTGGCGGCCCTGGTTCGTTGGCAACACATGACGTACCTTGCGCTGCCGGTCATATCGACGGCCTGGTGGTGGCTGGACCGGCCGCCGGGAGAGAGACGCGTCCGCTGGCGCCAGGGGCTGGGTTACCTGGCCCTGGTTCTGATCGGGGCGCTGGGCCTATTCTCTATCCAGCTTGCTGTGTGGCGTCTTTATTACGGCAGTTGGATCGTCGTCCCCCAGGGAAGCACCTTTGTCGATTGGAAAGCGCCTTTTCTGACCCCTTTGCTCTTTTCCACCTACCGCGGGCTGTTCACCTGGATGCCAATCACGTTGCTGGCGGTGATGGGTTTGCTGGCGCTGGGGCGCCGGCAGCCCCGGTTGGCCCTACCTCTGGTCGCGATATTGCTGCTCGAGACCTATGTCAACGGCTCGACCCGTGATTGGTTCGGCGGCGGCGGATTTGGCCCTCGACGCTTCACCGGCGAACTGGTCATCCTGGTGGTGGGATATGCTGGCCTGCTTCAGGTTCTGCCCAAAAAGGCAAGCGGGTGGATCTCGGCGGCCGTTGGCCTGGCGTTGACTTGGCACCAGTGGATTCTGCTGCGTTTCGCCTTGATCGAGGGAATCGGCGGTCGCAATCTGAGCATGCATCCTGATTTTCACTGGACGGAGGTGAGGCTGGCTACCTTTATCCAGCAGGTCGCCGGTCACCTCCCCGATCTGTTCCGGCGGCCGATCGATTTCCTTGTGCTGCCTGGCTCCCCTCTCGACAGCCTGCTGAACCGGGCCTGGCCCCACCAACAGGCCATCGTGCTGGTGGGCACGTTGGCAGCGGCGCTGGTTGGTATGCGAGCGGCGCGCTGGTTAACCCGACGGCGGGTGTACTGGGGATGGGCTGCAGGAGGTGCGGCCGTGTTGGTGGTGATGATCGACGTGTGGGTGCTCCTGTGGGCCTGAGGCGGCCCACAAGAGCACCCGGGGTGAGACTAATGTGATATGATGGGGAGCAGGGCGGCGTGGGGGTGGATGCGCACGACCCCGCTCATGACATTGTCGCCTTCATTGTTTTCGCCGATGACGTTCGCGCTGTCTACTTTGGCCCAGAAACGATGTTCGCCCACCCCTAGACCTCTCCACCGGGCAAATGCGAGCTCGACCGGGACAGAACACCCACCGATGCCGTCTACCACTGCCGAGCCAATGGGTTGCGTAAGGTTCGCGTCACGGTAAAAGGTGACCGTAAAGGGCGCAATGATCGCCTTGTTGCCGCCGTTGCGTAGACGGACCGACAAGGTCACGTCGGTCGTCCCCGATGGGTTCGAGACCCAGGCTGGCAGGTGACCGGCCTGGTCGGGGAAGAGGTTCACCACCGGCGCTAGGCCATCCACCGCGTCCTGGAACGCCTGCCCCGGCTGCGTCAACTGATCATTATCGCTGACCAGGTTGCTAACGATCCCCACGAAAAGGCTGCGGGCATTGATGCTGTACCAGTTCCACTGTTGCACCAGGCGATTGCCGTCCTTTGGGTATCCCAGGCTGGAACTAGTGGCGGTCTCGAGGTAATGGGTGGACGCGTTCAAAAAGTCCGTCACTCGATCCTGGGTGAAGCGATTCCCGTATTCGTCATAAAAATACACGGGGGGAGGGCCTCAATCTATCACAAAGGGGTACAAGATCGAGTACTCGGTGATCACCAGCGGTCTGTCCTGCTGCCCGTGGTTCTTCATCCAGGTGCGCATGCGGACTACCTGTTGCGCAAACGCCGCCATGTTGTCGTGTTCTGCAATGCAGTACACGTCGTCGCGCGAACAGTTAGCCGGGTTGCCCCCGCTGTCTCGCGATGGCGAGGGCCGGGTCGACGCCCAGCGGGATGCTGGCGACGTCGTTGGGCTGCCCGTTCGCATGAGCTTCTGACAACACGTAGAGGTGCATCGTCCAGAGATCCACCGGCATGTCGTGACCGTACATCGACCGATAGGTATTCCAGACGATGTCGAGGTACTGCAGGCGGGCGGGGGTCACCTCCACCAGCGCGGAAGGGGAGACCTGGGCGGTGCGGTCGCGCTGCTTGATGAAATGATAGACGTCGTGATAAGCCTGCGCGTACACCTCCGGATGGGTGTCGCCCTGGGGGCCCTCGAGCGAGCCGGGGTTAGGCCCGCGTTCGACCTCGTTGCCCACGATCCAAATGCGGCCGGGCCACGCCGCAATCCGGTCACCCAGCTCGGCCTCGGTCAGAGCGCGGGTCCGTCCAGTAGGTAGGGAGGTAGTTACCGTATTGATCCTCGTCCTGCTCTACCCAAATGACGGCCATGTACTCGATGCCCGGGGGTACCGGCGGCCGGTTCACGCCGTGGTTGATAAACCAGCCGGCGCCGAGTTCATCCAGCCAGTCCTTTTGCGCGGTGGTCTTGACGGTAGTGCCGTACCGGCAGCTCAGGTACGTGGGCTGCGTGTCTACTGTCCCGGCGACGCCAGAAGCAGCGTGGGTCGGTCTGCTGGAGTATGCCGCCAGGAGAGAGACTCCTGCCAGAAGGGCCACCATCAAGATGGCAACGAGTTGACGACTGCGGGTCCTGGTGTAATTGGGATAAGTATTCATCGTTTTCACCACCAAATTCCAAGTTCCTCTGTCGAAGGTTAACAAATCCTTACTTTGTAGGCTATGAAGATTATAGCCAACGACACGTAGGCTGTCCAGGTTACTCTTGTCCTGGTCATTTGCCATTTCGCCGGGATATGGTAAACTAGTGGACAGTAACCGATGGGCGCTATAAAGGGTTCCCCCCGCCCAAGTCCATTGGTTCCCCTCGGAAGCGTTCAGGGTTCCCCCCACCCTGACGCTTCCCTTTTCTTATCCCTCAGAGTAGAATTTCCGCCAGCGTTCGCAGGGAAACACCCTCCCGGGGATCAATCACGCCCAGGGCTGCGCTGCACGAACAGGTATCGGAGACGGGGCCGTCTCTCGGCTTTGCGCACGATCAGGTTGAGCATACCTTCTCGAACGTACCAGTCTCGCATCCGTACCAGGTAACGAAACAGGGTGAGGTATCGTGCTTGGAGTTGTTCTCCATAGATCGACAGCCGGCCGGGCGACAGGTCCCCATCCTTGACCGCGCCAGCGCAAATCTCGGCCGCCAGCAGGCCGGATTCGAGGGCGTAATCCACCCCCTCGCCGTTGATTGGGTTTACCAGGCCGGCCGCCTCCCCAATAAGCAGCAGGCCGTCCCGCTGGGTCGGTAGGCTGCCAAAGTCGGCTCTCAGAGGGTAGCTCTTGGCGCCATCAACCCGCCTGGCGCCCGCCAACTGGGTCTGAGCCTGGAGGTTGTGGGCGAGAAAGCCGTCCAACAGGCGCTGCGGATGGGCTGGTCGGGTTCGAAACCGTCCGCTCGGAAAGAATCCGGCGCCGACGTTGGCCCGCTGCCCGCTCATGGGAAAGATCCAACCATAGCCAGGCAAGACCGTGCGATCAAAGAAAAACCGAAAGACCGGGTCCGGCGCCGTCAGCCCTTTGAAATAGGAGCGAGCCGCGCGGGTTACCAGCGGCGTTTTCGCCAACAGACCGGCCTGCTGCACAAGCCGCATTCCGGCGCCGGTAGCCAATAAGGTCAAAGGAGCGCGCACTGTCGCCGGCTCGCCTGCCACTTGGCCGCTAACGCCAACGAACTTGGCGCGTTCCGTCAGCAGATCCCGGACGTGGAATTCGCCCACAAAGCGGGCGCCCGACGCCCGAGCGTGCTTGAGGAGTAGGTTATCCAGCGTCCGCCGCGGGATGGTCAGGCCAAAATCGGGCATCTCTGTCTGTAGCTCGTCAAAATCCACAGCCAGTCGCCGGCCGTCGGGGGCGTGCAGTCGGATCCCACGGATGCGCAACGCCCCGGCCTCTTGGACCTGGTTCAAAAGCCCCATCTCGCTCAAGGCCTGGACGGATCGGGGCGTCAGACCGTCGCCGCACGTCTTGGCGCGGGGAAAGGAGGCGCGGTCCAGCAGCAACACATCCACGTCTTGCGCTGCCAGAGCCGCCGCCGCGGCGCTACCGGCCGGCCCGGCGCCGACGATCACCACTTGTGCGCTATGGTCCTGCATGGTAGCGTGCCCTACCTTCTGGCTCAGGCCATCAGCGGCATGCCAGGTCCGTCGTGCATTGGGGCACCCCTCGAGCGCAGGCGAAACTGACTTGCATCCCCAGATAGGGCGATGGATCCAGCGTGTTCTTGACGCTGGTCTCGTTCAGGAACTGCCCGGCCCCACTGTCCCGCACGATGGAAAAGTGCAGGTGTAGCCCAACCCGGCCGTTGCCTCCGTTGTAATCACCCTGGTATCCCAGCAGGGCGCCCTGCTTTACAGGCACTTCCGAGCTACCCGGTGGAAACGCGTCAACTATAAAGCTGTCACCCTGTTCGCTCGCCATATGGGCGTAATAGGTCCAGATCTGACGCGAGGGCGTCAGCGGATCTTGCGGATGGCGGATGATGACGGCGCTCTTCCAATGCGCCAGGCGGGTCAGGTAGCCATCATAGGCAGCATACACTGGTATCTGCCCCGCTACACCGTCGCCAAATATGTCGATCCCGCTGTGCTGCGAGAACTGGCTATAGGGCAGCCGGGTATCGGCCCACAGGAGCCCTACAAACCCGGAACTGGGGAGAATGAACGGCGCGCCGGGGCAAGGAGCCAGGTCAGCGTGGGCCATCAAATCTGACCTGGCGCCAGGATCAATGAACCAGCCAAGTAGGTCCTGGCTCGCCCGCACCTGCCGCCATACGAGCGCTCCCACTCCAAGCACGCCGGCCGCCAGCACAACCAGCCCTCGTCGCGTCAGTCGCATACCTGGATTACCTGCGCATTGGTCAGTGGCACCAGGTCGGCCACGCGCATCTGGATGAGGGCGGCCGACTCGCCGCCGCCACCGTAGATGATCTCTTGCTCCAACACCCCGGGATCGATCCAGGTGGGCAGCGGCTTTAGATGTCCAAACGGGGGAACCCCGCCCACCGGGTAACCCGTCCAGTTCAGGACCTGTTCCGGCCTGGCGATCTTGACCTGCCGCTTGCCCACGGCCAACTGGTCGGCAAGAGATCGCTGGCTGATGAGTCGTTCGCCGTTGGCGATGACCAACAAGGGCTGGCTGCCCTGGATGATAAAGAGGACCGACTTGATGATCGCCTCTGGGCTCACGCCCATCGCTTCGGCCGCCGCTGGGACGGTGGGCGTCGCGCTTGATGGAAGAACGATCCGAGCCGGAATTCCGTGTTTGTCGATAAAGTCCCGCAGATCGGCGCTGGTCAACATGGGGGCAATTATAACCAGCGGCGCCCGCATGGCAATTCTGCCAGACCGGATATAATAGCACCAGACAGTCACCAAGGAGGCACCATGGACGAGCTTTTCTATCCCCGCAGCGTTGCAGTCATCGGCGTCTCGGCCAAGCCTGACAACCTGGGGCGGAACATTGTCGCCAATTTGATCGAGTATGGCTTTGACGGCATCGTATACGCGGTAGGACCCAGTGGCGGCGTCATCGAGACCCGCCGCATCTACCATTCCGTGGGGGATATCCCCGATCACGTGGACCTGGCGGTCGTCCTGACCCCCGCCAACACCGTGCCGGGCATCCTGGAAGCGTGTGGGCAAAAGGGCATCCGGCGGGCCATCGTCGAGACGGCCGGCTTTCGCGAATACGGCGACCAGGGCCGCGACCTGGAGGAGGCCATGCAACAGGTGGCGGCCAAATATGACATCCGCTTTGTCGGCCCCAACTGCATCGGCATCATCAACCTGGAGAACGGTTTCTGCGTCCCCTTTCCACGGCTAAAGCGATTTGTCAAGCGGGGCGATGTGTCGCTCATTTCCCAAAGCGGCGGGGTGGGAATGAGCGCGCTCAACCTGATGGCGAATGAAGGGGTGGGCCTCAACAAGTTTGTATCGGTGGGCAATATGCTCAACGTGGACGCCGAGGACATACTGGATTACCTGGTCGATGATCCGGGAACTCACCTCATCTTTCTCTATCTGGAGAGCATGCGCAACGGCCGGCGTTTGATGGAGATTGCTCGGAGTTCTTCCAAACCTATCCTGGCCTTCAAGTCCAACATCGGCCGGCTGGGGCATGACATCGCCGCCTCCCACACGGCCTCGCTCTCGAGCGACGACAAGGTGGTGGAGGCGGCCTTTGAACAGGCGGGCATCATCCGGGTTCACGACGCCACCAGCCTGGGCAATAATCTAAAATGCCTGCGCCTGCCGCCGATGTGTGGGAACAACCTGGCCATCATCTCGCGCTCGGGAGGCCACGCTGTGATTGCGGCCGACGCCTGCGAGTTGTCGGGTTTTGATCTGGCCCCCTTTCCTGAGAGCTTTTTACGCGAGATCGAAAAACACTTTCGCGCCTCGGTCATCAGGCTGACCAACCCGCTCGATCTGGGCGACCTCTTTGATCTGGAGGTGTATGCCCAGATCATCGAGCGGACACTGCAGCTAGAGGGGGTGGATGGGATCGTCTTTTTACACACCTCCATTTCGGAGGCCGAACGGGAGGCAAGCCGGGCATTGCTGGAACGGCTGATCGAGATGGTGCGCCGATATAACAAACCAGTGGCATTCTATATATCGGCAGCCGCGCAAGAGGTCCATTACCTGAAACAGACCTATGACTTTCCCATCTTTACCCAGGTGGTGGAGACAATTCGCGCCCTGGAGATGAGTCACCATCACTACTGCCAACGCCTGGAGATTCGCCAGGCGTTGGACGTGCCGATCTTTGAGGTGAACCGGGAAGGGGTCCGCACTTTGATCGAAACGGCACGAGCAGAAGGGCGTGATTTGTTGCTCTCCGAGGCGATGCAGGTGTTGGAGCATTACGGCATTCCGACCGCCCGTGGGGAAAGGGCGACGACGGTCGAGGAGGCGCTGGCGGCCGCCGAACGGATGGGCTACCCGGTGGCGATCAAGGTGATCGCCGAGCAGATATCGCACAAGTCGGACGTCGGGGGTGTGCAGCTAAACCTGCGCAACGGCCCGGCCGTCGCGGCAGCGTTTGAGGACATGATGGCGCGGATTCACCAGGCGTATCCGGAGGCCAAGCTGGATGGGGTGCTGGTGCAGCCCATGGTCACCGGCGGCCGGGAGCTGATCCTGGGCGGCCGCCAGGACCCGCAGTTCGGACCGGTGGTGTTGGTGGGCCTGGGTGGCATCTTTGTCGAGATATTGGAAGAGGTCGCCGTGCGGGTGGCGCCCATCGGCCGCGCGGAGGCGGAGGAGATGATCGAGCAACTGCGGGGGGCGCCCATTCTGCAGGGGGCGCGCGGTCACAAACGTTCGGATATTGAGGCCGTGGTGGACGCGCTGTTGCGACTCTCTCAGCTGCTGACCGAAGTGCAGGAGATCAAAGAGCTGGATATCAACCCGCTACGGGTGTTTCATGAACCCGGCGGCTGCTGCGCTTTGGATGCTCGCATTATCCTCTAGGTTGAGGTTTCGCGCGCCAGGCTGGGCCGGCCGACGGCGGTGAAGGTCAGCTCTGTCTCCAGGAATATGTCCTGCCCCCAGCCTCCACGGACCGGGGCGCGTTTATCTTGGCGCACCATCGTGATCTCTACCTGCTCGGCGCCTGCCTGCTGCGCCAATGACCGGAGGTGATCTGGCACGCTGCCTTGGGCGTGCTCGATCGCGGCCGTCAAATTGCTCAAGTCGTGCACCCCGTCAAAGAGGTGAACGCGAAACAGCTCATCGCCGTCGATCGGATGGATCATCACCCGCATTTGTTGCACGACCCCTCCAACCACCGCGCCGACCGCATTGGCCACCGCTGCGTGCGGGGGGATGACCAGTTCCGTGTGGAGCTGTTCTGATACCCTGGGAAAGTAAGCCTCTACCGGAGCGCCAATGGCGACCACCGGCCGGCCCAACGTCAACTGGCAGCGCAGATCCGCGCTCGGCCGTGTTTCCAGCGCCCGCCTGAGCAGAGACCTGGCGGTTGGTTCTTGTTCCCAGTCCGGCAAGGTCGCTTCGTCGGCCAATACTTTGCTGACCAACTCGGCGGAGACGCGGCTGGACACGCCTTCTACCACCTTTTCGCAAAAGGCGTCCACCGCGAGGCCAGCTTGGGTCGCCAGGATCTCGGCGCCTAGGCGAGCCGCCGCGCTGTTCCAGGGGCAAAAACGGCCAAGCACGTGCAAGGCATCGGTGGGGGTAAAGCCGACGCGCAACACCAATCGCTCGGCCTCCAACCGCTGGATCTGCCGCCGCGCCAGAGCACCATAGCGCATGCGGCGTATGAGCACGGGTAGCGGCTGTGGGCCGTCCTGGAGGTAGGAGAGCAGTTGGAGGTCCTCCTCCAACAGCGCCCGGCCCGGCCGGCGGTTCAGAATGACAAACTGTCCGGCCAGATCGGCCGACGGCCGCTCGGTCAGCTGCACCTCCAGTTGGCGAACCACGTCGGGGTGTTCGCTGGCAAGCAGGCTGAGGGGAACGATACGCCGTGGGCCAATTGCCATCTCGTCGAGCACGCCATCGCCACCCAGGCGGACCTCGCTGTCGCCTCCCAACCCGACCGTGTGCACATCGACCGCTTGGACCATGGTCTGCCACTGGCCGACCCGGGCGCCTTTTGGATTGAGCCGGGGTCGGCCGTCGCGGAGCGCAGCAATGTCGGTGGTCGTGCCGCCGACGTCCACCACCCACACATCTTGACGGCCGGCCAGGTACCAGGCGCCGACGACGCTGGCGGCCGGTCCAGAGAGGATGGTCTCGATGGGTCGGCGCAGCGCCCAACCAGACTTGACCAACGAGCCATCTCCCTTGACCACCATTAGCGGCGCGCGGACCCCAATCTCGTCCAGAGTGCTGCGCACGGTGCCGATCAGCTCCTGGAGCAGGGGAATGAGCCGGGCGTTGAGCGCGGCGGTGGTGGCCCGCCGCACCGAGTTGAGGCGGCTGGTCAGCTCGTGGCCGCAGGTGACCGGCAGGGGGAGGCCCGCCTCGGCCGATACATCGGCGACCAATTGGCGGGCGCGCAACTCGTGGTCCGGGTTGCGCACACTGAAATATCCCGAGACTGCCACCGCCTCGACCTTGCCGATGCGGGCTTGGATCGCCTCGCGCACGGCCGCCTCGTCCAAGCGCTGAGCCTCGTTTCCCACTACATCATGGCCGCCGGCGATATACACGACGTCCTGAGTCACCAAATCGCGCTCAAAGCCATATTGCCGGATCAGGTCGGGGTCGTAACCGATCAGGAGCAGGCAGACCGAGCTGCCCTGCCCCTCGACAATGGCGTTGGTTGCCAGCGTCGTGGACAGCGCCACCAGGTCGATCTCGGCCGGCTTCAGGGTCACCTGTTCCAGGACCGCCGAAACTGCCTTGCCAATGCCGATGGACAGATCCCGGCGCGTGGTCAGCGATTTGGCGCTCCCAATAACTTTAGCGTCCTCGTGCCGGACCAAGACCGCGTCGGTGTACGTGCCCCCGGTGTCAATTCCCAGAGCAATGGTCACGTTGTCTTCCTTTGTCTCCAACAGCTACCAGCCAGCGAGCAAAAACGGCACACCGAGCCCACGTGGCGTGATTCATATCCGGGTCCCATGCCCACCAGCATAGAGGCCGACTTGTGTGGCTGCAGGACATAACTCGTGCTCAACTGCACACCAATCGCCTCCAAGGGTAGCATTCCGCAGAGCTCGCGCTGCCCCCTGAGCTGCCATCCCACCAACGACCCGGGGGCCAGCGCGGCGCTTACCCCCCATCCCAGATCGGCTGCCCGCTGCTGGACCACCTTGCGGAGTTCCTCACCGACGGCGCCCAGCGCCACAACGCCGACGCTGTCCAGCATATAGGCGTCCAGGGGTTGACCGCCGGACTGCAATTCCTCCACTCGCTTTTCGAGCGCCGGGCCTATAGTGTCCACGGCGACCAGCACCCGCTCGGCCGGGTGGAGCAGGTCAATCTTGTGACCGACTTGCACGTGGGCAAGCGATTCGTTGACCTCCAGCACCAGAGTCTCCCCCTCGATGCCCTGTACAGGGAACTCGTCATAGACGGCGGCCGGCGTGATCAGCTCCTCCGCTATCAGGACGGCCTGTTCGGCCGAGCGCACCAGGGCAGGTGGAAACGATTGCCGCCGGCCGAGGTACTGGGCGATCAAGACGTCGGTGGGTCGTATATCGATGTTCTGTGGATGGATTACGTTCACATCATGTCCTGTCTCTTGAGCGCCGGCCCGCGCCGGCCCACGATGCACGATTATAATGGCAGGGTTCCATATGGCAAGGTAGGCGCGCGAAACGCGCGGGTAGCATTGACCGGCGGGACGGTCTGGTGTATTATAATCATAACAGTCTGCTTTATTGTGCGTGGACATTGACAGGCCGGCCACGTTTATTTCATGCAGGAGCCAAGATGGTAACCGTCCGATTGACCCGACACCTGCGCCGCTTTCTTCCACATCTCGATGAGGGACCCATCCAGGTGGAGGCGGGCACGGTGGCGGCTGTGATCCGCTCCCTGGGCGAATCTTTTCCCGGGTTGAGAGACTATATCCTCGATGACGGCGGTGCGCTGCGACAGCACGTGAATGTCTTTGTGGATGGCGAGTTGATTGGCGATCGGCTGCATCTTTCGGACGCGGTGGGCGCTGACAGCCAGGTCTTTATCATGCAGGCGCTGTCGGGCGGCCGCGAGGCGGGTTGACCCTTGAGGAACATCAGGCGAGGAGGCCATGAACGCTACCAGGAAGGAACTCATTTTGGGCACCCGAAAAGGGCTGCTTATACTAAAGCCGCGGCGCCGCGGCTGGCAACTCGAGACAGAGGCTTTTGCTGGCATCTCGGTGTCGTATGCCATGCGGGATCCGCGCACCAATGTGCTGTGGGCCTGCCTGGACACCGACCATTGGGGACCCAAGTTGCAGCGCTCCCGAGATGGCGGCGAGACATGGGAAGAGGTGCCGGCTCCCAGGTACCCGTCTGGCGCCCAAGTCGCCGAGAACAGTCCGGCCAAGTTGAACTACCTCTGGGTGCTGGCGCCCGGCGGGGCGAACGAACCCGAGCGGCTTTACGCAGGCACCGACCCGGGTGGGCTGTTTGTCAGCCACGACGGCGGCGAGCATTATGAACTGGTGACTGGGTTGTGGAACCATCCCTCTCGGCCGGGACACTGGTTTGGCGGCGGCCGCAATGACCCCGGCATCCACTCGGTCATCGTGGACCCACGGAATCACCAAAGGGTACTGGTGGGGATCAGTTGCGGCGGCGTCTTTGAAACCACCGACGGCGGAGAGAACTGGCAGCCACGGAACAGCGGGCTGCTGGCGACCTTTCTGCCTGATCCCCACGCCGAGGTAGGGCACGACCCTCACTTGCTGGCGATGTGCGCGCAGGCGCCGGACGTGTTGTGGCAGCAGAATCACTGTGGCGTCTTTCGAAGTGAGGATGGCGGCCGCATGTGGCGCGACGTGTCCGAGAAGGATGGACCAGCGGTCTTTGGATTTGCCATCGCGGCCGATCCGGACGATCCCAACCGGGCCTGGGTGGTGCCGGCGGTCAGCGATGAGCTGCGTCTTCCCGTGGACCGGGCGCTTTGCGTCAGCCGCACCGATGACGGGGGCCAGAGCTGGACAACGTTCCGGCGCGGGCTACCGCAAGAGGGGTGCTACGATCTGGTGTACCGCCATGGGCTCGACCTGTCGGGAGAGACGCTAGCCTTTGGCACCACGACCGGCAACCTCTTTGTGTCAGAGGATGGCGGCGAGGGGTGGATCTGCGTCGGTCAGCATTTCCCGCCCATTGCCTCGGTTCGCTTTGCAGCCTGACCGGCTGGCTCGCGAAACGCAACCCCATCACCCTGGCACGCAACTGCTGTTCGGTTCGCCACTCTCTGCTACAATTGCAGCAGTCTAGTCCACCCCAGGAGGCAGGATGACCATCAGGTTTGGCACTGACGGATGGCGAGCCGTCATCAGCGATACGTTCACCTTTCATAACCTGCGCCTGGTGGCCCAGGCGATCGCCGACATGATCCTGGTCGAGCACCCGGGAGGCAGCCCCGAGGTGGTGATCGGCTATGATACGCGTTTCTTGTCGGATCGCTATGCGGCCGAGGTTGCCCGGGTGATGGCGGGCAACGGCATCATCGCCTGGCTTACACGGGCGGACACACCCACCCCAGCGATATCTTTTGCGGTCGTTCACAAAAAGGCGGCCGCCGGCATTGTCATCACCGCGAGCCACAACGCGCCCCGCTACAATGGCATCAAGCTCAAGGCTCCTTATGGAGGTTCGGCGTCCCCCCACCAGGGCCGCCGGGTGGAGACCTTTCTCGAGCGCAACCAGGAGAGCATGCACGGTCCGAATCTGATCGACCTGGAGGTCGCCGCACGCCAGGAGTTGATTCGCAAGTTTGACCCTGCCTGGGCCTACTACGAGCACCTCGGCACGCTCGTGGATCTGGACGTGATATCCGGCGGCGAATTGCGGATTGTGGCGGATCCCATGTACGGATCGGGGCGAGGCGCGTTCAAGGAGGTGCTTGCACGGACCCGCTGCCACGTGCACGAGATTCGCGGCGAGATGAATCCAGGCTTTGGCGGTATTCACCCTGAACCGATCGCCCGGTACCTGAGGGCGCTGTCAGCCGCCATACAGAATGGCCTGGGATCGGTGGGTGTCGCTACCGACGGAGACGCTGATCGGATCGGCGCCGTGGACAATCGGGGCGACTTTGTGGACCCGCACCGAATCTTTGCGCTGATTCTCCGCTATCTGCTTGACAAACGGGGGTGGCGGGGCGCCATAGTGCGCACCGTCTCTACGACCAGGATGGTGGACCGCCTGGCAAAGCGCTACGATCTCCCCCTCTACGAGACCCCGGTCGGCTTTAACCACATCGCCGAGCTCATTCTCAACGACACCGTTCTCATGGGAGGCGAAGAGTCCGGCGGTATGAGCATCAAGGGGCACATTCCTGAGGGGGATGGGATCTTGATGGGGTTGCTCCTGCTAGAGGTGGTTGCCGCTGCCGGGGTACCCCTGGCCGAACTGGTCGCGGACCTCCTCGACGATGTTGGCCCTGCTCATTACCAGCGCGCGGATCTGCGTCTTCGCCAGCCGATCTCCAAGACCGAGATGGTGCGCCGTCTGACGGAGTGTCCGCCAGCCTCCATCGGCGGGGTGGCGGTGCAGGATGTAACGACCATCGACGGCGTCAAATACTTGATGGCTGATGATGGCTGGTTGTTGATCCGTCCATCAGGTACCGAGCCGGTGCTGCGTGTTTACGCCGAATCGCCCGATGCCGAGGTTACCAAGGCGATGTTATCCTACGGCGAGCGGATCGCTCACGGAGAGAGCTGCTAGCGCTCTGGGTCGTGGCTCGGCCGGCCGCTCGGGGGTTTCTCAAAGATCAGGATGAACTCGTGCACCTTGTTGATGCGGAATTTGTAGGGATATCCCAGCGGCCGCAGGTTATTGTACTCGGCGCGTCGGTCCCAGATGATCAGGTCGTCGTATTTGAACCCCAGGCTCCGCATCAGGTCGGCGACGTCCTGGTGCAACGGATAGAAGCAAGCCCCTTTGCGCAGGTCCATGACCACAATGCAGCAGTACCCTCCCGGCCGGAGTACCGTGTGAACCTGGCCCAGGATTTCCCCCAGTGACGCCATAAAGCTGTCATAGCCGCCAATCAGGCCGAGGTTGGCCTCCATGTCGCCATAGTAGCGGGCCTCTTTGCCGTCTGCGGTGCGTCGCTGGCGCAGGATGTTCCAGTAGGGGGGCGAGGTGATGCACAGGTCAACGCTCTCGGGCGCCAGCAAGGCGCTCACCTGACGGGCGCTGGCCTGCAGCAGGCTGAAATCGACGTCTGTCAGCCGGCCGTGATCCAATGGCCCTTCCCGCAAACCGGCGGCGCTCAGGCGTTGCCTGGCGAGGGCGACATAATCGGGCGAAATGTCGAGCCCGATCGCCCGGAGGCCGCGGCCGCACGCCGCCAGCAGCGTGGAGCCGCTGCCCGCAAAGGGGTCCAGCACCACCTGGTCGCTCTCCTGAGCAAAACACTGCAGCAGGCGGTCCACCAGCATAACCGGGAACAGGGCCGGGTGCCCCAGGGAGGCCTCTTGGGGGGTCTTGCGAATGTCTTCCCACACACTGATCGAGTAGCGCAGCCACTCGGAACCGCTTAACGAGTTTGCTCTCTGTCTGGACACGGTTCAAAGTATAGCAAATCCACCCTGTCCATGCTACAATACCACCGGAATTCGACCTGGAGGAGCGCGCTCGGACTGATGGCAATCAACATTCTATTCGTTGACGACAATCCGGATACCCTCATTTACATTGATTTCATGCTGCGAAAACGGGGCTACGAGGTGACGACAGCCGCCGGGGGCGCGGAAGCGTTAAAACTGGCCCGGGCGAACCCGCCAGACCTCCTCTTGGTGGACGTGCTGATGCCGCAGATGGATGGCTACCAGCTGACCGAGGCGGTGCGGAGGGATTCCCAACTCTGGCACCTGCCGGTGATTCTATTCTCGGCCGCCACCAGCGCCGAGCACAAGGCGCGCGGCTTTGAGGCCGGCGCAGATGACTATTTGACCAAGCCGATCCTGAGCAACGAGCTGGATGACCGTCTCCAGGCTGCGATTCGGCTGGCGACGGAGCGCCAGACGGAACTAGTAGAGGCCGTCCCACAGTCGCTTCCCGTGGCGCGCAAAGGGCGGGTGGTTGGGTTCTGGGGGTGCAAGGGCGGCGTCGGAGTGACTACTCTGGTGATCAACACTGCGGCCGCTCTGGCTCAGGATGCGCCGATTATTTTGGCGGACATGAACCTGGGTTTGGGCTCGATCGTGCTGCACCTGGGCTTGAACGCGTCAACCGCTGCCCCCTCGCCTTGGACAATCGACCAAGATGAGCTGACAGCGCAGATCGTTCAAGATGCCCTGATACCCTATTCGGACCAACTCTGTGTGCTGCTCATGGCAGAGGGTGAGCGCCGGCTACCCACAGTGCCCCAGGTAGAAGCGGCGCTGCAGCATCTGAGGCCGCTGGCAGACCTGATATTGCTTGATTTGGGATCCGGGGTTGCGGCCGACAAGTTTCCACTCTTGATTAGGAGCGATCACGTCGTGCTGGTCTCGGGCGCGGACCGGGTTGCGTTTGCCCTCACCGAACACGCCCTGGAGGCGCTGGCCGATCTCAAGATCGCCCGCGAGCGCATCAGCGTGACAATGATACAACGGCGTGACGTCACTGGGGCGCTCACCCCAGATATGCTGGAGCACACGTTGCGCGTCAAGCTGGACGCCGTGATCCCCATTGCCCAGGAAGAGGCGTTGGTAGCTTTTGAGCGTGGACTGCCGGTGGTGAGCGCCTTGCCCAACAGCCACCTGGCGCGCAGCTATGCCCGTTTTGCCGAGAAATTGCAGGCGGTGGTGGCCCAATCCTGGTCATAAGGTACCAGGACAACTGGCGCCTGCGGGGTAATCCTACTCCGGAAATACCTGGACAAACGTCCCGTTTCGCACCTGAAAGACATAGATGGTTGGGTTGGCCAGGTCGCCGTTGTCCCGGTATTGCAGGACGCCGATGATCGATTCGTAATCGAGAGCTCGCAAGGCGTCCGAGACCGGCGCCTGGTCGATGCTCTTGGCCTCCGGGCGGCTTCTGCCAGGACCCGAACCGCCAGGTACCCGTTGATGCTATAGGTGTCCGGGTTGCGATGGTCCACCTGCTGATAGTCTCGGATCCACTGCTTGTCCACCGTCGCCCGCGGTTCGGGTCCAAAGCCGCTGACGTACATGTCCTCGGTGGCGGCGGCAAACTCGGCCGCGTGCAGCGAATCGTCTGATTCGATGGCGGCCGAGAAAAGCAGCCGTCGGAGGCCAGGAACGGAATCGTCCGCGCGCATCGACTTGGGCCAGGTCAAAGCGCAGATAGGGGCATTCGATCTCGTAGCCAGCGTAAAAGATCGCGTCCGGGGCTGCAGCCACGGTTTGGCCGACCTCGGTCGGCATAGAATAGAGGGTCACCCTCGCCGGCCGCGGGGTTGGGATCGGGCGGGCCGATGGGAATCTGCAGATTCAGCACCGCTTCGGCGCCCAGTCTCTCCAGTTCGGCCGCCATCAGGTTCGCCAGGTCAATGCCATAGGTGTCGTCGTTGTGCAGGATGGCGACCCGGCCGGCGCCCAAGCGGTTCACCAGGAACTCGGCGTCCACTCGGGCCTGAACCTCGTCGTTGGCGTTCACCCGGAAAAAGTTGCGGTAACCGCTGGCGGTCAGGGATGGATTGCTGGCAGTGGGCGTGACCACGTTGATGGGCAGATCCTTGTATATCTCCATGGCGGCGATGGTCTGCCCGCTGTTGAGGTGTCCTACGACGCCGAGGACGCGCTTGCCGGCCGCGATCTCGGCCGCGATCTGCTCTGCTACCCCTAGCGCGACGTCCGAGTCACTCTCGTCGTCCACTGCCTCAATGACGACTCTGTAGCCCAGCACGCCTCCCTCGCGGTTGATGTGCTCGGCCGCCAGCTTGGCGCCACCGACGACGGTCTGACCGCCGTTCGCTTGAAAGCCAGACAACGGTACGGTAACGTAGACAGTTATGTCACCTTTGGTGGGCTCCTTGACGCCCCCGCAGCCGCTCAGCAGCAGGATGACCAGTAGCCCAGTCAGCACTCTATTGCGCATAGTTTGACCTCAGATTAGAATGATCAGGATGAGGCTCTAGATGTAGAGCCTCGTTGGGTCGATCTCCTCCCGCAGGACGCGCAGCTCATCCGCCGTTGGCGGGGCGTTGCGCTGCACCTCCTGGGCGATCAAAAGCTCGAAACCCGTGTTAGCGACCACCTGCTCCACGGTCACGCCGGGGTGCAAGGCGTCCAGTCGCATGCGACAGGTCTCTGCATCAAAACCCATTGTGGCCAAGGTGCTGATGACCGCCAGCGGACCCGTATTGGCGGGCAGGCCGGCCGCTTCCCGGGCGCCGAATCCCGTCAGGTAGCCCGGCGTGGTGACGAAATCCACCTTGGGTACGAAACGGCGTTTGTCGTGGCGCATGAGGGCGATCGTCTGCCAGCAAAAGGAACCGACGTCGTTGCCGCCGCCGCTGCCCGGCAGGCGCACTTTTGGCGCGTTATAGTCTCCGATCACGGTGCTATTGAGGTTGCCATAGGGATCGATCTGGGCGCCGCCCAGGAAACCATAGTCGATAAAGCCGCGCTGAGCGGTCTCCATCACGTCACAGATCCCCGTCGCCGCCAACGCTTTGCGAAATGTCCGCACCCCGCCCACCGAAACCGGCAGTTCCTCCAATAGCGCGCCGGTGCCGCCAAATTCAAACACGGCGATGAGGTCCGGGGCATAGAGCCGCTGGGCGAGGGAGGCCGCCAGCATCGGGATGCCGGTGCCGATAAAGCAGGTTTTGCCATTCTCAAACAGGCGGGCGGTCACGCAGATCAGCAATTCGTTTGGGCTATAGTCGCTCATTCTCGCTTCTCCCGCATCTCCACGAGTTGGTTGAGGCGTTCCTGTCC
The DNA here is from genome assembly GCA_963695825.1 of uncultured Chloroflexia bacterium. Lineage (GTDB taxonomy): Bacteria > Chloroflexota > Anaerolineae > Promineifilales > UBA4811 > CAVOHX01. Next base: position 42,489 of record CAVOHX010000018.1, read on the forward strand.
GATCAGCGCGAGATACGCCTGATGGTCAGCTACCCCATAGACGTATTTGTCCAGGTATGCTTGACCGCCCGCGGCCGTTTCGTTGGCCTTGATCCATTCCTGATACATGGGCTCATCCCGCGTGTAAAGGTAGGCCATCTCGCCCGGATGGGAGCCAAAGGGCGCGTGCACGACCGCGTCGACCAGGTAATAGGGGATGATCGTCCGATCGGGATAGCGCCGGATTTCGTCGTTCGACACGATCTCCTCGGCGCTGATGATCAGCCGCTTGCACGCACGGGACATCTCAAAGGCAAAGCCGCTGATCCCGTCGATCTGGCAGTTGCCGTACATGTCCGCACGATGAACGTGGATCAAACCGACGTCGAGAACCAGCGCCGGAATCAGGCAGACGGTGTGCCCGGTAAAGGGGCACTTGGTCACCTTGGCGGCGCTGTATTTGAACGTGTCGGTGCCCAGCATGGTGCGCACCGGGAGGAACGGAGCGCCAATGCTGGTTGCCTTGAAACGCCAGGTGATGCCGGCGTTGCTCCACTCGGTCACCGCGTCGATCTGACCGCCCTCTACCGCCCGACGGAGCCCATGCGAGACGCCATAGAGTTCCATGCCGATATAGGTCACGTCCAGCTTTTTCACCAGCCCGGCCGTCAACCACATATCCAGTTCCAGCACCCCCTGCCCGGCGACCCGCAGATCCTTCTTGCCCTGGCGGATCAGCTCGTTGGAGAGAGACATGGGCGCCCGGACCGTGCCGTAAAGCTCGGTCCCGATATAATCGCCATCCTTGACAAAACGAGCGATCGCTTCTTTCTCGGTCATCCGCTTGTCGATCAGGGTGCGGGGTTTGTGAGTGCGGTTCCACTCACGAAACGCCTCCAGATCGGGTGGCTGAATCATTTCGCCAATGCCGGAATCAATGATCTCCATACCACCTCCTCGATGGCTAGGGCGCGGCGGCCGAGTCCAGATAGACCTGGTCCATCGTAGTGAGGATATCCTCCAGGCCTTGCACCTGGTCGGCGATGTCCTGGCGCAGCCGTTGAGCACGGCCGCTGTCGATCTCTTTGGCGCCCACCAGCAGCGTCTGAGAGTACACCGTTCCCAGCGCGGAGAGGGTGCTTTCTAATTGCAGTTCCGCCCGTTGCATGGAGCTATCCAATTGCTCCAGGTGCGCCAACTGGGTGCGTTTGTCCTGCAGACGTGCGCTCAATCTGGGCGCGGATAGCAGCGTCTCTTTCTTTAGCCAGTTCCTGTTCCAGGTTGGCGATGCGCATCGGGACCGCCTGCCGGTCGTTCCGGATGACGTCGTCAGACTTGTAGCGGTCCAGCCGGCTGGTGATCTGGTAGACGTTGCGTATCCACTGTTCGATCTCGTCGGCCACGTCCAGCAGGTGGTCTTTGAGCAAGCCGTCGCGGGTCTCGCGGATATTGGTCTCGATGCGGCTGCGATAGTCGAGCGCCTGATCCACCCACTGGCGCAGGTCCCGGCGTTGGAGGCGTTGCGGGTTAAACTCTTCCCGCAGCATGTCACGCCACCACCTTGCGGCCAAAAGCCGGGTCGTTGAGATTGCTCCAGGCCAGCGCGATCTCGGAGGCCACGCCAAAGACGGGCCAGGCGGCGACCAGCCAGGGTGGAAATGCATCCGTCTGATCGAAGCCAGGTCACAGAAGCTCAGCACGATGACCAGCGCCACGCACGACCGCGCTCTTCCAATCGAAGAACGAGTGGATGATCATCTCGCGCATTGCGCGTTGCGCGGATGTCCTGCTTGGCTTTTGACATCTGCTCTTCAGTCCCGACGGGTCTCTCCGTGATCCATCGTGCCTGCTCGTTGCCTGGTCTCGATCCTAGGTAAAGTAGGTGGACAGGATCTTGTATAGCTCGCGGATGGTCTCGACGGTCCCCTCGCGCACCTGCCCGCCGGTGGGTTCCGCCAGCTTTTCCAGGGTGTCATAGTCGGCGTCGTGGCCGTAGGCGATGGCGAAGATGACCACCGGCACCCCGGTCTGGTTGCCGCTGACCGAACTGTTCCTGCAAATCCCAGATGCTGATCTTGGAGGCGTTCTCCTGTCCGTCGGTCATCACTATGATGGCGTTGATGCGGTCCGGGTCGTTCAGGCGCTGTAATTCCCGGTAGGCCAGACGCGACGCCGTCCAGCAAGGCGGTGTCGCCGCCCGCCTCCAGGGCGCTGATGGAGCGCAGCAGACGCGGCCCGGGTGTCGCCCAGACGGGTGAGAGGCACCAGGACGTCCACGCCTCCCCAGAACTCGATCAGGCCCACCCGCTCGTCGGCGCCCTCGATCTGGCTGATAAAGGCAGCAAGCGCTTCCTGGACGTTGGTCAGTTTTTCGCCGTCCATGCTGCCAGAGGTGTCTACCACCAGGTAGACGTTGGTCTTGCGCTTGATGAGCCACCAGACGTTGCGCACCTGATCGATGACCTGGGCGCCCGGGAGTTGGAGGGTGGTGCGCGGGCTGATCCGGGTCGACGCCGTTGGCGGCGGTCAGCGGCGAATCGGCGTCCCTTGCAGATCGAGGCTCAGATCCGCCGGCCGGTATCCGTTGGCGAGCACCTGGTTCTGGGCCCGGTCCGACTCGCAGGTAGGCGGCAAAGGCCTCAAAGGCCAGCCGTTGCTCGTCGCTCAGGCTCCGGGCACTTCGATCAGCGCCAGGGGGTGATCCTCCACAGCGAGCCCTCCGACCGGATAGATGGCAACGATCTCGTGGCCTTGCTGGTTGAGCCAGACGACCAATTGCTCCTGAGCGACAAAGGCGTCCAGATAGTCCCGGCCCGCGAGTTTACCTGCTGCGCAGTGGCCCATTCGCCCTCGCCGTAGTAGCTGACCGTGCTTTCCATCTCTTGCAGGCGGGCGATGGTCTCGGGCTTGTTGCAGGTCCTCGGCCGTCAGCCCGCGCGTCACCCCGGCCGCGGCGTAGAACTCGGCCAGCGTGGCCAGTAGGCCCGAGGCGGAAGCGGTTGAGGGGTGGCTCCAGGAAAGTCCGGGTTGGCGATAGCGTGGTTCACCAGGTCGTTCCAGCCGATAGCTTTGTCTGGCCAGCCAAGTTCGCGGGCCGCGTCTTTCCACATGGCGATGACCACGGGCGAGATGGCATAGTATCGAGTCTGGCTGACGAGGAACGCGCTGGGGTCCGAAACCTGCTCGGCATACAGTTGGTCGAGCTGGCGGAGCCAGATCGAGCTATCCGGGCTTATCGCCTCGAATTCGCCGTTGAGCGCCCCCTGCACCATGCCCTCCGGCTCTACCCGTAGGGGCTGGATGCGCAGCGCCGGGTTGGTGGCGTTATAGTCGTTCACCAATTGGACAAAGAGCGCCTCTTTCTCCGGCGAGTAGGCAACGCGCAGCGTTTCCGCCGGCGCTGGTCTGCTCCTCGGCGGTGTCATCCAGCAGGTCCCGTGTGCTGGTGATGCCCTGTAGATCGCCCAGCAGAGACAACTGCTGACAAAGACCAATATGAGCAAGCCCAGCAGGACACCGATCATGACGGTCGGCGTCCTCTGTCTGCGAGGAGGAATCTTGGTTCTGGACATTTTATCGCTCCGCGTCAGTCGCTGGAATCAGGAACCTTGGGTCAGTGATCGTTTGACCGGATACCAGTGACCGCCCGCTCATTGGCCGGCGACCCGCAGGTCAAAGAAGCGCAGCAAGTCCTGCAACACCTGGCGATCGGGCGGCCGCATAGCAGTTGTACGTGGCACGACCACCTGCGCTCCCTGGGACTGCCAGCGAGTGAAAAGGCTGGCGGGCCCGTCCACCGGGACGTTGGGGCTCACCGGCCGGAGCCCGTATGCCAGGGCGCGACCCTGGATCGGTTCGGAGAGCAGAAACTCTTCAAAGACCAGTGCGCCGTTCTTTTGGTCGGCCGTCGTCTCGGGTCCAATCCAGACGGTAAAGGGGAAATCGAACCAGGTGACATATTCGGGATAGACGATGCGCAAGGGGTCCGCCCACCGGGTCTGGATGCCCTCCATGTTGAGCAGTAGATCGCTTTCCAAGAGTTGTCCCGCGTCACCCGTGGTGTATCCAAAAAGAGCCAGGTCCTGCACGGTATAGGTGCCCCCGCTCAGGTCGCTCATGGAGCTCATGATCTCTGCCAGCCAGCTCTGAAAGTCATTGCTGTTGGCCTCGTCCACCCCAATGCTCGTCTGGCTGTAATACTCGCCGGCGGCGGCCACCATGGCGCCCAGGCCGCTGACGTTTTTTCGCGGGTTAGAGATGGCCAGTTTGAAAAAGCCCCACTCTTCCTGCCCGCCAAGCGCGTCCCAACCCTCGGCGTTGACGGCCGCGTCGTGGATCACTTGCCAGTTGATGGTCCCATAGGTTTGCTCCAAAGCAAGCGCCCGGCTTTCATAGATGCCCCAGGCCAACAACGTGATGGCGATCGGCCGGCCCCGGTACTCGCCGTCGGTGAGGAATACATCTCGCCCCAGCCTCTCCTTGAAACTGGCGTTCACCAACTCGGTGAGGTAGCGGCTATCCGGTATCCAGGCGGTGGGGACGGGATCCATCTCGTCGCGCTCGAATTTGCTCTTGGCTGCCAACCCGTCCATAGGAATGATCGTGACGTGTATGGTCTGACCGGTATCCTCGAGGATATGTTCTTCCTGGTTAAACTGGACGGCCGCCTCCCGCACCCACGGCTCGATAGAGAGCGCCGTCACTACGGTCACATCAACTGGCTGGCTGAGGTCGATTTCTTCACCGGCGATGGTTGTGCCTACATCCTGCGCGGGGAGGATCACAAAGACCAACACGCCGGCGATGACCAGCGCCACAGCCAGTCCAACGATGGCAAAAAAGATCCAACGGGTACGGTTCATCTCTTACTCCTCTGGCGGAGCGACGGAAAGACAAGCGGCTGCGAACGTCACTCGATAGAAACATCCTGCATGCCCAGGCGGCGCATGCGCTCGGCCAACTGGATGTCGATCTCACCTGTCTCTAGCACCTCGTCCATCTGCGCATCGAGGCGGCCGGCGTACATCTCGGTCTGAGCCGTCGCCCTGTCGAGCCGCGCCCGGATCGATTCGCCAATGCGAGCAATGTCCGCGTCGCCCACGCCAGCCAGATCGTCCAAGGACTTGATAGCCTTGACGGCGATTTCCTTGGATTTGGCGAGCTCGAGCAGCGCCTGCAGGTGCTCACGCTCCTGGCGGATGGTGGTCAGCTTGGCCTCCAACTTGCGGCGGGCTCCTAGCAACTGCTCGTATTGCTTTTGCTGCTCGCGCCATTGGGCCTCATAGTCGGCCGCTATGCGGCGGGTAGAGTTGAGGCGTGTCTGCGCCGCGGCCGCCAGCTCGCGCTTGCCCTGCAATAACAGGGTGTCGATGCTCCGATCCAATTTCTCGGCCTCGGCTTCATACTGCTCCCACTTGCGTTTCATGGTCTTGACGGTCCCGCCGACCGTCACCACAGTGTCCTCTAGTTTTTCGAGGTTGTCGTCGGCCTGGCGAATGTACTCGTCCATCACCGCCACCGAGTTGGACTCGAGAGCCTTGTCAACCATGGCGTGCAAATTGGCCGAAATCAGCGTCTGAACCTTTTCTATCAACGATGCCATTGTGCAGTCTCCTCTTTATTTAACACGACTCACATGCAGACTATAACCCATTTCCCTTTTATACCATGACTCGGTTCTGACGGTCAACTGACAAGTCAGTCTCGGGTGTCGAACACCGCCTGCTTACCCCAGCCGAGGTCAGAGCGGGCCGTGGAGTCGTTCTTGACCTCTGGGGACGGGGCGCAAAATCGGCGTTGGCGCCGGGTCTGAACTGCCCCGCGCCAGCCAGCGCTGTTTAACCAGGCGACTCTTGGGCCGGATGCTGCAAAAGCCGGTACCCGCGGCCGCGGACGGTCACCAGGTACTGAGGTTCTCTGGGGTCTGGCTCGATCTTGCTCCGCAGCCGGCTGATGAGCTTTTCGATTCTCGCGTCGTCGACCGTGTCGATGTACTCTTGTCCCCAAACTGATTCCACGATCAAGTACTTGTCGCACAGTTTGCCAAGCCGGCCGTACAGGGTCTGGAGCAGGCGGTACTCCAACTCGGTCAGGGTGGCGACCGGGTCCCCGTCTACCCATGCTTCACCGGCGTCAACGTCCACCCATATACCTTCGGGATAATCATGCTCGGTCCGTCGCCGGCGCTGTACAAAGGCGGCAAACCGGCGGCCAAACAGGTGTGGCTGCTGGTCCCCGGTCAGGATCCCTCGATACTGCAGCGAGGCGGTTGCTGATGCTGTCAAACCGGCCGCTCCTTCGGTGGCAAAGCGGAGCAGACTGTCTTGTTCGGCTTCCGATAGCTGATCCCAAAGCTTGACGCATTCGGACTGGGCTGTATCGCTGTCATCCAACTGCTGCGTAACCAGAGCCAACCCTTGTTGCCGATAGAGCTCTGGTGCGCCTGCTTCTAACTGGACCAGTAGCTGGGCTACGGCCGTCAGCAGACCGGGATGCCCGCCTGACTGGCGCCAGATATAGTCGGTCTCTTCCTGATCTAGCTCGGCGCTCAGACGAGTCGCCAAGCTGTGAGCCAGCGCTGCAGAATCTGGCTTGGAAAGCATTGTCAAACTTTGCTCGTGATGGGTCAGTAGCTCGTGAAACTCCTCAATGGTGGGGTCGGAGCGAATGTTTCGCAGAGGCTCCACCGTGGCGGTAACATAGACCAATCGGCTCAGGTATTTGTCGTGCAAAGCGCGCAGGTTCAAAAAGACCCTGCTGTCCAGTGTAGCGTATGCTTCGTCAAACTCGTCAAGCAGCAGCACGATGCCTCCCAAGAGCGCCTGGCAAGTGTGCATGATGGCGTCGTTAAAACCGAGGGGGACGAGAAAGGGGCTTTGCGGTTGCACCGTTCGCTGGTAGCAAGCGTTCAGATCATCGAGCAGACCAGCCGCAATGTCATTGCCCTTGCGGCCCAGGGTTTCCTGGAGCGCGCGCAGCACGGCTTCGTAAAAGCCCTGGTCCGTGGCCGCCAGCATCAGGTTGCAGTCTACATAGACGAACGTCTGTGGCAGGTCGGCAGTGCTGGCAGCCAGGTCGCGCAACAGCATGGACTTGCCCGTGTTGCTGAGGCCGACGATGGAGCAACTCAGCCCGGTCTTGACACAATCGAGGACATGGTGATAGTCCCCCTGCCGGAGATGTAATGATTCCATGGGATCAGCGCCAACAGCAAGTAACGGCCGGCGGGTGAGTCTCTCGTCGGCCGTTACCTGACCGGGTACGCGATTTGCCTAGACGGCCGGTCGGAACCGGCGCGCCAGCACAATGACGACGACCAACGCAGCGGCTGCAATGATCGCCCCCCACATCCCGAGCCCACTCACCGGCAGCTCTCCACCGCCAGGACCCATTGTGGTCGGCGACGGCGAAGCCAACGGGTCTGCAGTTGCAGGACCTCCTTCGGGCGTACCAGCGCCTCCCTCCACATCAGGCGGCAGCGGCGTCTGAGCCACCGAAGTGGGCGTCAACGACGGCGGGGGCGGCGACGGCGTATATGTGGGTATCTGAGTTGCCGTCGGCGGCACCCTCGTCGGGGTTGGTGTGTAGGCAGCTTCGGTTTCCATCGCAGCCACGGTTTGAGTTACCCGTTCATTGGCGGCTGCAATGGCCTCGTTGGTGGCAATGATGTCTGCACTCCCGTTGCCGCCGCGCCCGGCAACGACGAGGATGACGATCGCCACTATCCCGATAACCAGGAGTGCCGCCATGCCTCCAACAGCGTAAAGGAACGTTCGATTAGAGGACTCTTCTTCTACGATAAAGTCGTCTGCCATGATGACCTCCCATCACCTGTAGGGACTGAGGGCTCTTTGCCCACGGCCGCTAGTTACCGATCACGTCCAGATTCACGTACGGGACGAACATCAAGGTCCCGTCCTCCAATTGTACATCCACTCCTGCATATTTGACACCGCTCTCCACCGCACGAGGCTCGTGGTACACGTGGTGGACCGTGCCCACTGCTCCCCAGGCGCGCCTGACCCGCACCCTGAGTCCTGCGGTCAGTGGCACCCCCAACTTTGGGGGCACATCGGGGGAGGATGATGTCGGCAAAGGAATCACCAACTCGGGCCGGTCTGACTGCCAGCGACCCGGGGTTAGCGCCAGCATCATGGCCTCGCGTCCTTCATTGGCTTGCAGCAGATCAAAGATGACCGACGACATGGGAATGTGGCCCATCCCTTCGGTGGCAATAACTGGCAGCAGTTGACGCCTCACGTGTTGGCTCAACTCGGCCGGCACCCCGCCGACAATCAGGCCGCGCACGTGCATCTCTTGCGCTCTGGTCAGTAGGTCCATGTTCAGAGAGGCGCCGCATACCAGGATTGTGCCGTGGTGCGCCACTTCGATCAGATCCCCGCTCATCGCGGTATCCGGTTCGGTGACGCCCATCTTGAGCACGCCGTAGCCCTCTTTGCCAGATCCCCAGACGCCTTGGATCAGGGCGCCGGGCGTTTCAATGGTGACGCCATAGCCGGGGGTGATCGTGGAGACCATGCCCGAGAGCAACGCCCGCAACTCGAATAGTTTTGGCCTCGGCCGGATTACAACCCGCCCGCTGTCAACCACCAACACGGTGCCGTCAACCGGAGAGACGACCTTTCGTTTGCGCCACAGTCCCGTCTTGCTCTCGGCGATGGTCTCTCCCTGTCGCACCACATCATTGGCATGTTTCAGACAGTGTTTTGCCACCTCACCAGGGGCGAAATTCAGGTTCGTCGCGACATCGAGTATCAACGGAGGCTGAGGCTGATCGGCGCGCGCTACCACATCGCTTGGGCTCACGTGTTGCCTGGTCCCAACCAATACCTCCCCATGCCACAAAAGGGTGCGTTCCCTGCGAATGGATGTGAGGGGCAAAACGTGGGTCTGAGGTGGGTAGATCTCGCGACTTACACTAGCCTCCCATATCCCAGAGCCATTGTTGCACCTTGATCTCCCGTTCGGCGGCGTCTTCCGGGAGTTGCAGCGGCCGGCCGCGGGCATCCACAATCAGCCCCACGCCCCCCCCGAATACCCGCCGGCGAGCGCTTCGGCCGGGGCCGGCGCCCACGTCGAACCGCCTCTGAGGGCGCAATTGCAGCTCGGCCGACTGGCCGGCTGGCAGCGGTAATACCTCCAATGACCCGAACTCGACCTCTACCTCTAGCTCGCTTCCGCTCTCATAGATCATCTTGAGATGGAGTATCACCTCTCCCGGGGACGCCTGCCCTATCGGAGCGATCACACCGCCCAGCTCTCGAAACGCCCCTGACTCGATGACTTGAACGGCCGCGACGGGTAGCACGCCAGCCACCGCGCCCAACGCGGGCGCCAGCCCTTGCGAGTCCAGGGTCAGGGTGCACAGGCCGACAGGTTGTAAAGCGTCGAGTAGGGCCAGCGCAGCCTGTCCGGGTCGGGCTATGTTTACCAACGTCGCGCCACTCGCCAGAATCATCTCCACTGGATGGAGCAGGCCATTGCCTGTCTGGTCAAATCGTCCCGGAAATGTGACAGGCAACATGACGCCGATCAGCTCGCGGGCCAGCGCCAGCTCGATCTGTATTTGCTGAGCCGTCAAGGGGACCGCATGCGGGAACAAGGCCTTGTTGGCAACAAAGCTTCTCAGCTCGCTTTCCGACACCCGTTGGGGTAGCCACCGCATGACCCGCTGCAGGCTAATCTGCTCCAGCAGGTGAGGCAGGTGGTGCCCCATACCCAGGTCGCCGCGAACGGTCAACTGAAGTTCGCGGCCGACCACCGCCGCCATCGTCACCGTCGCGCTTCCTACGTCTACCCCGATGACGTTGCCTTGGCGGCCTAGAACCGCCCCCAGGTACTGGACAGTCCGGCCAAACGCCTTGGCCGTGGTCATCAGCCCCCCCTGGGCAAGATTGTTTAGCTCTTCTGCTCCGGGAAGTTCGAACAACCTCGAGGTTTCATAGAGTGCGCACAGTTCAGCCTTGGCCGAATCCAGATATTCGACATCCACCTGCGGGCGCACATTCTCTGCCACCCGCAATTGCGCCTGGTTCAATCTCTCGGCTACAACCGGACGCAACGACGCATTGCCAGCATAAATTACTGTCGGTGGACTGATTTGCTGATCCAACAGAGCCAGCGCCAGCGAGATAGTTTCGGTGAGCTTGAGCACCCGGTCGCTGGCGCCATCGTCCGTGCCGCCGGTGATTAGAACAACATCCGGCTTTTGGTCGATCAGCGCCCGAATCTGTTGGTCTACCTGCCGGGTATCGGCCAGTCCCAGCACATCTACGATGGTGCAGTAGGTAGTCTGCGCCACTCGTCGCGCGCTTGCCAGGCTGAAATCGTCTGTCAATCCGACCAGCACGGTTCTCAGCGCGGGTGCGGCGCTAGTGGTAGCCACAAAAGTGTCAACTCCGCTGACTTGTTGAGATGGGATCAGCAACTGACCCTTGGAGCCAATGATTTGCCGGCCGGTGACAGCCTCTAGCTCGCGGATTGCGTGAAAAAGGCCGATGTTGATGTCGCCGGACGGGGGCTCAGCCGTCGAAGGCGCCTGCCCGCTGGCGATGAACCGGTAGCGGCCGCCGACGATATCCAGCAGGGCCACGCGCGTTGTCGTGTTGCCGCAGTCGGCTATGAGCACTGTTTCGCGCAAACCCTGTTCACTCATCAGCCACCACCCAGATTCAACAGGCGCAGCAACTCACCGGGCGCCAAGACCAGGAACTGCATGCGCTCGGTCAGCACCGAGAGGCTGGCGATCAACGCGCCGGCAAAGAGGGAGCCAAACGCGATCGTGAGAAACACTTGCCCGATCCAGGCAATGGGCCGCAGCCATTCTGGACGCTGGGTCTGCCCCTCGCTGACCGGCCGGGCGGTAAAGTGAAAATAGAGCAGGGTACTGGTCGTGCCGGTGATTACGACGAGCGCTGCCAGCGCGTTCGCCAGCGCGCCGCTGTCAGGCAATACTCCGGCGCCAGCGTCTGGAAACAGCGGCAGTGCGGTGGCGCTGATCTGCGGCAACAGGGTGCCCAGTATGGCGCCGCCAACAGCGACAGCGGCGCCAACCCCGATGACGAACGCCATCGCCGTGTTCCCCAGCGGCGCAGTGCGCGGTGAGAGCTTGAGAAGCAGGAGAAACGCCAATAGGATCACAAGGGGCTGGATCTGGTCCTCTACGCCCGCGGCCGCGCCTGACCAGAGTCTTTCAACTGGAGCGACCAGTTGGGGGATGATCACAGCGTAGGCGAGAACGACGGCCGCGTAACCGGCGCCAACCCCCACTAGTACATAGACCGCCAGGCGGAACAGCGGGTTGTCTCCCAACAAGTAGCTAAAGATCATGAGCGTGAGCACAAAGCCCAGCGCGATTCCCAGTGCCTGCACGACGGCCTCACTCATCGCCCCGTCCCCCTTTCGTACGAGCACCGGCCGCCGGCCGGCGGGACAAAGCCGGCCCGAGGGCCTGCAAGGCGCCCCACAACAGGCCGATATCGACAAACAGGATGATGACAATCAGGGCCACGGCCTGGCTGTCACGTAGGCGGATCGAGTCGGTGGTGGATTCGGCGCCGGCAGTGAGCGCCATCTGAAGCTCGTACTGAGCCGCCCCCGGGATTCCATGGACCAGCCCACTCAGCTGCCGCGGGCGGCTTGATGCATAAGGCCGCGCCCAGGGTTCCAGGCTGGCGCTTACCCCGGCCGCAATGGGTACCTTGCTCGTGCCCACCAATCGCCCAACCTGCTCGATCCATCCCACCAGGTCATCCCTTTCAGAGGTCAGGACCAGGATCAGATCGACCTCTGCCAGCGATCGACTGAGGCCGGTGGCGGCCGCGGCGTTTCGCGCCGTTTCAACTTGCCCCATATAGTCGGCGCCGGGGAAAAGCCGCCAGGGGTCGGCCGCGAATGCCTGCAGGCCGACAGCGCCGCCGGGGATAAAGCCGAGATGCAGGTAGTCATCCCCATAGACATACCCACGTTCTGCTGCCAGTTCGTCCAGGACTCTCCGGGCGATCTCGGGGCCCACCGGCGTCGTGCTGACCGTCAGAATGCGTCCCTCGCGGTGCAGGATGTGCTCCAGCAAGGCGGTGGAGACTGGCTCTAGTTCGCCGGCTACCGCCAGTGTATAGTCAAACGCCACAATCACCAGCGAGTCGTCGGCCAGGCTATCCAACAGCCGGTAAGTATCTAATATTGTTGTAGAGACGGATGTGTTGCCGCCCAGGTTCAATAACGGACTGCCGAGCGAAACCGGCAGCAACACCGCCAACAACACGAGCAGCGGGATTGCGCTCTGCTCGAGCCAACCCCACACCCGCCGTGTGGCCGGCGGCGGCGGCTTGGCCGCCGGCCCGGTGTGGACGATCCTCTCCAGAACCTGTGCGTGAGCCTGTTGCTGTTCGGTGACCACAAACTTGGGCAGCGGTCTGCTAGTCGGGGCAGCAGTGACCAGCGGTTCGGCCATCAAACCGCCACGAAGGCCATCCAGGGGGCCGCCCTCTTCGGCCGGCTCGAGATGGACGGCGGCGCCCACTTCCAGCAACCCCTCCATCGCCTCCCGCGGGCGCAGGGCCTGCAACCAGTCGGGTATGTCCGCCTGGGCCAGGCTCTCTCTCGCGTCAATAGTCCAGCCGAGGTCGGCCGCTGGGGGTTGTAGAGTAACCATTTCCCCAGCCTGGTCGAGGCTGTCGAGGCGGACGAGCCAATCGGGCAACTCTGCCGGCGCCAACTCGAGTTCAGCGGCCTCTGGCGTCCAGTCGGGCGGTTCGTCCGCCGTTGCGTCAATCGCCTCCTCGATCTGCGATTCGGCCGTCTCTGCTGCCAGCCAGGGCGGCACTGCGCCCGGCTCGAGCTCGCTCGCTAAATCTACGGCTGGTGCCTCGGCCACCGGCGTGAAGGCTTCTTCCTCCTCCTCGGTGAGCCAGTCAGGCAGGTCGGCCGACAGCGGTTGGCTTACCGCCGCCAGCCAGTCCGGCAGTTCAGGGGGGACTAGTGGCCCAGTTCCTTGTAACGCTCTCTTGGGAAGTGATTGGCCGTCCGCGAGCGGAGCAGTAGCCCCCAGCCAATCTGTCAGCGCTCCGGCCTCCTGAGGTGAGAAGGTAGCGGCACGCGCTTCCTCAATGGGGGCGTGGCCTGATCCCCCTGGCCTTGATCTGGTGAAAGCGGGGAGGGTGGGGCCAGTTCAGGGCCCCCCGAGTCGGGGTCCAACTCGGCGATTTCTTCGAGCCAGGCAGGCAGTTGGCCCGACTTGAAGAGGTCGTCCTCGTCCTGCTGCTCTGGGGAGCCAGCCAGGGGCAGACCGTCTTCTCTGGCCCTGATTGCACCCTGATCGGCTAGCTCGTCCAGCCAGGACGTGAATCCGCCGGCCGGCGAGGGCAGGGCCGGCTCTTCTTTCTCTTCTTCAGGTCCCAGTTCGTCGAGCCAGGAGGGAAGTTCGCTCACAGGGGAGGGGAGGGCCGGCTCTTCTTTCTCTTCTTCAGGTCCCAGTTCGTCGAGCCAGGAAGGTAGCTCGCTGGCGGACGAAGACTCGGTCGGCGCATCCTTCTGTTCTTTGCCCGCCAATTTCTTGAGCCAGGAAGGTAGCTCGCCGGTCGGTCCAGATACGGCCGCTTTCTCATCGGCGCCGTCCACGCCGGCCAGCTCGTCGAGCCAGGAGGGCAACTCGTCGGCCGCGGTGGGTGTAGTTGGCTCTGCCTGGGCTGTGAACTCGGTTGACAATTGATCGAGCCATGATGGCAGCTCGCCAGCCTCACCATCGTCGCCGCCGACATCGGAGACGCCCTCGATTGGCAATTCAATATCTACCTCGGGGCGGGATTCGACGTCTTTGTGAGACTCGGGCGGCTCAACTGCGTCCAGGGTTTCGTCGATCACATCGGGCAGGAAAGGGCTGACCTCAGCCAAAGGCCTTGCCGATTCAATCTCCTCGAGCCATGAAGGAACCTCGTCTGGCGGCGTTTCCGCACCGGCCGTCTGTTCTTCCAGATCATCAGCAGTCTGAGGCAAGTCGTGCTTTTCTGTAACGTCGCGGAGCCAATCGGGATGCTCTCTTCTGGCAGGTCGCCGGATTGTTCATCCTCTGATTCGCCAGTCTCGTGATCGGACTCTACCTCAGATCGGCCAAAGCCGGCGCGTAATTGGGTGAGCCAGTCAGATGCTTCTTCATCGTCTGCTGGTTCGCGGCTGGGAAGGGATAATCCACGCACCGAACTCTCGCCGGAAGTGTCGGCCATCGAGTCGGGCGTGTCTTCCACGGATGATCGGGTCGGCACCAATCGGGCCCCGCAGTCGTCACAAAAGATGTTGGTCGGAGGGTTTGGTGCGTCGCACGCGGGGCAGCGTCCAGCCATATCGGGAGCCAGCTTGTTGCCACAAGAGTTGCAGAATTTGCTTCGCTCGCTGTTCGGGCTTGAGCAGTTTGGACACAGCACTGGCATCAGTTACGACTCCCGCTCGCTGTGTGGTCGGTCTATCCCGAGCAACACCCGCACACCGGTAGCGACGATCCCCAAGGCCACCCCCAAGAGCATACCTCGCGCACCTGCGGTGGCAAAGATATGCACCAACCACACTCGCATGGTGCCCAAAATCTGCCCCAGATCACCCGGAAGAGCCAGCGCGCTGAGTAGGACAAGCACAATAGTGATCACGAACACAAAGGTGGTGAGTGACGGTTGCAGGCGCATAGCGCGAAACGCGGCCGCCACCAGGAAAAAGACCAGCAAAGAGGCGGCCGCTGCCTCCAATGGCGCGAGGACCGAGTGAAAAACCCAGTTCAACACCGCGCCGCTGGGCCCCTGGCCCTCAATCAGCGCGATCAGTATGACGATGAGAGCTGACATAATCAGCGCCAGGCTATAGGGCCAGTCTCGATCCTGGTTCATGACCCGCCGCAGGTGCACTCCCACCAGGTTGAGGATGCCCAATATCATCGCCACGGCCCCGAGTACGGCTGCCCAACGTACAAAGACAAGGTGAATCTGCAGGCCGGGGCTAAAGTACCCCAGCAAGGTCACTAGCCCGCATACAATGGCTACTGCAGTTGGGATGCGCCGCTTCACCGCCTGCCCTCCTAAAACAGAGATACACCCATCGTGCGCAGCAGCGCAGCGA
Source organism: uncultured Chloroflexia bacterium (assembly GCA_963695825.1). GTDB lineage: Bacteria > Chloroflexota > Anaerolineae > Promineifilales > UBA4811 > CAVOHX01. The sequence goes on from CAVOHX010000018.1 coordinate 57,588, forward strand.
TTAGGATCAGAACAATGACGCCGATACGCATGACATCCTGAGCCTGCAGGCTGGCAAGGTGAGCCGGCTTGCGGCCGAGATAAGCCGACATGGCAAAGACCTCCTCGCCGATCACCGCGTCGTCAGAGACGGCTGAAAGCATTGCCATTGCTTGTGGGTCGTCAGTGCCCGCAATCTGTGCGCCTGCCCGATGCACCCCGGGCTCGGCGAGCAACAGAGCTTCTGGGCCAAAGGAGCCGATCATGACGTTGGCGGCCGTTTCCTTGGGGTCAAGATGGGTAGAGGCACCGAGCGCATAGATGGTGGGCTGCGGCGCAATCATCTCCACGGCCGCGCCGGCGGCCGCGTCCGGTCTATGGTATCGGCCGTACGCCCGGCGCACGCTGTCCTGAGCGGCCGGCAACACCAGGGGGTCGGCTACCGTGACCAGTGGGGGTACACCGCTGCTGGCGCCCCGCTCGGCGATGTAATCCAGCACCGCCAGCCCGGCCAGGGTTGTCGCTGTCGTCGCCCCCGTCAACCCTCCGGTGCCCAAGGAGACGTGCACTACCTGGCCGCTCTCGACCGCCCGGCTCACCAAGTGGGGCAAACTGTCCAGGGCCGGGATATGCCTCAGGTAGACCAACTGCCCGTCTCTGATCCGCCGGGTGAACAGGGGGATCAACAGGATCATGGTCAAAACCACCAACAACCCAAGCGTGATCGTGATCATCCTGTCGGGTCCCTCTGTAATCGAGTCTGCAATAGATCAATCGAGTCTGGCTGCTCCAGCAACCAGGCATAGGCCGCCAACTGGTCCCGGTCTACCCAGGGGCTAAGCGCTGGTTGCGCCACCCATAACAACTGACCGCCAATGAAAGCGAGGGGCCGCATTCCTTGCAACACGGCGCCCACTACGCCCGGAACCCCCAGGCGGCGGATGCGCTCTGCGATTTTGTCCAGCATTACTGTCTGTTGAGTGTCATCCATATTGAGGCGATGGCCAAGCGTCAGTAAGCAGAACCCGGCTCTGGCACCCGTCGCCGGTCACACACCTCGGTTATTGTAGTCCGTTTGGCGCAACCGGTCAAACAAGCGATCCAGCTTGACGTAACACAGTATATCATGTTTACCAGGGGGTGTAAAGCCAGTATAATAGTGTGATAGTACCGTGCCCCATAGTGGAATAGCGATTCGGCGATGCCTTCCTTGCAGTATTCCCTGCTACAGCACAGTGTGACGCTCTTGAGAGCAATCGCAGAGAGCTGGGGAGTTGACTTGACGGGCCTCGCGAGGCGCGAGGCAGCGAGGCAGCTCTCCGGGGTTATGCTGGCGGCCGATCTGGCGGCCGAGGTGGGCGAATTGCCAGCCCTAGAGCAGGATGCAATCGAGAGCCTAGCGGCAGCCGGCGGCCGGATGCCGTTGGAGGCGTTTGCCCGAATCCACGGCGCGATCCGCACCTTTGGCACCGGACGGCTGGAGCGCGAGCGGCCGTGGGACAGCCCTGGAAACCCGGCCGAAGCACTCTGGTATCGTGGGCTTGGTTTTCGCGCGTTTGAGCAAACTGAATCTGGCAGCCAAGAGTTCATGTATTTGCCGGACGAGCTGTGCCAGGCGCTGTCGCTGCCGACCAGCCACGAGCTGCCGCTTCCACAGGTGGAAGCGGTAGAGGATGTCCTGGTAGTGAGCCGCCAGACGCCGTCCGTCGGCATGGTAGACGACAGTTGCACTGTGCTTGCCTTTGTGCAGCGTAACCTTGTCACGGCGCAGCCGGATGCGGCCGTGCCCTATGATCAATTATCTCCCTATTTGCGTTACAAGGAGCGTGCCCGCCTACAGCTGATCTGGTCGTTGTTGCAGGAAATCGACCTGCTAACGACAGCGGGCGAGGTAATCCGCCCTGACTCTAACAAGGCGCGCAGTTGGCTGCAAGGCAGCTATCCTCATCAAGCCGCCGCGCTCGTGCAGGCCTGGCTCGACAGCGAACGCTGGAATGATCTGTGGCATGTGTCGGAGATACGGCCTGAACCGACCGGCTGGTCCAATGATCCGCACACTCCGCGTCACCTGCTGATCGAAATTCTGGGCGTCCTGGACCGCGCCACCTGGTGGTCGTTGCCCAGTTTGCTGGCCGGTGTCAAGCGCACGCGTCCTGATTTCCTGCGCCAGGCGAGTGAATACGAGACCTGGTATGTGCGGGACGCGGCAACCGGCGAGTATCTGCACGGCTTTCAGAATTGGGACCGTATCGAAGGCGAATTGTTGCGATTTATGGTGACCGGACCGGCGTTCTGGTTGGGCCTGGTCGAGTTGGGACAGGACCGCCGTGGGGAGCTGATCGCTTTCCGTCCCACGGCCGCCGGCAGCGCTTTTGCCCAGGTGGGGTCATGGCCATTTCCGCCAGGCCCCACCGATGTGCGCATCCGGATCAACGCCGATGCCACCGTGATCGTGCCGGTTGCCGTCAACCGGCTGGTGAGGTTTCAGGTGGCCCGGTTGACCGACTGGGAGCCAGTGGCAGCCGGCGGCGCGATCTATCGCTATCGGCTGACGCCGCGGTCGCTCGAGCGTGGCCGGCAGGCGGGCATCCAGTTGTCAAGGGCGCTTGCTTTTCTGGCCAGCAGAAGTGGTCACCCACTGCCGGATCAGGTCAAGCGAGGCATCGAATCCTGGGAAAAGCACGGTCCGCAAGTGAGGCTGCGCCAGGTAACGCTGTTGCAGGTGCGAGAACCCGAGGTGTTGGAGCAGCTTCGCGCTTCTCCCAAAGTGCGACCTTTGCTGGGAGAGGCAGTCGGGCCGTTGGCGGTCACCGTGCGCACGGCCGATTGGTCGAATCTGGTCGGCGCCATCGCCGAGTTGGGTCTCTTGAGCGAAGTAGAGTTGCCGCGCGGCCCGATGGTGGCCGATTAATCGCGCCGGGACCCGATGAGGTGGCGGGTCAGGGTGCTGCCCAGCAGCGCGCAAGCGTCGATCGGTAGATGATGACCGGCCGATGCATCGAATAGAATGCGCGCCGAGGGGGGAAAATCTTCATCGCCTAGCCAATACACCACCAAGACCGGCACCCGGGGCAACCCGCGAAAGGTGTAGGCTGCGTCCCCCACCTCGTAGCGTTGCCCACCAAGCTGGCTGGCGGCGCGTTCAAAGGCTCCCAGGTCGTTCTGGAATCTTTTGGCGATTTCGCGCCCGGTGTATCCCTGGAACGCCTGGTGGTAAAAGCCCCCGTCGGGCAGTTCGCGAAAGGAGACCCAGCGGCCGATGACCGGCGCGCCGTTGGTGCTGCAGAGGTGATAGAGGAGCAGCGCCTGGGTGTTGGTGTTGACCGGCTCTCTGGTCGCCCCATCGAGGGACACCAATTCGGGGATGACGATCACTACCGGCGTCTCCATGACCACCAGATTCAGTTCTCCCCGGCCGCCGGCCTGGGGATGATAGCTGGCCCCGACAAGGTCCGCCAGGCGCGCCAGGTCAGCGCCGTCCAGTTGGGCACGCAGTTCTTGTATCCGCCGCTGCAAGCTCTCCTGGCTCTTGTAGCGGTGGAACGCGAGTTGAGCCATCGACATGTCAGGTCAACTCGCGGCCGCCGGTGATGTTGTACGCCTGACCGGTGATGAACCTGGCATCGTCCGACGCCAGAAAGGCGACCAGTTGGGCCACCTCGTCCGGGTGGACCAGCCGGCCCAGGGGGATCCGCGCCACTGCCGACGCCAGCACCTGCTCGTAGGGTTGCCCGGTGACGGCCGATTCGAGCTGCAAGCCCCACTGTTTCATCTCGGTGTCCACGTCGCCGGGCAGGACGGCGTTGACGGTGATGCCAAATTGCGCTACCTCTTGGGCCAACGCGCGGGTGAGGGCGACCACGGCTGCCTTGCTGGCGGCGTACGCCGAAGTAAAGGGCTTGGGTTTGTCGGCCGCAATCGACGCCATGTTGACGACCCGGCCGCCGCGTCCTCCCTCCATGCATGAGCGGCAACGCGTGTTTGCAGCACAGAAAGGTGCCGGTAGCGTTGATCTCCAGGGTGCGGCGCCACGCGGCCTCGTCCATCTGGACCACCGGGCCGGGGCCAATGGCGGCGCCTGCGTTGTTCACCAGGATGTCCAACCGGCCGAACTGCTCCCTCGTCGCCTCTAGCGTTGCAATGACCGAGGCGGCGTTGGACACGTCCATTTTTACTGGGAGGCTCCGAGCCCCCAGCCCCTGGAGCTCGGCGGCGACCGCTGCCAGCTCTTCCCAACCAGGGTTTCCGGTGTGGAGCAGGTCCGATGGCGGCGCGCAGATGTCGGCTACCACGACCGCGGCGCCAGCGGCCGCCAGCCGCCGGGCGACGGCGGCGCCGATGCCTCCCTTCCGCCCGGCACCGGTGACCAGGGCCACCCTGTCTGTGAGGTCAACCATGCTCGCTCTCTTTCGACCCACGACCATCAGTCGGCCGACCGGTAGACCATGGCGCCGAACTCCATCGCCCCGGGCGGACCCATGTTCAGCATTTGGTCCACCATCACCTGAATCAAGGCCGGCCGACCAGAGGCAGCGGCGCGTTCGAGCGCCGGCCGGAGCTGTTCTATCTGGTCCACCCACTCGCCGTGGCAACCCAGCGCCTCGGCCACCAGGTCGTAACGTGTCTCGGGGTAAAGGTCGCACTCGACCATGTGGCCCACCCGTGCGACCACCTGGGCGAACATTTGCGACGAACGCTCCATCCCCCAGCCCTGGTCGCAGGAGACGATCACCGTGATCGGAAGGTTGTAGCGGCGCGCGGTTTCCAGTTCCTGAATGTTAAAGCCGATCGCCCCATCGCCGGAGATCAGATAGACTGGACGCTCTGGCGCAGCCAGCTTGGCGCCGATGGCGTAGGGCAAGGCCAGTGCCCAGGTGGCCGAATTTGGCCGTGTACAGATAGCTGCGCGGCGCGAGGATCGGGTTATAGCTGGCGGTCCACAGGCTGGTGTTGCCGCCGTCCATGACGGTGATGGCATCGCGGGAAAAGAACTCGCGAACTCTGCACCATGCGGCCCGGGTTGATACCTTGCCCCGCCATCTCGAGCGTGTGCTCCAGGCGTTCTCGCCATCCTGAGGCTGATCGCTGCCGATAGGCCCCGAACCCGCTGTGCTCAGCCCTGGGTCCGGTTCGCTCCCGGACGGTGGTCAGAAGAGCTGCCAGTACGGCCCGGGCATCGCCGACAATGCCCAGGTCCACCGGCCGGTTCAGGCCGATAGAGGTCGGCTCAACGTCCACCTGGATAACTCTCTGGCTCGGCCGGGTCGCCCCACGACGGGGCGCGGCCCCAGGTGTCCAGCTCGCCCATCCGCCCGCCGACCACCAGCACCACGTCTGCCTCGCTGCGGGCAGCCTCCAGCGCGTTGCGGTTGAGCGGGTGAAAGTAGCGGGGGTGATCCTCGGGCACCACGCCGCGCGCGCCCAGGCTGGTGGTCATGCCCGCCGCCAGATGGTCGGCCAGGGCGACAAACTCGTCCCAGGCCTGGCCCCACGAGACCCCGGCGCCGGCGTGCATAAAGGGACGCTCGGCGTTTACCAGCATCTCGGCTGCCTGGGCGATCAAGGCCGGGTCGCCCGCTCCGAGCCTTTCCGGCCCGGTACTGGGACGGCGGCCATACCTTGACCGACTCGGGGTCGCCTACATCGCGCATGACGTCCTCGGGAATCTCGAGGTAGACGGGCCCCGGCCGGCCGCTGGTCGCCTCGCGGAAGGCGCGCTGGATCAACTCGGGCAGACGGCGCCATTCGCGCACCCCGGCGCTCCACTTGGTGACCGGCCGGAATAGCCCGAGCAAGTCGACGTTCTGGAACGAGCCGCCTCGGTCGGGATAGATGATGTTGCGCCGTCGCTGGCCGCTCAGGACGATCAGCGGGCTGCCCTTCGGCATAGGCGGTGACGACGCCCGAGACCATATTGGCGGCGCCCGGCCCGATGCCGCCGATCACAACCGCCGGCTCGCCGCGCACGCGGCTCCAGGCCTCTGCCATGTGGGCGGCGGCCGCCTCGTGGCGCGGGTTGACAAAGCGGATATCGTACTCGTCCAGCTTGGCCAGAAAGGGGTTAAAGCTGCCGTCCAGCACGCCAAACATGACCTGGATCCCCTCTTGCTTGAGGCACTTGAGGAGTAGTTCGCCGCCGGTGATACCTGCCATAAGGGTTTCTCCTAAAGATGAATGCTAGCGCGGACTCTGCGCATGGGGGACCGGGTCGCGCAAAAGCATCAGAGGTTTATTCCTGGGCCGTAGCCACTGCCTCACGCGCCTTTTTCTCGTCAACCCGCAAGAGCAGTGCCAACCCGAGGAGCAAAAAGGCGCCGATGGAGAGGATGGCCAAACGCTGTCCGGCCTGCTCGGCCGCCTCGGCCAGTTGCCCCTGCGCCTGGTACCAATTGGCCGCCCCGGCCGCGATGAGGCCATAAACCGCCGGTCCGATAAAAGACGAAGTGCGCCCAGCCACCGCGAAAAAGCCAAAAAACTCGGCGCTCTGGCCCGGAGGGCTGAACATGGTGACCATTGTCCGGCTGACGGATTGGACCCCCGCCATAGCAAAGCCGGCGACCGCCCCGATTATAAAGAATCCGGTCTGCGTCTGATTAAAGTAGAGCCAGATCACCACCGCGATCATCAGCAGGATAGAGATCACCAGAGCGCGTTTGCCGCCGGCGCGGTCGACCAACTCGCCAAACACATATGCCCCGGCCACGTTGGTGATTTGAACCACGATGACAAAGATGATCAGCATCTGTTCGTCCATGCCATAGAGCACTGCGCCGATGATAGCGGCAAAGTCCAGGGCCATGATGACGCCGTCGTTGTAGACTAGAAAGGAGATGATGTATTTGACAAACTCTTTGAAACGACCCGCGGCGCGGATCGTTTCGCCCAGTTGTTTAAAGGCGACGGTGAGATAGTTCTGCCCGGCCGGCAGCGGCTTGGGTTGGGCCCGCTCTCGCAACCATAAAAAGATGGGAATGGCCGAAATGGCCCAAAAGACGGCCGTGATCACCAGCGACAGGCGGATGATCAGGGAGTCGTCGGCCGGCTTGTCCCCCAAAAAGAGGATCAGCGGCAGGATGATGACCAGGCAGAGAATACCACCGGCGGTGCCGATGGCCCACCCATAGCCAGACACGCGGCCCATCTCGTGCGGCCGGGCAATCTCGGGCAGCAGGGCGTTGTAAAAGACTTGAGCGCCGCGATAACCAATCTCGGCCATGATGAAAAAGAGCGTTCCCACCACCACGTTGCCGGGCGTGGCGAAAAAGAGAGCCGCCGTAAAGATCACCGAGATGGTTGTATAGACAAAGAGAAATCGTTTTTTGGCTCCCGAAAAGTCGGCGATGGCTCCCAGCACCGGTGAGGTGATCGCTACTGCCAACATGGCGATGCCGACCGCCAACCCCCACAGACGCGTGCCCTCGGCGCCGCCCACCACTTTGCCTTGATAGTAGGCAGAATAGACAGCAAGCAGAATGACGGCCGCATATGCCGAGTTGCCAAAATCGTATAGATACCAGGCCCATCGTTCGCGCCGACTGGTTCTCTTGACAGCGGTTGCAGTTGTCATCGGTTCCCTCCATAACAGATAGGTTCTTGGCGCAGCTTTCCTCCGTAGCAGGATCGGATGGTATCCCATCTTGCGAAATTCGGCAATGTTACTCGCCGCAGTGGGGGCAGGCAGTCTCAATTGTATACTGCTTCACAAACGTAGGGTTTGCGTAGGCATGCAGTGTGCTGAGCGTCCAGCAGTTTACATAGGATTGTGTAGAATAGAGTCGAAGGGTGAAATCTCTTCTTCTCCTCCTTTTGGTGAGAGCCGGGGTCGGCGTACCCGGCTCTCTACGCGTATGGGGGGTGTGCTGACACCCTCCGACCCCTCCCCGTTCCACCGGGGGATTTTGTCGCCGCCCTGTTTCTCGATACAATACAGCCCGATGGCAGATCAACTCCCAAGGACCCGCATCGTGCGCGTGGCCGGTATCGTCATGGCCGCTACCGCGGTCGCCCGGCTGTTCGGGCTGGCGCGCCAGGTGATCGTGGGGCAGATGTTTGGCACCACTGTGGCGATGGACGCCTATGCGGCCGCCAACGTCGTCCCGGAGACGCTTTTCCTGGTGGTAGCCGGGGGGGCGCTGGCCTCGGCCTTTATCCCCGTCTTTACCGGCCTGCTCACCCGCGGAAACCGGCGCGGGGCGTGGAGACTGGCGAGCCAGGCGGCCAACCTCCTCTTTGTTGTCATCACTTTGTTGTCCATTCTCACGGCCGTTCTGGCAGAGCCGATCGTCGCCCGGCTGTTGGTCCCCAAGATGACGCCGGAGGGGCAGGCGTTGACGGTCGAGCTGTTGCGCATCATGCTCATCTCGACGGTGATCTTTGGCGTCAGCGGGTTGCTGATGGGGGTTTTGAACGCCCAGCAACACTTTGTGCTGCCTGCTGTCGCGCCGATCCTTTATAATCTGGGTATCATCGGTGGGGCGGTTCTGCTCTCACCCACCATGGGTATACACGGGGTAGCGGTTGGGGTGGTGGCCGGCGCTGCCTTGCACCTGCTGATTCAATTGCCGGGGCTGCGCGGCCGGGGCGCCCGCTACACGGCGGGCCTGGGGCTCGACAACGCGGCCGTGCGCCAGGTAGCGCGTTTGATGGGTCCCCGGGTGGTGGGGCTAGGGGTGACGCGGGTCAACTTTTGGGTCAACGCCAATCTTGCCTCGGCCTTTGGGGAGGGGGCGGTTAGCGCCCTCGATTACGCGATGCGTGTCATGCTGCTTCCGCTTGGGGTGGTTGCTCAGGCCGTGGGCATTGCCGCTTTTCCCACTTTTTCCGAATTGGTGGCCAAGGGCGAGACGGACACAGTCCGTCACACCCTCGCTGCTACGTTGCGCGGCGTGCTCTACCTGGCCCTGCCGGCGTCGGTCGGGCTGGTGCTGCTGCGTGTGCCCATCGTCCAATTGCTCTTTGAGCGGGGCGAATTCGACTCTCGTTCGACGGACAGTGTTGCCTGGGCGCTTGCGTTCTATGCCATCGGCCTGGTGGGGCACGCTGGTCTTGAGATCGTGGTGCGCGCCTTTTATGCGCTCCACGATACAAAGACGCCGGTGCTGATTGGCAGCGCAGCCATGACCCTCAACGTGCTGCTCAGCATTGGCCTCAGCCGCTGGTTTGAACAACTAGGCTGGATGCCCCACGGCGGTCTCGCGCTGGCCAACTCGCTGGCGACCCTGGTTGAAACGGCGGCGCTGCTCTGGCTGTTGCGCGGCCGGTTAGGGGGAATCGACGGCCGGTGGTTGCTGGTTGGATCGGCGCAGATTGGCCTGGCTACCGCCTGGATGGGGCTGGTGATCTGGCTCTGGCTGCAACTCGGGGCGCGAACGGCCGCCATCTGGCAGGTAGGCGCTGGCATGACGCTCGGGGCGGGCGTTTATCTGGCGCTCACGGCGCTGTTACGGATGCAAGAGATCGGGGTCGTGCGGCGAGCGCTGCGATCACGGCGTGGCTGACATGGACGAGGTTCTGGAGGGTTCGGTCGAGCGGATCACCTACTATGCCGGTGAGACCGGCTTTAGTGTGATTCGGATAAAACCAGCCCGCCGCAGCCAGGTGCCGCCGGGATCAACCACGCGCGATGGGCTGGTGACGGTGGTTGGGGAGTTGCCCGAGGTTAATCCCGGAGAGTCGCTCAAGCTAACCGGTAGCTGGTTTTCCCATCCCAAGCATGGCCGCCAGTTTCGCGCCGAGCGCTGCGAGCAGACGCTGCCTGCCACCGTAGAAGGGCTGCGCCGCTATCTTGGCTCGGGCATGATCCGCGGCGTCGGGCCGGTGATGGCCGAGCGGATCGTGCGCAAGTTTGGCGCCCGCACGTTGGAGGTCATCGACAGCGACCCCAAACGACTGCGAGAGGTGCTGGGCGTCGGCGCCAAGCGGGTCAAGCAGATCATGGCTGCGTGGGAGGAGCAAAAGGCGATCAAGGAGGTGATGATCTTTCTCCAGTCCCACAGTGTGAGCACGAGGCTGGCGGTCAAGATATTCAAGCAGTATGGCGACGCTTCGATCGATGTGGTACAGGCCGATCCTTATCGGCTGGCACGTGACATCTGGGGCATTGGCTTTAGAACCGCCGACAAGATCGCCCAGGACCTGGGGCTCCCGGCCGACTCGCCCTCTCGCATCGAGGCGGGTGTGGTCTATACGCTCAACCAGCAGGCTGACGAGGGGCACGTGTACGTGCCACAGGTCGAGCTGGCGACAAAGGCGGCCGAGCTATTGGTCGTCAAGGAGGAGCAGGTCAGTTATGCTATTGACCGACTAGAGACGGACGAGCAGATCAAGCGGGAAACCATGCCGCACCAGCCGACAGCCAGCGCAACCTCTGGCGAGCCGGGGGTTTACCTTACGCCGTTTTATTTCAGCGAGGTCGGCGTCACCAACCGGTTGCGACGCATGGTCGAGACGCCGGGCAGCCGTCTAACCCTCCTGCGCCGCTTGGATCGGCTGGCGCCACTCGTTGACGCCCGTCTCCCGCTGTCGGAGCAGCAACTGCAAGCCGTCAAGGCAGCGGTGCAGCACAAGGTCTCGGTGTTGACGGGCGGGCCAGGCACTGGCAAAACCACCGCCATGCGGGCGCTGATCCAGGTGTTGGAGGGGCACGATCGCACCTATGCGTTGGCCTCCCCCACCGGCCGGGCGGCCAAGCGGCTAGGCGAGACGACCGGCCGGCCCGCCAAGACGATCCATCGGCTGCTGGAATACTCGCCGACCGAGGGGTACGGCCGAGACGAGGATAGCCCGCTGGATGTGGACATGGTCGTCGTGGATGAAGCCTCGATGCTCGACCTGGTGCTGACCAACAACTTGTTAAAGGCGATCGATCCATCGAGCCACCTGCTGCTGGTGGGCGATGTGGACCAACTGCCATCGGTGGGGGCGGGCGACGTGCTGCGCGACATCATCGGCTCGGGTGTGGCGGCCGTCACCCGGTTGGAGGTCATCTTTCGGCAGGCGCAGGGCAGCCTGATTGTCACCAACGCTCACCGCATCAACCAGGGGCAGTTGCCCCTCACGCCGCGGTCGGCCAAGGACTTTTATCTCTTTGTTGAACCCGACCCGGCCAAGGCGGCCGAGTTGCTGGTGGACGTTGTCAAGAACCGCATCCCGCACAAGTTTGGCCTGGACCCGCTGGTGGATATACAGGTGCTCTCGCCCATGTACCGGGGCCGGACCGGCGTCTCTTACCTGAACGAAAAGCTGCAAGAAGAACTAAACCCGGCGTCTCCCCGACGGCCGGAGCGGCGCATGGGCGGCCGAACCTTTCGCGTGGGGGACCGGTTGATGCAGACCCGCAACAACTATGATAAGGAAGTCTTTAACGGGGATATCGGCCGGTTGGTGGCGCTGGACGGCGTGGAGCAGACAGCGGTGATCGACTATGAGGGGCGCAAGGTGGTCTATGACTGGACCGAGTTGGACGAGGTAGTGCATGCCTTTGCCATCAGTGTGCACAAGTCGCAGGGAAGCGAATATCGGGCGGTGGTGATGCCAATCTCAACCCAGCACTACTTGATGTTGCAGCGCAACCTGCTCTACACCGGAGTGACACGGGCCCGGGAGTTGGCGGTGTTGGTGGGGACCAAAAAGGCGATTGCTCTGGCGGTGCGTAACAACCAGGTTGCTCAGCGGCACACCGGGCTGAGCTGGCGTCTAGGCGCGGGCCGCACCTAGACGGGAAAAGAGAACGGGCCAACCGGTTTCAAGCCCGTTGGCCCGCGACGTTCGAGGCGGAGGGGGTGGGATTCGAACCCACGGTGACTCTAAAGCCACAACGGTTTTCGAGACCGCCCCATTCGGCCGCTCTGGCACCCCTCCGCGCAGCCTGGGACGAATTATAGCACGTCCGCCCTATACTGTAAACGAGTCGTGCAGGCGCGGAACATTGACGTTTGACAGCCCGTTTCGCAGCAAGCGTTCCGGCAAAGGCCTCTGCCACCGGCTCGTCCCCATGGACCAGGAAGGTGTGATCCGGTTTTTTTCTCATCGCATTGACCCAGTTCAGCAGTTCGTCCCGGTCGGCGTGAGCGCTGAAACCGTTGATCACCTCGACTTGCGCGTTGAGCCGGTATTCCTCGCCAAAGATCTTGACTACCTGCTGCTTTTCTACGATCCGTCGCCCGAGGGTTTCTGGGGCTTGCCAGCCCACAATGAGGATCGTATTGCGCTCATCCTCGATGTTGTTTTTCAAATGGTGCTGGATCCGGCCGGCCTCGGCCATACCCGAGGCGCTGATGATGACGGCTGGTTCCCGCAAAAAGTTGAGTTCCTTGCTCGCTTCCACCGAGCGCGTGTAGCGCAGCTGCTCAAATCCAAATGGGTCGCCCTTTTCGATGAGAAACCGGCCGACATCCTCGTCATAGCATTCGGGGTGCAGGCGAAAGATGCCGGTGGCGTCGATCGCCAGCGGGCTGTCAACAAAGACGGGCAGCTCGGTCGGGATGTCCCGCCTCTGTTTGAGTAGGTTGAGGCGGTAGACCAACTCTTGCGTCCGGCCGATGGCGAACGAGGGGATGATCACCTTGCCGCCGCGCCGGTAAGTAGTGTTGATGACCTGTTCGAGCTCTTTTTCGGCCTCGGGGAAAGATTCGTGCACCCGGGTGCCATAGGTGCACTCTATGAGCAGGATGTCCGCACTCTCGATAACGGTTGGGTCCTTGATGATCGGCCGGTCCGGCCGGCCGAGGTCGCCGCTGAACACCAGCCGCCGGTACTGCCCCTTTTCCTCAATGTCCAGCACCACAATCGCCGAGCCCAGAATATGGCCTGCGTCGAAAAAGGTGAGGGTGATCTCGGGTGTGATGCGAAACGGCCGTTCGTACCCGGTCGCCAGGAAATGCTTGAGCGATTGGACGGCATCCTCCAGCGTGTAGACTGGCTCTACTGGCGGCAGGCCGTTGCGGGCTCGTTTCTTGTTGACGTACTCGACATCATAGCGCTGGATGTGGGCGCTGTCACGCAGCATCGCCGCGCAGAGGTCCCGAGTGGCAAAGGTACACAGAATGTTGCCCTGGAACCCCTGTTTTACCAGGGTGGGGATGTTCCCCGAGTGGTCTATGTGGGCGTGGGAGAGCACCATTACGTCAATGTCGCGGGGATCAAAGGGAAACTGACGGTTGCGCTCAAAGGAGTCCTGGCGCCTTCCCTGGTACAGTCCGCACTCGAGCAATACGCGGGTGCCATTTACCTCCAATAGATGCTGCGAGCCGGTGACGGTGCAGGCGGCTCCATGAAATGTCAGCTTCATCGCCCCTTCCTTATCTTGGACAGCAAGTTCAGGAGTTCCTGACCGTACTCGTTGCGTTGCCACTCGCTCAGTGAATTGATCGCCGAGAGGTCGGCGGATGTCTTGGGGTCCTGGCGCGCCATATCCCACAGTGCCCGTTTGCCGACGATGACGTCCGATTCCACCCTCCGGTCGGCGGCGCGTTGTTTTCGCCAATCGTTTAGTGCATCATAGCGCAGCCGCACCGATTCGGGCGGCCGTGGTTGTCTTGCCGGTGGCTGGGGCGGCTGGGCGCGCATTCCCTGTTCGATGGATTGAATAATCCTTCGGCCGTATCTCCTGATCACACGCGGCGTCAACCCATGAATTCCCTGCAACTCGTCTGGACGCTGGGGCAGGGCCTCGGCCAACTCGACCAGCGTCCGGTTGCCAAGGATCTTGAAATGGGGCTGATTGCGGCGCCTTGCCTCGCGATCGCGCAGGATGTATAGCTCGCGCAGCACCGCAGTTTGCCGTGGGTTCAACATCTGGTGCCCGTTGAGCAGCCCCCAGAAATCGTCGGGGTCAAACACGCGGGGTGAGGGGGTTACGGCCGTGATCTGGTCAAAGCTGTCCCGCGCTTCTTCCAACCGCCTGGCGCTTTCAAGCTCGCACATCAAGCAGTCGCGCAGAGCCGGCAAGTAATGGGTGTCCAACCGCGCATAATCGATCAACTCGGGCGGCAGCGGTCTGCGCCCCCAGTTCGCTCGCTGGTGGCGTTTGTTCAACCGCACGTCGAATTCCTGTTTCAAGATAGATGCCAGGCCAATCTGTTGCCACCCCAGAATCCGCGCCGCCAGCATGGTGTCGAATAGGTTGTCAAAGGAAAAGTGAAAGTCCCGCTTGAGGCAAAGCAGGTCGTATTCAGCGGCGTGAAAGATCTTTTCGACCCCCGGATCGCTCATGATCACGCCCAGGCCATCCAGATGGGGAAGGCTGAGCGGGTCGATGAGGTAATCCTGGTCGGGGGTAGAGATCTGGATGAGGCAGACCTGCTCGTGGTAGGCGTACAGGCTGTTGGATTCGGTGTCAACCGCCAATTGTGTTTGGTGGCTGAGGTCCTTCAGGCACAGTTGCCAGTCGGGCAACTCCTGAACCAGGATCGGCGGTGGGAGCTTCACCGTGATCCTACCGCGCCTTGGTCCCACACTGGCGGCAGAACGCATCATCAGCCCTGAGATGCGCGCCGCAATCCCGGCAGCGGGTGGCCTTGGGGGCAGTCTGGCGGCGCACCACACGGCGAGATGTCGCCCGGCGGGTGCCTAGCAGCCATCCGATGATGACCCCGACCAGCAGCCCGCCAACGGCCGCCCCGACGATGGGAGCCAGCGAGGTTTCCTGCTCATCCACAGTAACCGTGGGCTCGCTGGGCGCAACTGTGGATGGAGATACGTAACTGATCTCGGCCGATGGGCTGTCGTCGGGGCCGACTGCCCCTACCGCCCACTCGTAGTTGCGCAGCCCGCCTGAGGAGGACAGGACCCCTACGTCCTGAAAGGCGGGTGGAGTCGAGACCGAGGTCGCTTGCGCCGGTCGTTGCAGCAGGACGGACATTTCGTCGATCGATAAGCCGCCTAGCCACCGGTAACTGAAACGGACTGTGTCGCCAGCACGGGTGTAGGGGAAATAGTACTCGACTCGGACGACTGACTCGGATGTCTCTACGGACACCAGTGTCATCTCCCCGGCGTCGCTGGTTTCGTAGGGGGCGTTGAACATTCCCCCGTCGGGCGCGATATAGGCGACGGCGCTGGGGCCGCCGGATTCGGCCGGCAACCGGAACGCTACCGTTGCCGGGAGCGGCGTGTTGGTGGGCAATTCGGCGGTGAGAAGCACCAGCACCGCCGGCTGGTCAAAATCGGGCCATAGGTCCACTTGCAGTCGCGCCAGGCGGTCGATGGTTGTCTGAGCGCCTGCTGGCTGGACCGCCAGTAAGAGGAGCAGAATGAGTGTGGAGAGTGCGCTGATGGTCTTCATGTTGTCCTGTCGCTCACAGGCGGCTATTATACCATAAAGGGACTAGTCCTTTTGATCCATGCCGCTCTGGAAAAGCTGTGATATAATGCGCAAACCAGAGCCTGCGCCATGCTGGTCCTAAATTCTGCGGTCTATGACTGATTCTGACACCAGTATAGTCTCATCGTCGTTACCTTCGACACGAACTCAGGAGGTTATTGCCTCTGCCCGCTGGCTGCTCGCCATGCGCTGGATCGCGGGCGGTGGCGTGCTGGCGGCGACGTTCATCGCCAACACCGCACTGCAGCTCGAGGTTCCTGAGCTTCCTCTCTATCTGACCGGCCTCATCATACTCGCATACAATGGGGTGCTTTGGGCGTGGCTCAACCGGCTACACCTGAGGCCAGACCCGCAAGAGGGCGATTACCGGCGGCTGGCCCACGTTCAGGTGGGTTTGGATTGGTTTGCCATGACGGCGCTCATCCATTTCTCGGGCGGCATCGAGAGCCCGATCATCTTCTTTTTTATCTTTCACATCATCATCGTGTCGCTGCTCTTTAGCCAGCGCACGGCCATCATATATGCGGTGACGGCGCTGGTGCTGGTGGGCGGCACCGTTGGCATGGAATTCGTCGGCTGGTTGCCGCACATTCATGTGACCGGGTTCCTGGAGGGCGATTCGTACCAGAGCAGCGCGTATGTTGTGGGGGTGCTGGCCACTTTTACCGCCACCAGCGTGGTAGCTGTCTATCTGACCTCTTCCATCGCCGAGCGGTTGCGCCGGCGCGAGGATCAACTCGGTACGCTGTACCTGGCTGCCCAGACGATCAACTCAACTCTTGATCTGCAGGCAGTCCTGGATCGGCTGGTGTATGCCACCGCGCAGGCGATGAATGTCTCGGGCGCGTCGATTGGCTTGCTGGACCCCACGGGCACCCGGATTGAGGTGGCGGCTGCCTTTGGCCTGAGCGATTCCTATCTGAACAAGGGGCCGATCCTGCTGGAAAAAGGGTTCTTTCACTTTGACGTGATCTCGACCGGCCGTCCGATCATCATTCAAAGAGACGAGGACCGCGGCAAGCTTCAATATCCGGCGGCGATGGAGGCGGAGCGCATCCGCTCCGCGCTGCT
Source organism: uncultured Chloroflexia bacterium (assembly GCA_963695825.1). Taxonomy (GTDB): domain Bacteria; phylum Chloroflexota; class Anaerolineae; order Promineifilales; family UBA4811; genus CAVOHX01. Next base: position 73,959 of record CAVOHX010000018.1, read on the forward strand.
GGTGCGACTTCAAGCCAGGAACAAGACCCTGGGGCTGGTGCGAGCCTATAGCCGGCAGGTGAATCGATTCAACGAGGACGATGCTCGCTTTCTCTCAGCAATTGCCGCTCAAGGCGCGGTTGCCATCGAGAACGCGCTGGCGTATCAGGCGCTGAAAAAGCTTGACATGGACAAGTCGCAGTTTGTCCGCGCTGTCACCCATGAACTCCGTTCCCCGGTGACCGGCGCTCAGAGCCTTTTGCGAGGGGTGCTCAAAGGGTACGCCGGAGACCTGACGGATCGGCAGCGCGATATCATGGGACGGCTCAACCGGCGACTGGATAAACTGGAGGCGCTGATCAACGACCTGCTCGACCTGGCGGCCGGTCGATCCGATCTTCAGGTCGAGGATAGCAAGCCGCTGGCGCTGGCAGCGACGTTGAAACACGTGATAGCCTATGTAGAGCCACAGGCACTGGAAAAGGATCAGCAACTTGTCTTTAACCCCCCGCGCGGCAACCCTGTTGTCATGGCGACCGAAGAGGGGCTGGACCGGGTGTTTGTCAACCTGGTGGGCAACGCCGTCAAGTACACGCCGGAGGGAGGCGAGGTTTCTGTGTCAGTGCAGGAGAACAATCTCCAGGTTGCGGTGGAGGTCAAGGATACCGGGATTGGTATCCCATGTGATTCTTTACCCAAGCTCTTTTCCGAGTTTTATCGTGCGCCCAACGCCAAGGCGTTCGAGACCGGTACCGGTCTGGGGTTGGTTATTGTCAAAGAACTGATTGAAAGCTATGGTGGACGCATCAGCGTGGCAAGTGAGGAGGGCACAGGAACCACCTTTACCGTCTTTTTGCCCCTGGTCGCGCCCGATCTTGCTGCGAGAGACGGAATCGGATTGAAGCAAGGCAAATAGCTGATTCGAGAGAGGAGATGGTTTTGATTGACGAAATACGAGCCAAGGCAAGGGAGCTCCTGACAAGCGGCCGGGTCAGTTGCGTCATCGGTTACGAAGGGGCGACCGATGGCGGCACCCGGCCCGCGTTCATTTACGATTCAGAGGACGTGGATCGGCTGGTGTGGAACCGGAGCTGTTATGCCAACCTGACCACCTTTTTGCACGATAAAAAGCGACCCGGCCGGCGTGGAGAGGCGCCGCCAAGCGTGGCGGTCATGGTCAAACCATGTGACAGCCGCACGATCAACCTGTTGGTGGGCGAGTCGCAAATAGAGCGCGAGCGAGTCCACGTTATCGGCCTTGCCTGCGGCGGCATGATGGTGGGGGGCAAGCTGGAGGCCCGTTGCTTGCGCTGCAATGTGCGGGTCCCCATCGTCTATGACACGCTGATCGGCGAGCCGCCAGACGTAGAGGCGGACGACGAGATGGCAGACGTGGCCGAGATGGAAGGGATGTCCCCGGCAGAGCGGCTGCAATTCTGGCTCAAAGAATTTGACCGCTGTATTCGCTGCTACGCGTGTCGCCAAGCCTGCCCCGGCTGCTACTGCAACGTGTGTGAATTCGATCGGGACGACTCGCTCTGGATCGGCATGCAGATCGAGTTGCCGGAAAAGTACTTTTTCCACACTTTTCGCGCCATGCACCTGGCCGGCCGCTGCGTCGAGTGCAACGAGTGTGAGCGGGTCTGCCCGATGGATATTCCGCTCAGCCTGCTCAATCGCAAGCTGGTCCAAGAGGTAGACGCGCTCTATGGGCATCGGGGCGGCATGACGGCCGAACCGACCCCCTTTGTGACTGTCCTGGTTGACGGAGAGGTGTCGCTGATATGATCCTCATGACCCACGAGAACCTGGCGGCCTGGCTGGATGGGCTGACCGAGGAGCGGCAATTGATCGCCCCAACCGACGTCGGCCGCGGACACGTGCATTTCCGGCCGGTCAAGACGAGCGCCGAGATCACGTTTGACTACACGCGGCCGGACATGTCGGCAAAAGATTATCTCTTTCCCGGCACCGAGCGGTTGATGCGCATTGAAAAGCGTGACGGCGAGGTCACACTGCAGAATTTCTTTCTGGAGCGGGAGCAGGTGCTCTTTGGCCTGCGCCCATGTGATGCCCACGGCCTGGTTGCCATTGATGCGCTGTTTCGCGATCTAGAACCGGCCGACGCCCACTACACCCGGCGGCGAGAGTTGACCGCCCTGGTTGGGCTGTCTTGTCCGCAGATGTGGGAGGGTTGTTTTTGTACCAGCGTGGGCGGCGCTCCCGACCAGGCAACCCACCTGGACGTGATGCTCACGGCTGTGGATGGCGGATTCGCGGTGCAGGCGGTGAGCGACAAAGGGGAGGCCTTGCTTTATTCGGCCGTCACATCCGAGGTCGAGACGCTCGCGCTCCCCAAAATCCCCCTCAACCCAGAGGTCCCGGTCGTGCCGGTAGAGGGCTGGGCAACCCATTTCAACGCCGAGTATTGGCTGCGACTGGGCGAGCGTTGCTTGAGCTGCAAGTTGTGCACCTTTGTCTGCCCTGCCTGTCGTTGTTTTGATCTGCGCGATGAGCCGGTTGCCAGCGGGGCCAATCTCGTGTTGCACGATCGGATGCGAGTGTGGGATGCGTGCACCGCCCCCAACTATCGCACCATTGCCGGGGGCCATAATTCGCGCCCGCAGAAAGGGCAGCGCATTCGCAACCGCTACTATTGCAAGTTCCACTACTATCCCAAGGATTTTGGCCCCCTGGGTTGCGTGGGCTGCGGCCGCTGCATCGAGGTCTGTCCGGTCAACATTGACATCATCGAGATGTTGACCGGGGTGTACACCATGCAGCAAGAGATGGAAGCCTTGGAGGCGGAGGTGGCGCAGTGAGCACGAACGGCAATAACCCAATGCGGCCGTACATCGGGCGGCTGGCAGGCATCAGGGAGCTGGCGACCGATATCCGACTGTTTCAGATCGAGTTGAAGGAGCCGGCTGGTAAGGCGGCCTTTGCCGATTACAAGCCGGGGCAGTTTGCCTTTGTTTCGGCCTTTGGCGCCGGCGAGGCGCCGTTTGGCATCACGTCGATACCCGCACAGGGCGAGTTCCTCGAGTTTGCCATCCATCGCCACCCCCACGGCCGGACCACCCGTGGCTTGCACAACCTCAAGGTGGGGGACCCGGTGGGCGTGCGCGGTCCGCTGGGTAACTGTTTCCCAATGGATGAGATCAAGAACAAGGACATCATCGTGCTGGGCGGCGGCATTGGCGGCGCTCCATTGCGGCCGGTCATCAGCACGATCCTCGAGAACCGCAACGACTATGGCAAGATGACCATCCTCTGGGCCGCTCGCACGCCGGACCTGCTCATCTTTACCCACGAGTATGACCGCTGGCGAGCGGCGCCGCGGACCCAGTTGCACCTGACAGTGGACAAGCGGCCGCCCGAGTGGCGCGAAGGCAACGAGGGGCTGATCACCACCTTGCTCGAGAACGTCGGCCCCAAGCCGAACAACGCCATCACCATTACCTGCGGCCCGCCCATCATGATCCACTTTGTTGCCCTCACGTTGCGCAAGATGGGCTTTAATTTAGACCAGATGCTGGTGACCTTGGAAGGGCGCATGCACTGCGGGATTGGCAAGTGCGGCCGCTGCAATCTGGGTGAGGTGTTTGTCTGTGCCGATGGTCCCGTCTTTTACCACTCTCGGGTAGCCGAGCTACTAGAGAGCTTTTTATAGGAGAGCGCCGTGGCTATTGACACCAACTCGGTAAACGGCAAGATCATTACCCAGCTTCCCGGCGGCGAAAAACTGCAGACCTGTCTGCAATGCGGCATGTGCGGCGGTTCGTGCCCCTCGGGGCCGGACATGGATTACACCCCCCGCAAGCTCTTTGCGATGATCGCGGCCGGTCAAGACGAAGAGGTGCTGCGCAGCAACACCTTTTGGTATTGCGTTTCGTGCTACCTGTGCACCGTACGCTGTCCGCAAGAGATCCCCATCACGGACATCATGTACCATCTCAAACACCAGGCGATCAAGGCCGGGCTATATTCCACCGAGGCAGTCGGCTTTTCCGAGACGTTCATCGGACAGGTGGAAAACTATGGGCGGGCATTCGAACTTGGCCTCGCCACCCAGTTCTATCTGGGTCATCACCCGCTGGGCGGTCTCAGGATGGGGTCGATGGCGCTGGCGATGATATCGCGCGGACGGCTACACCTGAGACCTAAACGGATAAAAGCGATTCGCCAACTGCGGCGGATTCTGGACAAGGCCAAAGAGATAGGAGCGCGGCAATGAAGTACGCTTACTACCCGGGCTGCTCGGCCGAAGGTTCTGCGGCGGCCTATGACGTGACCAGCCGCATGGTCGCCGATGGGCTGGGACTCGACATCGAGGAGATCAACGACTGGAACTGTTGCGGCGCTACCGAGTACTTTTCCATCGACCACGTGCCGGCGTATGCGCTGGTGGCTCGCAACCTGGCGCTGATCGATCCGGCCGAGACGTCACAGGTCATCGCCCCTTGCAGCGCCTGCTATGTCAACCTGAAAAAGGTGGACGAGAACCTGGCCAAGTACAAGCAGCTCAACGCTCAGGTGAATGAGGCGCTGGCGGCCGGCAATCTATCGTACACCCCTGGCAGTGTCCGCGCCCGCCACCTGCTGGACGTGATCTGCAATGACGTCGGATATGACGAGGTAGCTGCCAAAGCGCCCAAGTCGCTCAATGGCCTGACGCTGGTGCCCTATTACGGCTGTTATATCGGGCGGCCGGAACACAGCTTTGACGATGTGGAGAACCCACAGACGATGGACCGCCTGCTGTCAAGGCTTGGCGCGACGGTGCCCGACTATTCGCTCAAGTCGAGCTGCTGCGGTGGGCACATGACCCAAATCGGCACCGACGTCGCCCTGGGTATCCTGCGCCGTCTCTTGGATCTGGCAGATCGGTTGGGCGCTGATGCGATGGTGGTTCCCTGCCCCATGTGCCAGCTCAACCTGGACGCCTACCAAAGCTACGTTAACAACAAGTATGGCACCAACTATAAAATCCCCATCGTCTATTTCACCCAGATACTGGGGCTGGCGATGGGTATGGACCCGGACACCCTCCGGTTCGAGGAGGGGGTTGTCTCGGCGAAACCGATGTTGGCCAAGTGGCAACCTGATGAGCCGCCTCCCGCCAAGCCCCGCATCCGGCCGAGCAAAAAGGCGCTGCCGATGCCGGAGCCATTGACAAGGAGCGACCGATGAAGATAGGCGTTTATACCTGTCACTGCGGCAGCAACATCGCCGGCACGGTGGACTGCGAAGCGGTTGCCAAGTGGGCCGGCGAGCTGGAACACGTCGAGATCTCACGCGACTACAAGTTCATGTGCTCCAGCCTGGGGCAGGAACTGATCGAAGACGACATTCAAGAGTATGGGCTGGACCGGGTGGTGGTGGCCTCCTGCTCACCCCACATGCACGAGCCGACCTTTCGCAGCGCTTGCCAGCGGGCCGGGCTCAACCCCTACTTTTTCGAGATGGCGAACATCCGCGAGCACGCCTCCTGGGTGCACAAGGATCGGGCCGACGCGACCGAAAAGGCCAAGGCGCTGGTAGGCGCGGCCGTCGAGCCGGGTGCCGTATCACGAGCCGCTCTATCGCCAAGCGCTCCCCGGTCAACCAGAACACGCTGGTCGTCGGCGGCGGGGTGGCCGGCATCCAGGCCGCGCTGGAAATCGCCAACGCCGGCTATCACGTCTACCTGGTCGAGCGGGAGCCGAGCATCGGCGGGCACATGGCCCAACTGGACAAGACCTTCCCGACCCTCGACTGCTCCGCCTGCATCCTGACCCCGCGCATGTTCGAGGCGGGCAACCACCAGAACATCACCTGCCTCACCTACGCCGAGGTGGAAGAGGTGAGCGGCTATATCGGCAATTTCACCGCCCGCGTGCGCAAACAGGCCCGCTCGGTGAACGAGGAGCTGTGCACCGGCTGTGGCGTGTGCGAGGAAAAGTGCCCTCCAAGGTCGTGGACGAGTCTTTGAGGCCGGGCTGGGTTATCGCAAGGCGGTCTACCGGCCGTTCCCCCAGGCAGTGCCCAAGTATCCGGTCATCGACCGCGAGAACTGCACCTGGTTCCAGAAGGGCAAGTGCCGGGTGTGCGAAAAGTTCTGTCCCGACCCACGCGATCGACTATGACCAGGAGGACGAGGTGCTCGATATGGAGATCGGCAACATTATTGTCGACCACCGGTTACGATGCCTTTCGACGCCCGCCGCATCCCGCAGTACGGTTATGGTCGCTTTCCGAACGTCTTTTCGGCGCTGGAGTTCGAGCGGATGACCAACGCGGCCGGGCCCACCGACGGCAAGGTGGTGCTGCGTGACGGCGAGACGGTGCCCAAGAGCGTCGCGATCATCCACTGCGTGGGCAGCCGCGATGTCCGCTACCGCGAGCATTGCTCCCGCGTCTGCTGCATGTACTCGCTCAAGTTCGCCCACATGGCGCACGAAAAGCTACCCGGCTCGACGGTGTACAATTTTTACATCGACATTCGCACGCCAGGCAAGGATTACGAAGAGTTTTACCACCGGCTGCTGGAAGAGGGGACCGTCTTTATCCGCGGCCGGGCCGCCTCGGTCAGCGACGCGACCCTGGGCCGGAAGAAGAGGGCAAGCTGATCGTGACCGCCGAGGACACGCTGGTCGGCGCGCAGCGACGCATCCCGGTGGACATGGTCGATCCTGTCCACCGGGCTGGAGCCGCGCCACGACAGCCGTGAGGTGGCCCGCATCTTTAGCATCAGTTGCAGCCGCGAGGGCTTTTTCAAGGAAAAACACCCCAAGCTGGACCCCATTGCCACCATGACCGACGGCGTCTTTGTCGCTGGCTGTGCCCAGGGGCCGCGCGACATTCCAGACACGGTGGCCCAGGGCGCGGCCGCGGCCGCGCGGGTGCTCTCGATTATCGGCAAAGGCGAGGTGGAGATCGAAGCGACTGTCGCCGAGGTCAACGAGCTCGACTGCGTGGGCTGCCGGATGTGCGTCCAATCCTGTCCGTACAGTGCCATCGACTACCTGGAGGACAAGCAAAAGGCATGGGTCAACGAGACGCTCTGCAAGGGATGCGGCACCTGCATCGCTGCCTGCCCGTCCAAGGTGATCACGCTGCACCACTTTACCGATCAGCAGTTGGTGGCCGAGATGTATGGTGCGATGAATGCGCTGTTTGAGATGGAAGAAGCGCTGGCGCCGGCCTGGTAGCGCACCTGAGGAGCGATCATGAGCGAAAACGGTTACGAACCCAAGATAATCGGCTTTTTGTGCAACTGGTGCAGCTATGCCGGAGCGGATGGCGCTGGTATGGCGCGGCGCAAGTATCCGACCAATATCAAGATCGTCCGCGTGCCCTGTTCCGGGCGGGTGTCGCCCGAGCTGGTGCTGCGCACCTTTATGCAGGGCGCGGATGGGGTGATGGTGCTTGGCTGCCACATTGGCGACTGCCATTACGGCAACGGCAACCACCGCACGGCCAAGCGGTTCCCGGTGTACCAGCGGCTGATGGACTATATGGGCATCGAAAAGGAGCGGCTCTGGGTGCAGTGGATATCGGCCTCTGAGGGGCAGCTCTTTGCCGAGGTGGTCACCGAATTTACTGAACGGCTGCGCGAAATGCCGCCCATGCGCGGCAAGCTCAAAAAGGTTCCTGTCTGAGCGCTAGTGGGGGCGCCCACCTGGTGGAGTTTGTGATGTCAGACGTGCAGAGGGGCGGCGGCCCGGCCGGGCCGCTGCCCTTTATTTACGGCCACGTAGACCCGACCCTCTTTCCGGCAACTCTGCTCGCCGAGGCGGCGACTGCGGCGTTGCACGAGCACAGCCAGGCGGCCCTCAACTATAACCGTGCGCTGGGGGCCAGTTCGTTGCGGGCGTTCTTGAGGGCCAAGCTGGCGCGGGATGAAAACCTGCTGATCGAGCCGGACGAAATCATGCTGACCGGCCGGGGCGTCGGCCGGGCTGGACACGGCCGTCCGCGTCTTTACCCGGCCGGGCGACACTGTGCTGGTCGAGGCGCCGAGCTATCACGAGGCGCTGGCTATCATCCGCGACTATCCGGTCAAGTTGGCGGCCGTGCCGCTTGACGGGGATGGGTTGATGGTAGAGGCGCTGGCAGAGCGACTGGAGACGCTGACTCGAGCCGGGGAGCGGCCGGCGCTGCTTTACACCATCCCCAACTTTCAGAACCCATCGGGCGTCACCCTGAGCCGGCGCGCGACGCCGTGCACTGTTGGAACTGGCTGCTCAGTTCGGGGTGCTGGTCGTCGAGGACGATGTGTATCGCGATCTGCCATTATGATGACGCCGCCGCCGCCGTCGCTGTTGCGAGCTGGATGTTCAGGGGCGGAGCGTGTCTTCGTCTGGGAAGCTTTTCCAAGATCTTGGCCCCCGGGTTGCGGCTGGGCTGGGCGATCGGCCCGGCGCCGACATCATCGAGCCGTTTGGCGAGTGCGGGCTGAGACCGTCGGGCGGCGGCGCCAACCCCTTTGTGGCCCAGGTGACGGCCCGCCTTTTGCGAGGGGTAGCTAGAACCTCACTTCTTGGGCTGCGGCAGACCTATGCAGGAGCGGCGGGATATTCTGCTGGCTGCGCTGCGCCAGCACATGCCGGCCGGGGTCCGTTGGACCGAGCCGATGGGCGGCTTTTTCGTCTGGTTGACTTTGGCCGAGCCGATTAATGCCGGCGGGTTGCAGCGGGAGGCCATCAAGCGGGGTATCGACATCCTCTCCGGAGAGCCCTTTTTCGCCGAGGGCGGCGGCGAGCATCACATGCGTTTGCCGTTCAGCTTTCTATCGCGCCCTGAACTGGCGCGCGGGGTGCAAGTGCTGGCAGAGGTGATTCGCCGGGCGCTGTAAGGGTCAGCCCCCGATTTGAGCCATCTCGCGCTGGATGGCTCGTTCGCCCTCGTCCAAGCGGTGTCCGGCCGGTTTGACCACCACCGCCTGGGTGAGCAAGGCTGTGAGGCCAACGTCGTCTATCCCCGACCGTAACGGCTCGCGCAGGTCGATCTCCTGGTCCGAGAGCAAACAGGGGCGCAACCTGCCGTCGGCGGTGAGGCGCAAGACGGTTACAGCCGGCGCAAAAGTGTTCGCTGACCGGGGTGATAAAGCCGAGCGTTCCGGCCGCTCCGGCGAGGCGCCAGTAACGGGCCGGGCCGTTTCCGATCACCGGATCGGTGGGCCCGACCGGCTCTAGCGGCCCAAACGCATCCTCGATCCGCGCCCGTACCTCTTGCATGGGGACAAAGCCGTCCTCCGCCCAGAGATCGTTGTGGCCCAAGGGCATCACCTCGATAAAGCGGATGTGGCGCTCCTCTTTCAGTGTCAGCCGGGCAAAATCGACCACTTCGTCGTCGTTAAAGCCGCGCACGACCACGGCGTTGAACTTGATGGGGGTGAGGCCCGGCCTCCTCGGCCGCCCGCACTCCGTCCCAGACCCGACCCAGGTCGCCGACTCGCGTCAGGGTGCGAAAGCGATCCGGTTGCAGGCTGTCCAGGCTGACGTTGACACGCTTCAGGCCGGCGGCCGCCAGTTCGGCCGCGTGACGAGGCAGCAGGTGCCCGTTGGTGGTCATGCTGATGTCGTCGATCCCGGGGACCGCGGCGATCAGGCGCACCAACGCGGGCAGCCCCATGCGGGCCAGCGGCTCGCCGCCGGTGAGCCGAATCTTGTGGATTCCGAGGCCGGCCGCCACGCCGGACGACCCGCTCGATCTCCTCAAAGGTGAGGATGTCGCGATGGGAGAGCAGCGGGATGCCCTGCTCGGGCATGCAGTAGACGCAACGCAGGTTGCAGCGGTCGGTGACCGAGACTCGCAGATAGCTGATGGGGCGGGCAAAGGCGTCGTGAAATTGTGATGGCATCGGTGGGGTTATTAGCTCCGATAGATTCTGGTGCCAACGTGCTCCCCACGCATAACTCGCGACACGTCGCCGGGGTGGAGCCCATTGACGATGAGTACCTCGCGCACGCTTTTGGCGCGGGCCAGTGACTCTAGCATGGTGCGTTCCACAGGCAGGTCGGGTAGATCGCGCGCCAACAGCTCGTTGACCTCGATCTCGGGTATAAAGGCAGCGGCGGGCTCTTTTTTGGGATCTGCGGTGTAGAGCCCGTCTTCGTCTTTGATCAGGATGCAGCGGCGGGTGCCCAACACCTCAGCCAGCAAAAAGGTGCCGACGTCGGTGCGATGGGGTGGGATACGGCCGGAAGCTGGAGGCTTTTCAAAGAGGCCATAGGGGGCCATGCCGTGGGTCACCGGGATGCAACCGACGGCCAAATGCGCGGCCAACTTGGGGATGTCGTCGTGCCCAATCTTGATGCCGCCATGCTGCGCCAGCAGCAACGCCACCATGAGCGCGTTCTGCTCGCTGATGCTGGAACCGAGCCGAGCCAGCACCCCCACGGGCATTCCCAGGTCGATGGCGATGGCATAGACGTGGCGCGAGCGGGTACCGCCGCCGGTGGTGACCAGAATCTGCATCTCCTGGCGGCAGGCGACGATCTCGTCCAGGATGGGCAACACCGCCTTGGCGCCGCGATCCATGATGCTCTGCCCGCCGATCTTGACCACCCGCAGGTCGGGCAGGATCGGCCGCACTGCACCGGTGTCGGTGCTCGCCAGTAGTTCTTTGTCCATCAGCGATTCGGCCATCAACGGCGTGTCGATGTGCAGCCGGCCGCTTGAATCACGCTTGAGCGCCATGTATCACTCCAAAAGAACCAGGCCTGGCAGGTTCAGCGCACTGCACCTGACCAGGCCTGATGACGGTCAGATTGGTAGGAATTCTACCTCATGTGGGAGGAAAAATCCACCGCGGACAGCGGCCGGGCGTGGGCGCGGTTGTGGTGCAGAAACGGCTCTTCCGCGTCGAGCGTGGAATAGCAGACCTGGGCCGCCGCCTTGCACCCCCCCTGACAGTCGTCTCGCAACCGGCAAGAGGAGCACAGAGCGGGGATCGCCTGCACAAAGAGAGTTAGCCGCTCCGGCGCGATCAGGTGGGAAAAAGGCCGCTGCAGCAGGTTGCCCAGGATCAGCGGTGTGTGGTTGCACGGCCGTACGTTGCCCAGCGGGTCGATCGTATAGTAGGCGCGGTCGGTGCCAGCGGCGCAATAACCAAAGTTGAGGTGTTTGTATTGGCTCGTGTCTATCAGGCAGGGCTGGATGGGGATGGAGCAAGAGATGGGAAAGCTAAACTCGGCCGCCGCCGCGTCCGCGATCTCGAGCGCTTCCTGCATCTGCCCAACTGCAGGCAGGAGCTCGTCCAGGTGCAGCCGGCCGCGGCCGCCGGGGTTAAACCGGTTGAGCATCATCCCGCGCGAGCCAAAGGCGAACGCCAGCTTGATCGCCGGGTAGAGGTCGTCCAGGTTATATCGGGTGGCGACAAAGACGGCGACGAATTGGCCTCTATGGTAGCGGATTGACGCCAGGGCTGCCAGGGCGGCGTCAAACGCGCCTTGCGCGCCGGAGAGATGGTCGTGCACCTCGCGCCGATGGCTGAGGAGCGGCAGCTCGAACAGCGCCACGCCGCGGTCGATCAGATCGACCACGACCGGCTCGGTCAACGCGCGGCCGTTGGTGATGAGCGTGGTGCGAACCCGCCGCTCGCGGAGGAGGTCAAGGATCTGGGGTAGATCGCCGCGCAGCAGCGGCTCGCCGCCGGTGAGGGTCACGTGGCGGCAATCGGTCTCGTCCAGCGCCCTGGTTAGCAGCGCCAACGTGCCGGCAGTGTCCAGCTCGCCAGTGGGGTAACCATCCTGGTTGTGCGGCTGCCAGACGTTGTAACAGTGCAGGCAAGCGTGGTTGCAGCGCTGAGTGATCTCAAAGATGAGTGTCTGGAGGCGAGGGCGCTTCACAAAGCTTGTCCCAGCAGCAGCTCGACCAGGAAGCGAGCTGCCTCGGCCGCCTCAGGGGTCACCTCCAGCTCCAACTCGTCAAAGGATGGAAAGCCATAGTTCCCCGAGGCTTCAGCGGTGGCGATCAGCTCGTCGTATAGCGCCTGGGTCTCCTGGCTGGATAGCGCCAGGAAGGCAATGTCGCGTTCGATGGCGGCTTGCGCGTGTTTGAGGGTTGCCGGGTCGATGCCGCTCGACGCGCCCAGCTCGGCGAGCAATTCCGCCTGCGTGACCAATTGATCGGCGCTGGTGGGTGTGTACGCGACGATCACCGGCTCATAGCAGGTCGCGGCCGAGTTGAGGCGCCAGATGTGCCAGGAGGCCTCAAAGTAGGCGGATTGCACCTGGTTGGCGACGGCCGCTTCCATCTCGCCAGCCGCCACCAACTCGTCCAGGGCTGCGCGGTGATCTCCCTGGAGTTGCTCCAGCAGTTCGTCGGCCTTTCCTGGGTATTCCCAGGTCTCACGCGTGTACTCGCCCAGGTGGTCGAACGCGGACCAGCAGGCGCGCAGCCGGTCGCGAGGCGAGTCACCCCCGCCTGCAAGTGGGGTCGGAGTGGGTGACATTGTCGTCGAGGTCGGCGTCACCGTTATCTCGGCCGGCACATAGCAGGTGACGACCGGAGGCCGGCAGCGGGAGAGCATCATACCAGCCAGGGCAACTCCCACGTTGGCGATAAACTCGCGGCGCGAAGGGGACATCAGGCACCTCCATCATGCAACCACGTGCGGCCGCTTGGTGCGGCTGGAATGCTGGATGAGCGAACTTGCCAATAGGACGGCGCAGCGCGCCGCCAGGTTCCCCTTATGCTAGCACGACGCGCCTTGAACGGCAACCGCCAGTTTGCCCGGCGCCGCCTCTCAGCAGATGCGGGGCAACTGCTCCCCCACCAGCGTATCGACCACCCGCCGGCCGCCGATGCCCGTGCGGGCGACCACCAGGCCGGGGTGGGACTCGGTGACGCGACCGATGACGGTCGCTTGCTGTCCCAGCGGGTGCGCTCGCATGCGGGCCAGCACCTGCTCGGCGTGCTCGGCCGGCAGGATGGCGATCAGCTTGCCCTCGTTGGCGATGTAAAAGGGGTCGAGGCCCAGCATCTCGCAAGCCGCCCGCACGGCTGGCTGCACCGGCACGGCCGCCTCGTCGATCTCGATCCCGACGTTCGAGGCGCCGGCTATCTCGTTGAGCGCGGCCGCGGCGCCACCCCGGGTGGGGTCGCGCAGGCAGTGGAGGTCGGCCGTCACGGAGAGCATCTCGTCCACCATGCCGTGGAGCGCGGCGGTGTCCGATTTCACCACCGTGTCGAACTCGAGCCCCTCGCGCACCGAAAGGACGGCAATCCCGTGAGTGCCGATCTCGCCGCTGACCAAGACCAGGTCGCCGGGTTGGGCGCGATCGGCGCGGATCACCACCCCCGGCGGCACCAGCCCAATGCCGGTGGTGTTGACGAAAACGCCGTCGCCGTGCCCCTTGTCCACCACCTTGGTGTCCCCGGTGACGATGGTCACGCCGGCCGCCTGGCAGGCGCTTGCCATGCTGCCCGCAATCCGCCCCAGGGTCTCGAGGGGCAACCCCTCCTCCAGGATAAAGGCGGCGCTGAGGAACAGCGGTTTGGCGCCCACCATCGCCACGTCGTTGAGTGTGCCGTGCACCGCCAGCTTGCCAATGTCTCCGCCCGGGAAAAAGAGGGGGGTGACGGTGTACGAGTCGGTCGAGATCGCCATTTCGAGGTGACCCGCGCCGCCCAGCGTCACCACGGCCGCGTCGCCCATTTGCGCCAGGACCGGGTTATCAAAGACGGGGAAAAAGAGATGCCGGATGAGGTCGGCCGACAGCTTGCCGCCGCCGCCATGTCCCATCACCACCGTCGGATAGTCGCGCAACGGCATGGGGCAGGTCCAACTCTCAAAATCGGGCGCGGCGGACTCGGCCGGTTTGTCCTTTGTATGGCTCATTGGGATGCTCTATCGGATTGCAGAAAACGACCATAGTTAAAGTAGGCGGCGCAGGCGCCTTCGGCCGACACCATCGGGGCGCCCAACGGGTGGCGTGGGGTGCACTCTTGGCCAAAAGCGGAGCACTGGTGCGGCTTGAGCAGCCCCTGCAGCACCTCGCCCGCCCGGCAGAGAGGGGACTCGTGCACCACTATCTCGCCGGTCTCATACCGACGCGCGGCGTCAAAGCGGGCAAACTCGGGGCGCAAACACCAACCGCTACCCGGGATGTTGCCAATGCCGCGCCACTTGCGATCGCAATCTTGAAAGACCTGGTCGATGACCGCCTGGGCCGGCTTGTTGCCCGCCTCGGTCACCGAACGGCGGTATGCGTTCTGCACCTCGGCCTGCTCTCGTTCCAGTTGTTCGACCGCCATCAGGATGCCGCGGGCAATGTCCAGCGGCTCAAAGCCGGTGACGACGATGGGGACGCCAAAGCGCTCCGCCAGCGGGTGGTACTCCCAGTATCCCATCACGGTGCACACGTGCCCGGCCGCCAGAAAAGCCTGCACCCGTTTGCTGGGCGAGTCGAGCAGGGCGTGGATGGCGGGGGGGACGCGCACGTGGGAGACCAGCACCGAAAAGTTGGGAATATCGAGCTGATGCGCGTGTAGGACCGCCATGGCGTTGGCCGGGGCGGTGGTTTCAAATCCGACGCCAAAAAAGACCACCTCGTGCTTGGGATTCTTCTGGGCTATCTTGACGGCGTCCAGGGGCGAGTAGAGTATGCGCACGTCTCCGCCCTCGGCCTTGACGCGAAAGAGGTCCTTTTCCGAGCCCGGGACGCGCAGCATGTCCCCAAAAGAGCAAAAGATGACCTCCGGCCGGCTGGCTATTGCCAGCGCCTGGTCGATCAGCTCCAGTGGGGTGACACAGACCGGGCAGCCAGGTCCATGGACCAGTTCCAGTTCGGGGGAGCAACTGGTCGATGCCGTGCCGGATGATGTTGTGAGTTTGCCCGCCACAAATCTCCATCAGCACCCACGGCCGGGTGATGTTGGCGCGGAGCTTGTTGAGCACGGCGTGAACGGCGGCCGCGTCTCGGTATTCCTCAACGTATTTCATAATCCATCCCTCCGCTGGCGCGGAAAGCGGCCAGTACGGTGCGTAGCCAGTCCAGCCAGGCGTTCAGGCCGTCGCCTGTCTTGCAGGAGAGCGGAAAAAAGGCGACGCCGGGGTTCAACGCCTCCACCCCCCGCTTGAAATAGTCCATGTCAAAGTCAAAAGCGTAGAGGACGTCCATCTTGTTCAGCACCATCGCATCGACCCCCTGGTACATGCCGGGGTATTTGTAGGGCTTGTCGTCCCCCTCGGGTACGCTGGCGATGAGCACGTTATAGTGGATTCCCAATCGAAAGCTGCTGGGGCAGATGAGGTTGCCCACGTTCTCTACCACCAGCAGGTCGAGGTCAGCGAGCGGCAACTGGGGCAGGGCGCTGTGCAGCATGACCGCGTCCAGGTGGCAGCTGCCGCCGGTGTTGATCTGCACCGCCGGCACCCCCAATGCCGCGACCTTGTCGGCGTCGATGCTGGTCGCCAGGTCGCCATCGACAGCCGCCATGCGCAGCTCATCTTCGAGCGCCCGTACGGTCGCCATGATGAGGCTGGTCTTGCCGGCGCCCGGCGAGGCCATCAGATTGATCCCCAGGATGCGGGCGGCGTCCAACTGGGCCCGATTCTCCTGTGCGATGCGGTCGTTGGCGCTCAGGATCTGCTCTACTACGGGTACGGTTTTGGTCACGTGTCACTCCTAATGGGCAATCTGCGTGGCCTGGCGTGCGACGAGGCGAACCTATTCGACCTCGATGCTCTCTAGCCGGAATTCTTTGCCCGCCACCAGCGCTACCTGCGCGCTCTCGCAGTGCGGGCACTGGAAAACCCGGCCGTCGGGTTCAAAGTCCTGTGCGCACTCGCGGCACAGAAAGCGGGTCTTGACCCGGTCAAAGTGCAGGGTGGCGCCCTCGGCGATGGTGTTCCGGCTGACAATGTCCCAGTAGAACTGGACCGAATCATCGATCACGCTGGACAGGTCGCCGATCACCAGGTTGAGCTTGGTGATCCGCTTGGCGCTGTCAGCATGGCGCAAGGCAATCTCCAGGATGCTTTGGGTGACGGCTAGTTCGTGCACCAGGCCATCTCCTTTTCACAGAAAACCATCTGACTATTTTACCAGAGGAGGTGGCAATGGGTAGGGCGGCAAGCGTGGAGGACTAGGTGGCGGCGGATCGAAAAAGGAGGTTCACTGGGCGACGCTCATCAGCGTCAGCGTCACCATCCGGCCGGTCACCCCCAGCCGGAATGGCTCGACCTCGTCGGCAATGTCGTCGGGCCAGTTGTCCTCGCTGGCGTCGCGCCAGCTCACAAAGAGGGCGGGTATGCCGGCCTGGTGGAACGGGAGCTGGTCACTTTTGCCCGGCTGCCCACGCGGCGCCAACCGGCCGTCTACCAGCGCCTCGGTCGCCATCATGCTGTAGAGCAGCAGACCGTCCTGCTCCCACCCCCCCCGCGCCTCCAGGTAATACCCGTCGCCGCCCGCCACGGCATCCAACTGGATCATGGCGACGGTGGATTCGAGGGGCAACGCCGGATGAGCGACATAGTAGGTCGATCCCAACTCGCCCAACTCTTGCGCCCCCCAGGCTGCAAAGAGCACGCTGCGCCGGGGCTGATAGTTGGCCTCTTGCCACATTCTGGCGATTTCCAGCAACACCGCCACGCCGCTGGCATCGTCGTTGGCGCCGCTGTACCGTCGGCCGGGGACGCGTTGGCAGGGAGCGTTCTCAGCGCAATGCCAGGCGTCAGGGTCGTCGCCGACGTGGTCATAGTGGGCCCCCAGGATCACCACCTCCTGACTCAAGATGGGATCAGAGCCGGGCAGCAGACCCAGCACGTTGGCAGTCATGGTCGCCCGGGGCTGGCTGATCTCCACCTCCATCTCGGCCGTTAGGCCGAGCGGCAGCGCCGGCGCCGCCGCTTGCAGGCTCTCGCGCGTCTGCCCGGCCGCCTCCAGCAGCTGGTTGTACCCTGCCTGGGTCAGTTCGAGGATTGGAATGGGTGGAAATGAGGAGGTCCCCGGCAGGGGCGTTTTTGCCAGCATCTCGGCTGGCTTTTCCTTGCTCCCCACCAGTATGAATCCGACGGCGCCCCGTTCATAAGCTCGGACCGCCTCTGCCTCTACCGAGCTGGCCTCCCGCCGGACCACGATCTTGCCCTCCAACTCCATGTCCTGGTACGAGCTATCCTGGATCCAGACCAACTCGCCTTGGGCGCTCCCTGACCCGCCCAGGTAGAGGAAATCCTCCCGGTAGGCCAGCGCGACTGCCAACTCGCCCCCGGCGCCGCCTAGCAGCAATTGGGGCGCCGAGACCAACGTGGTGTAAGTGATGGGGAAATGGTGCAGGAAAGTTGAACTGTTGCCGCCGATGGGCTGTAGACCGTACTCGGCGAAGCGCTGCGCGATATAGTCAGCCGCCGCCTCGGCGCCGGCCGAGCCCGCCTGGCGCCCCGCCATGTCCGCGCTCGTCAGGGCGGCGATGTGGACCGCGGCCCGCTCGGGGTCAAACGCGTTGGCGACGGCGACCCACTCGGATCGGGTGTGCCCCTCGCCTATCGATGTGGTCCAGGCGGCCTCAAAGGCGGGCAAGCTTTGCCCGGTGGCGTCCAAGAGGGCGCCGGTCAGCGGCTGCGAGCTGTGCAAGAGCTGGAGCAGCGCCTCCCATCCGTGGGTGTAGACCAGATAACGCACTGCGTCCCACGCCTGAACGTCAGCGAGGCCCGGTGGGTCTCCCTCGGCGATGGACGCCAGCGGCTCAAGTTCGTCCTTGCCGGCCGCGCGCAGCAGGTCGAGCAGGCTAGCGGCCGCCGCCTGGGGCGCAAACCCTCCATCCACCCGGCCGGCGAGCAGGATGCTGGTGCCGCGGAGCAGCCACTCGGGTTCGACCTCCATCTGGGCCAGCAGGGTGCGCGCCAGGTGCAGCGCCAGCGCCGGGCGGAGCGCCTCACTGGTTGAACCTCTCCTGACCAGCAGCTTGATCGACCCGCCCTCCCCGCTCCAGGCGGGCGGCGTGGTTGCCGGGTCTCCACCCAGGGAGATCGAGTTGGCATAGTCGCTGGCGTCGGCATACAGCTTGATCACCATCGCGGCCGGCCGCTCCCACCCCACCTCAGGTGCCAGTTGCCCGTCCATGGATCGAGCCATCTCCAGGACCGTTGGCGCCATGTCGCCCAGCGCGGCCGGGTACCAGACGCTGAAATCATCTCCACGCAAGGACTCGAACGGCGCACCTGCCCAGCGATACTCGTCCCCGCTGGAGGTAAAGCGGATCGGCGACGTGACGGTGCGCGGAGGCCCCGCCTGATTCTTGGGCTGGTAGGTGAGGGTCACCTGCGTCAGAACGTCCTCGCCCAGCAGGAGCGACAACTCGGCCGAGTACGAGGCGTCGGCAAGCGGTCCGGCGCCGGCCAACCAGGACGATTGTTCGGCCGTCAGCCCGTGTACCGAGGGGTCCACCGTCGCCAGCAAGGCGGCCGTGTCCCCGTTCAGGATAGCCTCAGCCCGAAGTCCCAGCAAGGTCTCCAGTTCGGCCATGATCGTCCCCAGGCGGTCCCGCCAGTGTGTCTGCCAGGCGGACTCGAACGCCGCGTTGTCCATCCTGATGGCGTTCTGGAGCGTGCGATCGACGCCCTGGCTATCCTGGCACAACCCCTGGCGGCACAATTGGCCGAGGTCCGTGACCAACTGCCCGAGGCCCGACCAGCCAATTCGCTGCCGCACATAGTCTACCGCCGCCCAGCCCGTCACCTCGTTCTCGGGCGGGCTGCTTTGCTCCAACAGGGTCTGCAGGGTGCTCAGGTCACCAGCGTTGCCGGGCAACCGGTCCAGCCAGGTCGCCTGATCGCGAAGCACCATTGGTAGGCCGCTCCACAACCAGGGCGCTGCCTCCTCGGTGACTCCCGCCTCGGCCAGGACCAGTTGGGCCAGTCCGTTTTGCAGCGCCAGACTCTGGCTGATCTGCTGGCTGTAGACCAGTTTCACCACACCTGGCCCCACCCAACTGCTGACCCTGGTGGGCGCCGACGGCGCGACGCTCATGCGCAAGGCGGTCGAATCGGGGTAGAGTTCAATGACCGCGGCCCGAGTGGCGGGCAAACCAAGTTGCGCCGAGACTTGCCGGTCGATCTCGGCCGCCCGATCGGCCAACCCGGCCGGGGCGCCCTCTTGCGCCGGGGGATAAGCCACGGCAAAGGGGGATTCGGCCGGGTTCTCGCTTTCCTGGCGTGCCAGGTGGACGCCGGCCCAGCGCCAACCGTTCGGCGTGTGCTCCAGACTCTACGTCCACTACGGCTATGGTGGACGACAGCACCTCGTCGCCGGCCGGGGAGCTAAAGCTCATTTGGACCGTTGCCACCGCCCGCCGGCCCAAGACGCGGACGTCAGTGGCCTGCAGCTCCAGCAGGTTCTTGCCCCAGGCCTGGACGTCGGCAAACCAAGAGCGCTCGGCCGCCTCGTGCGTGGGCAGCGAGGTCGCCAAAAAGGCGCCGAGGTCTCCCTCTGTCACCGCGGCCGCACGCTCCGCCAAGAGCTCGTCGATGGCGGGTTCGCCCTCGGTGATGCCCAGCAAGGCGAGGGCGGCGATTTGGCCGGTCCTCTCGAGCTTGTCGAGTTGGATGACCTGGACCGTGTCGCCCGGCCGGTGATAGTCGGGCACCGGGTCGTCCACGCCGTACCATATCAGCATGGCGGCCGGAATCCCGGCCGCCAGAAAGGGGGCGTGGTCGCTGCGGCCGATGGCGGCGACCTGGGCCTCGACCCCCATTGCGATGGCTATTTGCCGTACCTGCTCGGTGAGCCGCCCTTGCCCATCGATGTAGAGGGTGTCGCCTCCGGCCCCGACCATGTCGAGGTTGATGTTGGCCAACGTCCTATCCAGTGGGTAGCTGGGGTGCTGGACGTAATAGGTGGACCCGTTGAGCCCGACCTCCTCGGCGTCCCAGGCGGCAAAAAGGACCGTGTGGCGCGGGACGTACCCCTGTTCGTGCCAGGTGCGGGCGATCTCGAGCATCACCGCCACCCCCGAGGCGTTGTCGTTGGCGCCGCCCCAGACAGTCCCGTCCGGGGTCTGCCCCAGGTGGTCAAAATGGGCGCCGACGACCAGCACCTGGTCGGCGTAGGCTGGATCGCGGCCGGGGAGCACACCCAACACGTTTCGGCCGCGGCAGCTCTCCTGGGGACACGACTCGGCGCCGATGGTGGCGACGGACAGATCGATGCGGGTTTCCAGCACCAGAGGCGTGTAGGTGATCGACAGGTCAGCCAGCGAACGGCCGCTGCCCTGCAGCAAATCCTCCACCACCGAAGGGTAGACCCGAAAGGTGGGGATGGGTTCAGGCACCCAGGTCTCGCGGTGGGTGTTGCCAAAATCGGCCGGCCGAACCAGGGGGTCGGTCAGCAACAGCAAACCGACGGCGCCGTGTTCGAGCGCGTACCGCTCGGTATCCATAAGCGGGTTGGCATCGGCGTGGCAGAGCAGGACCCGGTCGGTAACCTCGACTCCCGCCAGGTCGTCGGGACTGCAATCGTCGGCCCAGACGACGGTCCCGCTGGCGCTCCCCGCCCCCGAATACCAGCGCAAGATGGTGCTATAGTCTTGGTTGAGCTGATAGTCGTCGTGGATCACGCCATCGGGACCGGTGACGACCAGGCGCGGCACCTCGGCCAACGCGGTGAAATAGACCGGGAAGGACTGAAAAAAGGTGCCATCGTCCCCGGCCGGTTGGAGACCAAATTGCTCGAACTGCTCGGATATATAGTCAGCCGCAGCCCAGGCCTCGGGGGAGCCGGTCTGGCGCCCGTAAAACGGAGGGCCGGTCAGCGCCTCAATCTGCGCCAGGGCGGCGCTGGCGTCAAAGGCGGCCGCCAGGGCCTGCAAGTCGCCATCGGCCGCGGCCGGGCCGGGGTTGAATGGAACGGGATCAACGGCCGGGGTGGCGACGACGTGCGACTCTGCCTCGGAGGCGCTCCCGGGTTGAGCGCGGGCCGGCGTCGCGGCCGGGGCGGCGCTCGATCCAGGCCCCTCGGCGATGGCCTCGTCGCCCGGTCGTTCCAAGCTGAAATGCCAGATGCCGAGGGCGGCCGCCCACATGATCAGAAACACCCAGGCGGTCAGCAGGACCTTTGGGCTGCTGAGTTGCTCAACGATTCGCCGGGCCCGGCCGGCTGCTGGACCCGGGACCCGTTCGCCGGTCACCTCTCCGAGGCGCATCCGCTGGCGCTTGCCATAGCCGAGGGAGCGCCATAGCCATTCGGCCGGGCCAAAGCGAAAGCTCTGGAACCACCAGGCGCTGAGCCGGATCTGGCCCACATAGATAGCCAGCGTGATGAGCAGCCCCAGTAGCGGGTCGATCTGGCCGTACAACCCCAGTCCATAGCCATAAAAGATAGTGGTGGCGACGATGGACTGGAGCAGATAATTGCTCAACGTGGCGCGACCGAGCGCGCCCAGCGGCGCCAGGCGCTCGCGCCAGCTTTTCTTGCGCCAGAGCAGAATGATCGCCGAGACGTAAAAGAGCATCAGCGCCGGCGCGCCGATGGTGCGGCTACCTCGGGTGAACGTCCATGAATAGGCGACCGGAACGGCGCTCGGCTTTAGCAGCAGGTAGACAAAGGCGCCGTTAAAGAGGACGCCGATGACCAACCCGGCCCACATGACCCGATGCACCAGGGGCAGGTGACGGTCGATCTCGTGAAAGAGGCGCCGCTTGCCGACGTACAGCCCCAACAGAAACATGGAAAAGACGCTGCCAAAGTAGTAGAGCAGGTTCGTGAGACCGGCGGCGTACTGCTCCAGGCGGAGGCGGCTGATGTCACCGAACGAGCCGGTTGCAAAGAGGCTCTCGGGGCGGATGCCCGCGCGCAGGAACCCGGTGGCGCCCTCCCACGCGGAACGGAGCGCCTCCAACGGCCCCACGGGCAGGGGCACGACGAGAGCAAAGAGCAGCAGCGCGGCCGCCGTCGCCAGTAGCGCTTTGGGTGACCACCTGCGAAAGAGGAGCAGTAGAATACCCAGGGCGGCATAGAGCGCCAGGACGTCTCCCTGCCAGATCAGGATGGCGTCGGCGATTCCCATGACGAACAGGATGGCCATGCGGCGCAGGAAAAAGGGGACGAACCGGCCCCCCCGCTCCTCGGCGCGCAACATCTGCACTGCGACGCCCCAGCCGAGCAGCAGCGACAGCAGCGAATAGAACTTGGCCTCGACGAAAAAGCGGATCAGAATCTGGACCAGGCGATCGAGGGGGTCAGGCCAGGCGCCCAGTTGGCTGTTCAACCCGGCATAGCCTGCCATGTTGGCCGCCAGCACGCCAAACAGGGCGAATCCCCGCAACACGTCCACAAAGAGGACGCGTTCGCTCGCCTTGACGGGCGTCAGTTTGGCTGGGGTGGCTTCTGACATCGAATCCTTCTTGCCTGCTTCTATTCCCAGCGCGCCTGGCTACTCTTCCGCGGGTTTCAGGCTGAGGCGGCTCGCCGGAACCCAGCCCTCTTTCATGCCCGGTTTGCTGACCAGATACCAGGCGCCGCCGCGGTGGCTGGTCATGTCGCTGGCGACGACCAGCGAGCCACGGGACACGACGGCGACCACCTGCGAGTTCTCGTTGGGTTCGGCATAGAGCCGGACCGAGACGCTCTCGCCGATCAGGTAGAGGGGGTTGTGGAGCATTGCCTGGTTCCGGGCGCGGGCAGCCAAATTGAACGTGGCGGCCCCCAACAGGACGATCACCACCCCTGTCACGATCCACAACCGGCCGAGCGTCTTTCTGGACATTGCGCAACCCCTAAAAGTTGGTCTGCCGCAGCGCTCGGGTGAGAGCGAGCGCCAGCGCCTTGCCGATGGTCTGCAACTTTTCCGGTTGGATGCGGTCGAGAGCATCCTCGTCTGGGGGCGACTCGGGGTCCGACCACGTAAAATAGATCCAGGCCGTCCGCGTGCCGGGCACGACCTGGTCGTAGGGCGGCATCGCCTCCGGCTCGCGCGTTACCGTGATTCCGAGTTCGGTGACCGTCTCCTCCAGCGCCTCGGCGAGGATCGGGTTCGAGTTGGGGTGAATGGCCAACTCGTCGCCGCCGGCGCCCACGTAATCGAGTTGGACGATGGCGGCCGGCGCAAATTGGGTATAGAGGCTGCGTGTCGAGAGCCGGGGATAGTTGCGCGAGTCGCTGAAAAAGGACTGCGCGCCGGAGAAATCCAGCTCGCCTCCGCCCCAGGCGACGAACAACACCGAGCGGCGCGCGTCCAGACTCTGCTCCTGCCAGAGCTGCGCCAACTCGAGCAACAAACCAACGCCAGAGCCGTTGTGGTTGGCCCCCGGGTAGACCGTGCCGTCGGGGTCGGCGCCCAGCCCATCGTAGGTGGCGTACAGGATGATCAGTTCGCTTGACAGATCAAAATCCGATCCGTAGAGATAGCCCAACACGCATGGAATCTCGACCTCGGCCGGCTCGCCCAGTTCCAGGGTCATTTTCACCGTGGCGTTCAGCTCTTTGACGAACCAGTTCGACCCTGCCTGAGTAAACTGCCCCTCGGGGACGAGCAGGTCGGGCAAGCCAAATCCGCTTTTCTCCAAGAGGGCGCTGATGGCCTCTGGGCGAACCCGATAAATGGGGATGGTCGGGCTGAGCAACCGGCCGATCCCCAATTCGCCGGGCACGTTGATCTGGATCTGGGAGCGGACCTCGTCGCGGCCGTCGCCGGTGATCCAGAGCACGCCCTGGGCGCCGCGGATGAGCGCCTCGGTGGCAAAATCGGCCGGTGCGTTGCCCTGCAGCAGCAGGACGACCCGGCCGCGCAGGTCCATCCCTTTAAAGGACTCCCAGTCGTGGTCGCCTGCGCCGGACTCGAATCCGACAAAGACGAGCGGAGCGGTGACGTCGCCGCCGCCGCCGTGCCCGTCGGTGACAAAGCCGAAATCGAGCTGGTGCCGGAATTCCTGCAACGGCCGTCCGTTGACGTCGATGAGCGCCAAGTATGGTTGGGTCACCGGCCGGACGATTTGGGTCGCCAGGGGGTAAATGTAGCTGTCGCGCTTCCAGCCAGGCTCGAGGCCGTACGTCTCGAAACGCTCGGCGATATAGGCGGCCGCCTCGGCGCCTCCTTCTTGTCCGGCGCCGCGCCCGTCCATGGTCGAGAGGGCGCTGACGTGTCCGTAGGCTGACTCGCCGCGAAAGGCCTGCGCCACGCGGGCGAACCAGGGCGCTGGACCGGTGTTGTTGATGATATAGACGGTGGCCAAAGAGAGGCCGGCGATCACCAACAACATCCGCTTGCGCAACAAAAAGGCGGTGTTGAGGCTCTGCCTTTCGATCAGCCGTCGCAGCCCCTCGCCCAGGGCGTTGAAACCCAACACCGAGAGAAAGAAAGCGATGGCAGGCGGAAAGACGACAAAAGGCTTGGAGCGCAGGTAGCGGAACCCCTCGGCGAGGATGGCGCCCCATTCCGGCACCTCGACCAGGGTAAAGACGTCCCGCGCGCCCATGTAATCGCCCACCAAGAGCCGGCTGCCGCCGCCGATAAAGACGCCCACAAACCCCAATTCGCCCAGGAGCATCATCACCGCGCCCATCTCCAGGAACGAGATGACCAGCAGTTGCGGCAGCACGTTGGGCAGCACGTGCCGCACGGCGATGGCGAGGCCGGTCAGGCCGCCAGCCCGCGCTCCCTCGATGTAGGGAGCCTTGCGCAATACGAGGAACTCGCTGCGGATGTACTGGGCGATCTCGGCCCAGCCGATGAAGGAAAGGGCGACGATAAAGACCGGCAGCCCGCGCCGGATGTCGAGCGCGAATATCAGGATCATGCTGATGATCAGCATCGGCACCGAGGTGATGATGACCAGAGAGCCCCATGATGATCTGGTCGGATGGTTTGCCCTCGTTCCAACCCGCCACCCCGCCGAGCACCAGGCCCAGGACGATGCGCACCATGGTGACAAAGGCGCAGGCGACCAGCGTGTTGCGGGCGCCGTGCATCATCAAGCTCAGCAGGTCGTTGCCCCAGCGGTCGGTGCCGAGTGGGTATTCGGGCGAAGGGGGGAGCGGCGGCCGGATGTACTCTTGGAGTTCAAAGTCATAGTGGGGAACCAGGTGCTTGGCAGCGATGTAGGGGTTCTCGGGCGCCCATACCGGCCCAAAGAGCACCAGCGCAAAGAGGGCCAGCACGATGAGCAGCCCACCGACCAGGGGAAGATTCAGGAACAGATCGGCCGGGCGCAGGCGTCTCCGCGCGCCGGCAGGTGCGGCGCCAGCGGCCGGGTCCACCGGCGGCAGCCGGTCCAGCCGGGCCCGGGGGTTGAGCACGAATCCCAGCGCGCGCTTGATCAACTCTCTCTCATCCTCGGGTCAATGATGCGAAATGCAATTTCGAGCAGCAAATTGGTCAGCAGGAAGGTCAGACCGATGGCGGTCGCCAGCGCCACCACCATCGTGGTTTGGCGGGCGTTGATGGCGTCCAGCAGGCCGATGCCCATGCCGGGCCATTGGAAAAAGAGCTCCACCACCGGCAGGGTGCTGAGGGAAAAGCGGACCGAGACGCCCAGCGCGGTGAGCACCGGGACGGCGATGTTGCGCACCGCGTGACCGCTGACCGCCTGGCGCAAACTCAGCCCCTTGGAAAAGGCGGTGCGGATGTAATCCTCTTGCATGATCCGCGTGAGCGCCAAAAAGGCGGCGCGCGTCAAATAGGCGACCGGCCGCGCCGCCAGCACGATGACGGGCATCAGCATGTGCTCCAGGTCCCAGCCAAAGCCAGCCATGCTGACCAGCCGCCGGCCAAAAATCGCCAGGTAGCGCAGCTCGCCCACCTGCAGCAGCAGGCCGGCGAAAAAGGAGGGAATCGAGATGCCCACGATGGTTAGCAGGAGCAGCCCCAGCACCAGCCGATTCTGCCGCACCAGCGCCGAGATGGCGCCGAGGGTGAGGCCGATCAGCGCGGCGCCGGCTAGCGCGGTCAACAGCAGCCCCATGCTGTTGGAATAGGCCTGCCACAGCGCCCCGGCCTCGGGCAACGGCGTTCGGCCGGCAATGAAGGAGCGCGTCTCTCCCCAGGCGCGCAGGCCATGTTGCACCAGGTCATAGTCGGGTTGCGCCACCTGGGAGTTGCGAACCATCCCCATGCCCAGATAGGCGAAAAAGACGATCAAGATCGCCACCAGAAGAATAGAGATGATTCTGCGGCCGATAAAGTGGAACATCTGGATAAACGCCTCGGTGAACTACCTGTTGTAGTACCGATCAGAAAGGAGAAAGGTTCACGACGACGGATAGCGGCAAGACGGGACCAAGGTTTATCCCAAATTGGATTTGGGATAAATTTGGGATAACTCACTTTATAATGTAATAGGTGCCCTTTTTCACACCGATCTTGAGCAGCACCCCCTTTTCCACCAGGTCCGACAGATCCAACCGCAGGGTTTCGGCCGAGACGTTGGGGCAGAGGGTCTGGTATTCGCGGTTGGTGATGCTGCCGTTCTCGCGCACGTAGGTGAGCGCGCGGGTCTGGCGTTCGTTCATCTGCCGGGTCCAGGGTTGGATCCGCGGGCTGGTCTTTTTGCGTGTCAGGGTGACGGTAAACGAGTAGGGGGTTGCCTTGAACTCGGGCGGCGGCTGACCGGCGCTGACCATCTCTTCGATCATGCGGTCAATTCCCAATCCCAACTCTTCGATGTACCCCCATTGATACAGACCGCTGACGATGCGCGGGTTGCGCGAAAAGTGCTCTTCGACGATATTGTCCACCGTGATATAGCCGGGCAGCCCGCCAGGGCTGATCACCTCGAGCCGGTCGGAGAACATGCGAATCTCGACCCGCCGGCCGCTCAGGCGATAGTCGCGGTGGCAGACGGCGTTGACCAGCGCCTCGCGCACCGCAAAGCGCGGATAGTCAAGGTTCTCCTCGCGGGTCAACCCGTTGACCACCGCGCTGACGCTCATCTCTTCCCACACCACGTTCCAGGTCCGTTCGACGACCCGAGCCAGCGGGCCGTTGATCT
Source organism: uncultured Chloroflexia bacterium (assembly GCA_963695825.1). Taxonomy (GTDB): domain Bacteria; phylum Chloroflexota; class Anaerolineae; order Promineifilales; family UBA4811; genus CAVOHX01. The sequence continues at coordinate 100,852 of CAVOHX010000018.1, forward strand.
CCTCTCGGCGACCATAGCCCGCCAGGCCGTCCTGGGCGCGGGGCTCGGTGCCGACAAACTTGACAAAGACGACGCCGCTCTGGGGGAGAAAGGTCTGCGGCCGGCGGCCGAACAGCAACACGCCGGCCGCGGTCGGCTCGCCGTCGGCGCTGGCGGCCCCGATCTCAAAGAGGAGGCGGCTCAGGCCGGTGGTGCGGGCGACGCCGCGCTCCTCGCGCTTGAGCAGGTACTCTTGGACGATTTCGGGGTCCCAATCCTCCTCCTGGCTGGCGCCGGGCATCACTTGCTCTTCAAAGCTGCCGCTCGTCTTGCCGGTCGCCAACTGTTGGATGGCGCCACCGTCCAGCGGCCGGTTCTCCACCCCCTGCCGCACCAGGACCCGGCCGTCGTCGAGGCTGTGTAACTCGATGCTGCGCGGCACCTGGATGGCGATCACCATCCCGTCCGGCGTCTCGGACTGCTCCCAACTGGTCTGCACCGGCGGCCGGCAGCGGGTCTCGGCCGCTCGCAAGGCGCCTTCGAGTTCGTCGGGCAGCACCGCCCCGGTCGGCTTGCCCCGGGCGTCCACGCCGACGATCAACGTGCCGCCGTCGGCGTTGGCAAAGGCGACCAACGTCTCGGCCAATAGCTCCTGGTCCACCTCGGGCAGGATCGCCACCCGGGGTCCTTCGCCGCGCTTGATGAGTTGGGAGAACATGGTCCGGTGGCCTCAACCTCTGGTCCGGCGCGCTATTCCGCCCGGATGGCGGGGGTGAGTTGCAGCCGGATATAGTCGATGAAAAAGTCCTTGGGCAGAGGCCATTTGCTCTTTACCCGGATGAGCACCGTCACCTCGCCGCTGCCCGGCACCACGAAATCGACCGTGTGATAGTACCAGTTGCGGTGGCCCATCACCCCCCAGTTGACCCACTGCCCGTGCCCATCGACCCAGACACCGGATTCCGCTCCCCACACGTCTAGCTCCCGGTCGTGGACATCCACCAAGATGGGCACGATCAACCGGCCGCCCATCCCCGGCGTCAGCCCGGTGACGACCTGGATCAGCTCGGCGCCAAAGGGCTGGTTGGCGTGAAAGATCTTGTAGGTCCACTCGCCGTCCAGCACCAGGGCATCAGGGCCGCCTCTTTGCTCATTCGGCGGCAATTGATAGTTGTTCTTATGTACGCACTCGGGTACCCCGCCCGACAGGTCGCCGGACCCAAAGATCGGGTCGCCCGGCTCGACCCAGTGTAGCGTCCACCAGGCAGGCTGCTGGTTGATGAGGGTGCCCCACGGCGGCAGGTCGGTCCAGCCGAGCTCGAAAGAGCCGTTTCGCAGGTTCCCGCTGAACGCATAGACCGTGATGTACCCGGTCTGGACCAGCGTGTCCGACCCACCGGCGCCGGTGACGGTCAGCGAGACGGTATAAGTCCCGGCCGCGTTGTACCGGTGCGCGGGATGGGTCTCGGTGCTGGTCCCCGAGTCGCCGAAATCCCAATCGCTGGACAGCACGTTGCCGGTGGACCGGTTAAAGAATTGCACGTCGAGGGGCACGGTGCCTGACGTGGGCAAGGCGTCAAAGTGGGCCTCCAGGGACGCTGTCAGAACCAGGGGCAGATACCCTTGGGGGGTCAGGTCATCCGCGCCGACCTGATCTTGGTCCGGAGGGGCCGCCCAGATGCTCATCGGGACGAGGGAGGCGATCAGGGTGAACACGATCAACAGGGTGGGCCAGCGAGCGTTGGACACGGTGATCTCTGATCGTCGTCTGGTTGTCGTTAGCATCTCTGGCATGGTCATCACCTCGACGGCCGTCCGCCTGGACGGGCGTCACGTTCTCTTGATCCGGTTAACCTGCCGCCAGTATATCATCAACCGGTGGGGTCTCCAACCGCCTATCGGCCGGCCAATTGCCACTGCGAAACCTCGACCCGGTTAAAGGTCACCTGCTGGAGCGGGATGGCATTCAGGCGCAGCCAGTTCACCGTCAGGTTTCGCGCGTCCCACAAGGGTGCCTCAGAGAGGACCAGCCAGACGCGCGGGAAGTTCGGCCGTCGCCTGGCGCAGGATAATCGTCCACCTCGGCCGGCGGACCTCCCCGGTTGGTAAAGGGGCCCTCGGCCGCCGGATAGTCCAGGTCGGACGCGTAATAGTCAAAGGTCGCTTGCAGATAGGGTATCTGAAAGAGGATCAACTCGCCCGATTGATAGTGCTCGGTGACAAAGGCGGCCGCTCCGCGAAAGTCGGCCCGCACCGGCGTGGCCCACTGGCGGCCGATCCCCAGCAGTCCCACCAGCAACAGCGCGGCCGTCCAAACCAGCGCCAGCCATCGCGCAGCACGCCCGCGCCGAGCCACGGCCGCCAGCCCGGCGCCGGCCGCCAGAGTCCAGGCGGGCAGGGTCCAGATCAAATAGCGCTCGGTAAAGAGCGGCCGGCGGGTCGAGATTAAATAGAGGGCCAGGACGGGCGCCGCCGCCCACCAGACCAGGGCCCAGACGGCACGCGGCCGGGCCAGAGCGACGCCAGCCAGGATAGCGGCCGACAGCAGCGCCAACGGGAGAAGGGCCGGCCAACCGACGATTCCCCGGCTGAACACCTCGCCCAGCCGAGCAACCATCTGAGGCAGCGGGACAAATGCAAAGCCGGTCTCGGCCGGCCGGGTGACCAGAGGCCATTGCCACAGGAGCAAGGGGAGGTAAGGTAACGTCAGCGCCGCCCCCGCCAGCCAGACAGCCGGCGTTCGCAGGACGCGCGGGTAGAGCAGGACCAACAGCGCCAGATGCACCGGCAGCAGCAACGGGGTGAGGATGTGGCAGTAAAAGAGCGCACTGGCGGCGACCACGTACCCGATCCAGAGCGTTCGGCGTCCCCCGGCCGCCGCCCGTAGCAGGAGATAGGTCGAAAACAGCGTCAGTGCGGTGATCAGGGTGTACATCTTGCCCTCGCCAGCGTACCAGGCCAGGTACGGGTTGAGGGCCATGAGGGCGGAGGCGATCAGGCCGGTTTTCTTGTCCACCAGGTGGGCGCCCAGGGGGTAGCAGAGCGCCACCGAGAGCAGCGCCGCCAGCGTTGAGGGAAGACGCAGCGCCAACTCGCTCCGGCCGGCAATGCGCAGCCATAGCTCGAGCGCCCCAAAGTACAGCGGGCCGTTTTGACCGGGCTGGATCAGGGTGCGGCCCAACTCTTGCGCAACTCCTGGCAGCGAGTCGCCCTGGGACAGCGCCTCCCAGGTGGCGGCCGCAAAGCGAATGGAATCGACCTCGTCGCGCCACAAACTCTCGCGATCGATCCCGTGCAGATGTAACCCACAGGCGATCAGCAGAGCCAGCAGCAAAATCAGGGTGGGCGACGAGGGGCGTCTATCCACGGAGAGAGAAAAAGAGGCGCGCAGCCCACATCGTGGGGTGCTCGCCTCTCTCGGCTGGTTCGCTAGCGATCAGAACGGAAGGGCAAGGCGGCCGAGGGCGACCAGGCAGAGGCAACCCAGGACCATCACGTTGAAAAAGAGCATGAGCGCCAGGACAAACCGCCGGCGCGGCTCGATGGAGGCAAACCCCTGGGCGATCCCACCGCTGGCGCGTTTGGCCTCCAAGGCGTCCTCTCTCACCTCGGCCGCCGCGCTGGATCGGCGCAACTCTCCAAAGTCCAGGCTCGGTTCTCCCCCGCTGGCGCCCGCGCCGGTCCGGCGCCCGCTGCTCATGTCAGGCGGTGGCGGGCTGGGTCTGCGCTCTTCGGATTCACTTGACCGGCGAAGATCATCAAAATCAAACATCGCTATCTCCTCGTTGAGCCTGTCGTTCCCTCAAGAGGGCCGCACACGCTACTGGCATCATAATACGGTCAAAGGGTGAATATGTCAAGTCGCGCCCTCTGCTGGTGGCGGACGCAGGCTGACATCACCTGCAGCGATACGGTGCAAAAACCCTGCCAGATCCCTCAGCAACAGGGCGCCATCGGGGTCAACTCCCTCGGCCTGGCCCTGGAGAATCTGCGTTCCACTGGTCACCGTCACCTGTTGGCCCAGGGTGACCAGGCGGCGCTTCCAGTCGGCGAGTAAAGCCTCAGGACGGGCCTCTGTGTAGCGGTTCTCGATCCGCCCCAGCAAGGCCAGCAACAGCGCGCCGCGGTCCACCGGCCGGCCTAACTCGCGTTGCAGGCTGGTCGGCAGCGTCATCACCGGCCCGAGGTCGGCCGGGTCCAGGTTGACGTTGATTCCCATTCCCACCACCACGTGGAGCAACTCGTCGCCAGCGGTGGCGGTCTCGGTCAACAGCCCGGCGAGTTTGCGGACCGGTTGGCCTGGCGGTCCCGCAACGACCAGGTCGTTGGGCCACTTGATGCCCACTCCAAGTCCGGTCTCGGTCTCGATGGCCTCGGCCGCTGCCAGGCTGCAGAGCATGGTCAGTTGCGTGGCCTGGGCCGGCGCCCATTCCGGCCGGAAGACGATGGACAGGAGCAGGCAACTGCGCGCCGGGGCCAGCCAGCGGCGCCCCAGGCGCCCCTTGCCGGCTGTCTGCTCCTCGGTGATCACCAGGGCGCCTTCGGCCGCGCCGGCGGCTGCCAGCTCCTTGGCCCACCGGTTGGTCGAGTCGATCACCAGGGCGTAATGGATCTGCCGGCCGATCAAGTGATCGCGTCGCGCTGCCCGGAGGCGTTCGATGGGAAGCGGATTGCCCGTCATGTCGGGGATTTTACCCCCGGGCCGGCAAGCGTCCAATCACCCCGCAGTACCATTCTTCATTCATGTCCCAACTGTGAACAGTCACCTTGCGGTTGGCTTTTTGCTCCCGTCCGGCTTCTCGGGTAAAATCTCCTGATACGGCTGTGTGTGAAAATGGATCATCTCTGGACCCCCTGGCGAATGCCCTATATCGAGACTTTGGGTGATCGCACCGACGAGTGCGTCTTTTGCGCCAAGCTCGATGCAGATGACCAAGAGGCGTACGTCCTGCGCCGCGGAGTGAGCTGTTATGCGGGTCTCAACCTATTCCCTTACAACAATGGGCACGTGCTGATCGTGCCCCACCTCCACGTCGCGTCGATCGAAGAGCTATCCTCCGAGTCCCTGACGGAGATGATGTTGCTCTGCCAGCAGGCGTTGGTGGTGCTCCGCGGTGCCTACCGGCCGAGCGGTTTCAACGTGGGTTTCAACCTGGGAGCGGCCGCCGGGGCAGGGCTGCCCGATCACGTGCACATGCACGTGGTGCCACGTTGGATCGGCGATTCGACCTTTATGTCGGTGGTGGGGGGTACCCGCGTGTTGCCCGAGTCGCTGGATGAGAGTTGGGAGCGGTTGCGGGCCTTTTGGGACGACCAATTCCCGCTGCCAGGACCCTAACCACCCATCACAGCTCTGCCGACCGGGTTCGTTCGCCCGGTGTGTGACGCCAGTGGCGCAAATGAAGACGCTGATGGCCTCAAGGCTGCAACTTTTCGCCAGCTTGTGCGTCTAATAATCTGGAGGTAAAAGATGTCTCTAGGTGGGTATGAATTGTACATCCTGTTCAGCCTGCCGGCGTTACTGCTGGGTCTATGGGCCCAGGCAAAAGTGAGGTCGGCCTATAGCAAATACTCCCGCGTGCGCACGGCCTCGGGTCTGACCGGCGCCCAGATCGCGCGGCGTATTCTGGATTCGAGCGGCCTATATGAGGTAGGGGTAGAGCAATCGCGCGGCCTGCTGAGTGACCATTACGATCCGCGCAGCCAGACGTTGCGCCTCAGCAAGGACGTGTATCAAAGCAACAGCGTGGCGGCAGCCGGCATTGCTGCCCACGAGGCGGGTCACGCCCTGCAGCACGGCAAGGGGTACATTCCCCTGCAACTGCGCACGACGATGGTGCCCACGGTGCGGATCGGCAGTTGGCTGGGCCCGCTGGTCTTTTTCCTGGGGCTGTTGATGCGGCAGGTGGTTGGTACCACGTTGGCGTGGGTGGGGTTGGCGATGTTTGCTGCGACAGCGGTATTTGCGGTGGTCACCCTACCGGTCGAGCTGGACGCCACGCGACGCGCTAAAAAGCAGTTGGTGTCGCAGGGGATCGTCTTTCAGCAAGAATTGCAGGGGGTGAACAGCGTGCTGGACGCGGCGGCGCTGACCTACGTGGCGGCCGCGGTGCAGGCGGTGAGCACGCTACTCTACTATACCTTTTTGCTCAGCGGCAACCGTCGTCGCTAGACAGACCAGTCGAAAAGAGTTCGCCGTGGGGCGCGCCATCGCGCCCCTCTTTTGTATATGGCAATATATGCAAAAACTGGGCAAAATCTTGACACCGCTTACTCTATGCACTATAATGTGTTTGCTAATTTTATCGATTTTTATATACATTATATGGTAAGAATGTACAGTCGAGCCGACACAGGAGAATAGAGATCCGTGGGTTCGACCACGAAATGAGGAAAACGATGGGTAATTCACTGACTTTGGGCAAGATACTAGGGATACCGATTCGGCTGAGCGCCAGTTGGTTCTTGATCGCCGCGCTGATCACCTGGTCGTTGGCGGGTAGCTTTTTTCCCCAGTTCTATCCGGGTTGGGAGCCGCTCGCGTACTGGTCGATTGGCCTGGTGACGGCGACCCTCTTTTTCGGCTCGGTGTTGGTCCACGAGCTGGGCCATTCGGTGGTGGCGCTGTGGGAAAAGATCCCGGTGCGAAGCATTACGCTGTTCATCTTTGGCGGCGTGGCGCAGATCGACCGCGAGCCGGACACGCCGGGCGCCGAGTTTCGTATCGCCATCGCCGGGCCGCTCACCAGTCTGGCGCTGGCGGCGGCTTTTCTTGCGGCCGGGGCGGCCTCGCAGGTGGTCAGTGCGCCGCTGGCGGCTGCCGCCAGCTACCTGGCGCGCATCAACCTCCTGTTGGCGGTCTTTAACATGGTCCCCGGTTTTCCCCTGGACGGCGGCCGTGTTTTGCGCTCGCTGCTCTGGCGGCTGAACGGCAATCTGACCAACGCGACCCGTTGGGCCACCAACGTCGGCCGGGCGGTCGCCTTTGTCTTTATCGGCGTCGGGGTCTTTCAAGCGATGACGGGCCAGTTGATGAACGGTCTCTGGATCGCCTTTATTGGCTGGTACCTCAACAACGCGGCGCAATCGAGCTACCAGAGTGTGGTGATGCAAGAGATGATGCAGGGGGTGACTGTCAGGGACGTGGTGCCCCAGCGCTGCCCGACGGTGCCGGCCGATTTGCAGCTCGACACCTTGATACGGGGAGGCGTGTTGCAGTCCGGCGACAACTGCTTTTTCGTCGCCCGCGACGGTGTTTTGGAGGGCATGGTGACGCTGAACAACATCCGGTCGATTCCGCGCCAGTCGTGGCAGACCGTCACCGCCAGCCAGGCGATGACCCCTGCCCACGCGCTGGCGTGGGTGACGCCCGACCAGGACATCATGGGGTTGCTGCGCCAGATGGAAGAGCGCCAGGTGAGCCATCTGCCGTTGAGGGAGGGCAGCCGCCCTCTCGGTTTGATCACACGGGATGCCCTGCTGCGCCTGATAAGCTTGCGCAAGCAGCTCTGGACCTAGGTCCGAGGCCAAAGGAGGGGATTTGTGCAAAACCGACGCCTGTTGACCGTATTCCTGGTCGTTTTTGTTGGCCTGTTGGGCTTTGGCATCATCCTGCCGCTGTTGCCCTACTATGCCGAGACCTTTGGCGCCAGCCCGACGATGGTTGGGCTGTTGACCGCCTCGTACGCGGCGGCGCAGCTCATCGGCGCCCCGATCCTGGGGCGGCTGTCGGACCGGTTCGGCCGGCGGCCGATATTGCTGTTTAGCTCGCTCGGGACCTTGATCGGCTTTCTGATGCTGGGTTTTGCCGATTCGATGTGGATGCTCTTTGCCGGTCGCATCCTGGATGGGCTGACCGGCGGTAACATCTCGGTGGCGCAAGCCTATATCACCGACGTCACCGATGAAAAGAACCGCGCCAAGGGGCTTGGGCTGATTGGCGCTGCATTTGGCCTGGGTTTCATCTTTGGACCTGCGCTGGGCGGCGCCCTCAGCGCCGGTGGGCGCTTTGCAGTGCCCTCGTTTGTGGCGGCCGGGATCACGCTGATCAACGTGCTGGCGATCTTTTTCTGGCTGCCCGAGACGCTGACCCCGGAGGTGAGGCAGCGCATGGTGCAAAAGGCGCGCAGCGCCCTCAACCCGCGCGACTTGTGGAATGCGTTGCGACGGCCGGTTTTCGGGCCGTTGTTGCAGATTCGCTTCTATTATGGTCTGGCCTTTGCCGTCTTTACCGGCACCTTTGCTCTCTATGCTCAATATCACCTGGGCCTCGAGTCGGATCAGACCGGTTACGTGCTGGGCTACCTGGGGCTGTTGATCGTGCTGGTGCAAGGGGTCGCCATCGGCCGGCTGACGGAGCGCTTTAGTGAAAACACATTGATCTTTGGCTCAATTGCGGTGCTGGCGCTTTCCTTGTTGGGCTGGGCGCTCACACCCAGCCTGGGGGTGCTGCTGGTGGTGCTGGCGCCGCTGGCCTTTGCCAGCGGCGTGCTGAACACGGTCATCAACAGCGCCATCACCAAGGTGGTGGAGCCAGAGGAGGTAGGTGGAGCACTGGGCCTGGCAAGCGCGATCGAGAGCTTGACGCGGGTCGTAGGCCCGGTTGTTGGTGCGCTCGTGTTGGAGCAATTGGGGACCTGGTCGCCAGGCGCCATCTCGGCCGTGGTAGCCGCCAGTCTGGTATTATATGTGTGGCAGAAACTCGTTCGACGACCCGAACCTATGCCCGCCTGAGTGGATGCGCCAAGGAGGAGGGAGATGGCAGTAAAGATTGTGACCGACAGCACGTGCGATTTGCCGCCATCGGTCATTGAGAGGTATGGCATCACTGTCGTGCCGCTGTATATCAACGTGGGCGACGAGAGCTACCTGGACGGCGTTGACATCAGCCGCCAGGATTTCTACCAGCGGCTTCCCGGTTGGTCTACGCCGCCCAAGACGGCCGCGCCGGGTTCGGAGGTCTTCGCCAAGACCTACGAGCAACTTGTCGAGGAGGGCGCCAGCGAAATCCTCTCCATCCACATCTCGCCCACGCTGAGCAGCACGCTGGAGGTGGCCCAGGTGGGCGCCGGGCAGGTCAGCTCGGCGTCGGTGACCGCCCTGGATTCCCGGCAGTTGAGTCTGGGGGGCGGCTTTGTCGTGCTCGAGGCGGCCAAGGCGGCCGCGGCCGGCAAGTCAGTCGATGAGATCCTCGAGATCTTGAAAGAACTCATTCCGCGGGTCCACGTTTTTGCGGCGCTCGACACGATGGAATACCTGCGCCGCAGCGGCCGGGTGAATGGGCTGATCGCGGGCATCGGCAACCTGTTGCGGGTCAAACCGTTGCTCAAGATGCACGATGGCGTCGCTACTTCCGAGCGAGTGCGCACCCTGGGGCGGGCCTATCAACGGCTGATCGAGTTGGCTCGGGAGGCTGGTCCCCTGGAGCAACTGGCTCTGGTGCACACCAATGCGGCCGACCGGGCTGCGACACTCTGGGAGCGGGTCAAACACCTGGTTCCGTCGATAGCGGATCCACTTTCGGTGAACGTGACCCCGGTTCTCGGATCGCATCTGGGACCGGGGGCGGTCGGGTTCGCCTGTGTGGCAGCTCCCAAGAGTTGATCCAAGAGTCAAGGGGAGAACGTGATGACGAACAAGGAATCCCCGATTGTTGCCAAGCGTTGGCATGTCGCGCGATGGCCGTCTCTGGCATGGCTAGAGACCGTCATCAAGCTGGTTGCGCTAGGCGCCGCCATCTGGGGGGCGATCGCGGCGTTTAGCGGCGAGTTTGGCTGGCCCGGCGGCGTTCGGCTGGCGCAGTTGGTGGTTATGGCGCTGCTTTCCCTTGGACTGGTCGCTGCCATATTTGACCGGCTTGCCGAGCGGGAGCTGGTGGCGATGTCTTTTGTGGTGGTGAATAACCTGGGACACTGGGGCATGACGGCGGCGTTGGCATTTGCCCCGGGACCGGCCGGGGCGCTGGTCGCTTTTGCCGCACTGATGCTCGTTGGGGACCTGGTCAAGATCGTCTTTATCAAAGTGCACGAGTTTCAGGTGCGCGACACGCCGCGGACGGTCCTCTTTGGACTCACCCTCTTTTACGTGGTCGGCTACCTGGTTCTTTTGATTCTGGAAGGAGTGAGGTGATGAAGATAGCTAAACTGATCGCGGTGTTGGGAATCCTGGCGATGGGAGGGATTCTGATCTACGCCTTTACAGTGGGGGATTTCTCCGGGGAGGGCGGACAATTGCTCTCCATGCCGTGGGGAATCGTATCTCTGGTCGATCTGTACACGGGCTTTGCGCTCTTTTCCGGTTGGATCGTGTATCGTGAAAGATCGTGGACCCGGTCCATCGTCTGGGTGATTCTGATGGCGGTGCTGGGCTTTTTCACCGCCAGCGTGTATTCGTTCATCGCGCTACAGACCAGCGGCGGAGATTGGCAGCGCTTCTGGATGGGACGACGAGCGCCCAGCGCCTAATGCCAAATGTAACGGGCTAGAAACCACTCTGCTGTCCACTCCACGGTGGCGGGCTGTTATCTTGGAACTCGGCAACGCTGGGTCCACGCAACTGGCGCAACCGCCAGGTCCCGTACAAGTAACTGACGATCAATAGCACGATGGTAACCGGCCAACCGCCAAGCAGGTTGGCGGCCGCCAAAAGGGTTGGGTCCTCGTTTCCCAATAGCCTCAGTTGAAGGGCCAGCCGACCGGCAAAGACGAGCAACCAGAGCCACGTGACCTCGGTGTACGCCGGCCGCACCTGGGGGTGCCAGTACCACTCACGAGGCCAGCGACGGGCCAGGTAGCTGGTCCAGGCAACCAGCGGCCGTCGAACCGCCAGGCTGAACACCATCAGAACCAGGGTGACCCCGCTGCTGACCAGGCTGGGGATAAAGAACCCCTCAGCCCGGTCGAGAAGTTTAGCAGCCAAGGTGGCGAGGAGCACGCCTCCAAGGCCGCCGGCCGCATATCTGACCGGCTGTCGCCCCCGCAAGCGCAGCCCGGTGATCAGAAATGCGGCGATCAGGGCGCCCCACAGCGCGACCTGAAAGCCAAATAGTGAGTTCAGGGCCACGAACAGCACCGGCGGCAAGATCGAGTCGATCAGGTTGCCGCGCCCTGAAAATACCGCTTTGAATTCTTGCCAGATCTCGGTAGTTTTGGCTTTCACCCTTGACATGGCTGGCACCTTACGCGCCTTTGAACAGGATGCGCTCAATCTCTTGCAGGCGGGCAACCCCTTTGACCTCGTACGGCCGGTCTGGGATGGTCACCAGTTCCATCCGATGGCCGTACTCGTTTTGCAGTAGCTGCAGATAGGGCGCCTGCATCGCCTGTCGCTGGCGGTGAAAGTCGCAGTCGAGGTCACGAACAACGTGGTTGATCACCATGTGCCGGATGTCCAGCCCGAACTGGGCAAACTGGCCTACCAGGCGGCGGCTTTGATAGACGCCCAGCGCCTCGGGGATGGTGACCAGTACAAAGGCGACGTTCTTGGGGTTCCGAAACCAACTTGCTATCTCGTCCGAGAGCTCGCTCCAACCGGCGATGATCTCGCTAAAGGGCACCCGGTCCAACCGGAGGCTGTCGCGGACCTGCATGTAGATGCGCGGCGCCATCTTGAGATGGCTGAGCAGCTTGTAGGGCAGCTCCAGCAGGCGCAAGGTGTCGCCGGCCGGTGCGGTGTCCCAGACGATCATGTCGTACTGGTTGCGCCGGGTCCGCTCCAGGATGTAATCGAGCATGAATTCCTCCTGGATGCCCGGCGCGATGGCGACGTAATCGACCACCTCGTCGTAGCTCAGGTCTACCAGCGCCGAGGCAGCGGCATAGATCTCGTCCCCAAATTTCTCCTTCCAGCGACGCATCACCTCGTCCTGGCTGATCTCCAGCCCCCACAGGTTTGCCACGTCGGGAATGGGGCGCTCCTCGGGTCCGATATCGGTCTCAAAGATGTCCGACAGCGAGGGCGCCAGATCGCTGGAGATGATCAGGGTGCGCCGGTCGGCGGCTGCATAATGCAACGCAGTGGCGGCCGAGGAGGTGGTCTTGCCCACACCTCCTTTGCCGCCGAACATGATCACCCGCTGTCCGCCTTTATCCAATGATGTCAACGACATGAGACCTCCTTATGAACCCGGCTATTATAGAATAGCCTCCATGCAATGTCAAGGTTTCACGGACAAAATCTTTACAAAAAGCGAACACTATGCTATAATAATGCTTGGAGGTGGATGATGATAAAACCAAAGGTGCTGTTGACCGGGGTGACCGGCTATATCGGAGGCCAGTTGCTTCCGCGTCTATTGGAGGCTCAATACCCAGTGCGAGTCCTGGTGCGCGACCCGCGTCGCCTGCAGGGCAAGGCATGGGTTGACCAGGTCGAGGTGGCAGTAGGGGACGTGCTGAACCGTCCAGAAACGCTGCCAGAGGCTCTGGAAGGGATCGACATCGTCTATTACTTTATCCACAGCCTCGGCGCCGGATCTGATTTCCACGACCTGGACCTGGTAGCGGCTCGCAATTTTGCGCAGGCGGCTCAGGAGGCCGGCGTCAAGCGCATCATCTACCTGGGCGGGCTGGGCGACCCGGCCGATCCTCACCTTTCGCCCCACCTGCGTTCGCGTCAAGAGACGGGCGACGCTTTGCGCACCGGCCGGGTGCCGGTTACCGAATTCCGCGCCGCCATCATCATTGGCTCGGGGAGCGGTTCCTTTGAAATGGTGCGCTATCTAACCGATCGCATCCCCTTGCTGGTCAGCCCGCGGTGGGTGTTCAGCCAGATTCAGCCGATCGCCATCGACGATGTGCTCGATTATCTGGTGGCTGCCCTGGAGACGCCCGAAAGCACTGGTCAGGTGATCGAGATTGGAGGGCCGACCCTGCTGAGCTACGGCGAGACCATGATGGTCTATGCGCGGGCGCGCGGGTTGCGGCGTTGGATCCTCCCGGTGCCGGTCCTGTCACCCTCGATCTCTTCACACTGGGTGGGCTGGGTGACCCCTCTCTCGGCGCGGATTGCCCGGCCGTTGATCGAAGGGTTGCGCAACGCGGTTGTGGTCACTGACGACCGGGCAACCAGGCTATTTCCTGACATCCATCCCATCGACTATTACACATCCGTCGATCTGGCGCTCGCTGACCTGGGGCCTGAAACCGTGGACACGGTTTGGCTCGACGCACAGAAGGCGCTTGGCGAGGAGAGAGAGCCGGTTCTGGTATTGCGACAGGAGGGGCTGTACATCGAGCGACGGTATCTGACGGTGGACGCGCCGCCCCAAGAGGTGTACGAGGCGTTCTCGTGCCTGGGTGGCGACCAGGGTTGGCTGCACAGAGACTGGCTCTGGCGACTTCGAGGCGCCGTGGGACGGTTGTTCGGCGGCATCGGCTTTCGTCGCGGTCGCCGCCACCCGACAGAGCTGGAGACGGGTGATGCGGTGGACTTTTTTCGGGTGGTCAAGCTCGAGCCCGGGCAGATGGTGCAGACTAAAGATGGAAGACAAGATGCCGGGGCAACTTTGGTTGCAGTTTGAGGCCCAACAGCTTTCGGACGGCCGGACACAACTGGTGGAGACCATCTTTGTCGATGCCCGAGGGCTACTGGGTCTGTTGTATTGGTACCTCACCTATCCGGTGCACACTCGATTGTTCGGCGGTCTGTCTCGCAAGGTAGCACGTCTAGCCGAGGCCTCCAGCAGCTCAGATGATCTGTCAGCTTCAGTTCCGGCGATGGCGTCAGACTGAACATCCCAATAGATGCAGGAGTGGAGTATCATGAGTCGTCTACACCGGAAAAGCTACATGTGGAACTGGCGCCGGGGTCACGCGCGAAGGACCCATCGCGTCCAGACGTTACACCCTCACCCATTCCGACACCACGGGAGATCTCTATCTCACGGTCGGCCCGGAATATGACCGGAAGCAGATTTCCGGCTGGTATACCCGGCTGATGCGTGACGAGGTGTTGGCTGAGTGGCAAGTCAAATCGGGTGAAGTGTCGCTCCACGTTTATTGCCACGTGAGTGGAGGGCTCGTGTTCGGTCTGGCCGGCTGGCGGTATGCCATCTTTCAGCGCGAGCTCCCCCTGGTGCTGGAGGCGTTTCGTCACGGCGACGCTCCGCTCTATGACGCCCACCCGGGCCTCGACCAGGCGCCAATCTGGGTTCACTATCGCGCCACCCAGCGGCGCTACCAAAAAACCGAGCGATGGGGAGTGCCGGCTGATTACCGCTTGTAGACCAAGAACGCGGTGATAGCGAGGATCACAGTATGTCCAAGGGACACCGGATTCAGAAAACCGACGGTCGAGGCATCGCCGTCTGGTGGGTTCGGCGTGACCTCCGCCTGACCGACAATCAGGCCCTGGCGGCCGCGCTGGACCTCGCTGACCGTGTGATCCCCGTCTTTGCCCTCGATTCTCGCCTGTTGTCCTCGCCCTATGTTGGTGAGAAACGGCTTGCATTTCTCTACCACGGTCTTGGCAAACTCGACGAGGAGTTGCGCCAGCGGGGTGGGCGGCTTGTCATTCGATCGGGCGATCCGGTGGAGGCGCTGGTCGAGTTGGTTCGAGAGAGTGGCGCCCATGCGGTCGTCGCAGAGGCGGATTACTCGCCCTATGCCAGGCTGCGCGACCGGCGAGCGGCCAAGGCGTTGCCGCTTCACCTCACCGGGGGATTGATCGTTCACCCCCCGGAGGCGGTCCTCAAGGCGGACAACACCCCCTACACCGTCTTTACGCCGTTCAGCCGTCGCTGGAAGGCGCTGCCGCCCCTGCAGACCAGTTCAGTGCTGCCGGCGCCGGCGCAAATCCGGACTCTGGAGGGTCTGCATAGCCTCCCCATTCCAACCTCGCCCCTCCAGCCGCTCCTGCCGGCGGGTTCGGAGCAAGGCAGCGCCCGCCTGAGCGCCTTTATCGACGGTCCCGAGGCGCCTGTTTATGGCTACGGTGACCGGCGGAATCGGATGGACCTGGCGGGCACCTCACAGCTTTCACCCTATCTTCGTTTTGGCATGCTGTCCGCCCGGCAGGCAGTGGTCAGCGCCTACAGCGCGATCGATGCCGTACGGGACCCGCAGGCGCGGAGCGCAGCCGAGACGTGGCTCAACCAGTTGATCTGGCGCGAGTTTTACGTCTCCATCCTGTACCACTTTCCCCACGTGCGGCGCGAGAGTTTTCGGCCGTACCTGCGCGCACTAGCGTGGCGGAATGACGAGGATGAATTCCTCGCCTGGAGCAAGGGGCGCACGGGTTACCCGGTGGTGGATGCCGCCATGCGCCAGTTGGTGGCAACGGGCTGGATGCCAAATCGGGCGCGCATGGTGGTGGCTTCGTTTTTGACCAAAGACCTGCTGATCGACTGGCGCTGGGGCGAACGCTTTTTCATGCAGCATCTGGTGGACGGCGACCCGGCGGCCAACAACGGCGGCTGGCAATGGACGGCCGGGACGGGCACCGACGCTGCGCCCTATTTCCGGATCTTTAACCCAGTCACCCAGGGAAAAAAGTTTGACCCATACGGCGTTCACGTCCGGCGCTGGGTACCAGAACTGGAG
This sequence comes from uncultured Chloroflexia bacterium, assembly GCA_963695825.1. Classification (GTDB taxonomy): domain Bacteria; phylum Chloroflexota; class Anaerolineae; order Promineifilales; family UBA4811; genus CAVOHX01. The sequence goes on from CAVOHX010000018.1 coordinate 116,370, forward strand.
CGGGTTCCAGATCGATTCATTCATGAGCCCTGGAGGATGTCGTTCGACGAGCAGCGGGCGGCCGGGTGCCTCATCGGCCGTGATTACCCTGCTCCAATCGTGGATCATGGGCAGGCGCGGGAAATGGCGTTGCATCGCCACGATCAGGCCAAGACCTCGGCAACGCCCGAGCTCCAGTTGTCGAGCGTCTGTCCTGTGGTATTATACTCACTGAGCAAGCAGCGGGTGGGAAGGAGGATTTGTGGTGCCAGAGGCTGACAGTCACCAATCAGAGGTTCAGATACGTGTGGGGGTCAGCACCTGCCTGTTGGGCGAACCGGTGCGTTACGACCGGGGGCACAAGCTGGACCGTTATGTAGCCAACACACTGGGCAGCTATTTCGAGTGGGTGCCCGTGTGCCCAGAGGTCGAAATGGGTTTGCCAACCCCCCGTGAGAGCATGCGCCTGGTGGGGGACCCGGCCGACCCCCGGCTGATTGCGCCCAAATCAGGGATCGATCACACTGAGGGGATGAAGGCGTGGGCGGGCCGGCGGCTGGACGAGCTGGCGGAGATCGGACTGCATGGGTTTATTTTCAAAAGGGACTCACCGAGTTCGGGTCTGCTCCGGGTCAAAGTGTACAACGAACATGGGATGGCTCAGCGGGTCGGCACCGGCATGTTCCCCCGGGCGTTGATGGAACGCTTCCCGCTCTTGCCGCTAGAGGAGGAGGGGCGCCTGCACGATATGCCACTGCGCGAGAACTTTATCGAACGGGTGTTCAACTATTACCGCTGGACCCGAATGCTAGAGACCGAACCAACCGCCGGTGGCCTGGTCAAGTTCCACACCGCCCACAAGCTGACGTTGATGGCCCACAGCCCCAAGCACTACTCTGCCATGGGACGCCTCGTGGCGAACGCTGGCAGCCGCCAGTGGGATGAGTTGGCGGCCGAGTACGGCGCGCAGCTCATGGAAGGGCTGCGGGTGCTGGGCACGCGGGGCAAACACGTCAACGTGCTCCATCATTTGATGGGCTTTCTCAAAGACCACCTCTCGAGCCAGGACAAGCAGGAGCTTCTGACCCTGATAGAGGACTATCGGCAGGAGTTGCTGCCGCTCGTTGTCCCACTGACGCTGCTCAAGCACCATCTGAACCGCCATCCGGTGCCCGATTGGGTGCACCAGCAAGTTTACCTACATCCGTATCCCAAGGAGCTCATGCTGCGGAATCACGTGTAGGATGGCGAACCGAGTCAATCACCGCGGCTCGTCCAGCTCATGCCGAAAGCTGGCGCGGCAACTTTGACTTTCCGCTATTTCTATAGTGTTATTATTCCAAATACTGGGGCATAGCCAACATCAAAGGAACTTGCATATGGATAGGAGTAGAGCATGGAACTTGGCGCATTCTCAATCAGCCTAAGCGTTTCGGACATCAGGGCTTCGAGGGCCTTTTACGAAAAGCTCGGTTTCACGGTACTTTGGCGGAGACGTCTCACAGAACTGGTTGATCTTGAAGAACGGCGATCACACAATCGGTCTTTTCCAGGGGATGTTTGTCAAGAACACCTTGACCTTCAATCCCGGTTGGGACCAAAACGCCCGCAAGCTCGATGTCTTTACCGACATCCGCGATCTACAGCGCCACCTAAAGGGACAGGGATTGGAGTTCTTGAGCGAGGCAGATGAGGGCACCACTGGGCCGGCAAGTTTTGTCGTTGTCGATCCTGACGGAAACCCCATCCTTGTCGATCAGCACGTCTGAGCCAAGACCGCGGGGCCGCGCGTTTACACGATCGTCGGGACTTTCCGACCTGGGAGATATCAGCACGCGGAAGATGTCTGGAGGATACCGAGTTTTGAGGAAGGCGCTGTGTTTGCCCTTGTAGATGGTCAGGGGCGCATCTTGACTTTATTTCAGTGAGACCATTCTCTTTCCAATTGTGACCATAGAGGACGGGAGCATGGACGAGGCTACCAGGACAACCTTTAACAATCTGTGGTCTAGGGATGGGGATGCTCGCTACCAGGATTTATTAGATATCCTCGAAGCAACAGATGAACCTGTAGACTGGGCGTATGAGGTCTGGGACGATCTGGTCCAGAAACTGAGTGACAAAGACAATCACTATCGGGCGATTGCATCCCAAGTCCTCTGCAACCTGGCCAAGAGTGATCCCCATAGCAGAATGCTGGAGGATTTCATTACTCTGCTTGCAGTGACCAGTGACAAGAGGTTTGTTACGGCCCGGCATTGCCTGCAAGCCATATGGAAAGTCGGAGCTGCTGGCGATAGACAGCGAAAGATGGTGGTCGATGGTCTTGCAGATCGATTTGAAGAATGCATCGAGGAAAAGAATTGCACCTTGATTCGATACGATATTGTGCAAGGGCTGAAAAAGCTGTATGAAGAATCGGGGGATGACGGGGTCAAGGAGAAGGCGCTGCAGTTAATCAGTACCGAAGATGATGCCAAGTACCGCGCCAAGTATTCAGGCGTGTGGCGGGTCAGGTAGTGTAATCGGAACGGGTTTGGGATCAATATGCAATCAGAGCGAGGTGGCGATGAGTAAGGTGGCGATCAACACTCCAGCGCCGGGCTTTAAGCTGGCGGATTTCACCGGCCAGCCGGTGCAACTGTCCGATTATCGTGGCAAGCAGCACGTGCTGCTGGTTTTCAACCGGGGCTTCTCCTGACCATTCTGCCAGCGGCACATGGCGCAGTTGCGCCAAGACTATGCACGTTTTGAGGAGCTGGGGGCGCAGGTGATCGTAGTCGGTCCTGACGACGCGGGCGCTTTTGCCCGGCATTGGGAAAAGGAGGAATTGCCCTTTGTTGGATTGCCGGATCCCAAACACAAGGTGCTCAAGCTATTCGGCCAGCAGGTCAAGCTGTTCCGGTTCGGCCGGATGCCGGCCCAGGTGATCGTAGACAAGCAGGGGATGGCGCGGTACGTGCATTACGGCCATTCTATGAGCGATATCCCCCCCAACAGCGAGGTCCTGGAGCTGCTGGAAGGGCTGAACCAAGAAGAGAGTTAGGCAATCTCTTCAATCGCCGCCAAAAGCGCCTCGAATTCCTCGCGACAGGCGCAGCAGCGGTTGAGATGTTCCTGGACCAGCGGCATTGCTTCGGCCGCGTCCTTGCCCACGAGCGAATACTCGGCAAAGCGGCCCACCTCCTCAAAACACTTGGTACAGTCAAGCTCCTCTGGGTGCGTGGAAAAGATATCTTCCAGGAACCCTCTGAGTGTTTCGGTATCCAGCTGCCCCGGCCGCTCAGGACCCGCAAGGCGAAGGCGCGCTGAATCTTGCTTTTCACTAAAGAGAGGCCGAAAGAGCCTTTGCCACCACGGTTGTTTCATCTGCACTCCTCTGCTCTTCATGATGCAGTAACGCACCAGAATCTTACACGTTTATTACAGACACGATCCGGTTGCGCCTGGCAAGCGTCGTTCCCGCGGCCGCCGGTATGGCATTGTATGGTAGCTCACAGACGCGCCGTCAGCGATGAACTAGAATGGGTCTAGAACTTGGAACCAACCAACCGACGGAGTAGAGACCCACATGAAGCGACAAATTTGGTATGGAATGGTCGTCGGGCTGCTCTTGCTTGTGGCTTGCAGCCCCGCGATTCAGTCCGCGGCTGAAAGCCAGGGCGAGACTCCTCCAACACCAGAGATCCCCGCCACGGCGACGGCCGAGGAGGACGAGGAACAAGGATTGGCTGGGCACGATGACGAGTGCGATGACCCCTTTGCCGGCGCCGAGCGCCTGCAATTCTCGCCGTCTATATGGACGGCCGAGTTTATGTCCAATTACGTCGATGCGGACCTGGTGCACCCTGACAGCGGGCTCGCCACCGACTTTTGCAGGCACAGCGTCGATTACGACGAGATTCTGTCCGGTGGCCCGCCGCCGGATGGGATTCCCCCCATCGACAACCCGATTCTTGAATCGCTGAGCGACGGCGACGCCTGGTTGGCGGATGTGCAGCCGGTGCTCTCGTTGGTCGTCGGCGATGAGGCCAAAGCGTATCCGCTGGCGATTCTGACCCGCCACGAGATCGTGAACGACGAGATAAGCGGGATCCCGGTTGCGGTCACCTTTTGCCCGTTGTGCAACGCCGGCATCGTCTTTGACCGCACGGTGAACGGCGAGGCTTTGCGCTTTGGGGTTTCAGGCAACCTGCGCAACAGCGATCTGATCATGTGGGACAACAAGACGTTGTCCTGGTGGCAGCAGTTCACCGGCGAGGCGATCGTCGGCGAACTGACCGGAACGCAGCTCGGATTCTTGCCCGCCCAACTCGTGGCGTGGAAGGATTTCAAAGAGGCCTACCCGCACGGGGTTGTCCTTTCGACCCGCGGGCAATCGTATGGCAACAATCCCTACACGCGCTACGACTCGTCTGAAGACCCATTTCTTTTCCTGGGCACGCCCGACCGGCGCCTGTCAGCTACTGAGCGCGTCCTGGGGTATGCGCCTGGTGACGTTGCGGTGGCCTATCCCCTCACGCTAATCGCCGAGGTCGGCGTGATCGAGGACCGCGTCGGCGACCAGGAGGTGGTTATCTTTTACGAGCCAGGCCAGGTGTCGGCGTTGGACCGGACGGTCATCGCCGAGTCGCGCGAGGTGGGATCGGCCGCCATGTTCATCCCGGCGGTGGAGGGGCAAAAACTCACCTTTCGCTACATCGATGGCGTGATCGTGGACAATGAGACCGGCAGCGAGTGGGACGTGTTCGGCCGGGCGATCAGCGGCGAGTTGGTCGGCGCGCAGTTGGAGCCGATCCTCAGCCACGTTCACTTTTGGTTCGCCTGGGCGGCCTTTCGGCCCGAGACGACTGTGTACGGGCAATAGCGGCGGCCAGGACCGTGCCTGAACTCTGCATCTATGTCAGCCAGAACTGCAAAAGTTGCCAGGAGGCCCGGCGGATGGCCGAACTGATCAGGCGGGCGGCCCCTCAGGCCACGGTCCGCCTGATCGACGTTGGCGGGTCGCCGGCCGAGGTGCCCGAGGAGGTGTTCGCTACGCCGACCTACGTGCTGAACGGGCGGGTTGTCTCGTTGGGCAACCCGTCGCTATCCGAGGTCTCCGGGTGGTTCCAGGACCCCTCTCGGCCCACTCTGGTATACTTGAATGGTGGACAGGCAGTGAGAAGATTCGCTTCTTGCAGTCGATAGACATCTTTCAGGACCTCTCGCCGGCCGAGATGCAAGAGATGGACCGCACGACGACCATGAGCACCTGCCGGCGCGGCAAGGTCTTTTTCCGGCCGGCAGACGAGAGCGAAGTGCTGTTCATTCTAAAAAAGGGGCGCGTGCAGCTTTATCGCATCACGGTCGATGGAAAAAAGCTAGTCACTGATACGATCGGCGCCGGCACCATCTTTGGCGAGATGGCCCTGGTGGGGCAGGGCATGCACAACACCTATGCCGAGGCGGTGGAGGATTGCCTGCTGTGCGTCATGAGCCGACACGACGTCGAGCGGTTAATAGTCAACAAGCCGGCCGTTTCGCTCCGCGTCATGCAGGTGATGGCAGGGCGCCTGCGACGCGCCGAAGCCCAACTGGAAGAGATCGCTTTCAAGAGCGTCCCTATCCGGCTGGCGACGGTGCTGCTTCGCCTGCGAGACGAGGTGGGGGATCGGATAACGGGTTACTCCCATCAAGACCTGGCGGACGCCTTGGGCGCCTACCGGGAGACGGTGACGCTGGCGTTGAACCAGTTCCGGGAGAATGGGCTGGTCGAAATCGGCCGCAAGCGGATCGACGTCGTGGACGCGCGGGGATTGGCCGAGGTGGCGACCGGGTAGATTGGGCTCAGACCATGGCGCCAAGGGCGCCTAGCAGAGCCTCGAACTCAAGGCGGCAATCACGACACCGATCGAGATGGTCTTGAACCAGGGGCATTGCCTCGGCCGCATTCTTGCCCGCCAGCAGCTCGTCTGCGAACTTGTCCAACAGATCGTAGCACTCGCTGCAGTTCAACTCGTCGGGGTGCGTGGTGAATATGCCCTGGATCAGTCCTTTGAGGGTGGCGGCGTCCAGTAGAGGGGCAGGTTCGGGCGGCCGGGAGAACGGCTGCAACCATCTGCGCCACCAGGGTCGATCCGTCATGTGCACCTCGGGTAGCTCATCTGCTAACTCTCAAAAGCCTTCAAGACGTCTTGTGCGGTCAAACCCTCGGCCAACAATTGCCTCTTTAGTCGGCTACGGGCGTCGTGCAGCAATTTGTACAGGGCGTTCCCGTTGGTGTCCATGCGGCGAGCGACCTCTTCGATCGGCATCCCCTGGAGGACGATGGCGATCATCGCCTTGCGCTGTCTGGGGGTTAGTTCTTCTGTGATGAGGCGCCGTAGCGTGTCTAACAGCAGCCGCTGGGTGGCCTGCTTTTCGGGATTCGCGGCCGGGTCGGCCAGACTCTTTGGAATCCAGTCTCCCTCTTGCGCTTCGACGATCCCATCGAGAGAGACGTCCTGCCACCGGCGCCGGCGCAGTTCGGTGAACGCGGTGTGGACCGCGATCTTTTGGGCCCAGGTGGTGAAACGGCTTTCGCCCCGAAAGGTGTCCAACTTGTCGAGAATCTTGAGGAGGGCGTCCTGGGTGAAATCCTCGATGGCGGCCTGGTCAACGGCGGGCCGGTTGGACAGCGCATACCCCAGACCGCGCACCAGAATCGCCTGTAGATCGGCCAATGCCTGGTCACGCTCCGGCCCTATAAGTTGGGACAGCCACTCCTCGTTGCTTCGTTTGCTCACAGCGCCCGCCTTCTAGTCAACGGAGATGATTATAGCAACCCTGAGCCGGCCGGGCAACTGTTTGCGTTCCTGGCAAAAGCCGCTATAATCGCGCCATATTGATGAGATTGAACCTTTTTTGGGGGTCACTGGTAATCTTGGTAGATGGCATAGTGTGCCTACACGGCGCCATCTGGCTGTTCAGTGAGCTGGATAGCTAGCTCGGTGGCTGTCCTGCCACACAGGGCGGCGACCGAAAGAAGGCAGCAGGTGACACAGACGGAATCGATGGAGCAGGAGACGCTGGGATCGCTAGAGGACAAGGAACTAGTCGTCCAACTGCAGACCGGAGACCTGGATGCGTTGGGCGCTCTGTACGAGCGTTACAAGACGCGTGTATACCGGACAGCACTGGCGATCACTCGCGAACCATCGGCCGCCGAGGACATTCTGCAGGATGCCTTTCTTCGAATCCACAAGTACTGCCAACCGCATCGACAGCTCCTTGCCCCTGGAGCCCTGGCTATATCGGGTAACGGTGAACCTTGCCTACAGTCGCGAGGCGCGGCAGGAAGCGCTGGTACACGCCGTTGGACGGGGTGTTGGACCGCCTGGTGAGCCCACGTCGATTTTCCCCCGAATGGCAAGCCGAGATGAGTGATCTGCAAAACACCGTGATGGACGCCATCGCGGCGCTGGGATTTCATCAGCGGATTGTCGTCATTCTCTACTATTTGAACTCGCTCAGCCTCAAAGAGATCGCGTTTGTGCTGGATTGCCCGTGTGGGCACCGTCAAGTCTCGCCTCCATTATGGGCGCGAGAATCTGCTACGCAAGCTAGAGGCGGGACGCCAGATTACTCCCGAGATGATTTATGAGTTCATATAGAGATTCGTGTTTGGACAACCTGGTCCGCGCTTCGCTCGAGAGGGCGCTGTGGCAAAAAGAGCCGTCGCCCAATGCATGGCGGAGGATCGAATCTCGGCTCCAGACTTTGGATGCTTTGCCTGGCCTTTCTTCTGTTCAAAGATTCAGCGTTGGATTGCAGCGGGTAGTGAGGTTGTTGGGCAACCTGTTGTTTGCCATGCCAGCTTGGCATGGTCGATTGACCGAGAGCAAATTACAGCTTGTGACCCAGATTGCTGGCTGCCCAGGATCAGACTATTTCTCGCTGGCTATTGTCGTCTGAGCGCGCTATTCGATCGTTTTTCTGCATTTATTAGTCCCTGTCTGGAGGAGTACTTCGTATGGCAACTACTCTACTCGAGGTGAAGGGCCTCGAAACCCGGTTCTACACCCAGGACGGGGTGGTCAAGGCGGTCAACGGCATCTCCTACACCCTGGACGAAGGCGAGACCCTGGCCATCGTGGGCGAGAGCGGCTGCGGCAAGAGCGTGAGCGTGCTGTCGCTGATGCGCCTGATCCCCGAGCCGCCCGGCAAGATCACCGGCGGAGAGGCGTTCTTTATGGGGCGGGATCTGCTCAAGATGAGCAAGGATGAGATCCGGCAGGTGCGCGGCAACGAGATCGCGATGATCTTTCAGGACCCGATGACCTCGCTGAACCCGGTGCTGACGATCGGCCGCCAGATCACCGAGGCGCTCGAGCTGCACCTGGGCATGGACAAGAAGCAGGCGCAGAACCGCGCGATCGAGTTGCTCGAGATGGTGGGCATCCCCGAGGCGGCCGACCGGATGGATGACTATCCGCACCAGTTCTCGGGCGGCATGCGCCAGCGGGTGATGATCGCCATGGCGCTCTCGTGCAAGCCCCAGCTGCTGATCGCCGACGAGCCGACGACGGCCCTGGACGTGACGATCCAGGCCCAGATCGTCGACCTGGTGAAGCGAGCTGCGCGACGAACTGGGGATGGCGATCATCTGGATCACCCACGACCTGGGCGTGGTGGCCGGGCTGGCCGAGCGGGTGGTGGTGATGTACGCGGGGTTCATCGTGGAAGAGGCGGCGGTGAACGACCTGTATGGCGACGCCGCGCCATCCCTACACCCTGGGCCTGCTGGGCTCGCTGCCGCGGCTGGACGATGCTGCGAGACGAACGGCTGACGTCCATTGAGGGGATGCCGCCGGACCTGATCGCTCTTCCAGCAGGGTGCCCGTTTGCGGCCCGCTGCAGTTTCGTCATCGACCGATGTTTGACAGAGAATCCGCCGCTGATGTCGGTAGTCGCCGGGGCACAGGTCGGCCTGCTGGATTGACGTGACCACTGGGAGGGAGCGATAGGGATGACGACGAATCGAACGGTAAAGACGTACTGCTGCGCGTTGACAAGCTCGTGAAGTATTTTCCGATCACCCGCGGCATCGTCATCCAGCGCCAGGTCGGCGCGATCAAGGCGGTGGACGGCATCTCTTTTGACATCCTTCGCGGCGAGACGCTGGGGCTGGTGGGCGAGAGCGGCTGTGGCAAGTCGACGACCGGGCGGACCATCCTGCAGCTCTACCGGCCGACGGCCGGCAACGTCTACTTTGACGGCGAGAACCTGGCCGAGCTCAAGGGCGGCGCCTTGCGGCGGATGCGGCGCAAGATGCAGATGATCTTTCAGGACCCGTACGCCTCGCTGAATCCGCGCATGACGGTGGGCAACATCATTGGTGAGCCGCTGGAAGTGCACGGGGTAGCGTCGGGCAAGGCGCGACGGGAGCGGGTGCAAGAGTTGTTGAGCTGGTGGGGTTGAACCCCTACTTTGTCAACCGCTATCCGCACGAGTTCTCGGGCGGACAGCGGCAGCGCATCGGGGTGGCGCGAGCGCTGGCGCTGCAGCCCGCTTTTATCGTCTGCGACGAGCCGATTTCGGCGCTGGACGTGTCGATCCAGGCGCAGGTTGTCAACCTGCTGGAGGATCTGCAGGCGCAATTCGGCCTGACCTATCTCTTTATCGCCCACGACCTGAGCATGGTGCGGCACATCAGCGATCGGGTGGCGGTGATGTACCTGGGCAAGATCGTCGAGTTGACGGACCGGGTAGAGGTGTACGAACAGCCGCTACATCCATACACCCAGGCGCTGCTGTCGGCCGTGCCGATTCCGGACCCGGTGGCGGATGACAAGCGGCAGCGGATCATCCTGGAGGGCGATGTGCCCAGCCCGGCCAACCCGCCCAAGGGGTGCAATTTCAACACGCGCTGCCCGCGGGTGATGGATATTTGTTACGAGGTAGACCCCGAGTTTATTGACGTCGGTGGTGGGCACTATGCTGCCTGCCACCTGGTCAAATAGCTGCCAGCGTCAGGAGGACTGCAAGTTGCGCCAAGGAGGTGATGTCAAGAGCCCAAATACGCATAGAGTAGGCACACGATAGAGACTTAATAACGATTTAGGAGGAGGATTACACGTGTTAGGAAAAAAGTTTTCACTGATAATGGCGTTGCTGATGGTCAGCACGCTGCTGCTGTCGGCCTGCGAGCCAGAGACGATCATCCAGACCGTCGTTGTTGAGCAGGTCAAGGTCGAGACCCGCGAGGTCATGGTCGAGGGGACCCCGCAGATCGTTGAAGTGACGAGCGTGGTAGAAGTGGTCGAGGAAGTGGTCGTGACCGCCACGCCCGAGCCCGAGCCCACCGCGTCGCCCAAGAAGACTCTTGATGGCCTGTGGTATCCGCTCGGCACCGAGCCGCCGACGCTGGACATCCAGTTGGCGACCGACACCACGTCGCACCTGATCATCCACCAGTGCATCGAGGGCCTGTTCGAGTACCGCGGCGACGGCTCGATCGAGCCCACCGGTGCGCTCGACTATACCGTCTCCGATGATGGCTTGGTCTACACCATCAACCTGCGCCAGGACGCCGTCTGGTCCGACGGCGTGCCCGTCGTCGCGCAGCACTATGTCGATGGCGTTGTTCGCCTGCTGCTGCCCGAGACGGCAGCCGAGTACGCCTGGCTGATGTACGACGTCGAGGGCGCCGAGGCCTTTAACACCGGCGAGACCGATGATCCCGACCACGGTGGGCATCAAGGCCCTGGACGACTATACCCTGGAGGTCACCCTGGCTGCCGACCTCCTACTTTGACACCGTCCTGCCCTTCTCCACCTTCTACCCCGTCCGCCTGGACGTCATCGAGCAGTATGGCGATCAGTGGACCGAGCCGGGCAACTATGTCAGCAATGGCGCCTATCTGCTGGACGCCTGGGAGCACGAGGCCGAGGTGGTGCTGGTCAAGAACCCGACCTACTGGGACGCCGACAATGTCAGCATCGAAAAGATCACCTTGCCCATCATCCACGAGGATGCCACCTGCTGGCGCTCTATGAGAACGACGAGCTGCACATCGAGTGGTCTTGCCGTCTGAGGAGATGCCGCGCATCCTGGAGGACCCGGTTCTCAGCGAGGAGCTGCGCGATCCTGCCGCGCCCCGGCGTCTACTATGTCGGTTTGAACACCCTGCGGGCACCCACGGACAACGTGAACTGGTGCGCAAGGCGCTGGCCGCCGCCATCGACCGCCAGTCGATCATCGACAACGTGGTCCAGCGCCCGTGGCTCAGCTGCTCACCTGCACGACCCCGCCCAGGATCCTGGGCTACCAGGAGCCCGGCACCTGCGGTTACGACTTTGATCCCGAGCAGGCGCAGGCGTTCCTGGCCGAGGCCGGCTATCCCGAGGGCGAGGGCTTCCCCATCCTGCAGTTCTGGTTCAACCGCGCCGACTATAACGAGGACGTCATCGAGGCCGTGGCTGCCATGTGGGAGGAGAACCTGGGCATCAAGGTCGAGCTGCGCACCAACGAGTGGGCCGTCTACCTGGACTACCTGGATGCAGTGCAACAACTCCAAGGAAGAGATGGCGGCTTGCGAGTTCAACGCCTACCGCATGGGCTGGGTGATGGACTATGGCGACCCGCAGAACCAGCTCGAGGTGGTCTTTGCGCCTTCCTCGACCTTCCAGTACACCGGCTGGGAGAGCGCGCGCTTCGACGAGCTGATGGACCTGGCCGGGAGCCGAGTTCGACCAGGCCAAGCGCGAGGCCTACTATAAGGAAGCCGACAAGATCCTCTCGCGAGGACGAGGTCGCGATCATCCCGATCCACGGCTACGAGCTGAACACGCTGGTCAAGAACGGCGTGACGTTCGAGTATCCGCCCTTTGGCGCCCCCGCTTTCAAGCACTGGGCTCTGCCGTAAGGGCTAGAGTTCTGTGAGCTATGTAGCTCTCATCTTGAGAGCTACATAGCTCTTCTTTTCATCATGGTCTTCTTTCAAGGCACTCGAGTCATCTGGAGGGATTCTCGCATCAAGCAGAGTCGTGTCGATCTGTGCTGGTGGGGCTGTGCTACTGGCGCTCGGCCGGGAACTCGACGGAGGAGGTGAGGAAATGACGGCATATATTATCAGACGGTTTCTGTGGATGATGCCCGTCCTGTTGATGGTCACCATTGTTATCTTTGGCGCCATGAAGCTGGTGCCGGGGGGCCCTTTCAGCACCGGGGGGCGTCCCATGTCCCCAGAGATCCGGGCCAACTTTGAGGCTCGTCTATCACCTGGATGAGCCGGTCTGGAAGCAGTACGTCCGCTACATGATCGGCGACATCGTGGACACGGGCAAGGTGAGGGACTTTGGGCGCAATGGCCTGCTGGGCTTTGACCTGGGTCCCTCGTACAAGTACCGCGGGCGCACCATCAACGACGTGCTGTTCGACGGCGGCCTGGTCAAGTCGGCGGTTTCGGTTTCGGCCCAGTTGGGCATGCTTCGCCACGCTGATTGCCGTGGGGATCGGCATCCCCTTGGGCCTGATCTCGGCGCTCAAGCAGAACACCGTGGGTCGACTACTACGGCCATGTTCTTTGCCATGCTGGGGGTATCGATCCCCAACTTTGTGGTGGGCCTGATGCTCATCCTGCTCATGCTGTGGCTCAACCAGCACAACCTGCCGGCACTGCCCCTGGCCCGGTGGGGGACTGAGAACTTTGGGAGCTGGCTCAGCCACATGATCCTGCCGGCCTTCACCCTGGGCTCGGGCGGATCGGCCATTATCGCCCGCCTGACGCGCGCCAGCATGCTGGAGGTGATCCGGCAGGATTATATCCGCACGGCACGGGCCAAGGGTCTCAAGGAGCGGGCGGTGATCTGTGGCCACGCCCTCAAGAACTCGTTGATCCCGGTGACCACGGTGCTGGGCCCTCTGATGGCTGCCTGGCTGACCGGCTCCTTCATCATCGAGCACATCTTCTCGATTCCGGGCATCGGCCGCTTTTTTGTCACCAGCATCGCCGACCGGGACTATACGCTGATCATGGGCACGATCCTGGTGTACGCGGTGCTGTTGGTGATCATGAACATCCTGGTGGATATATCGTATGCTTTTCTGGATCCACGTATCCGGTTCGATTGATCGTATGGTTGCCGACGGCGGATGAGCTTGGAGGAGACGATGAGTGTTGCTGAAGAGAGCATGATCGCAACAGGGAACAGAGCGGCGGCTGTCGATACTAGCGCGTCCTCCGGAGAGCTTGTGGCGAGATGCCTGGCGGCGGTTGCTGAGGAACAGGGCGGCCGTGGCTGGTGGCATCTTTGTCATCATCATCATCGTGTCTGCGATCTTTGCTGATGACTGGATCTATCGCCTGGGCTCTGGATCGGAGCCGAACCCCTGTTGGCCCCCTATGGTTGGAAGGAGCGTGGATTTCGAGAACACCCGCACCAGCCCCAGCCTGCAGCGCACGGCAGAGGGGGGATTTCCGCATCTCATGGGCACCGACAAGTACGGGCGAGATGTCTTTAGCCGTGTCATCTTTGGCTCCCGGGTGTCCCTGGCTGTCGGCGTCTTTGGCTCCCTGGTCATCCTGATCTTTGGGCTGGCCTATGGCTCGATTTCGGGCTATCTGGGCGGGAAGGCGGATACGCTCATGATGCGGTTTGTCGACATCATGTACGCCTTTCCCACGCTGCTGTTTATCATCCTGCTCATGGTGATCCTCGGATCGACAGCCGGGTTTCCCGGCATCCGGAACATGGTGCTCGGTATCGGGTTGGTGAGCTGGATGGGCATGGCGCGGCTGGTGCGCGGGCAGTTCCTGTCGCTGAAGGAAAAAGAGTTTGTCGAGGCCGCGCGCATGATCGGCACCCGGGACATTGCGCATCATCACCCGGCACCTGCTGCCCAACAGCCTGGGCCCCATCATCGTCGCGGTGACGCTGGGCATCCCGGCCCTGATCATGACCGAAGCCACCCTAAGCTTCATCGGCCTGGGCGTGCCGCCGCCCTTCCCCAGTTGGGGGCAGATGCTGAACGAGGGCTGGCGCGCCATTCGGGCCGATCCACACCTGATCATTTTCCCGGCGTTGATGCTGTCCTTGACCATGTTGGCCTTTAACTTTCTGGGCGATGGGCTGCGCGATGCCCTGGATCCCAAGATGCGGGGTACTTCCTAGACGAGTTTTAAGGGTTTCTTCATACTGGCTTTTGCAGGCGGAGAACCTGTTCTCCGCCTGACTGTGTAAGCAGGTCAGTCGGGCGACTCTTTTCTGATCCGGCAACGCCCCGGGGAGGATATGGGGCCCGACCCCATTCAGTCGAGTGAGTGCGATGAAGAATCAAGGGCGACACGCGCGGCTGGTGGCCGCGGGGCTGGTTCTGTTGGGCCTGCTGCTGGCGGGCTGTGGACTGGCGCCCAGCACCACCCCGCGCGCTTCAGACGACTGGAGCAACGGCCGGCTGGTGGGGATTGCCGCGCTAAGCAACCCGGTCGGGTTTCATATTGACCCGGCGGGCGGCGGGTACCTCGTCTGGGTAGGGCTTGACAGGGCGCTCCATCTGGCGCAACTGGACGATCAGGCGACGGTGACTCGGGCGGAGCCTCTGGCTTTGGAGGTCGATTCACCCGTCAAGCCGCAACTGGCGGTGGACGCGGCCGGGCAATTGCATCTGACCTGGCTCGACAAGGCCGGGCGCAGCTTGCGACTCGTCTATGCTCGCTTGGCGGCCGATGGAGTTGTGCTCCGGCAGACCGAACCCCTCTCGATACCCGAGCAGCGCGTGATGCACAGCTCGATGGTGTATGATCCGGTGGGTGGGACCATCGAGGTCTTTTGGTCGGACGATTCGCCCAACCGGCCGGGGGTGCACCATGCGGCGGTGGATGCGTTGGGCGCTATCGTGACGCCGGCCGAGGTGTTGATCCCTAATGGCCTGACGCCAGACGCTCAGGTCGATCGCCAGGGATACGTGCACCTGGCGTGGCGCACCGAGCCGGCCGGCGACGAGACGCGCTTTCATTACGCCGTCTATGACCCACGGCGCCGCCTGCTGGGGCCGGAGATGATGGCCATGCGGCCGGCGGTGCGAATGGGGCTGATCGGCGGGCCGACGGCCGCAGCCGAGTTTGAAGGTCCCATCGCTAGGGTTGGACGGCACTTTCGTGTACCTGGCGTGGATGGTGGAGATCCGCGAGCGGGGCGAGTTGTCGGCGCTGAGCTTTTACCAGGCTTTCCCACTGCCCACCCTGGACGCGGGGACCACAGGCGAAACGTTATCGTACGAGCTGCCGGTGGTGTCGAACGATCCGGTGTACATCCGGGGCTCTGATCCGGCGCTTACCGGGCAGCCGCGCTTTTTGTCCGGACAGCCGGATGAGCAAACCCTGGTCTACTATACCCACGTCGTGGGTCCGGGCACCATGGAAAACCTTCAGATTGCGGTTGCCAAGGTCAGCCCGACCGAGATTCAGCCCCAAGAGGTGGTGAACGCCACTTCGAGCGCCTCGCTGCACCCCAGCGTCGATGTGGATGAGCGCGGCTACGTGCACGTGGTCTGGATCGACACGGCTGGATTCGAGCGCTATAACGTCGTGTACGCCAGCAATGCGCCCCAAATACGCCAAGAGCTCAACCGGATCACTACCTACGACGTGGTGGATCGCATCCTCGGAACGGTCATCAACGTTTTCTCGGCGCTCTTTTTTGTGCCCGTCGTGCTGAGTTGGCTAATACTGCCGGTTGCCTGGCTGGCGGTGTTTTCGATGGTCAGCGGCAGCGCCGACATGGATGATCCGCGCGCGTTGCGGGCGTTTGTGGCGGCCGTGATCCTGCACCTGGGCGCCCAACTCTTTTTGTTCCCGGATCTGCTGTCGAGGTTCTCGCTCGGCGACCTCCTTTCGCCGCCCACGACCGAGTTGATGGGCCGATGGGTCGTTCCAGTTGTCCTGGCGTTGGTTTCGGTGGCTGCCGCCTGGCTGTGGCGAAAACGGGTCGATAGCCCGTCGGCGTTCGGAAGCTATGTGGTCTTTGCGCTTGCCGATTCGATCCTCGCCCTGCTCATCTATGTAGCTCTGTCCATCAGATAGCGGCCGGTGGGGAAAATCGGACACGTCGGTGGCGGCTGCAAAGGACAGACTTGGCAACCAGCGCGGCGCAATGGCGGCCGGTGTCCTTTTGGTAACTGGCGCGCTGTTGACTTCTTTTCTGCTGTCTCCCGAGGCGCATGAAACGCCATCTGGCTCTAACATCTCTTCCCTGCCGGCTACCATCGCCGCCTCCTCCACGTTGGACTCGCTGACGGATGCAGAGGTGATTGCGCTGATCGAGCGCGAGGTGGCTGAACGGGGTGTTTCCCTCGACACGCTGCGGGTCCGGCTGACCGGAGATCCCCGAGTGGCTTTCATCCAATATGCATCGACGCTCGACGTCAACCATCCCGCGTTCAACGCCCAGACGGTTTTGATCACCCTGGCAGTGTCCCGCGCAGTCGCCCGATCTCAGCCGGCGCCGGAGGGCGGGGTGCGTGTGGCAGCGATACCGGGCAGCGAGGGGGAGGTCGGACTCCGGTTGATCACGCTTGGATGGGAAGAGTTGGCGACCTGGAGCCGTGGCAAGATGAGCGATCAGTTGTTTGTGCGCGGTTGGGGGGTCTGGTCCATTACCCGCGAATAGCTGTCTCCAATGGCTCTCTTGCTGGATGCGCTGGCGCCGGCCGGAAATCCGAACCTGGCGCGCGATGGAGAGGGTATATGGGTGGAGTCGATTGGAGCTTGATATCTGATGGGCATGAGTAGGGTCGGAGCATCGAGTAGAGTGCAAAAGGGAGTCGATCTGGTGGTGCGCCTGGCGTGGCGCCTGGTCGCCCTCGTCGTGCTGCTGTTGGTGCTGACCTTCTTCGAGGCGTTGCTGATCGAGCTGGCACGTGAGGGAGATCTCGGGGCGATACCGACCTCCGCGCCAACGGCCGTCCGGTTCACGGTCGACTATGCGGGCAACCTGTTACGAGGGGACCTGGGGCAGATGGTCCCGCTGGCTCGCGCCATCCCCGGAACGCCGGTCGCCGAGGAGTTGGGCCGCGCGTTGCCCAAATCGCTGGGTCTGCTGGCGGCTGCGCTTGCTTTGGCGGTGTTAATCGGCCTGGTGTTGGGAATCGCGGCCGCCCTGCGACGGGCCAGCAGGGTATCTGGAATCCTGCTCTTTTTCTCGGCGCTGGGCACCTCAACGCCGAGCTTTTTTGCTGCCATGCTGCTCATCTGGCTTGCGGTCTGGCTCTATCGCAGCACCGGCGACCACGTGGTCCCCATCTCGGGGTTTGGATGGGACGCCCATCTGATCTTGCCCGGGGTGGTGCTGGCGGCCCGCCCGGCGGCGACCATGACGCGCCTGACCTGCAACGCGCTGGTCGAGATTCTGGACGCCGATTTCGTGCGCACGGCCGTCTCCAAGGGGCTGGAACGCCGGACGGTTATTTGGCGCCACGTGCTGCGCAACGCCGGCGTGCCGTTGCTGACCACCATCGGGGTTTCGGTCCGGTTCAGCCTGGCGGCGCTGCCGATTGTCGAGTATATCTTTAATTGGCCGGGGATTGGCCTGGGGTTGTTGACGGCCATTCAGACCCAGGACGCGACGGCGGCGGTGGGTATGACGCTGCCCTTGGTGCTCCTTTTTGCGCTCGTAAACCTGTTGCTGGACATGGTTTATCCCCGGGTGGATCCCCGATTGCGCAATGCGAATGGGGCGGTCCGATGAAGCCCTTGACCTTCTGGCAACGGCTGCGACGGGCAGTCACGGATACATATTTCGTGATCGGCACGGCGGTGGTTGGATTGCTGTTGTTGGCGGCCGTCCTGGGGCCAGAGGCGGCGCCGCACAACCCGTCGTTGGTCAAGCCATTGATGTGGATCGACGGCGAGCTCCACAAAGCGCCCATCCCACCCGGCAGCCTGTTCCCGCTTGGAACCGATGATCTGGGCCGGGATCAGCTTTCGATGCTGCTTTATGGCGCCCGGGTCACGCTGGTGATGGCGCTGGTCGCCACCATCATGCGCATGCTGCTGGGGTTGTTTTTGGGAACGTTTGCCGGGTGGTGGCAGGGTAGCTTTTTTGACCGCGCCATCACCGGGTCTATCGAGTTGCTGGCTGCCATTCCAGGCTTGATCCTGGCAATGCTGCTGGTATACGCGATAGGGATCCAGCGGGGGCAAATTGCGTTCATCGCCGCGCTCTCGTTGGTGGGGTGGGGAGAGGTTGCTCAGATCGTGCGTGGGCACGTGCTGGGCATTCGCAACGAACTGTTCATCGAGGCCGCCCGGGCGACCGGGCTCAGCCCGGCCGGCATTCTCAGCCGGCACGTGCTGCCAAACCTGTTGTCCACCTTGTTGGCGCTGGCGGCGCTCGAGATGGGCGCCGTGTTGCTGCTGCTGGGCGAACTGGGCTTCGTGAGCGTGTTTATCGGCGGCGGCCGATTGGGGTTCAACGAGGCAGCCCGTGAGGTGAGCCACTATTTTGACATCCCGGATTGGGGGGCGATGTTGGGCTCGTCGTGGCGCTGGTTCCGCTCCTATCCCTGGTACCCGTTGGCTCCGGCGGGCGCCTTTTTCGTCGCGGTCCTCGGCTTCAACCTCTTTGGCTATGGTCTGCAACGCTTTATCGAGCGCGGGCGGTTTCACCCCAGCGGCTGGTCGGTGTTCCGCTTTTTGCTGGTCGTTGCCCTGATCTTGCTGGGCGCGCGGTCGCTGCTGGCCCAAACTGGCATCGAGGCCCAGTACGCTGACCTGGCGCAGAGGTTTGACGAGAATCGCGCCTGGGAACACGCTGTCCAGCTCGTCGAGCGAACGCCCCGTGACCCCGAGGCGGTCCCAACGGCGCCCAACGAGCGAGCCGAGTACATCGCTGCACAGTTTATAGCCGCCGGGCTCTCGCCGGCCAGCCGGGTGGGTAGTTTTTTCCAGACGTATTCGGCCGCCCGGGGCCAGGTGACGGCCGAACCGCGCATCGAGGTGTTGACGGCGGGCGCCGGGGCAGGAGCCCAGTACGGCGGGGTCTCTTTTGATCCGTGGCAGCCGTTTCACGCCGAGGGGCCGACCGCGGCCGAACTGGTGGTCATAGGTAACGCCAGCGGCAACACGATCCGGAGCGAGGGGATCCTTTTGCTTTTAGACCTGGATGAAGAGGTGCGCCTCCCCTGGAACGCGCCGCCGCCCTATCAGGGGATTCTCAGAGTGGTGCCGGACGATCAGTTGGGTCGCAACGATCAGGCGCCCGCGTTTGACGCCAACAGTTACCTTCACGTTTCCAGCCTCCCTGAAATACCGAACCTGCTGGTTGGCGAGTCTACCGCGCGTGCGATGCTGGCCGCCGCCGGGCTGGACCTGGCGGAGCTCACGGCCCAGTTGGAGGCCGGGGAGCGGATCGATCTGTCCACCGGCCTTCAGGTCCGGTTACAGTACGGTCTCCAGTACGCCGAGGCGCCGGCCGCCAACGTCATCGGGTACATCGCCGGGCTGGATGTCGGCCGCCGCGGGGAGCGGGTGCTCGTCTCGGCCGACTATGCTGCGCCGCTCCCACAAGGTGGGGTGGTCTTTCCCGGCGCAAATGACACCGTCAGTGGCGTGGCTGTCATGTTGGAAATCGCGCAACTCTTTCACGACCTGGAGATCATTCCCAAGCGGACCATCGTCTTTGTGGCCTTTGATACCGGCGGCGGAGACTATTTCATCAATCACCCGGTCATCCCGACCGGCCGGTCAGATTCGTGGACCACGGTGGCGCTGGATCAGGTCGGCGCCGGAGATGAGCGGCTCGGACGTATGGAGTCGAGTTCCGGGTTGGCGCGCGCCTTTGACCAGAGCGCCCGTCGTCTCCAGGTGCGCACGCAAGAGCTGGACGACGCGGATTTCTTCTTCTACCTGGGAGGAAGCCGCCTTGGATGGGGAGGACTGCGGGTCCACAAATCCTACCAGGGGGTCGCCATAGCGCGGTCGGGCGATGCGTCGAGCGGCACTCCGGCCGACACCCTGGACCATCTCGATCGAGAGTTGCTGGGGGACACGGGTCGGGCGGTGACCCATTTTGTGATGGTGCTTGGCTCGCGCTGAGACGGCCGCCTTGACAAACGCCCCCTTGAGCATTATCGTTCTTGCTCATGCAACCTGACAAACGACAGTTTCCCGGCCTCGCGCTGGTCATCGCCCTCTTGCTGGTGGCGGGAGTTGCCTGCAACTCGGCCGAGCCGGTCGAGCGGATCGGATCCCCAACTCGGGCTGTGACCCAGGTTACAGAGGCAGAGAACACACCCAAAGATAGCGTCAAGGAGGTGCGCCCCAAGCTCTCCGGAGAGGACCTGGTGACGCTGCAGGGCAACCTGGGGACGGAACCAGAGACGTTCGATCCGGTGATGGTGGCGGACCCCGCCTCGCTTGATTGCACCGCCAACCTGTTTGTCGCGCTGACCCGTTACGATCCCGTTTCGTCGGCCGTGCTTCCGTATTTGGCGACGCGGTGGGACGTCAGCGCGGATGGATTGGTATACACGTTCCATCTGCGCGACGACGTGCAATGGGTTCAGTACAATCGGGTCACCGGGCTGGTCTCGGCGCAGCGGCCGGTCGTGGCTGGCGACGTCGAATATGGAATCAAACGGGCACTCAATCCCGAGACTGGCGCGCCCTATGCCTATGTATTGCACATCATCAAGAACGCTGCTCGCGCGCACGCCGGGGACCAGGAAGTCACGCTGGATGACGTCGGGGTCAGAGCGCTCGATAGCGCCACGGTTGAGTTTGTCCTCGAGCGCCCTGCCAGCTACTTTCCGGCGACCCTGGCGATGTGGGTTGCCAAGCCGTTGCCGGTGGAACCCATTCAGACGCACGGCGTGCGATGGGACGAGGCCGACACCATCTGGACCAATGGCCCTTTCATGCTGACGCTCTGGACGCCCAACCAGTTGGTGCGCCTGGAAAAGAACCCCTTTTGGGTGGCGGCCGGGGAGGTGCAAATCGAGGTGATCGAGATGCTGATGGTGATCGATGCCATCACCGGCCTTCGGCTGTACGAAAGCAACGAGTTGGACACCGCCCTGGTGCCGCCCACCGAGTTGCGCAAGGTTCGGGAGGACAACCTGCTCAGCCAGCAGTATTCTCGTCGGGCCATGCCCTGCACCTATTACTATGGTTTTACGACCACCAAACCCCCCTTTGACGACTTGCGTGTGCGGACCGCGTTCGCGGCCGCCATCGACCGCGATCGACTGGCACAGTTTGTGTTGGTCGAGGAGGCTGTCATCCCCACATCCTCTTTTGCACCGCCGGGGACGTTCGGGGCGCCGCCGCCGGGCACAGTAGGCCTGAGCTATGATCCAGTTCTGGCCCAGGCGTCGCTGCAGGAGTACCTGGACGAAATGGGATTTGACGATGTGGCTGATTTTGCGGCCGAGTACGACATTGTGCTCGGCATCAACACCGGCGAAACCCACTCGCGAATCGCCAACTCGATCCAGTCCATGTGGCGTGAAACGCTGGGTGTGAACGTGCGCCTTGAAGATCAGGAATGGGACAGTTACCTGGAGACCACGCGCAGCACGTCTCCCGTCGAGGAGTCGTACCACATCTTTCGCATGGGTTGGTGCGCCGATTACCCCGACGAGCATAACTGGTTGTACGACGTCTTTCATTACCTGGATGGGGCCAACCGGGTGCGTCGCCGTTGCTCGGATCCCAACTGCCTGGTCTATGCCGGGCCGGCCGAGTTTGATCGCCTGGTCGAGCGGGCCGCGCAAGAGACCGACCCGGCGTTGCGCGCCGAGTTCTACGGCCGGGCAGAGGAGATACTGGCCCGCGAGGAAGTGGTGGCTGCGTTTCTCTTTCACCACGCGAGCTACGACGTCACCAAGCCATGGCTGGAGAGGGACTATCCGCTGATGGGGGGCGCCAACTGGTATGAGTGGCGCATCGACTGGGCGGCAAAGAGTGCAAATCGATGAATCGCAGCCATAAAGATGATAAACTTGACAGTTGACAAAAGTACCTCTACAATACTGCTGCTTTGAACCTTTGGCCGATACTACTGGTAAATAATGTAGGTTAGCGGAAATTGCTTTCTGTCATGCTAACACGCCGGTGAGGTTTGGCAATTGCTTACCTGTCATCATATTGCGAGTCCCCCCGTTTTTCACCATTGTTGTTATTCATATGCGTTCATTGACCGGGCTGCCGACGCGGCTGGCGGTGATCTGGCAACGGAACCCGACCAAGAGCGGATGCGTTGCCGGTTCGCCGCCATGCTGCAGGAGCAGGATGGAAGCAACTAACCCAAGGAGGTGGTATATCGGAGAAACCATGAGGATTCAGTTAAACATGTGTCTGGATAATCTGATTTAGGAGGAGAAAAAACAATGAAAAAGTGGACTATCGTACTAGCTGTCTTGATAGCCGCCCTGGTTCTGGTGGCTTGCGAGCCCGAGACCATCGAGGTTACCAAGATCGTCGAGGTCGAGAAAGAGGTTGTCGTCACCGAGATCGTCGAGGTCGAGGGCAAGGAAACCGTCGTCGAGGTCACCAAGATCGTCGTCGAGAAGGAAGAGGTGATCGTCGAGGTAACCCCCGAGCCCGAGGTGGAAGGCCCCAAGGTCGGTGGTGCAGGTGACGTCTATCGCATGGCCTTCCTCTCTGACATGACCACCCTGAATGTCTGGGCGGCCTATGACCCCGACGCCAGCTTTTGGAACTATGCCGTATACGGCAACTTCTGGCCCGGCCTCTTTACCTATTCGGGCCAGCGCTTTGACTATATCCCGTCGCTGGCGGCCGATTTTCAGAGCGATCTGGAAGAGGAAGGTGACATGTGGGTCAGCACGGTGCCAGTGAAGGAAGGCATGCTGTGGAGCGACGGCAGCGAGATCACGGCCGACGACTATGCTTGGACGGTCAACACGGTTCTGGCGCTCGACCTGAGCGGCAACTGGGAGGCCTATGACGGCAACTTTCTCGATCGCGTCGAGGCTGTTGACGCCTACACCATCAAGGTCTACTATCACACCAAGCCCGGTCTGGCCCGCCACCAGTTCGGCTCCATGATGGGCCCGATCGTGAACAGCGCCTTCTGGAAGCCCCTGGTCGATCCCTTGCTGGAGCAGATGGCAGGCCTCGCCGATCTCGACCCCGAGAGCGAGGAATACCTGACCCAGCGCGAGGAAATCGTCCAGGCGCTGTACCAGCTCGACCCCACCGGCGAGCCGATCGCCGGCCCGTTTGGCTTCTCTCAGTGGGAGCCGGGCGCGTTTGTTGAGACCGGTCGCCAACGGGAACTATGGGTTCAAGGGCGAGGTGATCGACCGAGTACGCCAACGGCGCCTACAAGTCGGTGCTCAACGGCGAGGAGTTCGTGGCCTATGGCGACGCCAGCGGTGACGTCGGTCCTCGAGTACGTCGACGGCCCGTGGTTCAACAGCGTCCTGTTCTCCATCTACAACGCGGACGCGGCCGTGCTGGCGCTGCAGGCCGACGAGGTTGACTTTATCCTCACCCCCAACGGCCTGAGCCGCGGGCAGACCGATCAGCTCTCGGGTAACCCGAACGTCTCGATCGTCGAGAACCCCGCTAACGGCTTTCGTTACATGGCGTTCAACTTGAACGTGCCGCCGCTGGACGACGTTGCGGTGCGCCAGGCTGTGAACTGTATGGTTGACAAGAACTTCCTGACCCAGAACCTGATGCAGGGGCAGGCGATTCCGGTCTTTACGCCGGTGCCGCGAGGGCAACGCTTTCTGGTACAACCCCGACGTCACCATCTTTTGCGATGGCATGACCGAACAGGAGCGGATGGAAGAGGCGATCCGCATCCTGACCGAAGCTGGCTACACCTGGGATAGCCCGCCGGCCTGGAACACGGATCGCGGCGGCTCGGTGGACTGGGGCCAGGGGCTCAAGTTGCCCGATGGCTCTGCGTTCCCCGAACTTGAGCTGTTGGCCCCCAGCGCTGGCTACGACCCCTTGCGGGCGACGGCTGGCGTCTACATCGAGCAGTGGATGCAGTCGCTGGGCATCCCGGTCGAGGCGCAGTTGACCAACTTTAACAACATCCTAACTGCGGTCTATGACACCGGCGAGTTTGACATCTTTATCCTGGGCTGGGGCTTGAGCCTCTATCCCGACTATGTCTGCGACTTTTTCTACACGGGCAGTGGATTTAACAGCCCCAACTACTCCAACCCCGACTTTGACGCCATGTGCGACGAGTTCTACGCCGAGGTCGACCTCGAGCGGGCTCGCGAGCTGAACTTCCAGTTGCAGGAGATTCTGGCGACGGAGCTGCCGTACATCTATCTCTTTACCACCCCGATGTACGACGCCTACAACAACGACGCGCTGATCTTCCCCGTACACCGATGTGCTGGACGGCGTTGGCTCAGGCTACTATGGTTTGCAGGGGATCGTCCAGGCGGTCCAGTAACCTTCTGGTCTTCGCTGAGACACGAGGTGGGGGGAAGTGGTTCGCCACTTCCCCCTACTTTTCTGAGGCTGGGGAGTTAGGGAGGCAGGATGGGCAAATACATCCTCACGCGCTTTTTTCAGATTCTGGTCACCTTGTTCATTTTCCAGACGCTGCTGTTCCTGATCCTGACGGCGATGCCGGGGGACATTACCAATCGCATGCTTTCCAACCCGGACATCCCGCCCGAGGTGCGGGAGCGGGTGCGGCAGGCGATGGGCTTGAACGATCCAGGCGCTGGTGCGATTTGGACGTTGGTTCGGAAGCTTTTTGACCGGCGATCTGGGGGTGTCGTTGTCGGAATACCCCAAGACCGTGACGAGCATCCTGGCGGAACGGATCCCGCGCACCATGATCCTCTTTCTGACGGCGACGATCGTGCAGTTTGTCGTTGGCTTTGCGCATGGGGCGGGCGCTGGCCTGGCGCCGGGGTGGCTTCTTCGAGTACGGCTCGACGCTCATCGGCGCGAGGCTCTTCACCGTCTTTACACCCTGGTTCGGGCTGATGATGATCTTCATCTTTGGCGCCCAACTCCGCTGGCTGCCGTTGGGCAAATTCCTCGACCCGGCGCTATGGAGCAAGGCGACCATTTCCGGATTGGCCGATAGCGCCTCCAAGGCCAACTACGTCTTTAATCGTATGTTGATCACCACCTCGGTCGCACTGGTGCTGTGGGTGCTGATGGTCGTGCTGATCAGAAACGCGAGCGCCATACGCCGGCGCCAGGTTCAATCCGGGGGAACGCTTGCGCTGTTGGCGGCCGCGGTGGGTGTCTGGGCGCTTCGGATATCGGCATTCTGGCGTGGGATATCGTCAAACACATGATCTTGCCGGTGGTCACGATGACATTGATCGGGTTCGCCGGGACGATGCTGATGACGCGCCAGACGATGTTGGAGACGCTGCGCGAGGATTACATCCAGACCGCGCGCGCCAAAGGGCTTGCGGAAAAGGTGGTGCGGGACAAGCACGCGGCGCGCAACGCCATGCTGCCCGTCTTCACCAGCCTCATCATCGGGCTGCCCTTTACCATCAGCGGCGGCATTATCACCGAGACGATCTTTTCGTGGCCTGGCATGGGGCTGACGCTGCTGAACGCGACCAATGCCGAGGACATCCCGTTGGTGATGGGCACCCTTAGCTTTATCGGCGTGCTGTCGTTGTTCGCGCACCTGGTCGCCGACATTCTGTACGCTTTTCTGGATCCACGCATCCGGTACGCTTAGGAGCGAGGTGAAATCATGACCGAGACAACAATACCCGCCCCGGTCAGACACGCACCCTTGTGGCAGATCCGGCTGCGGCTTGCCTGGAAATCGTTCCTGGGAAACTGGGCGCTGTTCAGGGAGAACCCCATCGGCCTGGTGGGGATTGGGCTTATCGTCTTCTTCGGCCTGATGGCAGCTCTACACCCCATTCTGATGAAGACGGTCTGGGACACGCGTGTGTACGATCCCATCATCGGGTATGATACCACGATCATCGTCCATCCCTCCCCGCCGAGGTGGCTCGCGAATCCGAACAACCCGCTACAAGAGTGGTCGCTCCGCCACCTGCTGGGCACCGACCCCCTGGGCCGCGACGTCCTCAGCCAGCTGATGTACAGCACCCAATCCGAGTTTGCGCTGGGCATCATGGCGGCGGTGGTGACGGTGTTCATCGCCACGACGACCGGGCGCGGTCTCCGCCTACTTCGGCGGCGTGATCGACATGCTGTTCATGCGCCTGGCCGACCTGATGATGATGCTGCCCTTCATCGCCATCCTGATCGTCTTCAGCACGTTGTTTGACTTTCAGATGCTCCACCTGGCCATCGTCTATGGCATCCTGGCCGGATTTGGCGGGACGACCATCGTCATCAAATCCCAGGCGCTGACGATCAAGGTCAGGCCCTACATCGAGGCGGCCCGCGTCGCTGGCGGCAGTGACTGGCACATCATCTTCACCCACTTGGTGCCCAACCTGCTGCCCTGTCGCTTCCTGTACATGATGTTCACCGTGACCGGGGCCATCTTCTCCGAGGCCGTGCTCTCCTTCTTTGGCCTGATCAACATCCGGATGAGCTGGGGGATGATGATCCAGACCACGCAGGCCGCCGGCTACCTGCTGGCGGGCTGGAAGTACTGGTAGCTGATGCTTCCCGGCCGGCGTCGCGATCACGCTGTTGTGCGCGGCCTTTTATCTGGTGGGCCGCGCGCTGGACGAAGTCGTCAACCCACGACTGCGGAAACGGTGAGGGGCGACGATCGGCAGGAGAAGACAATGACACCGATCACTTCTCGATGTCAGAACCTGACCATGCACTATCGCACCCGCAAGGGCGATGTCTCGGCCGTGGATGACGTCTCTTTTCATCTGAGGCAAGGCAAGTCATTGGGGCTGGTCGGCGAGTCCGGCTGCGGCAAGACCTCGATCGCCTTCTCCCTGATGCGCCTGCTGCCCGACAATGCCAAGATCATGGGCGGGCAGCATCTGATCGAACGGCACGGACATCTGCTGGCGCTGACCGAAGACGAGATGCGTCAAGCTCCGCTGGAACCACATCTCGATGGTCTTCCAGGCGGCGATGAACGCCCTGAACCCGGTCTACACGGTGGGCGACCAGATCATCGAGGCCCTCGACCTGCACTGGCGCGATGATCGCCAAGAGCAGGCCGCGAACGGGTGGCGCGAGCTTTTCGAGCTGGTCGGCCTGGATCCGCCGCTGATGGATCGCTACCCGCACGAGTTCAGCGGCGGCATGCGCCAGCGGGCCGTCATCGCCATGGCCCTCTCCTGCGACCCGGACATCATCATCGCCGACGAGCCGACGACCGCCCTCGACGTGATCGTCCAGGACCGCATCTTGCGCGAAGCTGAAGAAGATCCAGCAAAAGCTGGGCATGAGCATGATCTACATCTCGCACGACATCGCCGTCATCGCCGAGGTCAGCGAGCGCATCGGCGTCATGTACGCCGGGCAGATGGCCGAAATGGCCGACGCGGTGGACATCTTCGAGCGCCCGCTCCATCCCTACACCTATGCGCTCATGTCGCGCTTTCCCCAGCATCAAGGGGCAAGCACGAATCTGGCAGCAGCTGCCCGGCGAACCGCCCGACCTGCTCAACCCGCCCCCCGGCTGCCGCTTCCACCCACGCTGTCCGTAGGCCACAGACATCTGCCGGCAGGAGGATCCCGCCGTTCAAGGACCACGGCGACGGGCACTATGCCGCCTGCTGGCACCCGCTGGAGGTGAAGTGATCATGACAATCACAATGACAAGCCACTGGTCAAGGTCGAGAAGGCCTGACGAAGCTCTTCCCGGTCGGCCGGGCGTCTTCTCGCGGAGCCAAGAGCTTTATCCACGCCGTGGATGATGTTGAACTTCGATATCCTATGCCGGGCAGCCTGGGCCTGGTGGGCGAGTCGGGCTGCGGCAAGACGACCACCGGCAAGCTGCTGGTCCGGCTCTACGATCCGACCGAGCGGCCGCATCCTGATCCAGGACAGCCGATGGGCACTGGTGGACATTGCCCACCGCAAGGGCAAGGAGATGAAGACGTTCCGCAGCCGGGTGCAGATGATCTTCCAGGATCCCTACGAGTCGCTGAACCCCCGCCGGACCATCTTTGACACCGTCGCCGAGCCGCTGGCGGTGCAGGGCATCGGTACCGTCGGCCGAGCGCGAGGAGACGGTCGCGAATCTGCTGGAGACGGTCGGCCTGACGCCGGCCACCAGCTTTATGTTCCGCTTCCCGCACGAGCTGTCGGGCGGGCCAGCGACAGCGCGTCGCCATCGCCCGCGCGCTGGTCGTCGACCCGGAGTTTATCGTCGCCGACGAGCCGACGTCGATGCTGGACGTCTCGATCCGCATCGGCGTGATGCAGTTGATGCAGGACCTGGCCGACGAATTGGAGCGTCAGCTACCTCTACATCACCCACGACCTGGCGGTGGCCCGCTACATGTGCGAACAGCATCGCCGTGATGTACCTGGGCAAGATCGTCGAGCGGGCCGAGACGGAAGAACTGCTGAGCAACCCGCTGCATCCCTACACCAAGGCACTGCTGTCGGCCGTGCCGGTCCCGACCCACGTCTGCGCCGGGAGGCGATCGATATCAAGGGTGGCATCAGGCAACCGATCGATCCGCCGCCGGCGTGCCGCTTCTACCCTCGCTGCCCCATCGCCGACGACTTCTGCCGGGACAACGACCATCCACCCCTGGAAGACAAGGGCGGCGGGCATTTCGTCGCCTGCTACAAGGTCTAGCGACCCAGCTAGCCTGCGAGTTGTTAGATGGAGGGCAGCAGCGGACCAAATGCCGCTCCTGTCTCTATCTTTTTTTGGGGCTTGGACACATGCGCAAGTCTATCCTTTCACTGACGCTGGTCATGGTCCTGTTAAGCGGGTGTGCGGTGCGCGCCCGCACGCCGCGCATCGCCGATGAGTGGGGACGCGCCAACCTGGTTGGCATGGCCTCCCGCCCGTCTCCGGTGGGCTTGGTCGTAACTCCTGATGGAGGCCGGGTGATCATGGCGTGGCCCGCCCGATCGGGCGCCGGGGCATCGGATCGGATTCACCTCTTGGCGCTTGATGGGCGCGGGGCCGTGCTGGTGGACCAGGATCTCGAATACCAGGTTGAACGGCTCGAAAAGGTCCAGTTGTCCCTGGCGGAGAATCAAGAGTTGCGCCTGACCTGGCTCGCCGGCCGGCCAGACGAGATGGCTGTCTGGCGGGCGCAACTCTCTACTGGAGGGTTCGAACCTGGCGCCAGCCTCTCCCGTCCGAGCCCGAACCGGTGACACCGGCCGATGTGTCCGTCGGTTGGTTCAAGAGCATTTTGACCCGGTCGGGCCAGGTGATCATCCTGTGGCTGGACGCCGATGGATCGGCTGTACGGCCGGCTGGGCGACGGCCGGGCGGGGTGGATGTTAGGGGACGTGATCGGCGCCGATCTGGTTTTTGACGGTCAGGGAGAGGCGCGTCTGGTCTGGATCGTGCAGGAATCGGTTATGCGCATGGTCCTGTACCCAGGCAGCCCTGGACCTCGATCAGATGCAGTTGTCGCCGCCCCAGTTTGTGGCGACCATGGTGTTGGGTCGTGATGCGCTGACAGATCCGGTGAGCGGCCCGGTCATCAGCGTGCAGGGTACGCGCATGTATGCCAGTTGGACGCAAAAGCTGGCCACCATGTTGGGCACGTCTGAACAGCTTTACAGTATTGATCTCGGTTCGCCTGGTGCCCAAGAGCTCGCCGAACGCCCCGAGCCTCAGGCGGTTGGCTTGTCTTCTCGATTCCCTCCTCTCGTTGAGCCGGCCACAGGGCTCTTTCCCCATCAATTCCTGGCCCCCGCAGTAGAGAGCCTCATGCGCAGCACGGCCGTGAACCGCGTTCCATCGACCCTGGCGCAGCCCTCTGATGAGGTGGTGCTGGCAGCGTCGGTGCAATATGCAACCCGCACCCGCCAACAGTACCAGCCGACACTCATCTATCTCCAGGACGGCGCCGTGCTGGGCTACCAGGCCATCACGTGGACCGACCATCCCTTGGTATTCCCGGTCATCGCCGAGGACGCTGCTCATCAACTCTACCTGGCATGGAACGACGCCAGCGGCGAGTCGTTTCAATACCCGGTCTACCTGGCGACGACAGCGCCCGGGCTGCAAAAGAGTTGGCAGCGTTTGACTGGCGATGATTATGTGGCTATCGCGGCTGACCTGGCCAATCGAGCCGTCTCGGGCGTGGTCTTTTTTCCCCTGGCAGCAATCTGGTTGGTTATCTCTTTTTTTGCTCTCTTTGTGGCTCTGGGCCTCTCGCGCGGTGACCTGTATGGTGGTCGCGGCCGGGTCGTTCTGCTAGGGGTTTTGTGGCTCTATTGGGCTTCGAAATACCTCACTACCTATCAGATAATCGCCTATCTGCCTTTTCTCAGCTATCTGGCTCCCGTGACCGGTCAGCTCTTGATCCTGCTGGTGCCGGTTCTGGTCCTGATGATCAGTACTGCCTTGGTTGGACTGGTTTATATACGCCGGGCTGAAAGAGATTATTCGGTGATGCGGGCGTACCTTGCTATTGTCGCGATTGACTGGGTGCTATCCCTCGTGATCTACTCGATAGGCCACTATGAGTAGCGCCCGGGTATGGGCGCGCTCCTTCCATCCCCAACGGGCGTCTTGACGTTTGCCCGCCGGGGTCGATTCATCCCCTAGTGTTGTCCAACTCCCGGCTCCAAGCACTGGCCGCCCTGGGTCAGCGACCTTGACCGTTTACCGGCGGGAGTCTACAATTGACCGGCATGCAAGAGCCAGGCTGCCTGTGACACACACATTTTAGGAGAGAACCATGTTCGACAAGACCCGCACCATGCTCGCCGCTACCGCCATCCTGATGGTCGCCTTTCTCGTCGCCTGCAAATCCGACACCGTCCCGGTCACCCGGCTGGTTGAGGTCGAGACCGAGGTTACCAAAGAGGTGCCGTTGGTGGTAACTCGCATCGTGGTGGAGGAAAAGAGGTCGAGGCGACACGGTTGATCGAGGTGACGCCCACTCCTACCCCTATTCCGTCCGGAGGCTATGTCAGCACCGCTCTGACTGAAGACGTGGTGACCTTTAACCCGCTGCTGGCCTCCGACAACTCGTCCCGCTTTGCAGCGTCGTTGCTCTACGGCGGCATGCTGCAAGCGGATCCGTTTTCCGGCGAGTTGGTCTGTCATTTGTGCTCGAGCTGGACCCTCGACGGGCAGAGCTATACCTTTGTGCTGCGAGACGACATCGAGTGGAGCGATGGTGAACCGGTCACAGCCGATGATTTTGTCTACACCTATGCCGCGCTGCTCTGGGGTGTGGCCAACGAAAACCTGGACCCGGCCGCTCTGGAGGCGGTTGAAGGTATCGAATCCGTTGCCAAGGTGGATGATCGAACTGTGCGGGTGACCGTCATCGACGACAATTGCGGCTTTATGCAGAGTTTCACTTTGGGGTGGCTGCCGCAACACCGGTACGGGCCAGCGTGGGAGCTGCCGGCGGGCCAGACGGTTTCGCTATCCGGCCCCTTTGGAGACGCCGACGACCCCGATTTCAGCGGCATCCAGACACACGAGATGAACCAGGCTCCAGAAATCTCCAGCGGGCCGATGTTGTTCGAAGAGTGGGTCCCCGGGGACCATATCACGTTGGTGCGCAACGCGGGCTATTTCAAGGGCGTCCCCTTTCTTGATGGGGTGGTGCTGCGAATTGTGCCCGATCAGGCCGATCAGGTTCGTATGCTTCGCACCGGGGAACTGGACATAGTCGAGCGCTTTCCCCCGAGCCACCTGACCGAGATCGAGCTGACTGGCCATATCAATGTCTTCAAGACCCTGTCGGACAGCTATTTCCATTTGGGGTTGCAGGTGGGCAACCCGGGCAATCCGCAGCCTCGCTGGGTGGAGAATGAGGACACCGGAGAGATGATGCTCAACGAGGCGCATGGTCAACACCCCATTCTCTGAGATGTGCGGGTGCGCCAGGCGATCGACTACGGGATGGACCGCAACGCGATCATCAATCAGGTCGCCATAGGCCAGGGGGTCCCCCTGGACGGCAACATCCTCCCTGCCCTCCAGTGGGCGCACAACAGCGACCTGGCAAGCCGAAGCTATGACCCTGAGCAGGCGATCGCCCTGCTGGACGAAGCGGGATGGGTTCTGAACCCGGACAGCGGCATCCGAGAAAAGGACGGCCGGCGATTGCAGCTAGACCTGAGCACCAATCTGAGCAGCGACCCCCGGGTCCAGATCGGCGAGCTGATCCAGGAACAACTCGGCGCCCTGGGCTTCGACGTCTCGGTTGAGTCGCTGGAATGGGGCGCCTTTGTGGGGGTCTTGGTCGAGCAGCAGTTCGACATGGTAGTCGTCAGTTGGTTGAACCTGGCCAACAACCCCGACATGGGCTCCTTTTCCATTCCGACGACGACGTGCCGGGCCGCGGCTTTAACTTTGTCTCGTATTACGACCCCGCCATGGACGAACTCTGGCACAACGCGGTGACCGTTCCGGGATGCAATACTGCCGATCGCGGCGCCCTCTATCGCCAGATTCAGGCGATGCTGTACGACGAACTGCCGTACGTGTGGATCTATCTCGCCTGGCGTTAACTGGCGCCACCGACCGGCTGGTCGGCGTGAATCCGGGTCCATGGGGCGCCTGGTACAACGTGGAGAGCTGGTACCTGGCCCAATAAACAAAAGGGCGTCCAGAGCGAATTCCGCTCTGGACGCCCTTGGGAACCAGGCCGGAGGCAGCTAGACTGCTGCTTCGGCTATGATATCGTCTGGCTCCTCGAGCTCCTCGCTATCGTCTTCGACGACGCGTAACGCGATCTCCCGGTCCTCGGCGTCCACCGCAATGACGTCACCGGCCTGAAAACGCCCCGCCAACACGCCATCGGAGAGCGGGTCTTCGACCAGGGTTTGGATCACGCGCCGTAGCGGCCGGGCGCCATAATCCGGGTCGTACCCCTTTTCCGCCAACAACTCCCGGCCGGCATCGGTCAGGCTCAGGCTGATTCCCTGTTCCAGCAGGCGCTCGTTCACCTTGGCGGTCTCCAGGTCAACGATTTCGGTGATGTCTTGTTTGTTCAGAGCCCGAAAGACAACGACGGCATCGACTCGATTCAGAAACTCGGGTCGGAATTTGTTCTTGAGTTGCTCCATGAGCTTTTCGCGCATCTTGTCATAGGCGCCCTTTTCTTCCGAAGCCTTGTCGCGATGCAATGAAAACCCGAGGCCAGTGCCGTGCTTGATCATCTCGGCGCCAATGTTCGAGGTCATGATAATGATCGCATTGCGAAAATCGGTCCTGCGACCCTTGGCGTCGGACAGTTGCCCCTCTTCCATGATCTGAAGCAGGATGTTATAGGCGTCAGGGTGGGCCTTTTCCAGTTCGTCAAAGACAACGATGGAATAGGGCCGGCGACGGATCGCCTCGGTGAGCTGCCCGGCGTCCTCATAGCCGACATAGCCGGGTGGCGAACCCACCATGCGGGCAACCGAGTGACGCTCCATGAACTCGGACATGTCCAATTGGATCAGTGCGTCCTCGCTGCCAAACATGAATTCGGCCAAGGCCTTGGTCAGCTCGGTCTTGCCGACGCCGGTTGGACCCAGGAACATGAATGAACCGATCGGGCGCTTGGGATCCTTCAGGCCCGCCCGTGCACGTCGCACTGCCTTGGCAATGTATTGGATCGCCTCGTCCTGCCCCACAATCCGTTGGTGCAGGGTGTTTTCGATTTCGAGCAACCGCGCCGTCTCCTCGCCGGCGATTCGGGCAACGGGTATGCCGGTCCACATAGAGACGACTTCGGCGATATCTTCTTCCTGCACCTCGGGTCGATTGGTGGGCGAACGCCAGGCCGCGCGCAGTTGTTGGATCTTGGCCTGCAATTCCTCTTCTTGGGTCTCCAGGAGGTGCACGTCTGTCAGCCGCTCTTCCTCGGCCGCGGTCTCCTTGTCCGCCCGAACCTCATGCAGGTGCGTGTAGGTCTCGCGAAGCTGAGGGGCCGGCGGCGCCTTGTACATGCGCACGCGCGAGGCGCTTTCGTCGATGAGATCGATTGCCTTGTCTGGCAGGAACCGCTCCGTGACATAGCGGGCGGAGAGTCGAGCGGCCGCCTCGATGGCATCATCGGAGATTTTGAGCTGATGATGCTCTTCGTATGGCCGTTTGATGCCATGCAGAATCTCGATCGTCTCCTCGATGGTAGGCTCGTCCACGCGGATTGGCTGAAAGCGTCGCTCAAGGGCGGCATCCGATTCGATGTGCTTGCGATACTCGTCCAGTGTGGTGGCGCCGATGCACTGCAACTCGCCGCGCGCCAGCGCTGGCTTGAGGATGTTGGCCGCATCCACCGAGCTGCCGGCCGAACCTGCCCCCACCAACATGTGGACCTCGTCGATAAAAAGGATGGATTCGCTGGCCTTGAGTTCCTCAATAACCCGTTTGAGCCGTTCCTCGAACTGCCCGCGGTACATGGTGCCCGCCACCAGGCCGCCCACGTCCAACTGTAGGACGCGCTTGTTCAGCAACGGGTCTGGGGTCTCTTCGGCGTAGATGCGCTGGGCCAACCCCTCGACGATGGCGGTCTTGCCAACCCCCGGCTCGCCGATGAGCGCCGGGTTGTTCTTGGTTCGACGCGACAGGATCTGGATGACCCGCTCGATCTCCATCTCCCGGCCGATGACCGGGTCGAGCTTGCCTTCGGCCGCCAGGGCGGTTAGGTCGGTGGTGAGCTGGTCCACCACGGCCGTGTTGCTCTTTTCCTGTTTCTTGGTCCGCGGCCGGCCGGCCGCTGTGGGGTTTTCTTTGAGCTGCCGCAGCATGCGGCGCTGTACCTGCTCTGGCGTGACACCAAACTGCCGCAGGATGTCCACCACGATCCCGTCACTCTGCCGCACGAGTCCCAGCAAGATGTGCTCGGTTCCGATATAGTGCTGTCCTTGCTGTCGGGCTTCCTCTACCGCCAATTCCAGCAATCGCTTGGTGCCGGGCGCCAGCTCCACGCGCCCAAAGGGGCGCCGGGTGGCGGAGCGGGACATGCGTTGCACAAGGGTCTTGACCCGGTCAATATCGATTCCGAGCTCTTGCAGTACTTGCCCGGCCGTCCCGCCCTCTTCCAGCAACCCAATCAGCACGTGTTCAGTGCCGATGTATGCATGGTTCATAGTTTCGGCGCTCTCTTGGGCCAGGCTGAGTACCTGCCGTGCCCGTTGCGTAAAGCGCTCCATGTTCTTTGCCACAGTCTCCTCCAGGTTGGATTCGAAATCTTTCTGTTCTGATGGGAAAAACCTACGAACTCTTACCGCCGTGTTTATTATTGCCAATTATATCATAAAAATAAATTAAAATGGCCGTAGGGCAACCCAAGCTGCAAAAAAACGGCCACCACAGTGGGCGGCCGTCTGGAACCTGTGGCATTGATGCCTCCGCAGGAGCCTTAGCACCGGTCTCGCGATGGCACTCTATTCGTCGTTTTCAAAGTCCTGTTCGTCAAAGTTAGGGGCGTCTTCCGAGTCTTCTGACCAGTCGTCGTTGCTATCGAACCAGTCAGCGTCTACGTACTCGTCCGAGTCAACCCGCTTGATGCTAAGGCCCATTCGCCGGCGCTGCGGGTCTACACGGATCACCCGCATTGTCACCGTCTGCCCTTCATTGACCACTTGCTTTGGATGCTCAATGTGCTCGTCTGAAAGCTCGGAAATGTGAATCAGGCCCTCAATGTCATCCAGGCCGGTTAGACGGGAAAAGGCGCCGAACTTGGTCAGCTTGGTGATGGTGCCCTCGACCAGGGTTCCGACCGGGTATTCCTCTTCAATGGCCAACCACGGATCGGGCTCCAAGCGCTTGAGGCTGAGTCCAATGCGTCTCTGTTCGCGATCTACGTTGAGCACATACACCCTGACCTGATCGCCCACCTTGACCACCTCGCGCGGGTGGGTGACCCGTTTCCAGGACAGTTCGGAGAGGTGGATCAGGCCATCGGCACCGCCCAAATCGACGAACGCGCCAAAGTCGGCCAGGTTGATGACTTGGCCTTCGCGAGTCTCGCCCTCTTGCAGTTCATCCAGCAGCCGGTCTTTTTGACTCTCGCGCCACTCTTTCATGGCTGCACGCTCGGACAGGATTAGCCGATTTCGTTGCCGGTCCACCTCAATCACCTTGACCTGGATCGGCTCACCGACCATGTGACCCCAGCGTTCGTCGGGTGCTGCCCCAAACTGAATGTCGCGCCGAATGTTGTCCACCTGCGAGGCGGGCACAAAGCCGCGGATATGGTTCATCTGAACCAGCAGGCCGCCCTTGTTGTATCCGCCGATCTTGCCCTCGTAAAGGTCTTGGGTCTCTAGCAGTTCTTCGGCATCGCGCCAATCCATCTCTTCTTCTGCTCTTGACAGCGAAAGAATAATGTTGCCGTTCCGGTCTTCCGGGTTGACAACGTAGACCAGCACCTCTTTGCCGGCCTTGGCGCGACCGAGGGCCTCCGTTGACATCTGCTCCACCTCGCGGGTGTCCACGATGCCCTCGGATTTGGCCCCAATGTCTATCAGGATCTCACTACGGCTGACACTGACAATCGTGCCCTCGCGGAGGTCTCCGCGGGCGGGCACATCAAAACTTGAACCCTCGCTAAACCAGTCAATCCCTCGGATTTCACCTGCTGGTCAGACTTGGGTTGCACAGAATTTGGCTGCTCCATAGGAGCAATATTGTCACTCATTGACTCTCCCTCTTGCAGATTTCAGGCGCAATTATATTGAATTTGCCCCAAATGGCAAGGTAGTCACTCCAGCCGCGCGGTGACCTTCTTGGCGCACCCCGTCCCCACGCGTCCACATGTCGCGGGAGCCAGGAACGGCCGCGCTTTTCCAGTTTGGCTGTGATCAAGTGGGACACAAGAGGCGCCAGGCGAAGAAGCAGGGGTTATGGGTTGCTCAGGGCGGCTTGCGCTTCGACCAGCTCTTCCTCGCCTGGAGTCACAGGCCAGATTTTCTCCGGGTCATCGATATGATCAGTGAAAAGGATGCCTTCCAGATGGTCCACCTCATGCTGAAGAATGCGGGCCAACCAGCCCTCGAATCGGAGGCGGAGCTTTTTTCCGTGGCGGCTCTGAGCCTCGACGCGCACTTGATCCGCGCGCTCGACCTCACCGACGATGCCCGGCACGGAGAGGCAGCCCTCGATCCCGGTCACAGTTTGGCGAGAGCGCCAGGCAATGCGTGGGTTGACCAGGGTCAAGAGCTCTCCGGCATGCTCGGTGGGCGGTTCGGTGTCAGAATCGTCGGGGTCCGGGAGCGGCATCTCGACCACGATGACTCGGGCGGGCACCGCAACCTGGTTGGCGGCCAGCCCGACTCCTGGGGCAGCGCGGCATCGTCTCTACCATGTCGTCGATTAGCTGCTGCAGATCCGGCCCAAAATCGACTATGGGGCGCGCCTTTTGGCGCAGAACCGGGTGCGGGGGGGTGACAATCTCACGTAAGGCCATTAGCTATATCTCTTTGCGTTCTCTCATCTGGTGATAGACGGCAAACCAGTGAGCCATTTCGTCTCGCCGGTGGGTCGCTTCCGCCTCGCGTTGCCGGGTGCGCACAGCGTCGATGCGCGCAGATATCTCGGCCTGGACCGCGCGTGGATTCATCACCCATTCAAAGGTGAGGTCTCCGGTGGCGCCAGCCGTCTCGATCACCACGTTGCCATAGTTGAACAGGCGGGCCCAGATGTTGGGTATGTCTACGTTGATGTTTTGCACCTGCTCGAGGGCCGCCTGCCGCCTGCGTTCGCGAAAACCGAGTGGGAGGCGGTCAATGTCGATCAGATGGGAACCGGACATCTGGAACAGGTCGTTGCGCCAATCTTCGTACATCCATAACAGCCAGGTGAGGCTCAAACACCAGACGACAAAGAGCACGAGGACCACCGTGCTGAAAGAGCTTCCCCCGAGAGCTGCCCACCCGGCTCCCACTCCTATCGTCACCACCAATACAATCGCTGGCAGGGCGGTCGCTTTTATGAGCACAAAGGGGTGTTTGTGCCAGATCACCGTCTGACCGCGCTCTTGACGAAAGTGGGGCAAAAAAGAGGCCAACCGCGCGGCCCAGGACGCCAGCGGAGAGGGGATCTGCTCCAGACCGGCCGTGTCATCGTCCGGATCGGCCGTCTCACTCTTGTGGGGGACAGGCGCCACAGGCGGCGCTGCTGCATCTGGGGGACCCTGCAGTTGTTGAGATATGACCTGGCGGATCACATCTCGTTCGCTGGCGCGCGCCAACGAGCGCGCTCTTTCTAAAAGGTCGTATATCACCTGCTGGCAATGCTCCGGATTGTCCAGGTCGCGAAAGAGAATCGACCCCGATCGGCCAGCGGTTTGAACCTCTAATGAGCCAAACCCGAGCACCTTGGCAAATGGGTTGGGTTTGAGCATGGTCACGTTCTGGATCTGGTGAAGCGGCGCCTGGTCCACCGTGACCTGGAGCGAGGGCAACCGGCTTTCACGGTGAAAGATACGCTTGTTGGTGATGACGTAATAGTCATTGCGCCAATCGAGCCAGCGCAACAGCGCAAAAGCGCCTCCCCCCAGAACTCCCAGGCCGCCCAAGACGAGCGCCAGCGTGGGAACGTTCCTGAGGGCGACCGCAGCCGCAACCAGCGCGAGGATTACCACCGCCGGCAGCAGTTGAGACCCTAGCAGCGCCCAATAGGTCTTGGTGGCATAGAATTCGGTGGTCTCGTCAAGAGTCATCCAGTCGAATCGACGCGCCTTGAGGCGCCTTTCGATCTCGGCCGGCAGCACCAGAGCCTCCAGATCGGCAGGGAAGTCTTGACCATACTCGGTCAATTTGGCGCGCTCAAGGGCGAGAAGGCGAGCGCCACGCTCAACCCGCACCGTCACGTCACGGGGCGCTTCCAAAAACAGACTCGTAACACCGAAATGGTCGCCTGGCTGCAAAAGACGCACCTGGCGGTCCATGCCGTTTGAATCGGTGTGCCACACGGTGGCCCGGCCGTGGGTCAACAAGAAAAAGCGGTCGCCAGGCTCTCCTTGGTGGGTCAGGTAATCGTCCCGGTCAAACACAATTGGCTCGAATAGCCTGGCGACCCGGCGCAAAGCGCGCAACTTGAGCTGGCTAAAGAGCTCGATGTCATGCAAGCGCTCAGCAAGGTCATCCACGGCCGGATCGTCCTGTAAAAAACTCGATCATGGTTAGAGATATTGTAGCACAGTCGTCACAACCTGAAAAGCGGCACATGGCGGTTGCAGCCGGGGATGGTTCTGTCTATAATTGTCCATGCAGAGTGCGAAACCCGATGATCCGAGATCAGAGTTCCTATCCCGTCCGGCAGCCACTTGCGGCGCGTGCTCGACGACGGGGCTGTTTCTGCAGGCCAAGGCGGATTCGGTAACATGACGTCCGGTGCTCCCACGCGGTTGGTGTTGATCCGGCACGGCGAGACGGTGGGCAACCGCCAGAATCTATGGACCGGGTGGAGTGACACGCCATTGACTGATGCAGGCTGGCAACAGATCCGCCGCACGGCCGCTCGATTAGGGCGAGAACCTATGAACGCGGTAGCGCTCTATGGCAGCCCGATCGGGCGCGCCTGGCGAACGGCCGTCGCCCTCAGCCGAGCGACTGGCCTGCACCCGGTGGCCTGTGATTCGCTCAAGGAGATGCACTTTGGCGACCTGGAGACGATTCACAGCCAGCAGTTCCCGACGAATCACCCGGCCGTGTACGCGCGTTGGAAGAACCGTACCGATGAGGAGTTTGGGTGGCCGGGGGGCGAGACGAGGCGAGCCTTCCGTGCCCGCGTGATCAGTGGTATCATCCGGCTGGCGGCCGCACACCCAGGCCAGGTCGTGCTGGTGGTCACCCACAGCGGCGTGATTCGCATCACACTGGCTCACCTCCTGCCCGAGCGTTACGGGGAGTGGTGGAGGGTTCACGTGGAAAACTGCAGCCTGACTCATCTACTGTTGGACCGGACGGGGCGGGTTCAAGTCCCTGTCTTTAATGACGCGAGCCATCTCTAGTACATAGGAGAAGTACCATGCAACCATGGCAACACTGCAAGCTGCACAAGAACCGAGTCAGCTTTTTGGGAGCGTCCGGCCTTTTGGACAACAAAGCCGATGCGTACGCCAGCGAGCGCTCCGCCTGGAACAGGCTGGAGGAGACCGGTTGGGAATTGGTCAGCGTGATCGTTGATCAAGACGGAGAGTTGGTCTACTATTTCAAGCGCCCGGCTCCCGCAGAATAGACCCTCCGGGCGCGGTCAATCAAATCCGAATCGCCCCCGCCCAGATGAGGCGAGGGCAGGAGATTGGCATGTCGATGACATTTCCGAATCGCTTTGCGTTTTTCGATGGAGGCATCGTCCCGATAGAGAAAGCCCAGGTCAGCGTGATGACCCATGCGCTCCATTACGGTACTGCGTGTTTTGCCGGCCTGCGAGCGTACTGGAATGAGGACGCACAACAGTTGTATGTTTTCCGTATCGAGGACCACCTGAATCGGTTCCTCGAATCAGCGCGTTTGCTCCGCATGGTGATTCCGTACTCGGCCCAGCAGTTGGTTGACATTGTGTTGGATCTGCTGCGGCACGAAGGGTATACCGGAGATACCTATATCCGGCCGCTGGCGTTCAAGGCGTCCACTGTGGTGGGGGTGCGGCTGCACGACCTGGATGACAGCGTGACGATCTTTGCAGTTCCATTTGGACGTTATGTTGAGAACGAAGAAGGGGCGCGAGCCACCATCTCTCCGTGGCGCCGGGTGGATGACAATGCCATCCCGCCGCGCGGCAAAATCGCCGGCAGCTATGCCAATTCGGCGCTGATCAAGACCGACGCGCATCTCAAGGGGTTTGACGAGGCGATCGTGCTCAATCAGAATGGGCACGTCAGCGAGGGGAGCTCCGAGAACATAATCCTTATCCGCAAGGGTGTTGCTTACACGCCCCCGGTCTATGAAAACATCCTGGAGGGCATCAACCGCCAGACTCACATTCAGCTGTTGCGGGACGAATTCGGGATCGATACGGTGGAGCGGCCGATCGATGGGACAGAGCTTCTGCTGGCAGATGAGGTGTTCTTTTGTGGCACCGGCGTGCAGATCGCGGCTGTTACCGAGGTCGATCATTACCTCATAGGCGAGGGCAAGATGGGACCGGTCGTCACCCGATTGCGTGAACTCTTTTTCAACATTGTACGCGGCAAGGATACCCGATATCGTGCCTGGTTGACGCCTGTATATCAGCACGATTGATCCCCGGTTGCCGTCGCATGCCGTCCGCAAATGCGGACCGACAGAGCCGGTACGTGGTTCAATAACTGGGCGCTGACACCGTATCATGGAACAGAAACCACCATCCAGGTTGGGAGTGGCATTTGGCTTGGGCCTCATCCTGTTACTTGCCATCCTCGACGTTGTGTTGATCACTCTGGTCATCCTTGCCCCCGTTACCCCATCTACAGTGCTGCGCGCCTTGATCGTATTCCTGACTTGGCCGGTAATTGGGATGGCTGCGGTGGCATTGTCGCGATTGAACGCCGCCAGCTATGTCATCGACCGTAACAACATTCAGATCCGCTGGGGCAAAGCATCGCAATCCATACCCATTTCCAGCGTCGAAGAGATATTCAAGGGGGCGGACCTCGGCCGGGTGACCCGCTTTCGTGGATGGCGTTTGCCGGGTTACTGGCACGGCCGCGGCCGCGTGGAGGGCATTGGCATGGTGCAGTTTTGCGCCACGGCGCGGCTGGATCGCCAATTGGTGATCAAAACCCCCAAGGGCTGCGTGGCCATATCGCCGCCCAACCGGGACCGGTTCTTTGACCTTTTCTCGGCGCAACGTGACCTGGGGCCGTCAGAAGAGGCCCCGGCCGAGTACGATCTCACCCGATTGTGGGAGCTCGACCATGGGCTGTATGCGGATCGGCCGGGACGCCTACTGCTGTTGGTGGGCGGAGCCATGAACGTGCTGCTGTTACTCTATTCTCAGGCACAGTACCGGGGGCTGGTGGTCTCTTTTTCGCTGCGCCAAATCCTCTCGAGCCTGCCCGACGGCACGCCAGGCCAACTAATGGCGCTTTCAGGCTTGGCCACGGGCGCTTGGATAGGTGCGGCGCTACTGGGTGGTCTCTTGTACCGGTTCCGGGGCGAGCGTATGGCCGCCTACCTTTTATGGGGCGCGGCCGTGGGCTGGCAGTTGCTGCTCGGAATGGTTGTTGCCGGGGCAGGGACGTGACCACGTGAACTGGCTGCTGGGGCTGTTACTCAGCGCGGCGATTGCCTTTATTGGATATCGCAAGGGAGCACTGGGGGGCTCGGGGGTGGTGGGGGCAATCCTGGTCGGAACGGTCATCTTTGGCCTGGGCGGGTGGGACTGGGGCTTGTTGCTCATCGCCTTTTTTTTCTCTTCCAGTCTGTTGTCTCGATATCGAGAGGCTGACAAGGCCGCCGTGGCAGTCAAGTTCTCCAAGGGGAGCCGGCGCGACCTTGGCCAGACGCTGGCGAATGGTGGAGTGGGCGCCTTGTTGGCAATGTTGTTTGGGTTGCTGAATTGGCCTGACGTCCCCTGGCTGGCTGGCTATGTAGGCGCCATCGCGACGGTCACGGCCGACACCTGGGCGACCGAGGTGGGGGTCTTGGCGCGGAAGCGACCGCGGATGATTACGACCGGCCGTGCGGTGGATGCAGGGACCTCGGGCGCCGTGAGCGGCCTGGGTACCGCCGCTACGCTGGCTGGAGGTTTGTTCATCGGGCTCTTGGCCGCTCTGCTGCAACTCTTTCTGGGTGCCAGTGGTGGGCAGGGTGACGCTGCGGGGCTGATCCTCGTCGGCGCCATCGGTGGTCTGGTTGGCTCTCTTAACGACAGCTTGTTGGGGGCAACGCGGCAGGCGATCTATTATTGTGATCGCTGCAACAAAGAGACCGAGCAGCGAATTCATCGCTGTGGCGCCGATACGCGCCAGATACGAGGCTGGCGGTGGCTCGACAATGACCTGGTCAATTTGATCAGTTCGGCTGTCGGAGCGATGGCAGCGCTTGGCCTGGCGAGCTGGCTGGGGTAGTAGGTTCTTTTTTAAAGTTGCCCCATTTGTGATATATTGGGTTGGGCAATTCGCTGGTGCCCCGCGAGCATACCTGACGTGACAACTGCAACCTGCGCTGACTGCCAATTTGAGAACCCGACCGGGTTCCGTTACTGCGGCAGTTGCGGGCGGCCGCTGCATGGCGCGTTCCCCAAAGTGCCACCCTTTGTCTCTTCACCCTCTTATCACCCTCGCCAGACTCTCTCGCCGCAAGAGTTCCGGGAGCTGACCGTCGCTGCCAATCAGGCCCGGGGCGAACGTCGAAACGTCGTCGTTCTCTTTGCCGACCTGTGCAACTACACGGCTCTATCCAGCCGCATGGACCCGGAGGAGGTCTTAGCTTTGCCAACCGCTACCTGGGGGTATTGATCGAACAGGTCTACAAGTATGAAGGGATCATTGACAAATTCACCGGTGACGGGATCATGGCGATCTTTGGGGCCCCGATTGCTCACGAGAACGACGCCGAACGCGCGGTGCGCGCGGCGATCGACATCCAGGCCGGACTGCGCAAGCTGAACTCCGAATTGCACAACGCTTTTGGCGTCGAGGTGCAGGCGCGACTGGGGCTGCATTACGGGGCAGTTATTTTTGGACAAGTCGGGGTCAACCTGGGCGACGCCCTGAGCGTGATGGATTATACGGCCGTCGGCGACATTGTGAATCTGGCTGCCCGGCTTGAGCGAGCGGCCGAGCCGGGCGCCATTATTGTCAGTCGGGCGATTCACGATCGCACCAAAGCGTTGATCGAGTACCACCCTGTCCATCCGCTGACATTAAAAGGGCTGGAGCGGCCGGTGGAGGCGTTCCGCGTGGTGGGGCTCAAGGCGCGGCCCGGGCGAGTGCGCGGGCTGGAGGGCCGCCAGCCGCCACTGATTGGGCGCAAAGAGGAGATGGAACGCTTGCTAGGGGCCGTTGAGGCGCTCGAACCTGGTGGAACCGGCCGTATTCTGCTGCTGGTCGGCGAGGGGGGGATCGGGAAATCTCGGCTGACGGC
This sequence comes from uncultured Chloroflexia bacterium, assembly GCA_963695825.1. Classification (GTDB taxonomy): domain Bacteria; phylum Chloroflexota; class Anaerolineae; order Promineifilales; family UBA4811; genus CAVOHX01. The sequence goes on from CAVOHX010000018.1 coordinate 160,409, forward strand.
CGAGTTTCTCAGCCAAGTGCGCGGCCGTGATCTGTCCATTCTGGAGGGGGGCAGCCTCGGCTACCGCCGCACGGCAAGCTATTGGGTGTTTCAGGAAATCCTGGTTGCTTTATTCGGTTTTCGAGCCGGCGACAGCGATCAACACCACCGGAAGCGAATCAGGCAACGGTTGAGCGACCTGGGGGGTGGCCTGCTGGAGGTGGCGCCGCTGGTGGAGCGCCTTCTCTCCGTCCGAACAGCCGACCCAGAGGCCGCGCGCCGGATCAGGCAATTACAGCCCGAGCAGTTGCGGCAGCAGACGTTTGTCGCGGTTCGAGATATCCTGACGGCGGAAGCCAAACGCCGGCCGCTGTTGCTGATCCTGGAGGACCTGCATTGGGCCGACGATCTTTCGTTAGAGCTGGTCAAGCACCTGATGGATGTCGTGCTGCAGGCTCCGCTCCTGCTATATTGTATTGTCCGGCCCGTCGAGGGTGGGGTGATGGAGAGGTTGTCCGAGCAGGCTAGCGATCGATTCGAGGCGCATTTTGTCCCGGTTCATCTGTGGCCGCTTACTGCGAGTCAGGGTGAGGCATTGCTCAATGCATTGCTCGAGGCGCCTGATCTCCCCCGGGAACTGCGGATCGCCATAACCATGCGAGCGGAAGGAAACCCATTTTTCCTTGAAGAAACCATCCGAATGCTAATCAGCGATGGAATCATTCACCGGGAGGGGGAGCAGTGGCAAGTAGTGCCGGGCGCGCGATTTGTAGAACTGAGCGTCCCTGATACGCTGCAGGGGCTGGTCATGGCTCGTTTTGATCGGCTGGCAGACGAGTTGCGAACGGTGCTCCAGGTGGCCTCGGTCATCGGCTTTCGCTTTTCCTCGCGCTTGCTGGAGGAGGTGATGACCCAGGGCTCCTCTGGGGCGTTGGAGGGTTGCCTGCCTTTGCTCGAAGCCCAGGACTTTGTCACCCGGATGGACCATGGCGCAGAACACGTCTATGCGTTTCGCCATGTAATTACCATGGACACTATCTATCGCAGCATTCTGCGTCGAGAGCGAGCGGTCATCCACGGGCGGGTGGCGCAGGCCTTTGAGCGTCTCTATCGCGATCGTCTGTCCGAGTATGTGGGAGATTATCGCCACCCACTATGCCGCGCAGTCCTTTCAAAGAGCGGGCGTTGTATTACTTGACTCGAGCTGGGACCAAGACGGCCCGCGCGTTTGCCAACTCGGAAGCGCTCGGTTATTATCGACAGGCTATCGAGTTGCTAGACGAGACAGGCGGCGCACGCCAACAGTGGCTGGAGGTACTGGAGGGTCGTGGGGATGTGCTGACCCTCACGGGCGAGTATGAAGAGGCGCGTGAATCGTACTCCCAGGCGCTGGAGGGGCACGTTACCAGCGATCTTCAGGCGGGCGCGCTGGGGCGCAAGATCGCAAGCACTTTTGCCAGACAGGGAAGCTATGAGCAGGCGCTCGCGTATCTGGCATCTGCCATCAACCGCGTCAAGGAGAGCGCTGACGACCAATCGACAGTGGAGCAGGCGCGGATCTGCGATGACGTGGGCTGGATTCATTCTCGTCGCGGCAACCTGGAAGAGGCTCGCCGGTGGTTCGAGCAGGGGTTGCGTCTGATGAGCAAGGCGCCCGACGAACAGGTCACTTCTTCCCTCTACAATCATTTGAGCGGCGCCTTTTTCCGGCAGGGCGACTGGGACGACGCCACGGCATGGCTGAACCACAGTCTCGAAATCAAACAACAATTGGGTGATCTGGAGGGGATGGCTCATTGTTTCGCCAGCCTCGGTGTCGTGGAGGCGAATCAGGGCCACTTTGAGGATGCAGCGCCTTATTTCATGCGGTCGCTCGAGCTGCGCTCGAGGTTTGGCGATGCAGAAGGTATGGCCCTGGACTACCTGAACCTGGGATCCACCTACATGACTATCGGGGAGTTGGAGCAGGCCGAACAGGCGCTGCAACATGGGCTAGAGGTGTCGCAGCGGATCGGGCATGTTTTCATCACCGGGGATGCGTACACAAGTCTGAGTGCGTTGTACGCCAGCGCCGGCCGTTGGGATGAGTCGTTGCATTGCGCGCTGCAGGGAGTCCAAGTCTATCAGGAGATTGGCGCCCAGGAAAAGCTGATTGGCGCCTATGTCTGGGCCGGCGAATCGTGGCGCGGCCGTGGCGACCCGGATCAGGCCAGGCACGCGGGTGAACAGGCGCTGGCTGTGGCGGCGCAACTCGGCAGCCGGGCGCTGGGCAGATCATTTGACCGTGCGCGCTGCATGCGGTTGATGGGTGCCGTCGCCCGCGAACAAGGCAGTCTAGTCGAGGCAGCCCGGTGGTTGAGCGAGAGCGCGACGTTACTGGATGTCCTGGACCGGCGGTTGGAAAGCGCCAGAACACAGGTGGAGCTAGGATTGCTCGCCCAGGCCAACAACAACCTGGTCGATTCAAAGGCGTACCTGTCACGGGCACTGGAAACCTTCCAGTCTCTGGGCGCAAGGTTGGAGGCAATCCGGACAGCCGAATTGCTCGAATCGGTTAAAGGGACGGTTGCCAACTGACCTGGGTACGCGGGGAGCGGATTACCCATCCTGTATCTCGAAAAGCAAAAGGCCCGGTCGCCAAGTGGCGACCGGGCCTTTTCTCACTTTAGACTGTCGGATTCAATCCTTGACGACGGCGGTCTCTTCCACGCATTTGATACCTAGGGTCTCCAGCTCATCCAACACCGGGTTGTAGATTTCGGGGATGTTGGGAACCAGGACACCAGTGGTTTTGAGTTCGCCGGTGAGAATCAGTTTGACCGCAATCGCCGCCGGCAGGCTCACAGTCCGTGACATGGACGAATCGCCGTGCGGGATTCCATAGTCAACCAGCGTAGAGGTGGTGCGTTCGGTGCGATCCGGGTATTTGGCGTAAAAGACGTCATAGAGCACGATCATGTCCCGCTCGCCGGGTTGATATGGCATGAGCTCTAACATTCGGGCAGCGAGAACGTCCATCAGGGTGTTCTGACCGGCCGGCAGGGAATCGTCGCTCAGTAGACCCAGCCACTCGAGATGCTTCATCACCGTCGAGTCGGTCTGGATGTCGAGCGCTGCCGCCAGCGCAGTCCTGACGTCGGTCGGCTCACCATCGACCAGTTTGGCGGTCAGCTGGGCAAAGGTCAGGCCTTCGAGGTCATCTCGCGGTGTGTCGTCCATCAGGCCAAGCTCGGCTAGTTTCTTCAGGGTGTCGCACCAGCCGGGGTAACGCAGGGTGCCACGGAACATGGTGTGGGTCGGCTCGACGCCATAGACCTCAGTATACGGCATCGAGTCGCGGTTTGGGTATCCTTCGAACACCCCCAGGCCCTGAATGTCGACCGGCCAATGGTGCTCGAAAAGCTGCTGACCGGGTATGTTGATCTCCTTGCCCTCCCATAAATAGTGGGCCGGGTTTTTGCCCGCCATCACCACCCCGCGCGGGCTCCAGGAGAACTTGTAGCCCAACGGGTTGGTGTTGGCATCGGGGGCTGGCAGGCCCCCGCAATAGGAGACAAAGGTGGTCAATGTGCCACCCCTGGCCTTGATATCGTCGATGACCCGCATGGCGGACATGTGATCGATACCGGGGTCGAGACCGACCTCGTTGAGGAATACGAGACCAGCTTTTCTAACCGCCGGGTCCATCGCCTGCATCTCTGGTTTGACATAGGATGTTGTCACCAGGTGTTTTTTGTGTTCAAGGCACTGCCTGGCTACTTGCAGATGGTGGATATAGGGCACCATGCTGCACCACCAGGTCCGCCTCTTGCACCAGCGAGCTCAGCGCATCCTCGTCCTCTACGTTCAACGGCCGGGCGCGCCCTTGTGGGTGACTGTCGATCATTGCCTCTGCTTTGCTCACCGTCCGGCTGGCTACCGTGACCCGGAAACCGGGTTGATCCAACAGGTAGCGCACCATCGGTCTGGCGACAAGTCCTGCTCCCAAGATGAGAACATGCATGGTTTTCTCTCCTTAATGTTGCCAATGATAGGGATCAGATACAGGGTGACGCGCGGTCTGTCACGCGAGATGCTTTTCCAGGTATTGGTAGCGGGGCGTCAACTCTCCCTGATGGGTGATGACTGCTCGCTTGATCTCGGGCGGCAGCGCCAGCGCCTCAAAGGGCACCGCATAGTCGGCCGCTGCAATAGCCGGCACGAACGCTTTCAACACTTGGCTAAAATCAGCCGATGACTCGGCCGGCAACTCGCACGGCAGATTATCGACCGCCATGATGACCGGGCCGTTCCCGGCAACGCCGTCCAATGCCTGACCGGTCAGGGGTTCATAAACATAGATCGGGTTGTCGGGCTCGGTGGCGCGAACCGTGGCCTCGATAGCTCCCTCGACGTCACAACTCATGTCGCCGATTACCTTGAGTTTCGACAGCCCGCCCTCTCGGTATTGCTGGGCGAGATGCGCCTTGGTCACCAGGCGCGGGCTCACCGGCGTCCAGTAGATAGCGTTCACCAATATGTCAAGGTGTGGTAGGTACCGCTCAAACTGAGACTCGTAGTGGGAGGGATGCTGAAAGAAATCCGCCAGATCAAAGGGTTGAGTTGGGTCCCTTGGCTTGACCGTGTCTTGCTCCTTGAACACGACCTTGTAGACGACCTTGCGATCGCAAGCCTCTGACAGGCCGGCGAGCTCGGTGGGAGCACCTCCTCAAGAGGAAGCTGGTCATAGATCTCTTGGGCGCCCCGGCTCACGTTGCCATAGCCGGCAAAGCCACAGACAAAGGGAGCGATTGATTCGGCCAAGTTGCCGGCGGCGATCTGTTCGCCGACACGCTGTACTGCCAACTTGGCAGCGGCCGCGTCCGGGTAATGATAGGCTTGGTGGATTTGCCCAAAGGGGGTCTGAACACCTTCCCAGGCCATGCGTTGCCCGTAGGCCCACAGCGTGTCGATCATACCGGCCAACCCGGCATGGCGGCCGAAAAAGATCAGCCGGCGCCCCAGGTCATCGGTCACCTTTTCATAGTCGATCAGGGTGCATTTGAGATCCAGCATCCGCTGGAGCATAGGCATGTTGGAGGGTTGCCCCTTGATTACGTGGGCGAAAAAGACATAGGTCGTTCCAGGCTGCAAAAGGGGGACGGGAATCTCTTTGACCGCCAGGACGACCGGGCACCCGGACAGATCCTCGCGCACGTGCGCTCCTACCGCGGCATAGTCTTGATCGGAAAAGGCCCGGATGTCAGAAGGTTGAACGCAAAATGTGCCCCCGATTTCCTCGGCGAGTTGCCCCACGTGCTGGGGAGTCAACGGCACCCGCCGTTCCCACACGTTCTTGTCCTCGCGGCGGATTCCTACACTGTTTTTCATGATCCACCTCTCCCTACTCTGCTCGTCAAATTACATCATCAACGATTCTCAGATACCAGTGTCAGAAGTAACCCTGCCCCCTGCCATGCATCATCAGGGTTCGAGTTCACTTGAGCAAGCCAGCCTGTTCGAGCCAGGCGAGTGTGGCGCGAAAAGTGTTGGCGAGCGGGCGATTGTCAAAGTTCAGTTCGTCTCGCGCCTTGGCGCTGTCGTACCAGCCACAATAGCGGGCGGCCGCTACCTCAAAGCTGAGGGTGAATTGCCGGTTGGGCCGGCCCAGACAAGAGAGCCGCTCGGAAATGCGGGTCAGTCGTTCGTACGAGTCCAATTGGATGGGATTGTTGGGCGGCGATCGTTTGCAGGCGTGAGCCATCCGGGAAAGCATCTCGTGTCGAGTGAGGTTGTGTCCAGCTACCACGTATCGCTCGCCAGGCCGGCCGCGTTCTGCGGCGACGATGTGCGCCTGGGCGAGGTCTCGGGCGTCTGCGATGCTGACCCGGCCCGGCAGGAAACGGCGAAATCCTCGCCGGCACATCTCGATCAGAGGTCCAGCGGCCTCTAGCCCCAAGTCGTAGGGACCGATGAGCTGCGCCTGATTGAGCACAATCACGGCCGTCTTGGAACGGCGGCCAAAGGCGAGCGCCGCCTCTTCCTGGACCAGCTTGGCGTCCCAGTAAGGATGCAGGATGGAGCCCCGCCGGTAGACGTTAAACTCGTCAGGCAGCCTGGTGGCGACGTCAGGTTGACCAATAGTGCAGACTGAACCGGTGTAGATCAGCAGGTCGGGCGTGGCCTCGTCGGCCGCCCGCAAGACATGTCCGATGTGTCGCTCGGCTTCCTCAATTCGGCGCTGATGTCGTAGGCTATTGGGTGGGCTATACCCTTGGGTGTGGAATACGACCTGGCTGAGCTTCATCGCCCGGCGCAACGCCGTCGGGTCGTCCGGCCGTCCTTCAGCGATCGTCACCGGCAGCCCCTCCAGCGCCGGGTGGCGCCGACGGCGTCGCCGTCGGCCAGCCCAGTCAAAGGCGATCGCTTCCCAGCCGGTCTCGATTGCCGCCCGCAGGATGTTGTTGCCCAGCAGGCCCGTTGCGCCTAGCACAAGAACTCGCACTGTCGATCCTCCCAAGTTGATTATAGCCTGTTTCTCGTCAAAAGGGAGAGCGTCATGACCCTTGCCGGGTAGGAAGTGGTGCGTTACAATCCCGCCATTCATCGTGGTCTGAGTACTGAGGGAGTAAGAGCATGGAAGAGCTCAAGCAGCGAATCCTGGCTGACGGACGGAATCTGGGCGGAGGCATTCTCAAGGTGGACGGGTTTATCAACCACCAGGTGGACCCGGGGCTGATGCATCGGTGTGGGGTCGAATTTGCCCGCCGCTTTGCCGATACCCAGCCGGACAAGATTCTCACGGCCGAGATATCGGGAATTGGACCGGCGCTGATGACCGGGTTAGAGATGGGGGTGCCGGTGGTTTATGCCCGCAAGCGCAAGCCGGTGACCATGACCTCCGACATCTATCTCACGGTCAGCCCTTCTCACACCAAGGGTAATCTCATCGAGTTGATGGTGTCGCCCGAGTTTCTGGGGACTGACGAGCGCGTATTGATCATCGATGACTTTCTCGCCTCCGGCCTGACCATCATGGCGTTGGCGCGGCTGGTCCGCGCGGCCGGCGCCACCCTGGTCGGGATCGGCACGCTGGTGGAAAAAGAGTTCGAGGCCGGCCGGGAACTGCTCAGTATCCTGGAGGTGCCGGTGGAGGCCCTCGCCATCATTACGGATATGAGCGACGGCAAGCTCGCGCTAGCCTAGGGGGCGCCAGGTGGCTCAACGCGACGCCATCGCCATCCTCGATTTTGGTTCTCAGTATTCTCAACTCATCGCTCGGCGGATACGTGAGGGTGGGGTCTATTCCGAGCTTATTTTCTGGGACACCCCAGCGGCCGAGGTGCTGGCGCTGCAACCCAAAGGATTCATCCTCAGTGGAGGTCCCGAGTCAGTATATGGGGCGGAGGCGCCCCAACTGCCACCCTTTGTGCTGCAAACGGGGCTACCCGTTCTGGGCATCTGCTACGGCATGCAGGTACTGGCCCACCGCCTGGGGGGACGAGTGGCGCCGGCCGCCAGCCGAGAGTACGGTCCGGCCGACATCGAATTGCTAGAGACGCAAACCCCCTTGCTGCCCAGCCCACCTTTGCCGTCGACGCTCAAGGTGTGGATGTCGCACGGGGATCGCATCGAACGGTTGCCGGCCGGGTTCATAGCGCTGGCACGCTCGGAGAACTCGCCGCTGGCGGCTATGGGGGACGTGGCTCACCGTCGGTACGGCGTGCAGTTTCACCCCGAAGTAGTGCACACCCCACAGGGCGCTGCGATGCTCCGCAATTTCGCCGTTGATGTGTGCGGCTGCCGGCCCGACTGGGCGCCGGGCAATCTGGTTGAAGAGATGGTCACCTCCATTCGAGAGCAAGTAGGCGACGGTTCCATGGTTCTGGGCTTGAGCGGCGGTGTGGACAGCGCCGTGGTGGCTGCGCTCGCTCAACGAGCCATTGGGGGGCGTCTGACCTGCATTTTCGTGGACACCGGCATGATGCGTCAGGGCGAGCCGGAACAGGTGGTAGAGACGTTCCAGGGCCGGATGGGGATGCGGTTGATCGCCGTCAACGCCGTGGAAGAGTATCTCGAGATGCTCGCCGGCGTCACCGATCCTGAACGAAAGCGCCGGTTGATCGGCGAGCGCTTTGTTCGGATCTTTGAGCGCCAGGCGCGCCGGCTGGGCGATCCCGGCCGTTTCTATCTTGGGCAAGGGACGATATACCCGGACGTGATCGAGAGCGCCGGCCGGGATCAACCCCGCGCCCACAAGATCAAGTCCCACCACAACGTGGGCGGGCTGCCAGAGGCGATCGAGTTTGCCGGTATCGTCGAACCGCTGCGCAACTTGTTCAAGGACGAGGTGCGTCAACTAGGGGGAGCGCTGGGTCTGCCCGACGAGATCATCTGGCGTCAGCCCTTTCCCGGGCCTGGGCTCGGAATTCGAATCCTGGGCGAGGTCACGTGGGAGGGGGTGGAGCGACTTCGCAAGGCAGATGCCATTTTGCGCCAGGAGCTCGGCCGCCGGGGCTGGCTGCGCGATCTGACCGCGCAGGCGTTCGTGGTGCTGTTGCCGGTGCGGAGTGTGGGGGTGATGGGGGACGCGCGGACCTACGAACAGCCGGTTGTCATCCGCGCGGTGCAGACCGACGACTTTATGACGGCCGACTGGGCGCGGTTGGATTGGGAGGCGTTGGCGCAGATCAGCAGCCGGATCGTCAACGAGGTGGATGGCATCAACCGGGTGGTGTATGACATTACCAGCAAACCCCCGGCGACCATCGAATGGGAGTGAGCGCCGGTTCTAGCCGAGTACGCCCAACTCGACCAGGAAGGCTCGCAGACTGGGCACGCCCGAGAACAGGTGCGCGTGAATCCCCAGTTCGGCGGCCGCCTCTACGTTTCGCTGCCGGTCATCGGCAAAGGCAGTCTGTTCAGGCTCTAACCCCAGGCGCTCCAACGCGATCTCATAAATCTCCGCCTCTGGCTTTGGCGACCCCAACGCGCGCCGAGTTTACCACCATCTGGAAAAGATGGGATACACCGAGCTGTTCCTCCAGGGTGGCCTCCAATGTATCGGAGGCGTTACTGATGATCGCCAGCCGCGTTCGCCCATCCAGGTCATCCAACAGCGCCCGCATCGCAGGCGCTACACTCTTGAAGGCGGTGGTCCGCCTGGCAAAGCGCCGCTGGTCTATTGGCTCTTTGATCCCCAGCGGGCTCAGACATCGACACCAGAACTCGGCGTCGCTGATCTGACCGGTGCGGGCCAGTTTCCAGTAGTCGCTCTGGTAGAGGGCAGCCCACAGGTCGTCGAGTTCCAGCCCAACTTGGGCGGCCAATTGCTGGTGCGCGATCAGTTCGGCCGCCGTGTCGGCCGGTTGATCCAACACGCCCCCGACGTCAAAGATCACGGCCCGGATCTGGTTGCGCTCAGTCACGCAGCAACTCCTCGATATCGACGATCGTCTGGGCGGTGGTGTAAAACTGAATGGAATGGAGTCCCACGTTGCGGGCGGCCTCCACGTTAACTAGCATATCATCGACAAAGATCACCTCTCCCGGGTGAATACCCAGGCGGTTCAAAGCCCGCCAATAGATCCAGGCGGCCGGTTTCATGACCCCCTCGTGCGCCGATAGGATCACCGGCTCGAACAGTGCGTTCAGGTTGTGTTGTTGCACCAGGTTGGTGAGATCGGGAGTAAAGTTGCTGAGCAGCGCCGTCCGGCGGCCGGAGGCTTTCCATTGCTGAATGCGCTCAACAAGGGGGGTGTTGAGGCGATCGCCGGCCCAAAAGTCCTGGCGGAACTGGGTCAGGGCGTCCGGCGTCAGGTTCCGCGACGCGCCGATGGCGCCCCAGCAGGCAGCCACTGTGATCTGGCCCAGTTGGGCCTGGCGCCACGCGTCGCTTTCGAACACGACTCGATCGACTCCGCCAGAGGGCAGGTTGAGTTCTGCTTCCCACCGGCGCCGGTGGCTGGCATCCTGGGTGCGCATGAGCACGCCGCCCCAGTCGAATAAGAGTGTGGTGGGAGCCAGTTTCGCGCCCGAGCACTCTAGGGTCCAGTATTGGTACCCCGCGCGCTTGGCAGCAGGAGGCGCCAGAGCCGGCCGGAAGCCAACCCGTCGGTACAGGCGCTGTGCAGCCAGGTTATCGGGATGCGGGGTGACAAACAGTTGTCCGATGGCCGTGTGATTGCGGACATGGTCGATCAACGCCCCCAGCGCGTCGATGGCATAGCCCCGGCCCCAATGTGGTCGGGCGAGCTTTATCTCGAGCATGCCGGGGAGGTTATCAAAGCCCCAGCCGCTCTCGCCTACTTGCTCACCCTGCCGATTCTCAACTATCAAATGCGTCGCAGACCATCGATGGCAGCCATCCCACCAACTCGCCATCTTGTCGGCGGTCATTTCCAGGCCGTCGGGAAAGCCTACATGGCGCATCACCTCGCCGTCATTCCACAGCGCCTGCAAGAAATCCAGGTCTGTCTCAGCAACCGGCCGAAGGCGGACTAGGCTTCCGTCGATGATGGGCCCGTGATTCGACATGGGGGTGAGGAAAGGGAAACTGGGTCGTCCCCCGCCCTCTGACACGATCACGCTTTTTGCGCCAGCCAGACCAGTCCCGGCCGGTCGGGGTCGTAGGGCAGGTAACCGAAATCGTTCAACTGGGCTTCGATAACAAATTCTGCTTGAAAGAGCAGGGCGGCCATCTGTTCGGTCGTGGGATGCCAGCCATGGCGCCAGTACTCGCGGCGGCTGCCATCGCGCTGGGTGATGACCGTCTGTGCCCAGCGGGTGCGGCTGTCCGAGTCAAAGTAGCAGTGATAGAGTTCTTTGCCCTCAGAGGTCTCGGACCAACTCTGTTCGTGGGATGGGGGCAAAGCGCGCCAATCCGGGCTGCCAAACAAAAAGCGACCGCCTGGCTTGAGAATGGCGTGAACCTGGTCGAGGATGTGCAGGGCGTCGGCCGGGCCGTCTACCCAGTCCAACAAGTTGCTGCGAAACTGAACGACCGCATCGACCGGTTCTCTCAGCAGCACGTCCTCCAGGTCGCCGTGGACCCACCTGATTGCCACGCCCATGTGGTCGCTGGTGTCTCGTGCCAGCCCCAACAAGTCGGCCGATCGGTCAATGCCAATGACGTTCAGCCCAAAATGCGCCAGGGCGATGGCGTGCCGTCCCCAGCCGCAGGTCAAGTTGACCAGCGTGTCACCCTCGTCCAGGTGCAGAGTCTGGCTCGCAAACTCGACATCTGAGATGGTGTTGTCGGCCCACTCGCCCAACTGCCCTCCGGCGCGCAACCAGCGCACCCGGCCGGCGGCGTCTTGATCAGACCAGTGCTGATCTTGGCCCGGGCTCTCGATCATCCCGTTTTCGATCACCTGACTTCTCGTCCGATCAGATGCAGAACGCCAATGGGGCGCGCCTGGGCCGAGAGAGGCAAGCCTTTGGGGGACGGCCTCGCTGTGCGGACTGGAAGGGTCACCTGGTTACTCGGTCGGTTCCTTGGCTGGCGGCTCGAGCACCTCGTCAATCAGGCCGTACTCTTTGGCCTGCGCGGCCGTCATGTAATAGTCGCGCTCGGTGTCCTCGGCGATTTTCTCTATTGCCTGCCCGGTATGTTTGCTGAGGATATGGTTCAGTTGGGAACGCAGCCGGATTATCTCCCTGGCCTGAATCTCGATGTCGGTTGCCTGACCTTGCGCCCCGCCCAGCGGCTGATGCAGATGGACGGTGGCGTTGGGCAAAGCGTAGCGGTAACCAGAGGTGCCGGCAGTCAACAGCACCGTGCCAAAGCTGGCGGCAAAGCCAATAGCAATGGTAGAGATGGGGGCCTGCACCTGTTGCATCGTATCATAGATGGCCATACCGGCATAGATGCCGCCGCCCGGTGAGTTCAAGTAGAGCGAGATGGGTTTGGTCGGGTCCTCGTGGTCCAAAAAGAGCAATTGAGCAACGATTGCATTTGCCACCTGGTCGTTTATCGGGGTGCCCAGGAATATGATGCGTTCCTTTAGCAACCGGGTGTAAATGTCGTACCCACGCTCGCCCCGTGCGTCGGATTCGATCACATAGGGGATCAGTGATTGGGGTGATAACATAGTTTGCCTCCTATTCTTCTTCATCTGATGGCTCGGGCAGCTCGGGCGCCTCACCCTGGCCGATTAGCATCAGGCGTTGGTTAAATTTCTCCATCAGCAGGTCGTTAGCGATCAACATTCGCCCTTGACCAGAAGCGTATATTGTGCGCAGTTGGTCGGCAACCTCTTGGTCTAGGTCGCCCATATCGCCGAGTCGCTCATCAATCCGCTGGTCCAGATCGACGTCTTCCAGCGAGAGCTTTTCCGCGCGGATCAAAGCGAGGGTGACCTGGCTGCGGGTGACGCGAGTGACGGCCTCGGAGCGCATCTCTTGGCGCAGCGTGTCCCCGGTTTTGCCCTGCATGCCAAGATAATCGTCCAGCTTCCATCCTTGTTGGCTAAATCGCCGCTCCATGTCCGCAATCATGCTGTCGATTTCTTGCTCGACAGCCGCCGGGGGATACACTACTTGGGCTCCCGCAGCGATCTTGTCAAAGACTTGGTTCGTGTATTCAGCGTCCGCCCGCCGTTGGGCGTCCTGGGACAGCTTGGTGCGGACGTCAAGGCGCATGGCGAGCAAGCTTTCATACTCTTCTTCTTGGGCCAGGTGGTCGTTGAGCGGGGGCACATATCGCGATTTGACCTCGTGCACCTTGATATGATACGTGATGGGATCCGAGTCATCCTGGTCCTCGTCCCCGTCCCCGTCCTCATCCTCGTCGGACGGCTCATACCTGGAGGAGAGCACAAAGCTTTTCTCCTCGCCGGCCGATAGGCCAACCACGTTGTCCACGAAAGGCGTATCACGGTAAAGTTTCTCGGGGTCCAGCAGCAATTCAGCGTTCTCGCGATCGAGCAGCACGTTCTCTTGGCGAGTGACGTTGAGATCTGCGATGATCACATCTCCCTGCTGCGCCGGCCGGTTGGCGGGTTCGAGGAGCACGTGCTTTTCCTGTATCGTCTCTAGCGCCTCGTTCACCTCATCGTCGGTGACCTCCACAGCAGGGGGATCAACGCGTACCGAGCGATAATCGCCCAGTTCCACCTGAGGTTCGAGTGGAATGGTAAAGTGCAACACCAGCGGTTCCACGTCTATGTTGTCCAGCGAGCCGGGTGCGATCGGGGCGGCGTCTACCTGGTCGATGGCTTCTCTATAAACGTGTTCGGTGAGTGCATCGATGGCCTCGCCGCGCAACGCCTCCTTGCCAACCCAGCGGACGACGACGTTGTAGGGCGCCTTGCCTGGACGAAAGCCAGGGATTCGCAGTTGTCTGGCAAGCGTCCTCGCCCTTGACCGCATCGCCTCTTGGACGCGCTTCTCTTCGACGTGGACCGTCATCTTGAGCTCGCGCTCCTCGGTCTCGTGTTGCTCTATTTGTAGATTCGACATCATCTCTCCGATCCAATCAGAATTGGAGGTTGTACGCCGGAGGTCAGCGCTCAAACGCCAAGCCGCCAGACCTCCATTATCCAACCTCCATACAGGTGGGGAAGGCGGGACTCGAACCCGCACGGGTTGCCCCACGTGATCCTAAGTCACGCTCGTCTGCCAATTCCGACACTTCCCCGCGCCGGCGACGATTATAACAAATCACCACTCAATTTGGCAATCCCGCCCCCAGTGTGCCAGCAGCGGATGCTCCGACCACCGGACTCGTCGTTGCATCTCGCCGGGGGCTATGATAGACTGGGGGCGGTCATGTCCACAAACAATCGATTCTCCGGCGAGGTGTGCAGATGAAGACCGTGTTGTTGCGCCGTGCAACTGTGCTTGTCACGATGGATGACGAGGGGCGCGAGATCTCTGACGGGGCGCTCTTTATTCGGGGCAATCGGATTGAAGCGGTGGGTCCCAGTGACCAGCTCCCACAAGCTGCCGACGAGGTGATCGACCTGCGCGATCATATTCTGCTGCCTGGGCTGGTTAACACCCACCACCATTTCTACCAGACATTGACGAGGGCGCTGCCGGCGGTGCAGGATGCGCCACTCTTTGGCTGGCTCAAGACGCTTTACCCGATATGGACTGGATTGACCGGCGAGGCGATCTATATCAGCACGTTGGTGGCGTCGGCCGAGTTGCTCCGCTCTGGCTGTACGACCTCCAGCGATCACCTCTATATCTATCCCAATGACGTAACGCTTGATGATCAGATTCGGGCGGCCCAGGAAATAGGGATCCGTTTTCACGCCGTCCGGGGCAGCATGTCGCTGGGGGAGAGCAAGGGAGGGTTGCCGCCGGACGCGGCGGTGGAAGACGAGGACGATATTCTTCGGGATTCGCGGCGGCTGATCGAGCGTTACCATGACCCAAAACCGTATGCCATGTTGCGCATTGTGTTGGCTCCCTGTTCGCCCTTTTCCGTTACCCCCGACCTCATGCGCCAGTCGGCCGTCATGGCCCGGGAGCACGGGGTTCGCCTTCATACCCACCTGGCCGAGACGCTGGATGAGGAGCGATTCTGCCTGCGCGAATTCGGTGTGCGGCCGGTTGCCCTGGCTGAGGATCTGGACTGGCTGGGCGACGATGTCTGGCACACCCACTGCGTCCACCTGAACGACGCCGAGATTGAACTTTTTGCCCGGACCGGTACGGGCGTTGCCCATTGTCCCAGCTCGAACATGCGGCTGGCCTCTGGTATCGCCCCTATCCGCCAGATGGTTGACGCTGGGGTGCGGGTGAGCGTGGCGGTGGACGGCAGCGCCAGCAACGATGGCTCGCACATGCTGAACGAGGTGCGGCAAGCCATGCTGCTGCAGCGAGTGCTGGGAAACCCGGCCGGGCTTTCGGCTCGCGAGGCGCTGGCGATGGCCACACGCGGCGGCGCGGCCGTCCTGGGGCGGGACGACGTTGGTCAATTAGCCCCGGGCAAGGCGGCTGACTGTATCGCCATCAACCTCAACCGGCTGGCCTTTGCCGGCGGGTTGCACGACCCGGTGGCTGCGCTCCTATTTTGCGCGCCGCAGGAGGTGGACTTGGCGCTGGTGAACGGCCGGGTTGTCGTGCGCGACGGAGAACTAGTTACCTTGGAGTTGGGGCCGATCATCGAGCGGCACAATTCCATCGCGCGTAGGCTGGTGCGGGGTGATTGAGGACCTGGGCGCTACGCTGTCCAGGATTCGCGGGACTAGAAGCATTTAGCAGGGGGGACATCGCCAGCAGGCCCTAGGTTGGTGGACGCTTGCGGTGTCGCCCCAAAAAACCATGGCGTACGTCGGCTGCGACGGCATAGTGATTCGGGATGGCAACCTGCTGCTGCAGCGTCGAGAGGATTTCAAAACCTGGGGACAGCCAGGGGGCGGCCTCGAACCGGGTGAGTATCTTCTAGATAGCGTCCGGCGAGAGGTGCGCGAAGAGACCGGCGTGGTGGTCGAGCCGGAGAGGCTGCTGGCAGTGCACTACCGGCGCTGGCTCGGTCGGGACGTCTTGGTCTTTTCCTTCGTCTGCCGGCCGACCGGCGGCGCCCTGCGGACCGGTCCCGAGACCATCGACGTGAGATACTTTCCGACAGGCGAACTGCCTGTACCCATGCACCCGCTGGCCCGCGAGCGTTTGCACCATGCCCTACGGTTGGCCGGAGACGATCGATTTGGCTTTTTCGTGCAGTCGAGTTCGCGCTCTGCCCAACTGGTCCATGCTGTCAAGCTGTTGTGGCGGACAGCGCGGAACCGGGTTCAGCGCCGCCCGGCGTGGCGCCCGGCAGCGTTCGCCATTGGGGCATTTGCCACCCTCTGGAACGAGGAGAGCGGCGTGTTGTTGCTCCATCGGCGCGACCAGGACGCCTGGAATCTACCCGGCGGTCGGGTTGAAAAGGGCGAGAGCCCATGGTCAGGGTGCGCGCGTGAGGTGCAAGAAGAGACCGGTCTTGACGTGCGCATCGGCCGGCTGACAGGCGTCTATGCCAAGACGCACAAGAACGAGTTGGTGTTCAACTTTGAAGCCCAGGTGGTCGGCGGGCGCCTCCAGCCGACCGACGAGGCAGACCAGGGACGTTTCTTTCGGCTGCCCGAGTTGCCCGATACGCTCTTGTCGAGGCAGCGTGAAAGGATACTTGATGCCGCGCTCGCTCTCAGGACTGAACGTCACCATCCGGTGGTCCGGGAGCAGGGCGCAGACTGGGAGTCTGCTCTCGAGCGCCGGTCGATTGCCAGAGGTGCAGGGGCAGAGCGAGCTCCACCACCAGCCCCGGCTGGTTGCTGCGGTTGAATGCCCGGCAGCTCCCCCCAACTCCCCAGACCAGGGTCGCTACTGTCGCCAGGCCCAGCCCCATGCCGGGCATCTGACCCGTAAAATGCTTTTCGCCCTGGTAGTAGGGTACCCAGAGTTGGGCAAGCTGCTCTGGCGAGAGGGTTACGCCATCGTCTTGGATCCGCAGGCGGATATGCGGCGCGGGAGTGAGTGAGACCTGAATCTCTACCGAGGGGTTGTGTTGGGGATGGAATTTGGCGGCGTTTTCCAGGGTTTCCCACATGATGACCTCAACTGCCCGGCGCGATAGAGGCAGCCGGGCGCGGCGCAGGGGGTCAGGGCAGGTCACCACGGCCGGTGTGATCTTGAGGTCGGCGCTGATTGCTTTGGCCACTGTCTCTAGGTGTGCGAGTTGAAAACCCTCGCCCGCCTCTACCGGGCGCGAGGCGTTCAGATAGCCCAGGATATCCTGAATTCGCCGCAGCGCCAGTTGTGCGTTCTGAAGGCCATTCTTGGCCGTTTGAATCAGCTCTTGTTCTGACAGACGGGGGCCGAACCTGGCGATGACCTCGAGACTATTGGAGACGATGGAAAATGGGGTGCGCAATTTGTGGGTGATCATTGAATGGAACCCACGAAGGTCGCGCTGGGTAGCCAATTGCTCGGTGACGTCGGTCAGACGGACCAGCCAGCCGGCGCCCGAGCCGGCCGGCAACGCGCGCGTGTCCACCTGTAACCAAAACGCCTTGGCGCCCGGCGTTTCCGGTTTGACCAGGTATCGTAGTAGATCGGTCTGATCTGGACGGGAAGCGAGGCCCGAGGGCCAGTCCTGCCACGCTGCTGCCGGCTCGCGATGGTACTGCCGGCCGGCCAGCGCGAGAAAGGCCTCCGGAATCGTCTGGTCTGGGTCGCGGGGGAGATCGAGGTAAAGACGCGCCTGCGGATTGGCGTACAGGACCTGGCCGTAGGCGTCTATGAGCAGGTAGCCGTCGGTGGCCTGCTCGACCACCCACTCGAACTTGGCGCGCTCCATGAGCAATCGCCGATAGCGGTTGAGCCGGGTGATGGTGCGCACCCGGCTTCTCAACTCGGCGCGGTCGAACGGCTTGGAGACAAAATCGTCGGCGCCGGCCTCGATGCCACGCAAGCGAGAGTCCCGGTCGTCCAGCGCAGTCACCATGATGACCGGGACGTCGGCCAGTTTTGGGTCGGCGCGCAGACGGCGACACACTTCATACCCATCCATGCCCGGCATCATGATGTCCAGCAGGATGAGGTCCGGCACCAGCGAGGCGGCCATTGCCAGCGTCTCGGGTCCGTCGCCCGCGAAATGCAGGTTATAACCTTCACGGATCAGCAGGGCTTCGAGTGTATCGCGCCCCACTGGCTCGTCATCAACGATAAGTAATGTGCTGGCTCCCGGCATTATCGATGATCCCTCAGTGCCTGTTCCTATTCGTCTTTGACACCTGAACTGCTCTGCGCTAGCTTGGTCTCGATAACCTCTATGAGTCGTTTCAAGCTGACCGGTTTGGGAAGGTACTCGTCGGCGCCGGCCGCCATGCACTCTTCGCGGTCGCCCGGCATCACGCGCGCCGTGATGACGACGATGGGGATGCTCGCGACCTGCTGATCCGCATCGGCCCGGATGTGCCGGATCGCCTCCAGGCCGCTCATGCCTGGCATCAGGATGTCCATCAATATCAGATCGGGTCGTCGCTCTCGAGTGCGCTTGACAGCTTCCAATCCGTCCTGGACGACAACGACCTGGTATCCTAGCGCCAAGAGACACTCTGATATCGCCTCGATGTTGGCTCGATTGTCCTCAGCCAGCAAAATGGTATAGGGAGACTCGGGGGCCACCGAGGGCGGAACAAGCGCCACTGGCGCCACTATTTCGCTCGTCAGCGGCGCAGTCTTGGCCGGCTCCCATGGGATCGTTACGGTAAAGCGGCTCCCCTGTCCCGGTTCGCTCTCGACCGAAACGTCACCGCCGTGCAGCTTGGCGAGGCGGTAAACCAGTGACAGGCCCAGTCCGGACCCCGCGTATTGTCGTGAGAGGGCGCTGTCGAGTTGGACAAAGGGTGCGAACAACCGGCCGATTTCACTCTTGGAGATGCCGATGCCCGTATCCCAGACGGTAAAGTGGACCTTCCGCGCCTTGAGTTCACCCACCACGTCAAGCCCGATCGAGCCGCCCTCTGGTGTGAATTTGACGGCGTTGCTGAGCAGGTTGACCAGCATCTGCTTGAGCCGACGTTGATCGGCCTCGAGCGAGGTCACGCGGCGGTCCAGGTTGGAAAAGACCTCAATCCGCTTGGTTTTGGCGCTCTGTTTGATCAGTCGCAGGCTGGCCTCGCACACTCGGGCGATCAAGGTGCGTTGGATCTGCAACTCCATCCGTCCCGCCTCGATCTTGGAGACATCCAGAACATCGTTGACCAGGGACAACAGATGTCGGCCGCTCTCCTCGATACTGTGCAAGGAGCGGGCTTGTTTCTTGGTGAGCGGACCATACACCTCTTCCTGGAGCGCCTCTGACAACCCCAGAATGGCATTGAGGGGGGTGCGCAATTCATGGCTCATGCTGGCTAGGAATTCGTCTTTCAGCCGGGCGGCCCGTGCCAGTTCGGCGTTGGCCGCCTCCAACTCGGCGGTGCGCTCTACGACCCGTTGGGACAGGTGGGCGCGTTCCTCAGCCAAGGCGGTTTCGGTGCGCTTTCGTTCGGCCAGCTCGCGCTGCGCCTGTTTAAAGAGACGGGCATTCTCGATCGCGATGGCGGCCGATGACGCCAATGGTTCCATTAACTTGAGGTGTGCAGTATCGAGCGAGTTGGGCCGGGTATCTACCACCTGGAGCACACCGAGAGTCTCTTCTTTGACCTGGAGAGGCACGCACAGAACCGAGCGGATGGGCACCCCCGTTTGTTGGTCGACCCCCGCAAAGTGCCGGTCGTCCCGCTGCGTGTCGGGCACGACAACGCTTTCCCCGTGCAGTGCTGCCCAACCGGCGATACCTCGCCCCAGCCTGAGCCGCCAGTGCCGTATTTCGTGGCTCTGCGGCCCCACGCCGTGCCAGCAGACAAGCTCGTCAGTGGATCGGTTGATCAGCCACACCGAGCACGAGGCAACGTCCAACATGGCGCGCGCGTTTTGCAGCGCCGTCAGCAAGACCTGGTCCAGATCCAGCGTTGAGTTCAAGAGTCGATCGGCCTGGTGGAACAGAGCCAATTCGCGATTGCGCTGGCGAAGCTCCTTTTCGGTTGCCTTTTCCCGGGTGATGTCATAGCCGTACAGATTGACATACCGCCCGTTGGCAACCGGCGCGATGGTCAAGAGCACCGCTCGATCATCCAGGTTGACCTCCATGTTGGTGAGGGAGTCAGCCGTCAGCGCGTTTGAGACGACGCGATGAATGACCTCGGGGATCTGATCCCCAACCGCGCACCCCCACTGCGCTAGCAGCGGCCAGCTGGCGTGGTTCGCATATTCCAGGGTCCCCTGGTGATTCACCCGCAGGACAGGGTACGGGTTCTCGGCCGGAAACCTGGCGAGCGACTCGACCCGCCCTGCCGCGTGCTTGACCTGAAGCAGGAAACGCAGCCGGTGTCGCAAGAGAACCAGATTGACAGGTTTGGTGACATAATCGGAAGCGCCGGCCAGAAATGCTTTCTTGACCGAGTCGTCGTCTCCGAGCGCCGTGACTATCAACACTGGCGTCTCTTTTCCCTGGGGGAGTTTTTGGAGTTGGGCGCAGGTCTCGAACCCGTTCATGCCCGGCATCTTGGCGTCCAGCAGGACGATGTCCGGCCGCAACTGCAAAAAGAGCTTGAGCGCCTGGATACCGCCTTCTGCCTCGGCCGCCTGGTAGCCTTCTTTTTTCAACACGGCGCACAACATCTGCCGCGAAAGGCTTTCGTCGTCCACCACCAGTAGTAGCGGCGCTTTTCGCGACCTGCGCTTGCCACTAGCTTCAGGCACCACCCACTCCATTCATCCGTGGACACTGGTTGGTCCAGGACCGACTCGGCTGGCTGTTCCACAAGGCAACCCAAAAGTCCCCGCCGTCAAGACGCGAACCGCCAGGTGGGACAGACTCCAGGCACTATACCACATCAGAACTGGTCTGGTCAAATCCGATCGCCGCGCCTGACTATCGCTTTCAGGTTGGCGGCCGAGTCATAGTGAGGTATGCTTTGGTAGTTGCGAATGACCCTCGCGCCACCTACCAGCTAGAGCAGGAGATAGACGATGGTACAACTTGCCGACCTTATAACCACTGCGCGAGGCGATGCACCGGCCGATCTGTTGCTAAAGAACGGCCAACTGGTCAACGTCTATACGGGCGAGATCTACCCGGCCGATATTGCCATTGCGGGCGACAGGATAGCTGGGGTGGGCCCAGGCTACCACGCCAGGCAGGAATTGGACCTGGGGAGGCGCTACATTTGCCCGGGCTTTATCAACGCGCATGTGCACGTCGAGTCGTCGATGGTCATCCCAACCGAATACGCGCGCGCCGTGGCGCCGCGCGGCACCACGACGGCGGTGAGCGACCCGCACGAGATAGCTAACGTGTGCGGCCTGGAGGGCATCCGCTACATGCTCGAGGTGGGCGCCCAGGCGCCGATGACCATCCTGGTCAACGCCTCCTCTTGTGTCCCGGCGACGAACATGAGCACGGCCGGGGCCTCTTTGAGCGCCAGGGACCTGCTCTCGTTGTATGACGATCCCCGGGTGCCCGGCTTGGCCGAGATGATGAATTTCCCGGGAGTGATATTCGCGGATTGCGAGGTGCTGGACAAGCTGGAGGCCTACAGCGACCGGCCGATTGATGGGCACGCGCCTGGATTGAGCGGGCGCCAGCTCAACGCCTATGTAGCAGCCGGGATTGGTTCCGACCACGAGTGCTCGTCGGCCCAAGAGGCGCTGGAAAAGCTGCGCCTGGGCATGCGGGTGCTCATCCGGCAGGGCACGGCCGCGAAGGATTTGGCCCCTCTGTTGCCCGCCGTATCGCCCGCCAACGCCCGCCGCTGTAGCTTTTGCACCGACGACCGGCACCCGGCCGATCTGATAGACCGGGGCGACATTGATGTACTAATCCGCGGCGCTATCGCCGGTGGGCTGGATCCGGTCACCGCGATCAGTATGGCGACCCTCAACACGGCCGAGTGGTTCCGGCTCTGGGATCGAGGGGCGATATCCCCCGGAAAGCGGGCGGACCTGGTCGTTTTTTCGGATTTATCGGCGCTGCGGGCCGAGATGGTGTTTGTGGGCGGGCGCCTGGTTGCTCAGGATGGGCGGATGGTGGTGGATCGGCAGCCCCTCGATGTGGACGGCGGCGCCGTGCGATCGAGCGTGCGGATCGAGTGGAGCGCCGTCGATTGGCGGATGCCGGCGCGAGATGCCAGGATGCGGGTCATTGGCGCCTCAGGCGACCGGGTCGTCACCGAGCATTTGATTGTGGATCCCACCGTGGAGGCGGGGGAGGTCGTCGCCGACCCGGCGCGCGATCTGCTCAAGATTGCGGTGGTAGAACGACATCGCGCGACCGGCAACGTCGGCCTTGGTTTTGTCCACGGAATCGGCCTCCAACGCGGCGCGCTCGGCGACCACTGTGTGCCACGATCACCACAACGTGGTGGTGATCGGCGCGGATGACGCTTCGATGTGGACCGCCATCAAAGCAGTTGAACAAATGGGCGGCGGCGAGGTGGTGGCGGTCGGCGACCAGGTCGTTCAGTCGCTGGCGCTGCCCGTCGCCGGGCTGATGAGCGACCAGCCGCTGGAAGCTGTCCGCCGGAGCCACGATGTGCTGCTGGCGGCGGCCGCCGACCTGGGGTGCCAACTTCATGACCCCTTTATGACCACCAGCTTTTTGGCGCTGGAGGTGATTCCTTCACTCAAGCTAACCGATCAAGGGCTGGTGGATGTGGAGCAGTTCAAGCGGGTCAGCCTTTGGGTGGACTGATCCTCCTGGGCTCGATCGATCCAGGTTTCCATCGCCCTCTACCTCTGGAGTAACACATGAGTCAAGACGCTGCCAAGCGAACGGTGCTGTTGGTTGCTTGCATGGCCTCTTTTCTGACCCCATTCATGGGTTCCGCCATCAACGTGGCGCTGCCGCACATCGGCGCCGAGTTTGCCATGAGCGCGGTCGCCCTGAGTTGGGTGGCGACCGCCTACCTGTTGGCAGCCGCGATCTTTCTGGTCCCCTTTGGCCGGCTGGCGGACATTCACGGGCGCAAGCGGGTCTTTGCGGTCGGGGTGGTGGTCTTTGGCCTGTCTGCCCTGCTGGCGGCGGCCTCCAGGTCAGGCGGCATGCTTATTGCCGCTCGGGTGATCGAAGGGACGGGCGGTGCGATGATCTTTGGCACTGGCACCGCCATCCTTACCTCAGTCTTTCCGCCGCAAGAACGCGGGCGAGCGCTTGGTCTCAACGTGGCGGCCGTCTACCTGGGGCTTTCTCTGGGACCGACGGTGGGTGGATTTCTCACCCAACAATTGGGTTGGCGCAGCATCTTTTTGTGCAACGTGCCTCTGGGAGTTCTCATCCTGGTCATGGTAGCCTGGAAACTCGAGGGCGAATGGGCCGAGGCGCGGGGTGAGTCTCTTGACCTGGTGGGCTCGCTGATCTACGGCTTGGCGTTGATGGCGTTGATACTTGGCTTTTCGCGTTTACCCGATGCGATGGGCGCTGTTCTGATCATGGCCGGGCTGCTGGGCATCCTGCTCTTTGGTTACTGGGAGGCGCGGAACCCTAGCCCGGTGTTGGATGTGCGCCTGTTTCGCGGCAACCGGGTTTTCACCTTTTCTAGCCTGGCGGCGCTGATTAATTACAGCGCCACCTATGGCGTCGGGTTCCTGCTCAGCCTCTATCTGCAATACATCAAGGGGATGTCGCCGCGTGAGGCGGGGTTGGTCTTGGTGGCCCAACCGGTGATGCAGGCTCTGTTCTCGCCCCTAGCCGGCCGGCTCTCTGACCGGATAGAGCCCCGAATCGTGGCCTCCTCGGGTATGGGACTGACATTGGTTGGGCTGGTGGTCTTGACGCAATTGCGCGAGGATACACCCTTGGGGCTTATCGTGGGCAGCCTGGTCGCCCTGGGTCTGGGCTTTGCGCTCTTTTCGTCGCCCAATACCAATGCCATCATGAGCTCGGTCGCCAAGCGGTTTTACGGTGTGGCGGCCGGGATGGTGGGCACGATGCGCCTGATGGGCCAGATGCTCAGCATGGGCACCGTGATGCTGGTCTTTGCGCTGTTCATCGGTCAGGCGCAGATCACGCCGGAGCGATATCCTCAGTTTCTGCGCAGCGTGGGGACGGTGTTTATTATTCTAACGGCGCTCAGTTCCGTGGGTGTGCTGGCCTCGCTGGCGCGGGGGCGGGTGCGTTCGGGTTCAGCTGAGGGCAAATAGCACAACGCCTGTCGCTGCGACCGCCAGCGCCGAAGGGACCAGCATCCGATAGTTGGGTCCCCAATTGGACTGGAAGAATTCGCGCGTAAGCGAGAAACAAAGGTGCAGGGGCGACAGGAGCACCCCCAGAAATCCACCGCAATAGGCCAGCGCCACCGCCCCCATGTTCATCTCTGTCGCTGCCAGCAAGGGAATGATCACGGGAAAACTGATGCCAAAGGTGCCGGCCGCCAGCCCGGTCAGCAAACCCGCCAGCATGGGAACGAAAAAGAGGATCAGGGGTGCAGGGATGCCGGCGGCCGTGAGGGCGTCGGGAATAGGGGCCACCGCACCGGTCGATTCGAGGACCTGGCGGAACAACATGATTGATACGATTAGCAACACCGATGAGAGCGACACCCCAGTGCGAAGGATCTCCCACAGGCGGCGCGGCGTCAGCCGGTTGACCACCAACATCAGGCCGATGGTGATCAGCAGGCTGACGATGAGGTCGATCTGCAGCGGCACCGAGAGCAGGATGACCAGGGCGATGGGCCAGATGCTGGCTGCCAGCAGCTTGAGGTTGCTGTTCCGCGTGAGCCCGTTCGTGCTTGTATAAGGCTGGCGCTGGATCGGCAGCAGCCCCACCACGATGCCGGCCGCGGTCGCCGTTACCGCGAGGGGCCATTGTGTCAGGGCCAACGATCGCACCGAGACGTTGAGCAGGGCAGCGCCGAGAACGAGGGATGGGTAGGTGGGCAGCACCCATTCCCAGATGTGCCGAAACCAGTAGTTGACAAAGGTCTTGCGGTCTCGATCCACCTCCAGGTGATCTCCGATCTGATCCACCATGGGCGCTGAAAAGATGGCCCCGCCCACCATAGGCAGCATGCCGATCAGAGCGGGGACGACCGCGATGGTCACCCGGTTGTCGGGAAAGAGCGCCTCCAGCGATTGCACCACCCCCTCCAGCCTGGCGGTCGCCTTGAGGATGGCGCCCAGGCTGAGAATGAGGGCGACGATCGCCGCCAGCCGAAGCGTAGTAGCGTCGGTGATGGTGTGGTATAGATCCTGCCACAGGCCTGCCAGCGAGCGCTGGTACAGCAGTCCGATGGCGGTCGCCGCCAGGACCAGAACGAGGCCCAGGTTCCACTTGCGCCAGAGGAGGAACAGGATGCCGGCCAAGACGACCAGCAGCTGGAGAAGATCGATCATGGTAGAGAGCGGCCCCGAGGGGAGCGTGGCGGCTTATTCCTCACGGATCAGCTTGATCCATAGCTTGCGCCGCCGAGGCCCGTCAAATTCCGCCAGGTAAACCCCCTGCCAACTGCCCAGTTGCAGTTGGCCGTCCTCCACCAGCACCAGGCCACTGGCGCCCATCAGCGACGCCTGGAGGTGGGCCGGTGAGTTGCCCTCGCCATGCCGGTGGCGGGGGTCCGCCGGCGCCACCTCACCCAGAGTTAGCAGCATATCGCGCTTGACATCCGGATCCCAGTTCTCATTGAGTGTCAGGCCGGCCGTGGTGTGCGGCACAAAGATGGCGCAGATGCCCCGTTCCAGGCCAGCCTGGCGAATGGCGTCCTGTATCTGGTGAGTCACGTCCACTAATTCCGTCCTGGCGCGGCTCTGTACGTTCAGGGTTATCATTGCCATGGGTAACGCTTTATTGGCCGGCGACGGTTCGTTGCTGAGGGTCCTGGTCTTGCCCGATTTCCGTGCTGGCTTGACGCGCCGAGGCCCGTCGCCGGGCGCGCCGGCGGCGCAGGAAACGGATCAACAGGTAGATTGGGCCGCCGACGACGAGCAACACCGGTAGCACGTACAGCACGATAACGATCAACGCGTCAACCAGCCATTGCAGGGTGCTGATCAGCGCCTCGATGGCATCCCGCGCGGTTCCCTGCGGCTCCCAGCGGCCGATGACGATCGGTTGGTTGAGTTCGTCCGGGGTGATGTCGATCGAGACGGCCGAGAAACGGGCCGACCCCTCCAGGTACTGGATCCGGCCGGTGATGCGCTCGATCTCACCTTCCAGGCGGCTCAGCTCGCTGTTCACCGCCAGCGCTTCTTCCACCGTCTCGGCCTCGTCCATAAAGCTCCGCACCCGGTCGGCCGTGGTCTGCAAGTTGCTCAACTGCGCCTGCAAATCCACATATTCTTCCGTGACGTCCTGCCCGGAGATGGATTCGCTGGTCACCTCGGTTGCCAGTGAGTGGATCTCTTGCAGAAAGGCGTCCAACTGCTCGGCCGGCACTCGGACGCTGATGTTGCCGCGCTTGACGCCGCTGTACTCCCAGACGTTCGAGTTGACTACCCAGCCGCCAGACCGGTCCACCACTGCTTCGATGGCGTCGATGGCGCTCTTGGTCTCATCGACCACGATTGAGAGGTCAGCGTTGCGGATGATGAGGCGTTCCTGGGTCTGGGTATCTCCACCCGGAGCGGAGGCTGTGTCCGTGTCATAGGCCGCTACCTCTTCATAATCATCGCGGCCGGATACCGCCGTGACCATGATCTCTCTCATGATCGTTTCGGGTTCGGATGCGCAACCAGTCAAGGCCAGCGCCATCGTGATTGCCAGCAGAAAAAGCTGGCCTGCTCTGATACGTGGGCTGTTGAGTCTCAATCTACCTGACATCGATAACCTCCTCTACTACTGTTTTGCCTGTGAGACGAAAAAACGACCGGGGAGGTTCCGGCCGCCAGCGTGTTGGGGCTACCAGCCGTATTGCAGGCGAGCCGCCAGCCGGTGCGGGAGGCCCTGCTGGCGCATTCGGTTCTGCGTCTCCTCGATGGGGTATTCGACTCGCCGGTGTTCCCAGGTCCTGGCCTCTAGGTCCAGGATCGCATAGGCGGCGCGTGGGTCCGAATCGCGCGGCTGGCCAACGCTGCCCGGGTTGATGATGAGCCGCGCCTCGCCCAGCGGGGTGGGCTCTCCATACCGAGGAAAGTGAACCCGACAACTGCTGCCCAAGGCCACCTGTTCAAAGACGGTCGGGGTGTGAGTGTGGCCCACCAGGCAGAATTGGTTGTCAAAGTGTAGAAAATTGACCGTGGCAACCAGCGGATCCAGGATGTACTCCCACACCGGTTGCCGGGGGCTGCCATGGGCCAGGGTAAAGGAGTCATGTTCCAAAAGGCTGGGCAGGGATTCGAGGTATTTGCGGGTCGCCGGTTGTAGCATTTCCTGGGTCCAGGTCACGGCGGCGCGCGCATCGGCGTTAAAGGTAGCCAGGTTGAGTTTGCCCAACGCGGCCCAGTCGTGGTTGCCGGCTAGACAGTCCAGATCGTGCTGGCGCAACACTGTGACGCAATCGTTGGGATCTGGTCCATAGCCGACAATGTCCCCGAGGCACCAGATGGCGTCAAAGGGCTTGGCGTCCTCCAACACTGCCTCTAGTGCAATCAGGTTGGCGTGAATATCGGATACGATTAAGACGCGCATCTTCACCCTCTGGTTTGGTCGGGACCTTATTGGGACCTTGCTTCTCCGACTGTGCGGCGGGATCGGCCTCGTGCCGCGCGTACTATACCATCCAGAGACACGTGGCGCAAGGGAGCTTGCTTCTCCACTTTGGGCATGTATAATGGTGTCCGTGACCCATCTGGTGGAATGTTGCGATGCCAATACTTGACGAGCGAACGCTGGATTTTGTCAGCAACAGCGCAACTCAGACCGAGCGTCTGGGTGTGCGGCTGGGCGAGTTGCTGCAGCGTGGCGATCTGATCTGCCTGGCGGGCGAGTTGGGTTCAGGCAAGACCTGTCTGGCACGGGGCATCAGCAGGGGATGGGGCGCAGCTCGCTCGGCGACCAGCCCCACCTTTACCCTGATCAACGAGTATCCGCGGGCGGTGGACGGGCTGCCTCTCTTTCACGTGGATTGCTACCGCATCAACGGCGCCGGGGAGGCGCTGTCGATTGGGCTAGAGGATGTGCTGGACCGGCCGGGGGTGGTGATGATCGAATGGCCCGAGCGGATAAAAGAGATCTTGCCGCCGGATCGGCTTTGGGTTGCGTTGCGCTGGGCGTCCGCCACCAAAAGGGGACTCTGTATCGAAGCCGTCGGCGACCGCTTTGTCGCCTTGTTGGCCGATTTCCGGCGCAGCGCCTTTGGAGTGTGAGCATGTTGCTGGCTATCGACACCGCGACACGGACGCTCAGCCTGGCGCTGTACGACGGCGAGCAGGTTGTCGGCGAGTTGACCTGGAAGAGCGCCAATTATCACACCGTTGAGCTCACCCCCAGCATTGCGGCGATGCTGCGGCATGCGGACCTCTCGCCGGCCGGTCTCAAGGCGATCGCAGTGGCCCTCGGCCCCGGCTCTTTTACCGGGCTGCGGATTGGGTTAGCGGTCGCCAAGGGGCTGGCGCTGGCGAACAACACCCCGCTGGTCGGCGTACCTACCCTCGATATCGTCGCTGCTTCCATTGGGCCGGAGGATATCCCGCTCTGCGCGATCTTGCAGGCCGGCCGTGGGCGGATCTGCGCCGGCGCCTATCGCTGGGACGAGGGCGTGTGGCGACCAGATGGGGATGCGGCGGTGACAACGTGGGCCGAACTGTTGTCGAATCTCGACACCCTCACTCTCTTTGCCGGTGAGATCGATCTCGCGGGAGCCAAGCTGCTCCGCCGACGGCGCGCCAAGGCATACGTGCTCTCTCCGGCGGCCGGCCTGCGCCGGGCCGGTTTCCTGGCGGAAATCGGCTGGGAACGGTTCAAGCGCGGCCGGCTGGATGACCCCATCACGCTGTCTCCGATTTACCTACACACACCGGGGCAGCCCGCCTTGTGATCCAACCTCCTGCACCCTACAACCTACGCCCAATGCAGGTTGACGACATCTCGGCGGTGATGGAGATCGAGAATATTGCCTTCGCCACCCCCTGGCCGGCCGGCGCCTACCGCGAGGAAGTGGCGCGCAACGAGCTGGCCCACTGCTATGTACTCGAGACCGAGGGCTCAGAGTTGGTGGGTTACGGGTGTCTCTGGCTCATCATCGACGAAGCGCACATCAGCACCTTGGCGACTGCCCCTGTGTGGCGCGGCCGTGGATTGGGAGAGCTGCTCTTGCTGGCCCTGATCCGCGAGGCGGTAACGATGGGCGCCGAGATGGCGACGCTGGAGGTGCGCGTCTCCAATCGGGCGGCGCAAGAGCTATATACCAAGTATGGATTTCAAGTTGTCGGCCGGCGCAAGCGCTACTATCAAGACAATCAGGAGGATGCGCTCATCATGACCGTGGCGCCTTTGGATGAGGCCTATCAGGCGGCGTTGGAGCAGCACAGGGTAATGCTCTATGCGCGCCTGAGTGCCGGCCGGTGAGGTTTTGCGGCGCTGAACGTGTATTAGAGCAATGCGGGCAGGGCTGGCTGGCGGCCCGCTGATCGAGAGGCGAGATTAAGAGATGAGCAAAATCCTGATTACCGGTGGGGCTGGTTTCATCGGCGCTAACCTGGCCCGGCACCTGGTTGAGACGAGCCACAACGTGGTCCTGTTTGACAATCTCTCACGCCGCGGCGCGGACGCCAACCTGGCGTGGCTGCGCGACGCGACCGGCGACCGTTTCCGGTTTGTCGCCGGCGATGTTCGCGATTGGGCGGCGGTTGCTGAGGCGGCGGCCGGGGTCGAGCGCATCTATCACCTGGCGAGCCAGGTGGCGGTGACGACCTCGGTGCAGAACCCCCGGGAGGATTTTGAGATCAACGCGCTAGGGACGCTGAACGTTTTGGAAGCGGCCCGCAGGGCGGCCGATGACCCTATCGTCCTTTATGCCTCCACCAACAAGGTATATGGGGGGATGGAGGGGGTTGGGATTGTTCAGCAGCCTACCCGTTATGGGTACCAGGACCTGCCGGATGGCGTGTCAGAGGAGGTCCCGCTCGACTTTCATTCGCCCTATGGCTGTTCCAAAGGCGCCGGGGATCAATACACCCGTGATTATGCCCGTATCTATGGGCTGCGGACGGTCGTCTTTCGCCAGTCCTGCATCTATGGGCCGCGACAGTTCGGCGTCGAGGACCAGGGTTGGGTGGCCTATTTCCTGATCGCCGCCACCCTCGGCTGGCCCATCACAATCTACGGCGACGGCAAACAGATGCGAGATCTGTTGCACGTGGATGACCTGATCTGGGCCTATGATGCAGCCGTTGAGCACATTGAGGTCGCCGCCGGGCAGATATACAATATTGGCGGCGGGCCGGCCTGTTCTCTCGCCATCTGGGCCGAGTTTGGACCCCTGCTGGAATCACTCCTCGGCCGGCCGGTGTCGGTTCAGTACAGCGATTGGCGGCCGGGAGATCAAAAGGTGTTTGTCTCTGACGTGCGCAAGGCAGAGCGGGATCTTGGCTGGCGACCTACTATCTTGCCCCAGCAGGGAATACCCCGGTTGCTGCGCTGGGTGCAAGCGCACCGCGACCTCTTTTGACGCTGATCAGCGCTCGGCCGCGCGCCTGTCGTGACCTGAAGGCTTGGCGCGCCATCTGGATTCGAAGCTGTTTACGCTCTGGGCAGTGGCGAATCCCAATGCCTGGGTTATAATACCAAGCTCCAGTTGCAGCGAGGTTCATCATGAATGACACGCTTAGAGAATTGTGGCCGAGGTACAGGTCTTGCTGGGAATGTGAATTGCACTATGGGCGCAAGCGCGGCGTACGGGCGAGGGGCCAGTGTAACGCCAAGGTGATGTTTATCGGGCAGGGTCCTGGGTTTCACCGAGGATCAGCAAGGGCGGCCGTTTGTCGGCGCTGCGGGCAAGTTTCTGGACGAGCTGTTGGAGATGATCGGACTCGAACGCAACGAGGTCTTTATCGCCAACGTGGTCAAGTGTCGCCCGCCCAGCAACCGTGATCCCCGCCCCGAGGAGATCGAAGCCTGCGAGGGGTATCTGGATCGACAGATTGCGCTCATCCGGCCCGTCAATCGATCGCGACTCTGGGCAGGTATTCGATGGCCCGCTATTTCCCCAACGCCAAGATTTCCCAGGTCCACGGGCAGGCGCGGAAGATCGACGGCATCCTCTATTACCCGGCGTACCATCCCGCGGCGGCGCTGCATCAGCCATCACTGCGTCCGGTCGTGGAGCAGGACATGGCCAAGATTCCGGACCTGATCGCCCGAATTGACGAGTTTGTGGATTCGGCGCCGCAAGAGCAGGCTACCCAGTTGAGCTTTTTCTAGACTGACCGGCGATTTCGCCGGTCGATCGCCGGAAGGTGTCTTCCGGCGGCAGTTTGACGACGAGAGGGCGCTCCATGTCTGTGAGGAAACGACACGTGTGGCGGCTGTTGGCGGTCGCCGGCGCCGGTTTTGGAATCTATGTATGGCGGCAACGCGAACTGATCCGATTGATTCGCCAGGGGCTGCGGCTCTATCCAGACAAGCGGCCCGAGTTTGCCGCCATCATGCAGAGACTGGTTTGGGCAGTGACCGAGGGAAGTGTTTTTGCCCGTTCGTACCCGCTGGCGCATCGGGATATCCGTTATGGCGCGCACTCGCGCCAGCGCCTGGATCTGTTCCAGCCTCCTGGGGCGGCCGGCTGCCCGCTGCTCTTTTTCGTGCACGGTGGTGGTTGGGAGAGCGGCCGTAAAGAGCTATATTCATCGGTGGCGCGTGAATTCACCTCCCTGGGCTATGTGGTCGTGATCATCAACTACCGGCTCGCGCCCCAGGTCTCGTTTCCCGTGTTCGTTGCGGACGCCGCCGCGGCGCTGCGCTGGACAGTTGACAACGTAACGGCGTATGGCGGCGACCGTGGAGCCATCGTGTTGGCGGGTCACTCGGCCGGCGCCCACATCGTTTCACTGTTGGGGTTGGACGAGCGCTTTCTGGGCGAGCAGGGGGTCGATCTGGGGGTCATCAGAGGGGTGGTTGGTATGCAGCGGGCCATACGATCTGCCTGCGTTGTTGGAGCATGCCGGCAAAGTGGTGGACTGGAAACTCGTGGAGGGTCACCTGACCGTTATCATGGGGTCGCCAGAGCAGCTCGAGGTAGCGTCACCGCTGCGATACGTCCACCCCGGTGCGCCGCCATTCTTGCTGCTCCACGGGCGGGAGGACAGGCTGGTGCCGGTTCAACAAGCGGAGGTTATGGCGGCCGCGCTGCAAGAGGTCCGCGTTCCCGTTCGACTGCGCGTCCTGGAGCGGACGAACCATTTTTCCATCGTGCTCAACCTCTTTGGTCGTCAGCCCGAGTCGCCTACCTCAGTGGTGCAAGAGATCGATCAGTTTGCCCAGTCTGAACCCTGACCCCTGGCCCGGCTCTCCTTGCTCCCACAATGACAGCCAGCCGCCCCGAGGCGGTGTGCTTTACGCCGGCCTCTGTTTATGGCATAATCCACCAGTGTGAGTCGCCAAAGGAGTTAAGGACGAATGATGCGAGGACGACACACTGTACTGGATAGGTTTGCTGGCTCTGGCGCTGCTGCTGCTGGTGGTGGCAGCTTGCCGGCCGGCCGCTGAGGAGCCAGAGCTCACCAGTATTGGTCCGGCCGAGCCGCTGCCGGCCGCCGAGACCCCAGAGGCAAGCTCTGACGAGCCAAGCGCGTGGCCGGCTGATGCGGAACTGATCGCCCAGGTTCCCACCCCTCTGCCCGGCGCCATCATGCCGACCCCCGCCGTCTTGCAGCCGGAAGAGACCAGCGTGCGCGGCGAGGCCGATGCCCCGATCACCATCGTCGAGTTTTCGGACTACCAGTGCCCCTATTGCCAGCGGTATTTCAATGAGGCCTACTCGCAAGTGATCGCCAACTATGTGGAGACCGGCCAGGTGCGCTATGTGTTCAAGGACTTTCCGATCGGCCAAATCCACCCCCAGGCCACCTCGGCGGCCGAGGCGGCCCGCTGCGCCGGCGAACAGGACGCTTATTGGGAGATGCACGACAAGCTTTTTGAGCGGCAGGATGCCTGGGCCGGTCAGGAAGACCCTGTTCCTGCCTTTTTGGAGCTGGGCCAAGCAGTTGGGCTGGATGCCGGAACGCTGCAAAGCTGTCTGGAAAGCGGCCGGTATGCGGTTGATGTACAGCAGGACCTGGCCGAGGGGCAGGCGCTGGGCGTAACCGGCACGCCGACCTTTTTCATCGACGGCTATCCCATCGTCGGGGCCCAGCCCTACGACCTGTTTCGAGCTTGCCTTTGCGTTGGCGGATGCCGGTCGGTTGCCGGACGCCTATGCTCAGGCGCCGACGCCCACGCCGATGCCGGCCGATCAGATCCCGACGAGCGGGTCGCCCGAGATGGGCTCGCCCAGCGCGCCGGTGGTCATGATCGAATACTCGGACTACCAGTGCCCGTTTTGCGCCCGCTATATCTCGGAGACCTTTGGGCGGCTGAAGCAGAACTATATCGACACCGGCAAGGTGCGCTATGTTTTCAAGGACTTTCCGCTGAGTTTCCACGAGCAGGCGAGCATTGCCGCTCAGGCCGCGCGATGCGCCTGGGACCAGGGAGATTATTGGGGTATGCACGACCTGCTCTTTGTCGATCAGCAGGCGTGGTCCAATGCGTCGGCCGCCGAGGTATTCAATGGGTATGCCAAGGAACTCAACCTCGACGTGGACGGTTTCGCGGCGTGCTTGGAGAGCGGGATCCACGCACAGGCAGTGGAAAATGACCTGCGGGAGGGCCTGAGCTTGGGCGTGTCCGGCACGCCAGCGTTCTTTGTCAGCTGGCCGTTTCATCAGCGGCGCCCAGCCGTACCAGGTCTTTGAAGAGGCCATCGAGGCAGCCCTGGGCCGGTAACAGGCTGGTGAATTGATGCTGGTCAAACTGCATGGGCTGTACCTGGAGCTCGACTCGGACTCGCCGCGCATTTGGGACGAGTGGGAGCGACTCTATGCGCCATTTGCGGTTTCAGAGATCCCTGCGAGCGAGAGTCCGGCTGGTTTCAGTCTGACCCTGGTGCCGGAGATACCGGCCGCGCCAGGCCGCGCGCCGGCGTACGCTCAGGCTGACCTGGCGGTCTATCTGGAAGCGGCTGGTTTTCATCATTTACCTGCCCCGGTTGGGCAACGTGCGGGTCATGCCTGCGGCCGGCGATGCGGGCCGGGTCGAGGCCACAGTCACCCCAGCGGTCCTTGATCTCTATGGCGCCTTTGAGGACGTAAATAGCATTGGGCTGGCGCCCTTGTTACGGCGACGCGGACGGGCGCTGATTCACGCCTTTGGGGCCGCCCATCGCGGCCGGGCGCTGCTGCTCGCCGGCAACAATGCCAGCGGCAAGACGACCACCGGGCTGGCGCTCCTGGCGGCCGGGTGGAAGTTGCTGTCGAACGACTCGCCCATGCTGGGTCTTGTCGATAATCGCGCGGTGGCTTTGGCGTACCCGGGCTTGTTGAGCGCCCACCCCGACGCGCTGCGGCGCGTGCCGGCGCTCAGTTGGCTGGCGGATGACCCGGCGCACGCTCCGCAGCGGCCCGGGTGGAAGATCGTCTTTTCGGCCCGGAGCAATTCTTGTCTCCCTGGGCAGGCGCGGCGCCGGTCGGCGCCATCTGCCTACTGCAGATAGAGCAGGGCGCATCTGAGCATCAGGTGGAACGGCTTTCGCCGGCCGCGGCTCTGGGCCGCTTGCTACCCCACAGTGTGGATCGTTGGGACCAAGAGACGCTGGTCTTCCAGATGGACCTTTTTCGACAACTCGTGCAGCAGGCGCCCGCTTTTCAACTGCGGTTGGGATCGGACGTGCCGGCCCTGCCGGGGCTGTTGGAGAGTTTGCTGGACTGAAAGAGAGCTGAATGGATATACTGAGCGGGCTCAACCCGGCGCAAAGCGTGGCCGTCACCGCGCCGGGTGGACCAATTCTCGTTCTTGCTGGCCCGGGTAGCGGCAAGACGCGCGTGCTGACCCATCGTATCGCCCACCTGGTACGCCAGCAGGCCGTGGCCCCCTGGCGCATCGTGGCGGTCACCTTTACCAACAAGGCGGCGCGCGAGATGGCCGGCCGGGTGGAGCGAATCCTGGGGGCCGGCTGGACGGGTTGACTATCGGCACCTTTCACGCGACGTGCGCTCGCATCTTGCGCCGGGAGGCGGAGCACCTGGCGGTCAGCTCGGACTTCGTGATCTATGACACGAGCGACCAGGAGAGCGTGGCCAAGCAGGCGCTCAAGGACCTCAATCTGGACGATAAGAAGTTTTCGCCCAGCAAAATGTGCCGCTCCATCAGCCGGGTCAAGAACGAGATGATCACGCCGGAAATCTACCAGGCCGCCACCTACCTGGAAGAGATTGTTGGCCGTGTGTATGAGAGATACCAGGCGCTGCTGCAGGCGAACAATGCCCTGGATTTCGACGATTTGCTGCTTGAGGTTGTACTGCTCTTTGACGCCGAGCCGGCCGTCTTGCTCAAGTATCAACAGCGCTACCAGCACGTCCTGGTGGACGAATTCCAGGATACGAACACGGTGCAGTATGCGCTCGTCAAGCGATTGGCGGCCCAGCACGACAATCTCTTTTGTGTGGGGGACGAGGATCAGTCCATCTATCTCTTTCGGGGCGCAGATTGGCGAAACGTGCGGCGTTTTCGCGACGATTTTCCCGAGTGCGAGACGATTCTGCTGGAGCAGAACTATCGCTCAACGCAGATCATTCTGGACGCCGCCCAGGCGGTCATCAGGCGCAACCCCTATCGCACCCACAAGGCGCTCTTTACCGAGCGGCCGGGGGGCGAACATATCACCGTGCATGAGGCCTATAACGAAGCGGACGAAGCCGAGTACGTTGTCAGCACCATCCGCCAGATGACCATGCGTGGGGAGGCGACGCCAGGCGACTTTGCGATCATGTACCGGACCAACGCCCAGTCCCGCCGACTAGAAGAGGCGTTCGTTCGGGCCGGGATGCCGTATCGGCTGGTAGGCGCCACCCGGTTCTACGGCCGGCGCGAGGTCAAGGATGTGATCGCCTACCTGCGCCTGGTCCACAACCCGGCCGACTCGGTTAGCCTGCTGCGGGTGATCAACGTGCCGACGCGCGGCATCGGCGCAAAAACGGTTGACACCCTTCAGGGATGGGCTGGCAGGCAGGGAATCTCCTTTGGGGAGGCGCTGCAACGGATCGCGGCCGGCGAGTCGAATCCATTTTCCGCCCGC
This sequence comes from uncultured Chloroflexia bacterium, assembly GCA_963695825.1. Taxonomy (GTDB): domain Bacteria; phylum Chloroflexota; class Anaerolineae; order Promineifilales; family UBA4811; genus CAVOHX01. The sequence continues at coordinate 196,108 of CAVOHX010000018.1, forward strand.
GCCGCCCGAGTATTGGTCCGTTTTGCCAACTTGGTTGCCGGGTGGACGACGCGCAGCAAGACTCGATCAGTGGCCGATTTGATGGATACGATCCTGGACGAATCCGGCTACCGTGAGTATCTGCGCCAGGACGAGCGAGAAGGCGAGGATCGTTGGGACAACATTGTCGAGTTGCGCAGCGTAGCCGCCGAATACTCCGAACTCTCTCTATCCGAGTTTCTGGAGCAAGTTGCGTTGGTTTCCGAGGTGGACAACCTGACGGAAGAGCCAGACGCACCCACGTTGCTGACGCTACACGCCGCCAAGGGGCTGGAATTCCCCATCGTGCTGATCGTCGGGGTGGAGGATGGCGTGCTGCCGCACCGCCGTTCGTGGGACGAGCCGGAACAGATGGCGGAAGAGCGCCGGCTGTTCTATGTCGGCATCACCCGCGCCAAGGACAGGCTCTATCTGCTTTATTGTTTCCGGCGGTCAGCGTGGGGTGGTGACGAATATGCACAACCATCGCGCTTTTTGAGTGACATCCCCGCGGCTCTGATCAGCGGCGAGAGCCGGCCGGCCGCCGCGCAGCGGCCGGCCGCTGAAACCGATTGGACCTGGTCCAGCGCCGGCCGCCCGTCCTTGCCCACGCCCGCCTGGCAGGCCGAGCCGGCGCCCAGGCCGAGGCCGGCCGCCCAGCAGCCCGGTTTCCACACCGGCGAGCGCGTGCTGCACCCGGTGTTTGGCGAGGGGATTGTGATCGAGGCCAAGCCGGCCGACGATGACGAGATCATCACCGTTGCGTTCACCGGCCAAGGGCTCAAGCGGCTATTGGGCAGTATGGCCAAGTTACAGCCGGTCCAGGACGAGTAACGCGCCGTGAAGTTGTTGGTCGATGGTCACAACCTGATAGGTCAGATGCCAGACATCAGTCTGGCGGACCCAGACGATGAGGTTCAACTGGTTGCCAGATTGCGAGCTTACGCCGCTCGAACCGGTCATCAGGTGACAGTCATCTTTGACGGCGGGGCGCCCGGGTACCCGGCGGCCGGACTCACAGGTGGGCGAGTCACGGTGCGCTTTGCGCCGCCCGGGCGGCCGGCGGATGCGCTGATCGTCCGGCGGATTCGTCAGATTCGGGATCGTAGCGGTTGGCTGGTGGTTACCTCCGACCGGGCAATCCTGACGGCGGCGACCCAACACCGGGTGCGGACCAAAGCCTCGGAAGCGTTTGTGACCGAGTTGCAGGCGGCGCCCCCCCAATCGCCAGCGCCCGATCCGCGCCAGGTCCCCCCAGCCCGGCCGAGGTGGAGGCCTGGATGCGCGAGTTTACCGGCCGGTAGTCGAGTTGGGGCACAGATTCGACTGCCGCTGCCCCAAGGTGGGTGCGTCCGGCTGTTGATGGTACAATTGGCGTCCAATTTCGGGAGACCCATGTTAGCAGTTCTGGTCGGTTGTGCGCTGGTTTTCGACTTTTTGAACGGCTTTCACGATAGTTCGAACATCGTGGCAACGGTCATTGCCTCGCGCGCCATGTCACCCCGGGTGGCGCTTCTGACCACGGCTGTCGCCCACTTGATTGGCCCGTTTCTATTTGGGGTCGCCGTGGCCAAGACCATTGGTGAAGGGCTGGTCGACCCTGCCCACGTTACCATGCCGGTGGTCATCGCCACCCTGTTGGCAGCCATTGCCTGGAACCTTGTGACCTGGTGGCTGGGGATACCGTCGAGCTCTTCCCACGCGCTGGTTGGCGGTATCATGGGGGCGGTCATCGTGAGCGAAGGGATAAACGCAATCGAGAGCGCAGGTCTGATCAAAGTGGGGGTCGCACTGTTTGCCTCGCCCGTGATTGGGCTGGTGGGCGGCTACCTGCTCATGCACCTGACGCTTTTTCTGGCGCGCGGGGCCCGGCCGGGTGTAAACCGTTTCTTCAAGCAGGCTCAAATCCTGACCTCGATCAGCCTGGCGCTCAGCCATGGCGCCAACGACGCCCAAAAGACTATGGGCATGATCACCCTGGGCCTGGTGGTAGAGGGCGCAATCCCGACTTTTGAGGTCCCACCGTGGGTGGTGCTGATCAGTGCAGCGGCTATTGCATTGGGCACGGCGACCGGAGGATGGCGCTTGATCAAAACGCTGGGCGCACGCATCTACAAGATTCGCCCGGTTCACGGATTCGTCTCGCAGATCACTGGGGCGTCGGTCATTTTGGGGGCAGCGCTGCTTGGCGGCCCGGTCAGCACGACCCAGGTGATGAGCTCTGCTATCATGGGGGTGGGTTCGGCCGAGCGGTTATCCAAGGTTCGCTGGCAGGTGGGGTATGAGATGATGATCGCCTGGGTGCTCGACGATCCCGGTCTCTGGCCTGCTGGCTGCAGGGGCTTATTATCCGCTATCGATTCTGCTGGGTGGATAGAAATGGACTGGTTAAAGCGATTCTTTAAACCGCGGCAGAGTAATTTCCTCAAATTGCTCATACAGCAAGGCGAGCACGCGATTTCGGCCGCCGAGGCGCTGCAGGCGTATCTGGCCAAGCCAAGCGCCAAGAACGTTGCCCGGGCGCGCCAGGTGGAAAAGGACGCCGACGAGATACGGCGTATTCTGATCGACGAGTTGAACCAGACGTTTGTCACCCCGATTGATCGTGAAGACATCTTTGCTCTCTCTCGCGCTATCGATGACCTGATCGACTATCTCTACAACACGGTGGAAGAGATGGAGGTCCTGGGAGTGGAACCCGATGACTCACTGGTGGAACTTTCGTCTCTTTTGTTGGACGCCGCCAATGAGATCCATCTGGCGATGCAAAGGCTTGAGGATCATCCCGGTGTAGCCAACGAGCACGCCATGCGCGCCAAGGCACTTGAGAACCGGGTCGAGCGAGTGTACCGGCGCAACATCGCCGAGCTCTTTCAGGGACCAGAGAGCGTCGAACATGTCATGGACATGCTCAAGCACCGCGAGGTGCTGCGCCATCTGTCGAACGCGGCCGACCAGGGGGACCAGGCGGCCGATATCATCACTGATATTGTGGTCAAACAGACCTAGGCGCTGACCAAGAGGAAGGGGTGTTTGAAGGGGATTGACAAATCGGCCAAGCCGTGATACGATGTATTTAGGATATATTTGTAATATCCTAAAGCTGATCCCCTACATTTCTAGTCGCGGGCACGCCATTGTGCTCTTGTTAGATTCGAATACCTCTGCTGTCTGCTCACCAGTGCAAGTTGAAGGAAACAGCGATGCGACTCAGCGAAAAGGCCTACCACCTGATCAAGGAAAGAGTAATCACCCTGAAACTCGAGCCGCTGTCGGTGATTGACGAGTACGCGTTGGGACGGGATCTAGAGTTGGGCCGGACGCCGATACGGGAAGCATTGCACCGGTTGGCGGCCGAAGGACTGGTGATCATTGCGCCGCGACGGGGGATGTTTGTGGCCGACATTAGCATCACCGATCTGGCCAAGATCTTCGAGGTGCGACTGGTTCTAGAGGGGTTCTGCGCGCGGTTGGCCGCCGAGCGGATCACGCCCGAGCAGATCAAGGCGATGGAAGAGACGTTGGATGGCCTTGATCTGCGGTCTCAAGCGGGTCCGTCGGGACTCATGGGTGTGGACGAGCGGTTTCACCAGTTGCTCTACGAGGCGGCGAACAACGAGTTCCTCTCGGACAGCCTTAACCGCCTGCATGCGCTGAGCATGCGTTTGTGGCACCTTGTGCTGAGCGAGTTGGGGGATGTGCGTCCGGCGATCGAGCAGCACCGGGGAATCATGGATGCCGTCAAACGGGGAGAGGGCGAGCTCGCCGAGACGTTGTTGCAACAGCATGTTGCCGGCTTTCAACGTGCCATCAAGGCGGCGTTGTGATCGATGTGCATGAAATTCAATCTGTAAGGAGAGTTGACGAGATGGAGACGGTACTCAAGGGGCTTGGAAAGAAGGTGGTGATCAGCCGGGCGTGGCCGGTGGTGATGATCGGTGAGCGGATCAACCCAACGGGAAAGAAGCGACTGGTGGCCGCGTTGACGGCCGGTGACTTGGCGATTGTAAAGGAAGAGGCGTTGAATCAAGTTGCCGTCGGCGCCCACGTGTTGGATGTGAATGTCGGCGCGGCCGGAGTGAACGAGGAAGAGTTGTTGCCGGCGGCGGTGCGGCTGGTCCTGGAGAACGTCGATGTGCCCGTCTGCATTGACACACCGGATGCCAAGGCGCTGGCGGCCGCGTTGGCCGTGCACAGGGAGCTCAATCCGGATGGCAGACCGCTGATCAATTCGGTGAACGGTGAAGAGGCCAGCCTGGCGCGTGTATTGCCGCTGGTGGCCGAATATGACGCGGCCGTGGTTGGTCTCTGTATGGACGACGATGGGATTCCGAGACGGCCGAGCGCCGGCTGGCGGTGGCGAAAAAGATCATTGATCGAGCGGCCGGACTTGGCATATCGCCCGAGAATATCGTCATCGACTGCCTGGCGTTGACCATGGGAGCGGATTCCAAGGCTGGCTGGACGACGTTGGAAACCATTCGTAGGGTCAAGGAAGAGCTGGGTGTCAACATCACTCTGGGGGCGAGCAATATATCGTTCGGTCTACCCGACAGGCAGACGATCAACAGCGCGTTCTTTGCCATGGCCATCTATGCCGGGGCGAGCAGCCTGATCATGAACGTGGCGCACCTGGGCCAGATTGTGCGCTCGGCGGACCTCGCGTTGGGGCGGGACGAGTACGCGATGCGTTTTATCAAGGCCTATCGAAAGCTGGCGCAGAGCCACTAGCTGGCCTTGCCGGCGCTTTGGTTGGGCAGCCCAGTAGCCAAGGCGCCGGTATTGCACCGCCTGGCCCAAGATGGCGTGCTATTCAGAGGCGCTTTTTGCGACAGCCCTGGGCAAACGGTTCCTGGCCATCTATGGTGGCCGGCCGGTAGAGGTTGCGCTGGTGAATGATCTGTACGAAGAAACCCCCGCACCCCTACACAGTTGGGCTATTTGGGCGCTCTGCTTCGCCTGGACAAATCGGAAGCCAGGCGGCTGGTGAGTATCCCGAGGACGCCACCCGATCTGCTGGTGCCTCTTGTCCATTGCCCCTTTGCCTGGGCGTGGCGACGATGCATCTGCCCGCTGCTGGCAAAAGATCCCTCCCCTGATCATATTGGGCGTTCGGCATCGGGCTGCCCGTTACTATGACATGGAGAAGGGAGGGCCGCGCGATGTCTGACTATGGCGCACGGGTATGGGGGCTTGGTCTGAACCAGCACTTTTCGCTCGACGGCGGGCTTTACTCCCGCAATACGTGCGCTGGTCAAGGTGGTGGCCGGCCATCCCGAGATCTGGCCAGGTGAACAGGTGGGTTTGGTTGGAAAGAGTAACTGCGGCACATCGACCACCGGCCGCGCCCCGGGTGACGCGCGTCGGCGCACCGGTCCGGCGCTACGCGATTGGTTTTGCACCTCGCGCGGTCGAACTGTGTGACGCCAGCCCACAAATCGAGCTCGGAGCAAAGAGTGCCGGAGAAACGAAAAACGAGTCACGGGCGAGGGCGGGGGTGCCATGGCGGGTTCTGCTCCCCGTCGCGGCCGGCACCTGTCTCTCGCTCTTTGGAGATGCGACGCTGTACGCCGTGTTGCCTACGCACACGGAGCAGCTGGATCCCGGCTGCGAGTGTGGGTGTCATTCTCTCGGCAAATCGTTTTGTCCGGCTGCTTCTCAATGGCCCGGCCGGGATTCTCGGATCGGTGGCGATGGTGGCCGATGTTTGTCACTGCTCTGTTCACCGGGGCGCTTTCCACCGCCATCTATGCTCTAACCAGCGGCTTTTGGCCCTGGCCGTTGGGCCGGTTGCTGTGGGGGCTGTCGTGGGCGGGCATCTGGGTAGGGGGGAATACCATTGTGCTGGACGTCTCGCAAGATAGCACCCGCGGCCGGTGGTCGGCGGCTACCATTTGTCCTTTTTCCTCGGCTTGTCGGCCGGCTCGCTCTTTGGCGGGGCGCTCACCGATTGGTTGGGCTTCCGGCTGACGATGCTGGTAGGCGCCGCGCTGACGGCGGTCGGCGCCGTGCTGGCGCTGGGGCTGCTGCCGGAGACCCGGCGCGATCTGCGCGCGGCCGATGGCGCCCCGGCAGGGCAGGCTGACGGGGTGGGTGTTCATCAACCCCGTCGGAGCGGGTGGAGCTGGCGTCGGCGACTGCACTCTATGCCCTCGACCGGCTAGTTCGGGCCGGGGTGTTACAATCCACGTTTGGCTTGCTCTTGCTCATGCAACTTGGGTCGCAGGTCGAGGTTGCCGGCCGGGTGGCGGGCGTCGCCACGCTGACCGGCCTTGGCCTGGGTGTTCTCGATGCTAGTAGCCATGATATCGGCTCCGGCGATGGGGAGCTTGTCCGACCGGGTAGGCAACCGCTGGAAAGTAGCGGCCGGTGGGTTGGTCCCGGGGTGTTTGGGTTTGGGCTGCTGGGCCTAACCTGCCGCTGGCGACGGTGTTTGGGATTCCGCTGGCGGCCGTCACCAGCGGCAGCAACCAGGGGTCGGCCCACGGCTCTGATTGGCGATATGGGTGACACCGGCCGACGCGGCCGGCGGCTGGGGATACTTTTCACCGTTGGAGACCTGGCGGAGCGCCTGTCGGCCCCTTGTTGGCCTATGCGCTCATCCCGGTGGTTATGGGGATTCGGGTCCTGTATCACGTTCTCGGTGGCCTATTGCTGCTGTTCGTCCTTCTGCGTTGCGCCGCTCCGCCGTGCACTGGGAAGACCTGCCCGGCGGCCGGCAAGCAGGCGCCGGATTTGGTCGCCGGCGCCCCGAGCCCGCAGGATACCTGCTGCGTGCGACCCGTATTGCTGAGGGAATCGTGTCCCGCGCGGTCAGCTTTTTGCGCGGCCGGCATTGAGGTTGCCGGCCGGTCTAGAGCAGCGAAAGGAGCGAGCCTTTGCTGAACAAGATCGAACTAGAACAGATCGCATGACGCCAGCATGCGCCTGTTGGCAGAGGTTGGCCTGCACTTGGCCCATGGCGAGGCCGTTGCCATCTTTGCCGACCGCGGGTTCAAGATCGATGGTCAACAGGTGTTCCTGAGCGAGCGACAGGTGATGGACGCCATTGCCCAGTGCTAAGCAGTTACGATTCACGCCCGCAATCCCGAGCGGGACGTGGTGGTGGGGGATGGCAAGCCGGTGTTCGCGCCCGGTTATGGCGCGCCGTTCATCATTGACCCAGAGGTGGGCAAAGCGGCCGGGGTACGGCTGCAGGATTACGAGGATTTGACCCGGCTGGTTCACATGCTGCCCAATCAAGACATGAGCGGTCACCTGATGGTTGAACCGGGTGACGTGCCCGCCAAGGCAGGACACCTGCGCATGTTGGTCGCCAACATGGTCCACTCCGACAAGCCCTTTATCGGCAGCGCCGAGGGCAAGCGGGGCGCGGTTCACACCATGGAGATGGCGGCGACTTCTCTTTGACGGGTCAATTGGTGAGAGGCCAGTCACCCTGGGTCTGGTGAACAGCCTCAGCCCCCTTGGGTACGGCAGCGAGATGCTGGAGGCGTTGTTGGTCTATGCCCGACACCGGCAGCCGTTGGTCTTTGCGGCGCTATCGATGGCTGGCTCGACCGGCCCCATCACGCTGGCTGGCGTGCTGGTGCATCAGACGGCCGAGTTGCTGGCGGGCATCGTGCTAGCGCAACTGATCAGCCCGGGCACGCCGGTGAGGCCCAGGATCCACCTCTACCAACCTGGACATGAAGACCGGCGGCCTGGCTATCGGCGGCCCCAGCTCTCCATGATGATCGAGGCGCGCACGCTGACCTGTGTCGCTTTTACGCATTGCCCTCGCAGCGGCGGCGCTTTGCACCGACGCCCACAGCCCGGATGCGCAGGCTGGTTATGAGTCGATGATGAGCCTGTGACTCAGACAGTAAACAGCGGGATCGATTTTGTCCTGCACGCCGGGGGCATCCTCAGTTCCTATCTGGCGTTCTCTCCGGAAAAGCTGGTGCTGGACGACGAGATGTGCGGCATGGTGCGCCGGTTCAAGCAAGGCATCGCTGTCACGCCCGAGACGTTGGCCTACGATGTGATCGCCAAGGTCGGCTCGGGTGGAAACTACCTGATGGAGACTCTCACGCTCAGGCGGTGCCGCCATGAGTTCTGGCAACCTGCCGTCTCTCTACGGAAGGGATCGAGAACTGGATGGCGGCCGGCCGGCTGGATGTCATGACGCGTGCCGGTGCGCGGGCAAGAGCTGGTGGCAGAGCATCAGGACCGACCTATGAGACAGGAAACCGCGCGCCGGTTGCAGCGGTTTGTCGAGGAGCATACCGTAATAGCATTGGGCTAGACGCCCAAGGTGGATTAGGAGGCGAACATGCTTGTTGGTAGAAGGATGACACACAACCCGCTCAAGATAGATCCTACTGTCGATTGCGGATGCGCTGGAGCAGATGCGACGCGAGAAACTGCGCCACTTGCCCGTGGTGGGGAAGAAGAACAGGCTGGTAGGCATTGTCTCGCGCCAGGACCTCCTGGAATGCTGCTCCCTCCTCCGTGACGTCGCTTAACGTGTGGGAGGTGACCTACCTGGTCTCCAGGGTCAAGGTCCAAGAGGTGATGACCAAGCAGGTGATCACCGCCACCGAATCGATGCCGGTCGAAGAAGCGGCGCGTTTGATGGCGGACAACAAGATCGGCTGTTTGCCGGTGGCGCGAGGTGAGACACTGGTCGGCATCATCACCGAATCCGATCTTTTCAAGATATTCCGGAAGCTATTCGAGTCGCGGGAAAAGGGGATACGAC
>CAVOHX010000019.1:0-42061 GCA_963695825.1 uncultured Chloroflexia bacterium
CGGAAAGGGCAGATGCAGCCCTCGATAGTCAGCGTATTTTGGTTATTTTGATATAGGTTGGTTATGAAATTAGGAGTGTGCTATTACCCCGAACATTGGCCACCGGAGCGTTGGCCGATAGATGCCATGCTCATGCGCCAGGCCGGCCTCTCGCTCGTGCGCATCGCGGAGTTTGCCTGGGTGGAAATGGAGCCCAGAGAGGGCGGGTTCACCTGGAATTGGCTCGACCAGGCGATCGAGGTGTTGGCGGCTGAGGGCCTTCAGGTCATTCTCGGCACGCCAACCGCATCTCCACCTCCCTGGCTTTGCCGGGCGTATCCGGACATTCTTCCGGTGGACGCCCAAGGTCGCCGCCGCCGTTTTGGTTCGCGCCGACACTATTGCGCCAACAGCGCAACCTATCGCCATCACACAGTACGCATTGTCACTGCGATGGCCTCCCGCTACGGGAGTGCACCCGGCCGTCGTCGGCTGGCAGATTGATAATGAGTTTGGTTGCCACGACACCGCACGCTGCTATTGCGAGACGTGCGCCACCGCCTTTCGCCACTGGCTAAGAGGCTAGATACGAAACGATTGATGCTCTCAACCAAGCCTGGGGCACGATCTTTTGGAGCCAGACCTATGGTGATTGGAGCGAAATCGATCCTCCAAACCTCACCATCGCCGAACCCAATCCCAGTCACGTTCTTGACTACTATCGATTCTCCTCGGACGCATTCGTCACCTACCAACAACTCCAGATTTCCACGCTCCAATCGCATATCTCCGAGCGCCAGATCGTCACTACCAATTTTATGAGTCAATTCACCGATCTGGATTACCATGATCTTGCCAGCCCACTGGATTTGGTCACGATGAGTTCCTACCCAACGGGCCATGCTGAATCCAGATCCTCTCTTTACATGCCCTCCAGCGTCCAGCCGGTCTTCGCATATGACGTTGGCGATCCTTACATCACCGGCTTGGGGCACACGCTCATGCGCGGCTTTAAGCCCGAGCGCCCGTTCTGGGTGATGGAGCAGCAGTGCGGAAACATCAACTGGAGCACTTTTAACACCGGCATCCGACCTGGCACGGTTCGGCTGTGGACATGGCACGCGTTGGCCTCGGGCGCCGAGGCCGTCCTGTACTTTCGCTGGCGAGCTGGCCTGTATGCCCAGGAGCAGTTCCACTCCGGCCTGCTGCGTCACGATGCCTCTCCTGCTACGGGCTATGCCGACCTCGAGGCGATGAGAGCGGAGCGATCATTGATGTCAGAAATCATCTTCTGCACCGCACGAAGCGCAGATCGCTTTTCTGCTCGACTATGACGCCTGTGGGCAGCTACGATTACAGCCGCACCACCGCGACTTTGACTATATGCGCCATCTCTTTGTCTATTACCGTGCCTTGCAGCGCCTCGGACTGCCGGCCGACATTGTCTCTGTGGACGCGGACCTCAGCTCGTACAAGCTGGTTATTGTGCCGACAGCCTTTCTGGCTACGGAGCGGCTTGCCAGTTCCCTCCAAAGCCTTTGCCGATGCCGGGGGAACGGTACTGCTCGGTGTGCGATCCGGCTTTAAAACCACCAACAATCAGGTCACCGATGATCCATTGCCGGGCCCCTTTCGCGAGCTCGTGGGGGCTATTGTGAGCGACTGGCACTCGCTTCCACCGGGTGTCAGCTACGATCTTAGACTCCAGTATCCCGGGCCTGGTCGGGCAAGCCACGGTCTGGGCCGAAGCCCTCGATCCTGCAATCTCCAGCCATCTGTCCGGAGACCCCGACCTCCAAACACTTGCGCACTATGTTTCTGGCCCTTTCAGCTCGTATGCATCCCTGGTTGCGCAAAGGGTCGGGGCCGGTCAGACCCTTTACCTGGGTTGGTACCCGAACGACTCCCAGGCTGAGGCCCTCTTGGCCTATCTTGCTTCCCAGGCCGGCGTTCTCCCCCTGGCTACGCTTCCAGAGGGCCTGATCGTATCCCGACGCGGGCCTTATCTCATTCTCCTCAACTTTACCGACGAGCCACTGACGGCAACCGTTCAAGGAACGAACATATTGGTGGGACCGCGAGACGTAGGTTGTCAATATTGTTGAATTGTTAGAGATTTTTCAAACCTATTGACAACCGGTACCTTTGCATTTATAGTTGATATATCAACTGTTGGCGTCACAACTATACGACCTTTGATCCTTATATCCCTTGAATTATGTCCAGTGAAATTGCCTTCTACGAGACCTTGAAAAGGATCACTGCTTTCATTGACAACGGTGACCGGCAGCTTTTGAATCGATTTGGTTTGACCGTGCCTCGGTATTACGCCTTGAAGCACATCCACGAGAATCCCGGGGTTTCCCTGACAACCTTGAGCGCGTTGATGTATAACGACAAGAGTTGCACGACTCGCTTGACCAGAAGCATGCAAGAGGAGGGACTGATTCGACGACGCCAAAGTGAATCAGATCGCCGAACCTATTGCCTCTATCTGAGCGAATCGGGCAAGCAGCGTCTTCAGCGCGCCTCGGCAGCGCGCGATACACATACTCAGGATCGCTTTTCGGATCTCGACATTGATGTCAAAGCGCTTGTTGGCGACTTGGTGGTTATAATGCACTCGCTGGAACGAGAGCTAGATCGAGAAAAGTAAGGAGGTGGAATAGAAAGAGGACAATACATGGGTTGGAAACTCTCATGCCAGATTCGGCCAAAACCAGAGGCCACATCGTGATCCTGGCACAGTTATTCAGACTATCAACAAAAGGAGAAAAAAAGAAATGAAGAGAAAAATCTGGACTTTGATCCTCCTCACCATGGTCGCAATCATGGTGCTGGCGGCGTGTGGACCGGAGGCAACAGCCACAGCCAGAGCCCACCAGTAAAGCCCACCGAGGTGGTAGTGGAGCCTACTGAGGTGGTAGTGGAGCCCACCAAGGCGCCTGAACCGACCGCGACCCCTGAACCGACCGAGGAAGTCATGGAGCCGTCGGCCACTTTGAGAATCTGGGCCGACGACACGCGCACGCCGATCTTGCTCGGACTCGCGGATGACTTTCTTGCTGAGTATAACGTGGCGCTCGTCGTCGAAGATCTGGGTCGTGTTCAAGACATTCGGGCCCAGGCACTCATCGCCATACCGGCCGGTGAGGGCCCCGATATTTATATCGGCGTCCACGACTGGCTGGGGGCGCTTGGTCGAAAGCGGCCTGGTGGCCCCCATCGACCTGGGCGCTAAACGAGACGATTTTGTTGAATCGACGCTGGAGGCTTTCACCTATACGGACGGCAATCTCTACGGTATGCCATACGCCACCGAGAACCTCGGATTCTTCTACAACACCGAACTGGTCCCTGAACCACCCACCACCTGGGATGAGGTGCTTGAGATTGCCCGCGCCCTGAAGGCGGAAGGCAAAGTTGAGTACGCCATCGCCGTTGCCACTGGGCCGGGCTACAATGCCTTGCCGATCCAGACAGCCTTTGGTGGCTATGTCTTTGGCGTGGATGAGAACGGCGCCTGGAACCCCGACGACGTCGGTCTCGATAGCGAAGGCGATGATCGCCGCTGTCGCCTGGATGACCGCGGCTGCCGAAGAGGGCCTCATGCCCAACACCTTTGACTATGAAACCGCCCACTCGCTGTTTGAAACCGGCCAGATTCCCTTCTTGATGGCCGGTCCCTGGGCGCTGGATCGCATCCGCGCCTCCGGTGTGCCCTATGCTGTGACCACCTTCCCCGACGACGGTGCCCCGTTTCTCGGTGTGCAGGGCTTCATGGTCAACCCCTTTAGCGAAAATATGTTGCTGGCGCAGGCATTTCTGACCGAGTTCGTCGCCACCGATGAACTGATGCAACTGCTCTACGAAACCGGATTGCGTCCCTCTGCGTTCAAGTCTGTCCTGGCGACCACGGATGATCCTGACCTGAAAGCGATGGGTGAAGCTGGCGCTGAACGCTATGCCGATGCCAAACATCCCCGAGATGGGTTCGGTGTGGAGCGCCTGCGGATAACGGCATCACCTTGGCGGTGACCGGGTGAACAGACTCCCGAGGAGGCGATGACGGACGCGGCGAACCAGGTCCGTGCATTGATCATGGGTGCGTTGGTCGGCATGGTCAACCTGCCGGGCAGCTACCAGGACGAAGCTGGTTGTGGCGCTGACTGGGATCCTGCCTGCGAGGCGACTGCCATGGAGGAGGGTGATGATGGCTTGTATCACCTCACCGTCGAATTGCCGGCCGGTGACTACGAGTTCAAGGTCGCCATGGACGGTGACTGGGGGACCAACTATGGTTCCGACGGCGCTCTGGACGGACCCAACTATACCCTCAGCTTGGCTGCTGACAGCACCGTGACCTTCACCTACGATCCTGAAACGCATCTGGTGGAAATCGCTATCGAGTAATCAGATGATTGAAGAATGAAGGCCGGGAGACGTCCCGGCCTTTATTCTATTCCTTGTCGCCTGATTGAATACACGGAGGTGAAAACGTGGCTCGCAGTGCCTCCCAGAACACCCTCAAACACGGAACGTCCTCTTCGACAGTGATTTTGCCTCGACTGGTGCGGTTGGCGATCTTGATCGCGGTGGATGCCTCTGTAGTTTGGTTTCTCAACCGGCTGTTCTCCCTGGGTTACTATCCGTTGGCAGCTGCGGATCCTCATCATCTCGATCTTCGTCAACATTGTGCTTCTGCGCCAGGAAGCATACCCGATCCGCTGGATGGTGGTTGGGCTGGTGCTTATGGCTATGTTTACCATCTACCCGATCTTGTTTACCGTCTGGGTCTCTTTTACAAATTATGGCGAGGGCCATCTCGTCACCAAGGAGCAGGCCATCGACCAGATTCTGAAAGCGAAGTATCTCCCGGAAACCGGGCTGGCATTCACTTGGACAGCCTTTAAGTCCCCGGAAGGTGATTATGCCCTCTGGCTCAGGGATGCAGAGGGGAATGGATACCTGGCGATAGTGGGTGAACCGCTCACCCAACCCCAGCCCGGCGAGTCGGGGATCGGGGAGCTCGACGATAAGGGTATCCCGAAGACGATCGAAGGCTATCAAAGATTGAACGCTATCGTGGCTGCCACGGATCAAAACATGACAGAAATCCAGTTTGGCGAGGAAGGAAAGACCATCCAGGTTCGATCCCCGTCGGAAGCAGCCGAGTTGTTGCCCCTCTATGTTTATGATCCCGATCAGAGATGCCATGATCAGCCAGGAGACGGGGATCGTCTTTCAGAACATCCGGGGCACGTTTACTGCGCCAGATGGCGAACAGCTCTGCGACCGGGTTTTATCGCGTCAATCGGGCTGGCCAATTTCAAGGAATTTTTCACCAGCCCTGCCTTGCGCGGCCCACTGGTTCGGATCATCACCTGGAACTTTCGCTTTCGCTTTATTCAGTTTGCTGTTTAATTTCTCGTCTGGGACTGGCAATTGCCATCATGTTCAATGATCCGGATTTTCCCTTTCAAGAAGCTGATCCGCTCTTTACTGATCATCCCCTACACCGTCCCTGCTCTGCTGACCATTTTGATCTGGCGCGGCATGCTGAATCCCGAACTTGGCGTGATCGACCGTGCCCTCGAAGCGATGTTTGGATGGGCTCCGCCCTGGTTCACCGACCAGTGGTGGGCAAAAGTTGCCATTCTGCTCATCAATCTCTGGTTGAGCTATCCCTACTTCATGCTGATCTGTAGCGGGGCGTTGCAATCCATCCCCGAGGACATACTATGCTGCCGCTCAGGTGGATGGTGCCAGCTCCTGGCAGCAGTTTTGGAAGATTACGTTGCCGCTGCTGCTGGTTGCCGTCGGCCCGTTGTTGATCGCCTCGTTCGTCTTCAACTTTAATAACTTTAATTTGATCTATATCTTCAACGCGGGTGGCCCGCCCATGGCCGGTACACCCACCCCGGCGGGGCACACGGACATCTTGATCAGCTACGTGTATAATCTCGCCTTCACTGGCAGTCGCGGCGTCAACTATGGCTTTGCTGCGGCCATCACGATCGTCATCTTTTTTATCGTTGGCGCCATCACCCTCTTCCAGTTCCGCTATACCAATATGTGGGAGGAGGTCAGTGAAAATGTCTAGTATGACTACTGTTCAGACGGCTACGCAGTTCTACCAGGGTGCAGCGCAGTGTCAGCACCGGTGTGCGCTTGATCATTGCGGTTATCCTGATCATCTTCTCTGATCTTCCCTATCTTGTGGGTCATCTCAGCTTCCATCAATCCAACTGGTTCTCTAGCCACCCAAAAACTGATTCCGGAGAACGCGGGGTTGGACAATTACCGCATCCTGTTGGAAAGCGAGCGTTTCCTTACTGGACGTGGTTCGGGAATTCGATCAAAATCGCCTCGATCACATCCGTGTTTTCGCTTGCGATCACCACGATAGCGGCTTATGCATTCTCGCGCTTTCGCTTCCGCGGCCGCCAGACGATGCTCAGAGGCATCTTGCTTATCCAGGTGTTCCCCAGCACTGCTGGCGCTTGTCGCCACATTCCTGATGATATCTCAGATCGGCGATGTTTTGCCCTGTCGTGGGCTTAAATACCCACGCGAGCCTGATCCTGGTGTACTTGGGTGGCGCGATGGGCATCAACATCTGGCTGATGAAAGGTTTTCTCGACACCATCCCGCGCGATATCGACGAGTCGGCCATGGTGGAAGGGGCAACCGACTGGCAAATCTTCACCCGGCTGATCCTGCCGTTGCTGCGCCCGATCTTAATCGTTATCGGAATCATCAACTACATCGGTACGTATAGCGAGTTTGTCCTTGCACGGGTACTGCTCAAGAGCAACGAGCAGTACACCCTGATGGTCGGCCTGCAGGTCTTCGCTGGCGCACAAATTAATCAGCGATGGGGAGTATTTGCGGCCGGTGTGTTAATCGGCGCGCTGCCGATCATGATCATTTACCTCGCCCTTCAAGACCAGATTGTCGGTGGTCTGACCCAGGCGCAGTCAAAGGGTAGTTCCGGCGCTGCCGGGACAATGTAACCGGATGGCGGCCGGGCACCACGCTGCCCGGCCGCCGGGTTCCTGGCGAGGACGCGTTGAACGTCAGCCGATAAAGTTGAACAGGATATACTCCGGAGTGGCTTCCAGAATCTCCATCCGGCCGCCGGCGACATTAACCTCGCGCTGCCCGCTGGGCACAAAGATGTTGTAGGCCAGCGAGTTGTACATGATCGTGCTGGTGATCGCCAGCGAGAAAACCTCCTTGCCGGGCATCCCCGCGTAGATCACCTCGGTTTTCGGGCCCATGAAGAGAAACCCTTTCTTGAGATGGGCGATCTGGCCGAGCTTGACGTGGAACTTGCGCAACTCTGTCATCTTGTCTCCTCTTACCTCCACAACTCCAGTCTAGAGCATTCGGTCCGCAGGGCATGACAGGCAGCGGACCGGCCGCTGACAAATGCCCATCCAGCCGGGGCTGATGAATCCCCAGGGCCCGAGTTCGAGGGCCCACCGTGATTTCGTTGTGTTCTCTCATCGTCTGTGGTAGGATACAGGTCGAGCAGCGCAGAGCGCTTGCCTCACAACAACTCGGGCTTTGGAGTGGCGTTCCGAGCCTGGAGGGGGCCAGGTCCGAGGTTGTTTCTCGATATTCGGAGGAGTTGGTGGCAAACGAACGTGTGTTGGTGATCGATGACGGCAAGGACATCCGCGATTTTGTCGTCAATTACGTCCTCATCCCCAATGGTTTTGAGGTCATCGTGGCGCAGAACGGGGCCGAAGGGCTGCAAAAAGCGCTCCGGGAAAAGCCAGACTTTATCATCACGGACATGCAAATGCCCCGGATGAGCGGGCTGGAGGTGCTCCAGGCACTGGCCGAGCGGGGCAAAGAGATCCCCTCCATCCTGGTGACCGCTCACGGGTCGGAGAAGCTGGCGGTGGACGCTTTTCGCGCCGGTGCGCGCGACTATATCATCAAGCCATTCGAGGTCGATGAGGTCCTGGACGCAGTCAACCGCGTCCTGCGCGATGTCCGCAAGCGCCAGGAAAAAGAGAGCCTGAGCAAGCAACTCGCGAGCACGACGCGCCAGCTCGCAAACCAGGTCCGCGAGTTGAACGCGCTTTCGGCGATCGGGCGATCCGTCACCTCCCTGCTCGATCTGGAACCGGTGCTTCACCGGGTGGTTGAGGCCTGTGTCTTTATCACCCATGCGGACGAGGGCAGCCTGCTTTTGTTGGACGAGGCTACCGACGAACTCTATATCCATGCCTCCAAGAACCTGGACAGCGAGCTGGTCCAATCGATGCGGCTAAAGGTCCACGATAGCCTGGCCGGTCAGGTGATCCACAGCGGCGAGCCCCTCTTGATTGGCGAGAAAGGCTGGCAAAA
The DNA here is from genome assembly GCA_963695825.1 of uncultured Chloroflexia bacterium. Taxonomy (GTDB): domain Bacteria; phylum Chloroflexota; class Anaerolineae; order Promineifilales; family UBA4811; genus CAVOHX01. The sequence goes on from CAVOHX010000019.1 coordinate 8,344, forward strand.
GATCAAGACCGAGTATCTGGTCAAGTCATTGCTCTATGTGCCTCTCAAGGTCAGGGACCAGACGATCGGCGTGCTGGGAGTGGCCAACAAGGTCAAGTCGGATCCTTTCACCCAGCGAGACCAGCAGTTGCTGTCGGTGCTGGCCGGTTACGCGGCCGTCGCCATCCACAATGCGAGACTCTTTTCCTCCACCGAGGTCGAACGCGGCAAGTTGGAGGCGATCCTGCGCGAGTCCGAGAACTTGGTCATCGTCATCGCCCCGAATGGGCAGATCTCCCTGGTGAACAAAGCCGCCCAGACCGCTTTCGGTGTGACGGACGAGGTTCTTGGCAAGTCGCTAAGAAAAGTCGTCGAGAACGAGGACCTTGTCGAACTGATCGAGCGTGGAGATGACAATGGAACGTCGGCCCGCCAGGCAGAGATCGCCCTGGAGGACGGCCGGGTCTTTAACGCCTATCTGACCGTCATCGAGGATGTGGGGCGGGCAGTGGTGATGCAGGATATCACGCACCTGAAAGAGCTCGACCGGATCAAGTCGGAATTTGTCTCCGTCGTATCTCATGACCTGCGCTCGCCGCTGACGGCCATTCTCGGGTATGTAGAGCTACTTCCGCGGGTTGGTCCGATCAACGAGGCGCAAGAGGAGTTCATCCGGCGCGTGCGGAGCAACGTGCGCCATATCACGACGCTGATCGGGGACCTGCTGGACCTGGGGCGGATCGAGGCGGGCTTTGACCGTGAAATGGAGAGTTACCATCTGAACCAGTTGATCCGCGATGTGGTGGATGGTGTGCGTCCTTCGCTGGACGAAAAGCAGCAAACCTGGAACTCCACCTGGCCCCCCACATCCCACCCAACAGGGGCAGCCCGCTTCGTCTGCGGCAAGCTGTCGGCAACCTGATCGGCAACGCGGTCAAGTATGACGCCCGAAGGGGGATCGTTTCGGTGGAGACGCAACTGCAAGGGAGCGAGGTAGTGATGCGCGTGCTGGACACCGGGGTGGGCATCTCGCTGGCCGATCAACCGTACATCTTTGACAAATTCTACCGCGCGGAAGCGGTGGCTACTTCTCACCAGGGGACGGGGCTGGGGCTGGCGATTGTCAAGTCGGTGATCGAACGCCACCACGGCCGGATATGGGTCAAGAGCGAGCCGGGCCAGGGATCGATCTTTTCAGTGGTGCTCCCCATCGTCACCCAGGCGCAGGAGTGAGGGTCCGGCGTCAATTGGGGGGAAGATCCAGCATCAGGACCTCGACCGCCAGCCGGGCGTTCGCGTTGCGGCTCAGGTGCCAGAGAGTATCCTGGATGGCGCGGACCGTGGCCCCGGCCGTCGCCGCACCGTAGCGTTCCGCGGCCGCGCGGATGTGAGCTTCTCCCGGTCGACGTTGGTGATCGACAGCGGAGCGTGGGGGGCCCCGGCAACCAACATCACGTCCCGCCACCAGCCCAACCAGAGTTCCAGCGTGTCCCCCAGCGTCATCTCGGCGTTCTTGCGGGTCATCTTTTCCGCATAGAGGAACCGGCCGGTTCTGTCCTCCTCCAACAAGGATTCCAGGGCATCCAGTTGCTCTTGTCGCTGCGCGAGGATCGAGGAATCCGACAGCAAGCGTACCGCCATCCCCAGGCGGCCGCCCGAGAGGTGGGCCAGGAGATGAGCCTGGCTCTCGGGCGCCTCCCAGCGTTGCACGAGGGCAGATGCCACCTGCTCTAGCGGGGACGGGCGCATGACCAGGGATTGGCAGCGGGAGACGATGGTGGGCAGGAGCGAGTCGGCCAGGTCGGCTGTCAGGAGGATCATCACCCTTTCCGGGGGCTCTTCCAGCGTCTTGAGCAGGGCGTTCGCCGCCCCCAGCGACGCCTTGTGAAAGCGGGTGAGGATGGCAACCTGGTAGCGCCCCTCGTAGGGCGACAGCGCCAACTCCTGCTGCAGGTTTCGCACCTGCTCGATCCTGAGCGTCTCGGTGCGGCCGGAACTGGAGGGCTGCGGCCGGATCAGGCGGACGTCGGGGTGCCTGTCCCGCGCGATCAATTGGCACGGCCGGCAGGTCATGCAGGGGCTGGGGCCCCCGACCTCGCAGTTGAGGGTCTGGGCAAAGGCGCGGGCCAGGGTGGTCTTGCCAATGTAGGCCGGGCCGGAGAGCAAGTAGGCGTGGGCCAGCCGGCCGGCTTGCGAGCGCGCCGGAGAGCAGTTCGACCGCCCATTCATGGCCGACGACGGTGGGCCAGCTTGTCGCCTGGGTAGACATGGCGGTGATTGTAATGGCAAAGAGTCCGATGCGCAAGGCTGGCCTTGAACCAGGGACCATGACCGTCTATAATTGCCCTACCTACAAAGAGAAAGGAACTGGAATGAAAAAAGCGTTTGTGATCCTGGCTCTGGTGATCTTGCTCGGGGCGGCGTGCAGCCCTCCCGAACCGACGGCCGCGCCAACCGCCTCCCCGGCCGAGACCCTCGCGCTGCCCACCCGGGAGGTCGCCCCTACCCCCACGGAGGCCCCGACCCAGGAGCCTACGCCGGCGCCGACCGCCCCGCCTGCGCCCACCCCCCAGCCCAGCGCGACCGCCGAGGCCCCGGCCGAGGATCCGCTGGCCCGCTACGCACCCGCCATGCGACCGGCGTATGGGGGAGACCTGGCGGCCGTTGGCCCGCTTTCTCGCTACCGGATCGAGGTCACGGTAGACCCTGAGGGTCCGACGCTCGTGGGCAGGGAGGTGGTCCACTATGTGAACGATGACCCGGTAGCCCAGGACGCGGTCTATTTGCGGCTTTACCCCAATCTGCCGAGCTACGGCGGCGAGATCGTGGTCACCGACTTGCAGGTGGAGAGCCGCGCGGTGAGCGGCAGCCTGGAGGTCGGGGACACGGCGCTAAGAGTGCCGCTTCCCGAGCCGCTGCCGGCCGGCGGCGAGACAGAGATCGCTCTCGATTTTCGGGTCAGCGTGCCGCAATCGGCCGGGGTGGGGTATGCCCAATTCATCTACTCCCAGACGGTGATGTCGCTGGCAAACTTTTTTCCCCTCATCCCGGCCTATGATGAGGAGAACTGCGCCCGCTTTGGCGACGACCTTCCCGGCCCTGGGGGGCGGGGGAATTGTGTCCAGGGGTGGAACGTCGAATATCCGGTTCACTATGGGGATGTGGGTTTCAGTGACAGCGCCCTGTTCGAGGTCTCGGTCACTGCCCCGGCCGGGTGGACGGTGGTCGGCAGCGGCTCGACGGTGGGCCAGGAGGTCGGGGCGGATGGGCAGGTCACCTGGCAGATGGTCAGCGGCCCCATCCGCGATTTCAACCTGGTGCTCAGCCCGCGTTACGAACGCCTCACCGAGACGGTCGAGGACATTGTGGTCAACTCGTACTTTTTGCCGGAGGATGAGGCGGGAGGCCAGCGGGCGCTGCGGTGGGCGGCCGACTCGCTGGCCTTTTTCAGCGAGCGTTTTGGCCCCTATCCCTTTACCGAGTTTGACGTCGCTGCCACCGCGACGGTGGCGGGCGGGATCGAGTATCCGGGCCTGATCGTGATGCCGATTCGCTACTATGGCCGGGAGGGAGGCTTTTTTCAACTGGCTACCATCCACGAGGTGGCGCATCAATGGTGGTACAGCCTGGTAGGAAACGATCAACAGGACGAGCCCTGGCTGGACGAGGCCCTGGCTCAATACAGCACGGCGCTCTACTATGAGGTCCACGAGGGGTGGGCGGCGGCCGGGCAGGAGATGTTCGGCGCCTGGTACGACGCCGTCCGGGGGACACATTTGGACGGAGCGATCGACCTGCCGGTGGCCGATTACGAGGAAGCGCTCTACGGCCCCCTGGTCTATGGCAAGGGGCCGCTCTTTTTCGACGCTCTGCGCCAGGAGGTGGGCGACGCGACCTTTGATGCCATCCTGCGAGCCTATTTCCAGACCTATCGCTACGGGGTCGCCGACGGTCCCGGCCTGCTCGCCCTGGCCGAGGAACTGTCGGGCCAGGATCTGAGCACCCTGTATCAGGTGTGGTTGGGCGACGGCCGGTGAGCCTATCAGGGAGGCGGTGGAACATCCTTCATCTCCAACGGGCGGCACACCTTGCCAAAATCAAACCTTGGGGTATAATTTTCTCGCGTTGGGCGATTAGCTCAGATGGCTAGAGCGCTACGTTGACATCGTAGAGGTCACAAGTTCAAGTCTTGTATCGCCCACAGAGGCCGGCTTTTCACAGCCGGCCTTTTTTTGTCCCTCATTTCTTCCCTTCCCATGGGCCTTTTTGCTTCTCTCCGCACTCCTGTTCGCGGTCCGGGCATGTCAGTTTGCCGCCAGCCACTTAAAAGTCTATAATTGTCATGGTTGAGTGAAAAGCGAGGTCTACACAATGAGTGATGACGATTCCCCCAAGAGTTGGCTGGATAGACCCAAGGATGATACCGTCTTGCAGGACCTGATCCGCCAGGCCAGGTTGTTCTGGCGCCTGCTCAAGGACCGGCGCGTGCCCATCTGGGTCAAAGGCGATCCCGTTCCTCTCCCTCATCTACCTGGCGTTCCCGTTCGACCTGCTGCCCGACCTGGCCCTGGGCCTGGGGCAACTGGACGACCTGGCGGTGCTGGCGCTCGGTTACCGGCTCTTTGTCGGGCTGACGCCGCCGGAATTGGTGCGCGAGCACCTGAATGACCTGATCGCGCAGGCGGCGCGTTGGAAAGTGATCGCAGGAGACCGGTCGGTGATGACGGCCGGCAGAGGGATGGACGGTGATCGACGGTCAGGCCGAGCGGGTGGATGAACCCTGATTCTGGGGCGGCGACCCGGTCTGGTGCTGATCCGGCACGGCGAGACGGTCGGGAACTGCAAGGCCTGTGGACCGGCTGGAGCGACTCGCCGTTGAGCGATGTGGCCGGGACCAGGCCCGGCGGACGGCCGAGCGGCTGGGACGGGACGCGGCTGGACGCCGTCGCGCTCTACGACCAGCCCCATCGGCCGCGCCCGGCGGACGGCCGACCTGATCGGGCGCGCCATGCGGCTGGAGCCCACCTCCCCGACCAGGATCTGAAAGAGATGCACTTCGGCGACCTGGAAGCGATCCGGGGCGAGCGCCTGGCGAGCGACCATCCGGAGGTCTATGCGCGCGCTGGCGGGATCGGTAGGATGAGAGCTTTGCCTGGCCCGGCGGGGAGGCGCGCCACGAGTTTCGCGCCCGGACGGCCGGCGCGGTGCGGCGGCTGGCGGCCGCTCACCGCGGGCAGACGGCCGTGCTGGTCACCCATAGCGGGTTCATCCGCATGGCGCTGGCTCACTTTGAGCCCGAGCGATTTGGAGAGTGGTGGCGGGTCCAGGTAGCGAACTGCGGCCTCACCCACCTGGTGATGGATCAATTGGGGACGGTGACAGGTGACCGTCTTGAATGACGTGGCTCATTTGAACAAACTGACAAGGAGAAATAGCGATGCAGCGCTGGCAACATTGTAAACTGGAAGGAAGTCGGGTGAGCTTTTTGGCGGCAGCCGGGGTCTTTGACAACAAATCGGATGCTCACATGGGCGAGCGGAACGCCTGGAAAAAGCTCGAGGAGGAGGGGTGGGAACTGGTCAGCGTGGTCCTGGACCTGGAGGGGGCGCCGGTTTTTTATTTCAAGCGTCCAGCTACCGGCGAGGCATAGAGGAGAGCTATGCCGCATTCCAATCGTTACGCATTCTTTCACGGAGCGATCGTCCCCATAGAGCAGGCAAAGGTGAGCGTGATGACGCACGCTCTGCACTATGGCACCGGCTGTTTTGGTGGCCTGCGCGCCTACTGGAACGAGGTGGAGCAAGAGCTTTTCCTCTTTCGCGTCGAGGATCACTACCGCCGCTTTGTCGATTCGACCCGCCTGCTTCACATGAAGATCGGCATGACGGTGGAGGAACTGGCATCGATCACGAAAGAGCTCTTGCGCCGGGAGGGGTACCGGGAGGATGCTTATATCCGCCCGCTGGCCTACAAATGGGCCGAGATGATCGGCGTGCGGTTGCACGACGTGGCACGATGACGTGACCATCTTTGCCGTCCCGTATCGGGCGTTACGTTCAGAACGAAGAGGGCGCGCGGGTCACGGTTTCAGCATGGCGGCGCCTGGATGATAATGCGATCCCGGCCCGCGGCAAGATCAGCGGCGCCTATGCCAACTCGGCGCTGGTCAAGACGGACGCAGTGCTCAAGGGTTTTGACGAGGCGATCGTGCTGGACCAGAACGGGCACGTCAGCGAGGGCAGCGCCGAGAATCTCTTTGTCATTCGCAACGGGGTGGCCTATACCCCTCCGGTGACCGACAATATCCTGGAAGGGATCAACCGCCGAACCCACATCCAACTCTTGCGCGATGAGTTGGGGATGGAGGTGGTCGAGAGGTCGATAGACCGCACCGAGTTGCTGCTGGCGGACGAACTCTTTTTCTGCGGCACCGGGGTGCAGGTAGTCGCGATCACCGAGGTCGACTTTTACCGATCGGCACCGGCCGGATGGGGCCGGTGGTCCACCGGCTGCGGGAGCTGTTCTTTGATATCGTGCGCGGCTGGTCGCCCAAGTATCGCCACTGCGTGCTCGCCGGTCTATTCAGAGGGATAGCCGGCCGGACGGTTGCGGCAATAACTCGAGATGGAACAGAGACCCCTAACCCGATCAGGCCTGCTCTTTGGGGCCGGCCTGGCGCTGGCGTTGGCGATCCTGGCTGTTGGGCTGGCGATCCTGGCCTATAACAGTCCGGTCACGCTCCTGACCGTCGGGCGCGCATCCCTGGTGCTTCTCACCCTGCCGGCTATCGGCGTGATCCTGGTCGGGGTGGCGGAGTTGAGGAGCGCCAGCTATAGCGTCGACCGCAACGCGATCGTGATCCACTGGGGAAGGGTGGTTCAGGTGATCCCCCTGCCTGAGGTGGAGGGGATCCTGCAAGGGATCGGCCGGGGGCATGTCTCCCGGTTCCGCGGGTTGCGGTGGCCCGGCTTTTGGCGCGGGCGGGGGTGGATCAGCGGCCTGGGGAGCGTGCACTTTTATTGCACCGCGGCGGCCGATCGCCAACTGGTGATCCTGACCGCGGCCGGCGCCTATGCGATCTCGCCCGCGGACCCGGACAAATTCATGGATCTCTATGCCACCCAACGGGGCATGGGGGTTACAGAGGTGGTGGAGCAGCGACTGGAGCAGCCGCGGGTTCTCCACCGGGGTCTATTGCGCGATCCGGCGGCCGGCCTCTTGCTGGGGCTGGGAGGCGCGCTCAACCTGCTGGTGGTCGCCGTTCTCGCCGCCCGGTATGGGGGCCTGCCCCACACGCTGACCTTGCACGTCGATCAGGCGGGCGTCGCCGATCGGGTGGGGGGGGCGGAACAGCTCTTTCTGCTGCTGGGCGTGGGCACCCTGGTCTGGCTGGCGAACGGCGCCCTGGGAGCGGTGATCTACGGCCGGTGGGGGGAGCGCATGGCGGCGTATCTATTGTGGGGCGGCGCGGCCCTGGTGCAGATTCTGCTCTGGGTAGCCCTCGCCGGCCTGATCTAGTCCCGGGGCATGACGGCGGGGATTGAGGTGCGATGCAGATTCTGTTAGGCTTGATACTGAGCGCGGCGATCGGTTACACCGGTTACCGCAAGCAGGCCTTGAGCGGCTCCGGGGCGCTGGGGGCAGTGCTGGTGGGTACGCTCATTTTTCGGGCTGGGCGGTTGGGATTGGGGGTTCTTGTTGATCGCCTTTTTCGTCTCGTCCAGCGCGCTCTCGCGCTATCGGGGGCGGGAGAAAGAGGCGCTGGCCGAAAAATTTGCCAAGGGGAGCCGGCGCGACCTGGGACAGGCGCTCGCCAACGGCGGCATGGGCGCCCTGCTGGCGCTGGGCGCGGCGCTCCATCCGGATCCTCTCTGGCTGGTGGCCTATGTCGGCGCGATGGCAACGGTGAACGCGGACACCTGGGCGACCGAGATTGGCGTGCTGAACCCGGCCCGGCCGCGGCTGATCACCACCGGTGTGGAGGTGGAGGTGGGGACCTCGGGGGGGGTCAGCTGGCTGGGGACCCTGTCGACGCTGGCCGGTGGGCTCCTGATCGGCTCGCTGGCGGCGCTCTTTGGGCTCCTGGCCGGCGGCGACGTGGAGGGCCGATACCTGCTCCTGGGCGGCGCGGTGGGCGGGCTGGCGGGCTCGCTCTTTGATAGCCTGCTGGGGGCGACGGTCCAGGCGATCTACACCTGCGATCGCTGTGCCGAAGAGACCGAGCGCACGGTCCATCGCTGTGGCGCAGAGACGCGCCATGTGCGCGGCTGGCGCTGGCTGAACAACGACCTGGTGAACCTGATCAGTTCAGGGGTGGGAGCGATTGTAGCCGTCAGCCTGGCGCTCTGGTTGCTCCCGAGTTTGTAAACGCGAGGGTGGTGGACCCGGATCGCTGGAGTGGGGATTACCAACGGCACCGTTGGTCGTCAATGGAAGGCTTGGGATAGGAGGTGTGATGATGGCAACAGTTCACTGCCCGCGGTGCGATTTTGCCAACCCCGCTCGCCTCCGCTTTTGCGGCAACTGCGGACATCGGATAGACGAACGATACCCCAAGGTATCTCCTTTTGTTTCGCTTCCGTCCTACCATCCCAGCCAGCATCTCACACCGGAAGCATTCGCGCGCTTTCAAGAGGCCGTGCGGCAATCCTGTGGACACGAGCACAACGTGGTCGTGCTGGTCGCTGACCTGGTCGGTTACACCGCGCTCTCCAAAAAGCTGGACCCGGAGGACCTCTTTTCCCTCATCAACCGTTACCTGGCAATCCTGATCGAAGTGGTATACCGGCACGAGGGGGTGATCGACAGATTCACCGGCGATGGGATCATGGCGCTCTTTGGCACGCCGACCCCGCGCGCGAGCGACCCCCAACGGGCGATGCTCGCCGCCATCGAGATGCGGGGCGAATTGGAGCGTCTGAGCGTCGAGATCCGGTCCGAGATGGAGGTCGATATCCAGGTGCGGTTGGGAGTGCATTACGGCGCGATCATCTACGGGCGGGTTGGGGTCAATCTGGACGAAGAGACCAGCGTGATGGACTATACCGCCATCGGCGACACGGTGAACCTGGCGTCGCGTCTGGAACAGGCGGCCGGGCCAAACGACACGCTCGTGAGCCAGGCGGTCTACCGGCATACTCACGACCTCATCGAGTACGAGGCTGCGGGCCCGCTCCATTTTCGCGATTACGGCGAGTCGGTGCCTGCCTACCGGGCTCTCGGGCTGCGCTCCTGATCGGGCCGGTAGCGCTCTGGCGCCCGGCCGCGAGCCGGCGCCAGAGTTCTTGTAACAGCCAGCGTCTATCCCTCGACGACAGAGGTCTCTTCCACGCACTTGATGCCGTGCGTTTCCAATTCGTCCAGCACCGGGTTGTAGATCTCGGGGATGACCGGGCACGTGGACGCCGGTGGTCGGTGATTGGCCGGTGAGGATCAGCTTGACGGCGATGGCCGCCGGCAGGCTGACGGTGCGGGACATGGAGCGTGTCGCCGTGCGGGATGCCATAGTCGATCAGGGTGGAGGTGATGCGCTCGGTCCGGTCGGGGTACTCGGCGACAAAGACGTCATAGAGCACGATCATGTCCCGCTCGCCCGGCGCGTAGGCCATCAGCGCCAGCATGCGCGCGGCCAGGACGTCGATGAGGCGTGTTCGCGCCGGCCGGCAGCGGGTCGTCGGTCGAGCAGGCCGCAGCCAGTCCAGGTTGGTGATGGCTTGGCATCGGGGTCATGCCCCAGGCTGAGCCTGGCGCAGGTGCTGCCGGCAGGTCGACGCCCGGGTCGGCGCCCAGCAGCCGGGCGGTCAGCTGGGGAAAGGTCAGGCCCGCCAGGTCATCGCGCGCGGTCTCGTCAAGCAGGCCCAGCTCGGCGACCTTTTTCAGGGTGGCGCACCAGCCCGGGTTGCGCAGCGTGCCGCGGAACATGGTCTCGGTGGGCTGGATGCCGTAGAGTCTCGGCGTAGGGCAGCTGTCGCGGTTGGGATAGCCCTCGAAGGTCGCCCAGGCCCTCGATCTCGACCGGCCAGTAGTGGTCGAACAGCTCCTCGCCGGGGATCTCGATGATCTGCGCCGTCCTCCAGATAGCGGGCCGGGTTCTTGCCGGCCAGCAGCACGCCCCGTGGGACTCCACGAGAACTTGTAGCCAAAGCGGGTTGTCGTTGGCCTCGGGGGCGGGCAGGCCGCCGCAGTCAGGAGACAAAGCTGGCGATCTTGCCGCCCCGGCGCTGCACCTCGTGGATGACCCGCATGGCCGACATGTGGTCGATGCCGGGGTCGACGCCGATCTCGTTGAGCAGGATGACGCCCGCCTCCCGGGCCGGCCGCATCCAGGGCCTGCATCTCGGGCTTGACGTACGAGGTGGTCACCATGTGCTTGCCATGTGCTCGAGGCACAGTGCGGCCACCGAGGGTGGTAGATGTAGGGCAGCAGGCTGACGGCCAGGTCGGCCTCGCGGATCAGCGCTCGCAGGCTCGGCGTCGTCGTCGACGTCGAGGGCCAGGCGCTCTGCCCCGCGGATGACCGTCGACCAGGGCCTCGGCCTTGCTCGACCGTGCGGCTGGCGACGGTGACCTGGAAGTCGGGCACGTCCAGCAGGTAGCGGACCGTGCGGCCGGCCACCAGGCCGGCTCCGAGAACCAGTACTCTGTTCATCGTCATGTTCTCCTCCTGTGACTGGATCGCGTGCAGGTACTGTTCGAGATGTAGCGTCGATAGTCGGGCGTCAGCTCGCCCTGGTAGGCGATGACGGCCCGCTTGATCTCGGGCGGCAGGTCGCACTCCTGCGAAGGGGACGGAGTAGTCGGCGCGGGCGATGGCCGGGACGAAGGGCTGCAGGACGCGGCGCTGAAATCGGCCGAGGACTCGCGCGGGCAGCTCGCGGGCAGGATTGTCGACGGCCATGACGACGGGCCCGTCCCCGGCGACCCCGTCGCGGCGCCTCCCCGGTGAGCGGGTTCGTAGACGTAGACCGGGTCGTCCGGGCTCGGTGGCCTGGACGGTGCACTCGATGGCGCCCTCGACGTCGCAACTGATGTCGCCGATGACCCGCAGCTGGGGCGCGTCGCCTCGCCGCCGTACAGCTCGCGCAGAGGTAGGCTCCTTGGTCACCAGGCGCGGGTAGGCGGCTGGTCCAGTAGATGGCGTTGACCAGGAGCGTGAGGTGGGGCAGGTACTGCTCGAACTGGGACGCGGTAGCGCTCCGGGTGCTGGTAGTAGTCCTGCAGGTCAAAGGCGTCTGCCGGGTCGCGCGGCTCGACCATGTGCCACCTCCTTGAACACCACCTTGTAGACGGTGTGGGGGTAGTCCGGCTCGGTCGCAGCGCCAGCAACTCGGCCGGGCTGATCTCTCGAGACGGGCAGCGAGATCAAAGATCTCCTGGGCGCCGCGGGAGACGTTGCCATAGCCGGCAAAGCCGAAGACCAAGGGGACCAGGGCTGCGGGCAGGCCCTCGGCGGCGATCTGCTCGCCGGCATCGGCGCACGGCCGCCTTGGCGTCCTCAGATCGCGGTACTGGTATGGGCTGGGCTGGATCCGGCAGAAGGGGGTGTCGAGTGCCCTCCCAGGCGAGCCGCTGCCCCAGGGCCCACAGCGTGTCGATCATGCCGGCCACGCCGGCATGCCGGCCGAAAAAGATCAGCCGGCGGCCCTCGTCGTCGTCGACCCGTTCGTAGTCGATCAGGGTGCAGCTCGAGGTCGAGCAGGCGCCGCAGCATGGGCATGTTGTAGGGCTGGCCCTTGATGACGTGGGCAAAAAAGACATAGGTGCCGCTCGGGCTGGAAAAAGCTCGATGGGGATCTCTTTGACGGCAAAGACGACCGGGCACGCGGAGAGATCCTCGCGCACCTCGGCCCCGGCCGCCTGGTAGTCGTCCTCAGCAAAGACGCGGATCTCGGAGGGCTGCACGCACACGGCGAGACCGGCTCGCCGGATCAAGGCGCCATGTCCTGGGGCGTGATCGGCACGCGGCGCTCCCAGATGTTCTTGTCCTCACGACGGATACCGGCTTTGATATTCATCTATCTCCTCCACTCTGGACCAGGCTTTCGAGAACTCCTTTGGGCTCGCTCTCGTAAACAGTACATCAAGCCGGTTGCGCTGCCAGTGTCAGAAGTAACAGCACTCCCTGCCGAGCATCACCCTGACAACCACGGGCGCTCCCCTATTTCAGCATCCCGATCTCCTTCAACCAGGCCAGGGTCGCGCGGTAGGTCTGGATCAAGGGCCGGTTGGTATAGTCCAGGTCGTCCCGCGCCTTGCCGCTGTCGTACCAGCGGCAGTGCCGCAGCGTTTCGAGCTGCAGGCTGAGGGGGAAGGGGCGATTGGGGCGGCCAAAGCAGGAGAGGCGCTCGGAAAAGCTGGTGGCGCGGATGAGAGATTCGAGATCGACCGGGTCTTCCGGCGGAGGGCGCTTGCAGGCTCGGGCCATCACCACCAGCATCTCCTGGTGGGTGATGTTGTGGCCCGCCAGGATGTAGCGCTCGTCGGGCCGACCCCGTTCGGGCCGCCGCCAGGTGACCCTGGGCGACATCCCGCACGTCGGCGATGCTGACCCGGCCGGGCATGTATTGCCGTACCCCGCGCCTCACCATCTCGAGGAGGGGGGCGGATGCCCCGAGCGCAAAGTCGTAAGGACCGACCAGTTGGGAGATGTTGGTGATGACGACCGGGATCTTGCCCTGCCGGCCAAAGGCGAGCACCGCCTCCTCCTGGATCAGCTTGGCGTCCCAATACGGGTGTGCGATCTGGCCGAGGCGGTAGCGGTTCCATTCGTCGGGGAGCCGGGTGGGGCTGTCCGAGCGGCCGACGGTGCTGATGCTGCTGGTGTAGACGAGGCGGCCGACGGCCGTCCCTTTCAGCGCCTTGAGAACGAGGCCGATATGCTCGCGTGCCTCGACGCGCCGCCGCGGGGCGCGCAGGCTGTTGGGCGGGCTGTAGCCGTCGGTGTGAAAGACGACCTGGCAGCCGATCATCGCCTGGCGCAGTGACTCGGGGTCGCTCTCCCGGCCCGGGGCGACCTCGATGTCGAGCCCGACGAGGGCGGGATGGCGACGCCCGCGGCGGTCAGGGAGTTCAAAGGCCACCGCCTCCCAGCGGGCCGCGATGGCGGCGGCCCGCAAGATGTTGTTGCCCACCAGGCTGGTGGCTCCCAGGATCAGCGCTCGGGTCAGATCCGCCTCCTCGATGGAAAGGACATCGCAGGGCCAGATTATAACCGCTTTCGGCGAAAAGCGGAAAACGGCCGCGGATCGGGAAGAGCGCGCCGCTATTCTGACAGGGTGGTTAAGCGTGCTGATGTCGGGCCGGCCCCGGGTGCGCTGGGCCGAGGAGTCGTTTGGCGGGCCGTGAGCGGGTGGGCAGGCCATTGCCGCATCCTCTTATTGGCGTTATAATCGGTTTCCAATGGAAAGTAAAGCGAAATTCCAGCGCAATCGTTGCCCATTTTGCGACGAAATTCTGCCCGAAACGGACCCCGGTGTTTGCCCATCTTGCGGAGAAGAGCTGTCCGGCGCACCGGGCCGTTCAGGACGACGCGGCCGGCCAGCCGGGGAGCGACGAGGCGTTCGATGATCTGCCCGGGAGGGCCCGCGGCGAGCGACGCGTGGGGCTGATGCCGGTGATCGCCCTGGCGCTGGTGGGCCTGCTGATCGTCCTGCTGGCCTACGGCCTGGTCGTGCGGAGCGCCTATCACAGCGGCCAGGCTTTGCGGGGCGAGTGGGCCGAGGCGAGCCGCTCGGCCGAGATCGACAAGCAGGTCCGTCTGGCGGCGACCGATATCTGGAGTGGCAACAAGGAGCTGGCGTTGGAGCGGCTCGCGTACGTGCTCACGCAGACGCCGGACTTTCCGGCGATCGTCGCCACCTACCAGGCCGCCAACGTGACCCCCACCCCCACGGTCACCCCCACCCCCACGCCGACGGTGACCCCCACCCCCTCCCCCGACCCCCAGGATGTCCTGGACGAGGCGCAAGCGGCGCTGGAGCGGGGGGATTGGGAGACGGTGATCTCCCGGCTGCGCTTCCTGCAGGTGCTGAACCCGGGATACCGAACGGAAGAGGTAGAGGAGATGCTGTACATCGCCAACTTGAGCAAGGGGATCGAGTTGCTGGAGACCGACCGGCTGGAGGAGGCGATCTTCTACCTCGAACGAGGCGGAGACGTTGCGGCCTTTGCCTACCGACGTGATCGAGGAGCGCGAAAGACGGTGACTATCTGCGGGCGCTGAGCTATTGGGGCGTGGATTGGGAGCGCACCATCGAGGAACTCGAGCTGCTGACCTACGGCACGATCAACTATAGGGATGTATTTGCGCGGCTGGTCAAGGCCCACGTGACGTACGGGGACGGTGGGCCGGGAGCGAAGAGTGGTGCCCGGCGACAGCGCAGTATGGGGAGGCGGTGCGGCTCTTGTACGACGCCGAGCTGGTGGAACGCAAGCGTTACAACGCTGCGCTGCTGTGCCAGTCGGCTACCCCTACGCCGATGCCGGGGATCATCACCGATACGGTGCCGATTGCGCCGATCGCCGGAATGACCACCGGCAAGCTGGCATACACGATCTTTAACCCCGTCAATGGGCTGTACGATCTCATGGTCGTCAGTGCCGCCAACCCGGTCCCCGTTCGCTATTACAGCCACGTGGGCCAGCCGAGCTGGCGCTGGGATGGCGGGGTGTTGGTCTTTAAATCGTGGGCCGAGGATGGCCTACTGGTGATCCCGGCCGGCGGCGGCCCCGCCAGCTACATCCTGGACATTTCGGCCAGTTTCCCTTCGTTTTCTCCGGACGGCGCCCGTATTGCCTTTGCGACCCTGGCGTATTCGAGCAATTGGCAGATCTATATTGCTCCGGTAGATGGCAGCGGGTCCCCCCAATTCTATGCCAACGGCCAGTACCCGATGTGGGGGCCGGGCGGGTTTATTTCTTACAGCGGCTGCGGGCCGGATGGAGTGGCATGCGGTATCATGATTGACAATCCTGACGATGGCGACCCGGCTGTGCTGCTCACCGGTAGCCTGTTGGACGTGCCCATGTCCTGGTCGGCCGATGGCGTGAACATTGCCTACATGTCTACGTTTGACGGCGATTGGGACGTTTACAATGTCAACATCTATGGGGGTGTGACCTTGTTGACGGACAACCCGGCAGTTGACGGGTTGCCGGCCTGGGCCCCAGACGGCAGCGGTGTGGCGTTTCTCTCGGATCGCGACGGCAGTTGGGGTATTTACCTGATGAAGCCGGATGGTAGCGAGCAGCGCAAGATCATCGACTTGGGGACCCAGCATCACAATTGGACTTCGGAGCGGATTACCTGGGGGCCTTAGAGGGGAGGGCGTGTGGTGACGTTACGCCTGGCCCGGCCAGAGGACGGGCCAATCCTGCACCGGTGTTGCTTTCCTCACCTGGCGGCCGGCTCGATGGCGGAGCGGTTGGCCGCCTCCTGGCGCGGGCCGGGGTGGGGCGGGGCGCACGCCTGGTGGCAGAACAGGATCGGGGAGATGGTTTCGGTTGTGGCGAGCTGTTGAGCTGGCAGCAGGGGGGCGAGATCGCCGACCTGATCGTCATCCCCTCGCACCGCAACCGGGGCATCGGACAGGCGCTGATCAACGGGCTGCTCGACCGCGCGCGGAACCTGGGGATGGCGGCCGTGGAGATCGGCGTTCAGGCGGACAACGAGCGGGCGCGGGCGCTCTACGAACGGCTGGGGTTCAGCTACCGGCGCACGGTGGTTTGCAGCGTGGAGGGGCGGCCGTCGTCCCTCATCTACCTGAGCAGGGAGCCCTGAGCGCTCCACCGGAAGAGAGCCGGGTGGGCGCGATGGCAGAGGGAGCAGAATGGGACGAGATTACCAGATCTGTTTCCGTTGATCGCCCCGCTGGTGATCATTCAATTGATCCTCATCGTGGTCGCTTTGTTGGATCTGAGAAAGGGGTTTGCCACCCGCGGCCCCCGGTGGCTCTGGGTGGTGATCATCCTGTTCGTCAACTTGATCGGGCCGATCCTCTATTTCGTGGTGGGCAAAAAGGACGACTAGATGCCGGACGAGGGGATGGAGGATCACGCTATCTGGTGCCGCGGCCTGAGCAAGCGGTACGGCGACGTCGAGGCGCTCAAAGAGCTGGATATGAAGGTGCCCTACGGGGCGATCTTGGCTTTCTGGGGCGCAATGGGGCGGGAAAGACGACGACCATGCGGCTGCTGGCAGGGCTGGCGCGGCCGACGCGGCCGGCTCGGCCGCGATAGCCGGGGTGGAGACGACCAACGGGAACCAGAAAGCCCGGGAGAGCTTCCGCTACCTGCCGCAGGACCCGCTTTCTACAACTGGATGACGCCGCTCGAGTACCTGGATCACGTCGGCCGCCTGTTCGGCATGGCGCCCGGCCTGCTCAAGAAGCGGATCGACGAGTTGCTGAGTTGGTCGACCTGAAGGAGGCCGCGCGGCGGCGGATCGGGGGCTTTTCCGGCGGGATGTACCAGCGCCTTGGGATTGCCCAGGCGCTTATCCACCAGCCGCCGGTGCTTTTGCTGGACGAGCCGACCAGCTCGCTGGACCCGGTCGGCCGAGTACGAGGTGCTGGACATGCTGGAGAGCTTGCGCGGCCAGGTGACGGTCCTGCTCTCCAGCCACATTCTGGCCGATGTGGAGCGGATCTGTGACACGATCGGCATCATCCGGAAGGGGGAACTGGTGCTGGTTTCGCGGCGCGACGAACTGCTGGAGAGTTATGCGGCGAACGCGGTGATCCTGGAGTTCGACCCGGCCAGCCTGCCGATCCCGGCCGCTTTCCTGCGCGCGCTTGCAGGAACAGCCCTGGATAAGCGGCACGAGCCAGGAGGGGAACAGGCTGCGGGTCGCGGCCGATGCCAGCGCCGAGAGCAAACGATCTTTGCTCGCTCTGGTCGCCGAACAGGGTCTGAGACCTCGATCGCTATGAATGGGTCCGCCCCTCTCTGGAAGAGATCTTTATGAGAATGAGCCAGTGAAAATCCTTGCCTATGCCGTCGCTTGCCTTCTGATGGTATCCCTGCCGATCGGCGCGGTGGTCCTCTGGCGCCGCTATTTCGCGCCCCTCTGATCCTCTTTATGGTGGGGGCGCTGACCTTTGCCGGATCGCAGATCATACATATCCCCTTGAACAACTGGCTGACCGACCTGGGGCTGCTGCCGGTGAAGCTACCTGTCGGACAGCCTCCCCCTCTGGCAGACGGCGCTCATCCTGGGCTTGACGGCCGGGCTCTGCGAAGAGCTGGCCCGGGCGGTGGGATATGCTCTGCTAAAGGGCTACCGTCGATTTGAGGACGGCGGGATGATGGGCCTGGGGCACGGAGGGCTGGAGGCGATGGTGTTTGGCGGGGTGCTGGCGGCGTCGACCGTCAGCTCGCTGTTATCGTTACAGGGAGCGGATCTCGAAAGCCTGGGGCTCTCGGCCGAACAGATGACCGCTGTCGGCCGGCAACTGGCGCTGTTCTCTGGCTCGTCGTGGCTCGCCGCGGCGCCGCTTCTCGAGCGCCTGATCGCCATGCTGGCACACCTGGTGTTCTCGCTGCTGGTCTGGCGGGCCTTTGAGCGCCGCCAGGTCGGGTACCTGTTGGGGGCGATCGGCTACCACGCGCTCGTTGACGCCGGTGCGGTCTACCTGGCGAACCGGGTGGAGAGCCCCTGGCTGATCCAGGCAGCGTTTCTGGGGAGCGTGATGCCGGGCCTGATCTGGCTGGCGCGCATCTGGCCCCGGCCGGGAGAACGCCCCCGGGTCGAGACGAACCCGCCGGCCCGAGAGGGGGCGATATTCCTGACCGCCTTGCGCAAGGAATGGCACCAGGTTGTGCGCACGAAACGGCTGCTGGTGGTGCTGGCAGTGTTTGCCGTCATGGGGATCATGTCCCCCCTGGCGGCCAAGTTCACACCCGAGTTGCTGCGCGGCATCGAGGGGGCGGAGCAGTTCGCCGATCTGATCCCCGAGCCGACCATGGCGGATGCGACCACTCAATATGTCAAGAACGTGACCCAATTCGGCTTTATCATGGCGGTGCTGCTGGGGATGGGGGCGGTGGTCGGGGAGAAGGAAAAGGGGACTGCCGCGATGATCTTGAGCAAGCCGATGTCGCGCTGGGCCTTTGTCACCAGCAAGTACGTCGCGCAGGTCCTGGTCTACGCGGCCGGCTTTGGGACGGCGGGCGTCGCCGCCGCGATCTATACGCTGATGCTCTTTGGCCCCATCGATCTCGGCGCCTTTATCCTCGCCAACCTGCTGCTCTATCTCTGGCTCCTGACCTTTGCGGCGGTCGCGCTGGTCAGCAGCACGCTGGGGTCCAGCACGGGCGCGGCGGCCGGGATCGGTCTGGGAGGGTCGGTGCTCTTGCTGCTGGCGGGGAATATCCCCAGGGTGGGTGCGCTGGCCCCGGGAGGGTTGGTGGCCTGGGCGTCGCAACTGGGCATGGGGGAGAGCGGCAGTGCGGCCGCGGCGAACGGCGGGGCAGTGGCGATGGGGGTCGTGATCGTGCTGCTCTGCTTGATGACGGCCGTGGGGGCCCTGGAGAGCCAGGAGATCTAGCCGGCCAGGTAGCGCGTGACGATCTGCGCCGTCCCCGCCAGCCCTTCGCGGTAGGCCGCGTCGAGGGCCGCGCGCGGGGTGCGGATCAGCACTGCTCGCTCCATCCGCTCCTCATCCGTGACGAGCGCCAGGTAGTCCGCTTGCGACATGTGGGCCCGCCGGGCGAGGATCTCGGCCGTTCTCGTCGATGCGCCGTCGTGCAACTGGCCCGCGAGAAAATCGCGCCACTCGATCAGGTCCGAATCCGAGACAAAGGGCAGCCAGTCGTCGGGCTCGACGCTCTGCAAGAGCGCTCCCAGTCCATCCCCCAGGTAGCGCCGGTCCCGCATGTCCAGATAGCCCATCAGGACATTGTAGATGTTGAATCTCCCCCGGTGGGTGCCCCAATCGTCGCGCTGCACATAGTAGGGAAAGACGATCGAGCGGTGCCAGAATTCGTCGAACCAGAGGTGGGCGAGGTAGCCGGCGACAAACCGCGCGTGGTCCGGCTCGAGGGCCGCCGCGTCGGCCAGTGCGGGCCAGGTGCGCAGCATGGTCTGCATGGAGGGGCGGGCCGGGTCCGGGGGGATGGGATAGAAATGGGTCTCCTCGCGGGAGATGGGGCTGATCTTGCGCACGTCGGGGGCGGTCCCGCCCAGAAAGAAGGGAGCCCGGCCGGCGTCAAGACAGCCGGCCACGGCCGGAGGAAGCCAGTCCTCGGCCCGATCCAGCACGTCGGATAGCAGTCGCAGATGGGTGAATGGTGTCGGCATGGTGGCAGATTGTACCACAAGAACGGCCGGCCAGGCAGAGGGCGGCGCGCGCCTGCCCCAGAGGACAAAAGCGGCCGACCCGGGCTCGAGTGCACCCGGGCCGGCCGAGATTTGCAGGCGATGGGAAGTGAGTTATACTGATGGTGCGCACGAGTTGGTTCTCGATCGCTTGCGGCTTTACCAAGCGCTTCGCGAACGGCGAAGGAGAGACACATGACCGATCTGGTTGACCGCATGCTTGGCCGCTACAAGATCATCAAGCTCCTGGGCGAAGGGGGCATGGGCGCGGTGTTCAAGGGGCGGGATATTACCTTGCAACGGGACGTCGCTATCAAGGTCCTGCACCCTCACCTGCTCCGGCAACCGGATCTCAAGGAGCGGTTCCTGCAAGAAGCGCGCTCGGCCGCCCGGCTGGACCACCCGGGCATCGTCAAGGTGTTTGACTTTGGCAAGGAAGGCGCGGTGCTCTACATCGTGATGGAGTTCATCCACGGTGTCAGCCTGCACCAGCTCTTGCAGGAACTCAAGGCCGGCGGCCAGTGGATCGTGTTGAACGAAGCGATCGGGCTCACCAGCCAGGTCTGCCTCGCCCTCGACCACGCTCACCGGCAGGGGGTGCTGCATCGCGACATCAAGCCCGCCAATATTATGCTCAAGCCCGAGTCGAGCAACGGGCTCCCCTACCGGCCGGTGCTCACCGACCTGGGGCTGGCCAAGCTGCTCGAGGGGCAAGGCCTCACCCGGGAGGGGACCTCGATGGGCACCCCGGCCTACATGTCGCCGGAGCAAGCCGTGGGCCAAAAGACCGACGCCCGCAGCGACGTCTACTCGCTGGGCATCCTGCTCTACGAGCTGGCCCTCGGGCGCCTTCCTTTCCCGGCGCGGACCATCACCGAGGCGATCCGCTACCACACCCGGGAGGCCCCCCCGCCGCCACGCTCCATCCGGCCCGATCTGCCCCTCTTTCTCGAACGCGTCATCCTCAGGGCGATGGCCAAGAACCCTGCCCAGCGCTTCCCGGACGCCGGCGCCATGGCCCAGGCGCTGGAAGCGATCGCTCCCACGGTAGCCCAGGTGGCGGCGAGCACCGTCGTCGAAGGGTCCGTGAGCTTGATCACCCAGATCGAGCGAACCATTCTCGACGAATCGTCGGAGCCGGTTCGCGATCCCGACCCCACACCTCCGCCGGACGTGGCGCAGGATAGCATCCAGATCGTGGGGCCGGATGGGCAGCGGGTCATCCCGGTCAAGACGGGGGGGATGACGATCGGCCGTCTGGAGGAGAACGATATTGTCCTGGGCGATCCGATCGCCTCGGCGCACCACGCGCGGATTGACCATGACGGGGAGCGCTATTTCCTGGTAGATCTGAACAGCCGTAACGGCACCTTTTTACGGAACACCAAGCTCTTGCCGGGGACGCCGGAAGAATGGCCTCCGGGCGTCCCGGTGCGCATGGGCAAGAGCTGGATGCGCCTGGTGAGCGGCCGGCCGGCCGACCAGGCGGAGATCCCGATCCCCGGCGCCACGGGCACGATGGTGCACGTCGATGGCACCCAGGTGGAGCCCAGCCTGGTGCGCAGCAGTGCCGGCGACGGCCGGGTGAATGTCTTTGTCGAGGAATCCCAACTCAGCGTCGAACCGGGGCTGGCGACCCCGGCAACGATCCTGGTGCTCAACCGGGGGACACTGGTCGACAACTTCTCGATCTCGGTGGCGGGCATTCCGGCCGAGTGGATATCTTCCCCGGCGCCGACGATCAGGCTCATGCCGAATCAGCAACAGAGCGCGAGTTTCACCATCAGCCCGCCGCGCACTCCCAAGAGCAAGGCGGGGGCGTATCCGCTAACGATCCGGGTGAGCAGCGTGGCGGTGCCCGCCGAGACCGTCAAGGTCAAGGCCACCCTGACGGTGCTACCGTTTACCCAGTTCAGCAGCAGCATGCATCCCCAGCGGCTGCGACCGGGAAAACCGGGGGAGATCAAGGTCAACAACCTGGGCAACACCGACCAGGTCTACGCGCTGGCCCTGAGCGACCGGGGTGACGAACTGAACTTTCAGCCACCCACGGCCGAGTTGGCGGCCGCCGGGGGAGCGGAGGCCCGTGCCGCCTTTAGCGCTGCGCCCCACAAGCGGCGCTGGATCGGGACGGAGAACGTGCACCCCTTTTCGGTCACGATCACGCCGCCGGAGGGGACCGCCCAGACCCATAGCGGCGAGATGATCAGCCGCGCGTTGATCCCGCCGTGGGTGCTGCCGCTGCTGCTCATTCTGTGCATCTCGGTGGCGGCCGCCCTGGCCTTTGCCTATAGCAAGCTGCAAGACAAGGACGCCGAGGAGACGCGGGTGGCCCAGACCGCGGCCGCGGCCGAGGCGCTGGCGCTGGCCGCGGCCCAGACCGCCACCGTCGAGTCTGGCCTGGCGCTGGACAGCGACGGCGACGGCATCCCCGACGTGCGCGAACTGGAGTTGGGCACCGACCCCAACCAGGCCGACAGCGACCACGACGGCGTCCCGGACCAGGCCGAGATCGACGCCGGCACCAAGCCGGACAACCCCGACAGCGACGGTGATGGCCTGTTGGACGGCGATGAGAAAAGCCTGGGTACCAACCCGCTGGTCGTGGACACCGATGGGGACACGCTCCTGGATGGGGAGGAGGTGCACGGGCGCGAGATCGACGGCGAGATATTGGTCTCCAGCCCGCTCCTGGTAGATACTGACGGGGACGGGATGCCTGACAACGTGGACCCCGACCCCAGCGACCTGCCCACGGTGACGCCCACCTTTACGTGGACCCCGACCTCGACCCCCACGCCGAGCGCCACGCCGACGCAGGAATCGACGCCGACACCGACAGCCAGTGCGACACCCACCGGCATCCCGACGCAGACGCCCACGGCGACGCCCACCATCGGCTTTACCGGCATCATCACCGGGGTCGTCATCGATCGGCCGTTCCTTATCCTGAGGCAGAGCTGGGAGCACGACATTTACCTGGCGGGCAGCCGGAGCATCTATTACCTGCGGCTGAAGGAAGCGGGCAAGCTCTCTTCCCAGGCCAGGTGGTCGGGGTCGCAGGGCAGCCTGTCGTTGATCATCAACGGGCCGGAGGGCTCGGGTGGGTTCGCCCGGGAGAATAGCACCAGCCCGATGGATGTCATCCTGGACGTATCACCGGCCCAGTTCGACGCGGGGGATACCTGGAGCCTGACCGTGGCCAGCTTTGGCACCGGCGACGCCGATGGGGACATTGAGATCCTCTATCCGAGCGGCTCGACCACGCGCCCCTTTGCGGGTACCTTTAATATCACGTACAATACGGTCTCCAGTATCGACCTGCTGGTCCTGAGCCGGGCAGGGCTGATCGAAGCGGAGGCGAGTTGGACCGGCGCCCCCTCTAGCCTGGCGTTGATCATCAACGGGCCGGGCAAGATTGGCGCCTACGCCCGGAATGACGGCGGCAGCCCGCTTTCGGTGAGCTACAATGTGACGGATGCGGACCTGAACTATGGCGATACCTGGCGGGTCTCGCTGGTCAGCTTTAGCGAGGCGGATGCGGAAGGGACGATCAAGCTGACCTACCCCTGATATGGATGCCAAGGTGATGAATAAAACAAGGCGAATTCTCTGGTTGTGGGTGATCGTGCTGGCCCTGGCGCTGGTCAGTCCCACGGCCGTGGCCGGGAACACGGTCCGGTTGTTGTCGATCGACGGCCCGGTCACCCCGGCGATGATCAGCTACTTTGAGCGCGGGATCGCCGCGGCCGAGCGGGAGGGGGCGCAAGCGCTCATCATCCAGTTGGACACCCCCGGCGGCCAGAGCGACCTGATGCTGGAGATCGTCCAGATCTTTCGCGCCGCCAGGGTGCCGGTCATTGTCTACATCGCGCCTCGGGGCGCACAAGCGGCCTCGGCCGGCACCATCATCACCCTGGCGGCCCACGCGGCCGTCATGGCGCCCGAGACGACGATCGGCGCCGCCAGCCCCGTCGGCTCCAGCGGCGAGGACCTGGGCGAGACGATGCAGCGTAAGATCAAGGAGGATCTCAAGGCAACCGTGCGCGGCCTGACGGAACGCCGGGGAGAAGAGGCGGTCCGGCTCGCGGAAGCGACGATCGCTGATGCGGCCGCGGTCCACGCCAATGAGGCGCTCGCTGCGGGCCTGATCGACCTGGTAGCCGACGATATCCCCCAACTCCTGGAGGGGCTGGACGGTATGACCGTTCATCTCAACGACCAGCCGGTGGTGCTCGCCACGGTCGGGGCGACGGTGGTCGAGTCGCCTCTCAACCCGCTGGAAAAGCTGATGCACACGGTGGTCAACCCCACCATCGTGACCGTGCTGATGGCCGTCGGGGTGCAGGCGATCTTGATCGAGCTATCCAGCCCCGGTGGCTGGGTCGCCGGTTTCGTTGGCGTCGTGTGCCTGGGATTGGGCTTTTACGGGCTGGGCGTGCTCCCGGTGAACTGGCTCGGCCTGGGGTTGGTCGGGGTGGCGTTTGTCCTCTTTATCGTGGACATCAAGGCGCCCACCCACGGGGCGCTGACCGTAGCCGGCATTCTCACGCTGGTCGCCGGTTTTCTCATCACCTTCAACTACCCCGGCAGCCCGGCCTTTTCCCGGGTCTCGGTCCCCCTGGTGATCGGCATCGCCCTGGTGATGGGGGGCTTTTTCGCCTTTGTGCTGGCCAAGGTGCTGCGGGCCCAGAAACGCCGTCCCAGCACGGGCGCGGATGCGCTGGTGGGCGCCACAGCCAGGGTGCGCACGCCGCTGACGCCGGCAGGGACCGTCTTTTTGAAGGGTGAACTCTGGCGAGCCAGATCGGAGGACGATACAGAAATCGCCCGGGGAACCGCGGTCGAGGTTGTCGCTGTCGAGGGATTCTTGCTGCGCGTTCGCGCTCGGGAAGCGTGACCCCTGACTGACCGGCCAAAGGCGCCGGGAGCCTGACGTCACGCCGCGGAACCCGAAGCAATTGACAATAAACGCTATCCGTCTTATACTGACGCCAGATTAAGAACCGTATGTAGCCAGGCAGGAGGTAACAATAATATGGAAGAAGACAGAACTTTCCAGCTTATCATGCGCCAGGGCCCTCAACCAGGCGAGATCCTCTCTCTGAACAAGCAGATGATGGCCATCGGCCGGGATGGAAGGTACGACATCGTGATCATCGATCCCGAAGTGTCCCGACAGCACGCGCGGTTGACGCTCCAGCCCGAGGGATATCTCCTGGAGGACCTGGGAAGCACGAATGGCACGTTTGTGAACGGCGCCCGCCTGACCCAACCGCACCTGCTGACCGATGGTGACCAGGTCGGGCTGGGCGAGACGGTGGTCCTGGATTACCAGGCATTTGTCAACGAAGTGATTGAAACCGTCATGTCGCCGCACGCCGCCCTGGATGTCTTTCCCGAACCCGCCAAGACCGCGGTTCCGCCACCGCCGTTTGAGATCAGTTCGGCACCAGAGCCGGCGCCACCGGTGGAGATCCCTTTCCCGGTCGAGCCGGAACCGGCCCCCTTGGAGTCGGAGCCGCTGCCGCCCCCACCCACGTTTTCCTCCATGCCCGCGGCGTCACCACCCCCTCTGCCCCAGTTTTCACCGCAACCTCCCGCCCCGAGCCCTTCGCGCCCGGTCACCACAGCAAGGCCCGTCGCCCCGCCCAGCTACGCGCCGGAGGAGGACGAGAAACCACCGGACAAGCGCAGGCGCCTGCTCATTGGCTGCGGTTGCTTGCTCCTGCTCGTGGTCTGTAGCGTAGGGGGCTACCTGGCATACAGGCTGGGGACTGCGGTATGGAACGCCCCCACCCAATTCTGGGACGATCCGCTGAACAATCTTGATCTACTCTTCGGCGCCGCCCGATTGCTGTTGCTGGCCCTTTAGCCAGATCACCGCGACAAGCGCCAGGCCACAGCCGGCTGCTCCCAGCCAAAAGGCTTCCTGGATCACCCGGACTGTGGCCTGGATGCTGACCTCCAGCAGGTGCGCCAGGCCGCCGTCGCTCGCCGCCGGCATGGTGGCCAGGAGCGCGGCGCTGATCGTCTGAAAGCGACGCAGGCCAAAGGTCGTCATCGCGGACACGCCGACGGTCATGCCGACCAGGCGCAGGATGATCACCAGGGCGGCTGCCACCCCGCGCTCCAGTTCCCCGGCGGCGTTGATGACGGCCGTCGCCACCGGCGAGATGACCAGGCCCAGCCCGACCCCGGCTACCACGAGAGGGGGGATCATCTGGGCGTACGTCGGTCTCCTGGGTCCAGGTGCCCAGCGCCAGGAAACCGGCCGCCCCCAGGATCAGGCCGAGCGAGGCCGGTGGCCGGTAGCCCAGCCGGTTTGAGAGCCAGCCGCCGGGCATGGCCGCGGCCGCCATCGGCAGGGTAAAGGCAGAAAGCATCCAGCCGCTCATCCAGGCCCCCTCCGCCGTTGAACGAGCGACCAGCGTGTTGATGAACAGGGGCACGTTGACCAGCCCGACGACGATGCAGTAGCCGAGCACAAAGTTGATCGCGCTGGCAGCAGCGACCCCGGGCTTGCTGAAAGAGGGCGAGTTTCAGCAGCGGGTGGGGGGAACGATGCTCGATCCAGAGAAAGGCCAGCAGGAGCACGCCCGCCAGCAGGACCAGCGGCACGGTATACCCGGGCAGGGGGCGTGCTGGTCGAGGCCGCGGGAAGAGAGGGTCAATTCGCCACCGGCACTGAGCCCGATGTTGAGCGCCGTCAGGCTCAGCGCGATCAGGATCGCCCCCGTCCAGTCCAGACTCTCGGCCGTCCGGGATTGCGGCAGGTCGCGCATCGCCCACCAGGTCAGCCCCAGCGCCAGGAGCGCTACCGGAATATTGAGCCAGAACAACAGGCGCCAATCAAAGAGGCGGACCATGATGCCGCCATAGAGGTGCCCGACAACCCAACCGGCGGTGTCGACGGCCCCGATGAGCCCGAGCAGCCCCGCCCGGCGAGCGGGAGGAACGAGGTCGCCGACCAGCGCCATGCTGACCGGCACCATCGCCCCCCCGCCGATGGCCTGCACCACGCGGCCGGCGATTAGCCACGGTAGGGTTTCAGCCAACGCCACACCGGCCGACCCGACTGTAAAGATCGCCAGGCAGGCCAGGTAGACTCGTCGGCGGCCGAGTAGATTCGCTCACCCGCCCCATAAAGGTCATGGTCACCGTATAGGCCAGCAGGTAGCCGGTGACCAGCGCACTGCGCCTCGTCCAGGCCGGTCTGGAGAGGGATCTCGAGGTCGTACATCACCTGGGGCAGAACGGCCAATATGACCGTCAGGTCGAGCGCCCCGATGAACACCGGCAAGCAGACCAGCGCCAGGATGTAGATCGGTTTGGGCGTTTTTCGCTCGGGTATGTCAGTCATCGCAAGAGACCCGGCGCCGGGCCGATGCCCCCGGAATTGTACTCCGGGTGGCGCGATCTCGACCGGCTTGCCAAATTCGCTGAACTCGATCGTCCACTCGGTCGGTTCCTGGGGGTCCGAGTCGGGCAGGAGCAAGTGAATGCGGTGGATCAGGAAAGTCGCCGGGTCGATCGAGGCCTCCAGGTCCACCTTCCCCGAAGGGATCAGCCCTCCCGACATGATCGCGATCTGTTCACCGCCGACCTCCGCGCTCAGATGCCAGAAATCCCCTCCCAGCTCTTCCACGGCGACCGGTCCGTCCAGGCGGGTCACGGTCAGGTCCTGGGCTATGATGCGCGGGATACCGGCCTGCGCATCAAAGAACGCGGCGGGGTCCAACCCCCACCCGGCGGGCACCTCTTCCCAGCGGCCGGTCAGCAGATTGGTCATCCACCGTTGCTCTCCGATCGAGATCACCTGCACTTCGGCGACAAAGCTCCCCGCCAGGACCTTGACGGTCGCCTGCATCCGGTCGGGAGCGAGATAGTCGCCCTCGGCGCGGCGAAAGGCCAGTGATTGCTCCGCGTCCACGAACGCGGGCGCGCCTGTCCCGCTGGAAAACGAAATGGAGCGCGTCGGCCGCAGCCATCGCGGTTCCTGCCTGCGCCGCAATGGCCTGCGGATCGGGCGTGGGTGTAGGGGTGGGCGCCGACTCTGAGGCACAACTCCCCAATAGCCATACCATCAAGATGAGATAGAGAACGCTTTTTCGCATGATCATATTCCTCCACAGTACAGAAATGATTGTACAACAGATCGGGGTTCACTACCACCCCCCGCCCATCTCGGTCTCGGGTAGCAATACTCGTTTTTTGTGCGATTTGAAAGCATAGGTCGCCCTTGGCAACATTCAAGATGAGAGAATTCGGCTATTTGCCTCTGGGTGGCCTGGAGGGTATCATATCGCCAGGAGGCACTGCCAGTTGCCCAGGAGACCGGCTGCGCGCTGGAACTCTGGCGAGATTCCTCTACAATCCGATATCCAACCACTTGATGGCAATCAAGCACCCACATCGAACGCTTTCTGAAAGGAGTGCGCATGGCTGACTCGCCCTTTGTCGCTCGCGAGCAGGAACTGACCCAATTGCAGCGGCGCCTCGTCCTGAGCCTCCTGGGCCAGGGGCAGGTGATCACCATCGCCGGCGAGGCCGGCGCCGGCAAGACCGCCCTCATCAACCATTTTGTCGGGCGCAGCCAGCGGGCGTACCAGGAGTTGCTGACCGCTATCGGTACCTGCAATGCGCAGACCGGCATCGGCGACCCCTACCTGCCGCTGCGCGAGATCCTGAACATGCTCACGGCCGCGCCCGGGGCCAAGCTGGCGGAGAAGGAGGCTTCTGAGGAGAACGCCAGCCGCCTGCGCTCCTTTCTGCGCTTCTCGGGCAAGGCGGTCGTCGAGATCGCCCCGGACCTGGTGGGGCTCTTTATCCCGGGGGCGGGCCTGGCGGCCCGGGTGGGGACCTTTGTGGCGGAGCAGGCTGGCTGGCTGGACCGCCTGGAGGGGCTCGCCGGCCGGCAGCCGGCGGCGCCGGGCGAGCTGGAGCAGGAGCACATCTTTGAGCAGGTCACCAGGCTGCTGCAGGCGATGGCGGCGCAGCAGCCCCTGCTGCTGATCCTCGATGACCTGCAATGGGCGGACCGGGCCTCCCTCGGCCTCTTTTTCCACCTGGCGCGGCGGATCGGCGAGAGCCGCATCCTGCTGGTGGGGGCCTACCGGCCGGACGAGGTGGCGCTGGGGAGGGACGGCGAGCGGCACCCCCTGGAAAAGCTTCTCTCGGAGCTCAAACGCTACCTGGGGGAGATCGAGGTGGACCTGGATGCGGCGCGGGTCGAGCGGGGAGAGGCGTTCGTCGACGCCTTGCTGGATGCCGAGTTCAACGGCTTGAGCGGGTCCTTCCGCCATGCGCTCTACCGGCACACCCGCGGGCATCCGCTCTTTATCGTCGAACTGCTGCGCGAATTGCAGGAGCGAGGTGACATTGTCCGGCAGGAAGCGGGATGGTCCGAGGCGCACGAGGTCGCGTGGGGGGCGCTGCCGCCGCGGGTCGAGGGGGTGATCGAGGAACGGGTCAACCGCCTGGAGGACGAATTGCGCGACATTCTCACGGTCGCCAGCGTGGAGGGAGAGGCGTTCACCGCCCAGGTGATCGCGCGGGTCGAGGAACTGCGGGAGCGTCAATTGCTGAGGAGCTTCTCGCAGCAGTTGGTCAAGCGGCACCGGCTGGTGGAAGATCAGGGCGAGGCCCGGGTGGGGGAGCAGGTCCTGTCCCGCTTTCAGTTCTCCCACGCCCTGCTGCAGCAGTTCATCTATGATGACCTGAGCGCGGGCGAGCGGCGCCTTTTGCACCGCGAGGTGGCCGAGGCGCTGGAGGTGCTGTACGCCGGGCGGATCGACGAGATCACGCTGCAACTGGCCCGGCACTATGCGGAGGCGGACGAGCGGGAGAAGGCGATCGATTACCTGTTGCAGGCGGGGGACCGGGCGCGCCAGCTCTACGCCTACCAGGAGGCGATCGATCATTACGAGCGGGCGCTCGCCTTTCTGAAAGAGACCAAGCTATACGAGCGCACGGCGCGGACGCTGATGAAGCTGGGCCTCACGTATCACATCGCCTTTGATTTCGATCGCGCCCGGGCGGCCTACGAGGAGGGTTTCGCGCTCTGGGGGCACGTGGCGGATCTCCAGGTCAGCCTGCCCCCGGCGCCCCACCCCCTGCGGGTGGATTGGCCCTATCCGCCTGTCAGCCTGGACCCGGCGATGGCGGCCGACATTGACACCAGCGGCGTCGTCGATCAACTGTTCTCGGGCCTGGTCGCTCTGAGCGCCGACCTGGAAGTGATCCCCGATGTGGCGCGCCGCTGGCAAGTCCTGGCAGGTGGAAAGGAGTATGTCTTCCATCTGCGGGAGGATGTGCGGTGGAGCGACGGGACGCCGGTGACGGCCGGGGATTTCGTCTACGCCTGGCGACGGGTCCTGGACCCCGCCACCCGCTCCCCGGTCGCCGGGCTCCTGTATGACGTGCGCGGGGCGCGAGACTTTAATCAGGGGGAGAGCGAAGATCCAGAGACCGTCGGCGTTCGCGCGGCCGACGACAGCACCCTGGTCGTCGAACTGGAGGCACCGACCAGCTATTTCCTCTACCTGCTGACCTACAACGCGAGCTACGCCGTGCCCCGGCACCGGGTGGAAGAGCGCGGCGCGGCCTGGGCTGAGGCTGGCACCATCGTCACCAACGGCCCCTTTGTCCTGGAAGGGTGGGATGATGAAAAGCTGACCCTCGTTCGCAGCACCAGGTATCACGGCCGGGCGACCGGAAACGTCGAGCGGCTGGAGTTGATGGCCCTGCCGGACGGGGCCGCCCGCCTGGCGGCCTACGACCAGGGCCACCTCGACACGCTTTTCATGCTCGGGCTGGGACCGGAGCGCGATCGCGCGCGCCAGCGACATGCTGGGGAGTATCTCTCGGCGCCCTCGCTCATGACCACCTTTGTGGGGTTCAACGCGAGCAGGCCGCCGTTCGATGACCCGCGCGTTCGTCGCGCCTTTGCCCGCGCCTTTGACAAGGAACTTTTCGCCGACGTCAAGGTGGGCGGCTATGCCTTTCCCGCCGCAGGCGGCCTGGTGCCTCCCGGCATGCCGGGACACGTGCCGGACATCGGCTTGCCCTTCGACCCCGCCGCCGCGCGCGATCTCCTGGCCCGGGCCGGCTACTCGGACGAGGCGCCCTTTCCCCCGGTCACTTTTCTGGTAGAGGAGAGCAACGAGCTCCCGATGCGGTTCCTGGCCGAGGAATGGAAGCGAAACCTTGGCGTGGAGATTCGGATGCAGGTCTGCGACCTGGAGACCTTTTTCCACCGGCTGGAGACCGAGCCGGCCGCGGGCTTTCCCTTTACCTGGTTTGCGGACTATCCAGACCCCGACACTTTTCTGCGGGGTTGTGACGCCGTTCGATGGACCGGCTGGCAGGACAAGAGCTACGGCCGGCTGGTGAGGAAGGCGATGCGCCTCACCGATCAGGGAGAGCGGATGGCGATCTACCGGCAGGCGCAAGAGCGGCTGGCCGACGGGGCGGCCATCGTGCCCATCACCTACGGCCGCTCCCACCTGCTGGTCAAGCCCTGGGTGCGGAACCTGCCCATGTCGTCGCTGCGGTGGTGGTACTGGAAGGATGTGGTGATCGAGGATCACGGCGACAAGTAGAATACGAGGAGAGATCATGATGCGAACGCGCACCTGGAGCCGGCTTGACACTCTATCACTCCGTCCGATGAGTCTGGCAGTCAGCGGGCTGGTGATTCTGCTGCTGCTGGCCCAGGTTCAGAGCGCCCTTGCCTGGCCGGGAGAACTGGCCTTGGTCTGGATGATTGAGAGGGATGTGTTCAATCCCAGCCCTACCGCGGCCGCCTGGGGGGATTGGGACAACGACGGCGACCTCGACCTGGCGATCGGTTACGAGAGCTATGTCGATGACCCGCGCTACAAAACCGAGGTCTATGAGAACGAGGCCGGCGTGATGACGCTGGCCTGGAGATCGCCGGTGGCTCACGACACCACCAGCCTCGACTGGGGGGACTGGGACGGGGACGGATTCCTGGATCTGCTGGAGGGGTGCAGCGACGCCTCGGTCCAGATCTACCGCAGCGGTGGCGGGACGCTGACCCCAGCCTGGACCGCGCCCCTGGGCGATACGACCGAGAGCGTCGACTGGGGCGACTGGGACGCCGACGGCGACCTCGACCTGGCGGTGGGCAACAGCGAGCAACCCAACCGCATCTATTCGACGGCCGGCGTGACCGACACGGTCAGCCTGACCCTGGCGTGGAGTGGGCCGATCACCGATACTACATACGCCGTCGCCTGGGGGAACTGGGACAGCGACCCCGAGCTGGAGCTGGCAGTGGGAAACGAGGCGGAGGCCAACCGGGTCTACGACGACCAGGGGGGAACCTGGTCGGTGGCCTGGGTCTCGTCCGAGACCGACTGTACCCGGGCGCTTGATTGGGGCGACTATGACGGGGATGGAGACCTCGACCTGGCGGTCGGCAATGTCGGCAACGACGTCAATTCCCGGCAAAAGGACCGGGTCTATGTCAACGGCGGGGGCAGTCTGGCGCTGGCCTGGACCTCGGCCGAGTTGCGCTGGTCGATGAGCACCGCCTGGGGGGATTATGACGGCGACAACGACCTCGACCTGGCTATGGGTAACGCGCTCTATCAAAACACCGGTGACACCTTGGTCATGGTGTGGGAAGACGCCTTTCCCACCAGCAGCCTAGACGGAACCCCGTTCGACCTGGACGCGGCCGACTGGGACGGCGATGGGGATGATGACCTGGTCAACGTCCGCGAAGGCCGGGCGGCGATCTTTGCCGGCGCCGGCGCCACGGCCGAGCTGGATTGGTCCACGTTCGAGCAGGATGAGAGGTTCAGCGTCGCCTGGGGCGACATGGACGGCGATGGGAACCTCGACCTGGCAGTTGGCAACGACGACGCGCCCTTACAAATCTATACCAACGACGATGGGAAGCTCTCCCCGACCTGGACGGCGGCTGCAGTGCAGCCCATCCGGAGCGTTGCCTGGGGCGACTATGACGGCGACGGCGACGCTCGATCTGGCGGTCGGTATGATGGCTCTCGGCGAACCAGCTTTACGCAACGAGGGTGGGACGGTTGGCACTCACTTGGTCAGCTGCCAGTCGACCGCCTCGACCCAGAGCCGTCGCCTGGGGCGACTGGGACCACGACGGCGTCCTCGACCTGGCGGTCGGCAACGACGGTTCGCCCAACGCAGGTCTACAAGAACAGTGGAGCCGGTCCGTCTCTGGCCTGGTCGTCGCCGGTGACGGCATCGACCCAGAGCGTGGCCTGGGGCGACTGGGACGACGACGGCGACCTCGACCTCGCCGTCGGGCAACGATGGGGAATCCAACCGGTGTACGCGAATGACGGCGGCTCTCTCACGCTGGCCTGGACGGCGCCGATCAGCGACGCCACCCAAAGCGTCGCCTGGGGGGACTGGGATAAGGACGGCGACCTGGACCTGGCGACCGGCAACTATAACGGGGCGAACCTGGTCTACGACAACGAAAACACTGTTCTGACCCAGGCCTGGGCCTCGGCCGAGTCTGAGGCTACCGAGCGTTTCGTCTGGGGCAATTGGGACGGGGATGGCGACCTGGACCTGGCAGTCGGTAATTACGCGATCAGAACCGGGTCTATGGCAACGCGGGCGACGTCTTTACCCTGGCCTGGACCTCAGAGACGGGGCTGCCACGCGAGCGTGGCCTGGGGGGACTATGATGGCGACGGCGACCTGGACCTGGCCATCGGGAACGACACCGATCGGCCGAACCACGTCTACGCTAACCGATGTCACGTGCCGATTGCCTGGTAGTCGCCGGAGACCGATATGGCGACGAGTCTGGCCTGGGGGGACTATGACGGCGACGGCGACCTCGACCTGGCGGTGGGGAACAGCTATCACTAGGTTGAAGCGGTACCGGTGTACGAACGACCTGCGGGTCTGCGCCACGTCGACGGGGACCTTCATGTGGCCTGGTAGTCGGCCGACCTCGATGAGACCTGCGACCTGGCCTGGGGGGACTGGGATGACGACGGCGACCTCGACCTGGCGGTAAGTAATATCGGCGCAAGCGACCGTGTCTACCGCAATGATGGCGGAGCGCTAAGCTTGGCTTGGTCCTCACCAGGGGCTTATCGCAGCACCAGTCTGGCCTGGGGGGACTATGACAATGACAACGATCTCGACCTGGCTGTCGGTGTCTGGGACAGCACCTGGATAGGCAACGACCGGCTCTACCGCAACGACGGCGGCGCACTGACCCTGGCATGGACAGCCCCCACGGAAGAGCGAACATTTGATGTGGCCTGGGCGGATTGGGATGGGGATGACGATCTTGACCTGCTCATTGGGGCCGGGGATCGGGACAGCTATCTCTATGAGAACCAGGATGGGATGATCGTCTCACCCCCGAATACATCGGTAATTATGGTCGCCACG
>CAVOHX010000020.1:0-118039 GCA_963695825.1 uncultured Chloroflexia bacterium
AAACTGATCCATTTCATCATGGGGGACCTGACCCTCTTTCCACTGCTGCAATCGGTCGCAGAGGGGCTCCATCACTTGGTGCCAGCGGTGGTTGTAATAGTCGTCAATCAGCGACTGTTCCCATTCGCGGACCGACCCGTGTCCCGTTCTGTGTTGGCTCATTGTTTTCTCTCCCCAAATAGCGTGCTTGCCACATTGCCGTTTTACAGGATCAGCGCGTCCGCGACCAGATCGACCACTCCCTTGATCTCTATGCCCAACTCATAGTGTTCGTTCAGGTCTTCCAATTGGGTCTTGCAGTTTTCACAGGCGGTCACGACCCACTCGGCGCCGGTCTGGCGGATCTGGTCGGCCTTTTTCTTGCCCGCCTTCATGCGGATATCCTTCATCTCGGGCACGGCGATCAACCCGCCGCCTCCACCGCAGCACCAATTGAGGGTGCGGTTGGGGGCGAACTCGCGAAAGTCCGAGGCAACCGAGTTGATGAGCGTCCGTGGCTCTTCCATCATACCACCGTTGCGACCCAAATTGCATGGGTCGTGGTAGGTGACTGGGGTGGCAAAGGTATCACTTTGGACTCGGATGCGTCCGTCCGCCATGTAACTGTCCACCAACTGCAGCAGGTTCATCCGCTTGATGTCGGCAATTTCGTCGCCGTACCAGCTCTCAAAATAGGACATTAGGGTCCGGGTGGCGTGGCCGCACTCGGGATACGCGATGGCGTCAACCTCCAGCCGGCGGGCTTCGTCGATGATCCACCTGGCTGCCTGCTTGGCTTTTGCCATGTCGCCCGCAAAGAAAGAGTGGTTGGTGGCGGTAAAGAGGCTCAAAGTCCAGTCCTCGCCCGCGGCGTGAAAGATTTTGGCGGCCGGGACGGTTGCGTGCTCTCCGACCAGCGGAACATAGAGCACGCGGGCGCCTTTTTTGTCCACTGGGATCTCGACGTCCGGGTGGAACTCTTGTTTGAGGCGCTCCTCGAGAAGTTTGATCTGCTCGATATAAAACTCTTTCAGATCCCCGATAATCTCTCCCTTGCTGATCTCGGCGTTGCCGATCTCTAGGATCATGCCGTGCCCCGTCCCCTCTTCCAGCCCGGTCCCTTCGTTCAGCAGGGCGTAGCGGCCGACGCTGACGAGCAACGCGGTGTCCAGGTCAAAGGGGCAAAAGGTGGCGCAGCGACGGCAACCGGTGCACTCCCACATTGCTTCCTGAATCTGGGAGGTGAGCCGGTCTTGACTCTCGGGGGTCTCGCGGTACCAGGTGAGCCAACGGTTCTTTCCCTGGAGCGCCTGGCGCACCAGGGTCATGCGGTGAGCCGGAATGTGGGACGGGTTGCCTGTGGCGGCGTAAAAGTGACAGGCGTCGATGCAGGCGCCGCAACGCACGCAAATGTCCTGGTAGTACTGGAGCGGCCGGTTAATGCGGTCGCTGACGATCTCTAGAAACTGGTCCAACACATTGACCTCCTTAGCTCCGCGCTACCATCTTGGAGAGAACTGTGCCGATGGTGTGACTCAACTTGCTGAACGGAAAGTAAACCATCAGCAGTTGCACAAAGGCGAAATGATAGAAAAACGAGGCGCCCGCGCTGTCGGGCTCTGGAGCCCAGCTAAAGAACAAAAGCCCCTGCATAAAGTCGCGGATCTGGTGCGAATCCACCTCTAGCAGAAAGCGCATGTGGTTCCCGGTGGTGGCGATGCCCAGCAGCAAAAAGAGCAAGAGATAATCCTCAGGAGTCGAGATCCACTTGACCGCCCCGCCAAACCGCCGCCCAAGCAAGTAAAACAGGGGGATCATAAAGAGGACGCCGGCCGTGATGCCGCCTATGGTCGAGACCAGGTGTTGTTCTGTCTCTCCCCAGTTCAACAAGTCCCAGATCAGGTAGTAATCGGTCACGGTGCGCACATGCCCGAGCAGCAGCAAGAGCAGGCCAAGGTGCATGATGAACGCACCAACCCACAAGGGCTTGTTCACCTTCCAGAGACCTCTGAGGGTGAACATGTCTACCAGCGCATCGCCCAGCCTGCCTCGCTGGCTCTGCGGCCGGGGGTAAAGCGAGAGGTGCGCGGGGACTGGTTTCTTTTTGCGCCAGGTGGAAACGCGGTAAACCAGGCCGCCCACAAGGACGATCACCGCCAGATAAGGGGTGATGTAGAAAAAGAGATACCGAATGGACTCCATCGGGAACACCTTTAGTTATAGAATGAACACAACCTCACTTGACAAACAGGCAGGTGAGGTTGTGTTGCGGGTCTGTAAAGAGTGCTCTCTTATTTGATGCGGCGTATGTAGAACTTGAATAGGCCGTTTTCGGACGAGCGGTCCAGCAGCTCGTTGCCAGTGCTCTTGCACCACGCGATCATATCCGCGACTGAACCCGGATCGGTGGCCAACAGCTCGAGCACGCCTCCAACGGCGATCTTTTTGATCTCTTGGCTGGTTCGGACAACAGGCATCGGGCACTTGAGCCCGCGCGCATCCAATGTCTGGTCTGAAGTATATTCGGTCATCTTTCTCCTCGGTTTATATGAACAACTGTATCTGGGATTCTTCTGCGTGGGAGACAAAGGCCGCGACGCCTACCACATCACCGACCTCATCGATCAGGTCCTCGCGGCGAATCTCCATGACGTCCATGCTCATCTGGCAGGGGAGCAGTTGCACCCCCAGGTCGATAGCCATCTGACGCAACTCTAGCAGTGACGTGACGCCCTTGTCTTTCATCATCTTTTTGAACATCCAGCGGCCGATGCCCCCAAAGCTGAACTTGCTGGGCGTGGCCCTGGTGATGTCTCCACCGTACATAAAGCCGATCATCTTGCCAAACAGGCCCTGACCTGTGTTCACGTTCTTTTTCAGGGCTCGCAGCCCCCAAAACGTGTGGAACATGACCACTTCCATGCCCATCGCGGCCGCGCCAGTGCCGATGATGTAAGCAGCCATCAACTTGTCCATATCGCCGCTAAAGACGACGATGGACGTCTTGCGGACCTGGTTCTCTTCTGTCATCAACTTCCTCCTGCTAGAGCTTTTGTATTGAGATTTTTATCACAGATTCGCCCCATTGTCAAATTTTACTGATCATATAAGGGGGTTAACATCAATAAAATAG
Source organism: uncultured Chloroflexia bacterium (assembly GCA_963695825.1). Taxonomy (GTDB): domain Bacteria; phylum Chloroflexota; class Anaerolineae; order Promineifilales; family UBA4811; genus CAVOHX01. The sequence continues at coordinate 3,113 of CAVOHX010000020.1, forward strand.
AGCGCCATGACAAAAAAAGAGAGTGTCTGGTGCTAGCGCACGCCGGGAATGATCACCTGCGCCTGACTCTCGATAAACTCGACGAAACGGGCCGTGTTGGGATTGGCAAAGCCCGACTTGAGGTGGGCCAGGTAAATGGATTGCTTGAGTGACAGTGAGTGAACCCGGATCTCTCGAAAGTTGCCGCAGTCCAACTCGTCCATCAAGGTGACGCGGGGCAGAAAAGCAGCCCCCAGGCCCGCCTGCACAAAGGTTTTGATCAGCGGCAGGTTATCCGACTCGATCACAACGTTGAGGTCCTTAAAGCTCAACCCGGCCGAGTTCAAACCCTGAACGAGCAGCAGTTCCAGGCCCCTGTCGCTATTCTCCAGAATGAGCGGCAGTTTGGGTAGCTCGGTGGCGTCGATCTCGGTTACCTCGAATGACGCGCCGGCCGCCAGGATGATGTCACTTTCGTAGCAGGTGTGGGTATGCAGTTTCCGATGCCGGATCTGGTGTCCAATGATGCCCAGGTCCAGGTCACCCGCCTCCAGGTCGTTGAGCAACTCTTGCTCATCGACCATATGTTTGTAGGTGAAAACCACTTCGGGGTACAGGGACTTGAATCCCTGGATCACCCAGGGAAGGGTGAACGGGCAGGCGACCGCGTTGCTCCCCAGTCGAATCCGCCGTCCCAGGAAATTCGAGTGGTAGGCAAAGCTGTTCTCGACCCGGCGCGCCGCACGCTCCACCCGCCCCAACTCTTGCAGCAGTACCTCGCCTTCGGCGGTGAGCGAGATGGTGCGGCCCTGTCGGTTAAATAGCTGGACGTCCAGCTCTTCTTCAAACTTGTCGATATGAAAGCTGACGGCCGATTGGCTCAGCCCCAGCCTTCTGGCGGCCCGGCGAAATCCACCAGCGCGGGCCACCTGGAGAAACACCCGTACCTTCTGGTCGAGGATCATATGGTTTGCTCCGTTTCGCAGTCAGGGGGTCAACATGGACTAGCAACTCGTCCACGTAGGCGCGGACACAATTGTACCAGCAAAACAGGGGGCTGGCACCCCGCTGCGCGATGGGCCACGGGATGCCAGCGGATTGCTAGCTGCGCAGTTCGGCGCCCAGTTCGTACGCCAGCCGCTGCACGATCTTGTCGCGCAGTTTGTTGGCGTCGTTATCGGTGAGCGTCTTGTCCGGCGCCTGGAAAACGAGGGCGTAGGCCAAACTCTTTTTGCCGGCCGGCAGTTGCTCGCCGCGATAGATGTCAAACAGGCGGACATTCGCCAGCAGGCGGCCGCCGGTCTGCAAGATCAGCCGATCTACTCTATCAGCGGGTATCTCTTCGTCCGAGCACCAGCGCGACATCGCGATACACGGCCGGGTACTGCGGCACAGGTTCCACGGTAAACTCTGACGGTATGGCCTGGAGCAAGGCGTCGAGATCCAACTCGGCCGCCATCAAGGGCACGTCGGCCGGCATTTCGAACCGTTGCGCCACCAATGGATGCACCTGGCCTGACACCCCCAGGTAGACAGTGGCGTCGCCGTCGGCGACGCTGATGCCGCGCTGCCCGGCCGGGCTGAAAGCTGGGATGCTGGGTCGGTTCATAGTGGACGTTGTCGATCCGCCAGCCCTGGGTCAGCGTTTGCAGCACACCTTTAAGATCGAAAAAGTCCATCAACCTTTCGTCGCCGCCCATCCAGCTGGCCGTCTCGCGTTGCCCCGCCATCCCGATGCACAGGCGCGTCGGTTCGTCGGGCAAGTCGCCCTCTTCAGACGCCAGGTAGACCTGCCCGATCTCAAAGAGCGCGACCCGCGGGTGGTGGCGGAGGTTGGCGGAGACGGTCGAAAACATGGATTCGAGCAGCGTGTGACGCAGCGTTACCTTGTCCTGGCTGATAGGGTTGGCCAGGGTGGTGTACGGCCGGTCGTCGGGTCTGGCGCCCTGGGCGAGAATGCGCGCCTCGGCCTCTGGCGTGGTGAGCCGGTAGCTGATGATCTCTTGCAGGCCGGCCGCCGCCAGCAGGTCGCGGGTCCGTTCCTCGCGTTCCAGTTTCGGGTTGGCCCTCAGCGGCGGCAGCCGATCGCCCATCTCGGTCTCGGGTATCCGGTCATAACCATAGATGCGGGCGATTTCCTCGATCAGGTCGGCCGTTCCTACCAGGCCGGTGCCGATGTCCAGCCGGTGGTCGGGGGCTGTTGCGTACACGACACCGTCTCTGACCTCGCACTTGAAAAACAACGCCTCCAGGATGGCGACGATCTGCTCCTGGTCAAGCTCGACCCCCAGCGCTCGCGTCACCTGGGCCGGCGTGACAGTGGCAACCACCGGCTGCGGCGGTGCGGGGTAGTTGTCCACCGTGCCCTTGCCTACAGCGCCGCCCGCCAGGACCCGCATCAACTCGGCCGCTCGGCGCGCGCCCCGGATGGCGTCGGCCGGGTGAATACCCTTGCCAAAGCGGGCCGACGCCTCGGAGGGTAGCTTGTGGGCCTGGGCGGTTCGCCGGATGTTGATATAGTTGAAATTGGCCGCCTCCAGCAGCACATTCCGCGTATCATCGACGACCTCGGTTTCCAGGCCGCCCATCACGCCGCCGATGCCGATCGGGCCGGCGGTGTCGGTGATCAGGATATCATAGTCGTTGAACCGGCGCTCGACACCATCCAGGCTCGTCATGCTCTCGCCCGGCCGGGCCGGGCGCACGATGATGGTCGGCTTGGCCTCGTTGCGAGCCTGGGCGCGATTGTTCAGCAGGTCGTAATCAAAGGCGTGCAGTGGCTGGCCCAGTTCCATCATCACATAGTTGGTTATGTCCACCACGTTGTTGATGGGGCGCATGCCGACCAACTTGAGCCGGTATTGCATCCAATAGGGCGACGGACCGCGCTGGATATCCCATATCAGGGTGGCGGTAAACCGTGGGCAAAGCGCTGGGTCCTCGATCTCGATGCCGATCGCCTCGGCCGCCGGCGCACCCTCCATCACCACCGCCACGGACGGAGGGCGCAATGCTGCCCGGTCAACGCCGCCACTTCTCGCGCGACGCCGACGATGGATTGGCAGCGCGCCAGGTTCGGGGTCAGGTCCAGGTGCAGGACCACGTCCCCCAGCACGTCCTGCAATGGGGTGCCCGGCGCGTCGTCGGACTCCAGCAGGATGATCCCTTCGTGCTCTTCCGAGAGTGCCCAGCTCTTTCTCCGAGCAGAGCATGTGCCGGTTCATGATGCCGCGAACCTTGCGTCCCTTGAGCTTGGTCTTGACAAACCCCTCCTGGTGCCCGTCATAGATCGTCGCCCCTTCCAACACCATCGGCGATTTGAGATCCAGGTCCGCTGATCTCTTGATCCAGGTAGGGAAAGAGGTTCGGCGCGCCCGGTGACCAGTACTTCCGGCTCGACCGGCGCCGTAATCCACCTCAGCCAGCACCAGCCGATCCGCATCGGGATGCGGCTCGCACCGCCAGGACTCGCGCGAGGATGAATTTGTCCCGGTCCCAGACCAGGTCAGCGCCCTCTACTCCGACGTATTCGATCGTTTCGACCTCCAGCCCGCCAGCGTCATCCGTTCCGCCAGTTCGGGGATGGGCAGCGGTGATATCAACATAGTCCTTTAGCCAAGAGAGTGGTACTTGCATTGTATTTCCTCCAACCGGTTAGAACTGCTCCAGGAAACGCAGGTCGCTGCTCCAGAAAGTAGCGGATATCCGGGATGCCGTACTTGAGCATGGCGATCCGCTCCGGCCCCATGCCAAAGGCAAATCCGGAATACCTGGCCGGGTCGTAGCCGCCGTTCTTGCAGCACCGTGGGGTGGACCATGCCGCAGCCCAGGATCTCGAGCCAACCGGTGTGTTTGCACACGTTGCACCCCTCGCCCTGCACAGAGGATGCATTCCACATCCATCTCGGCGCTGGGCTCGGTGAACGGGAAAGTGCTGGCAGCGGAAACGGGTCTGGATGTGGTCGCCAAAGAGCCGCCGCGCAAAGCTGTTCAGCGTCCCTTTCAGATCCGCCATCGTGATGTTCTTGCCCACCGCCAGCCCTTCGACCTGGTGGAACTGAATCTCGGATCGCGCCGTGATCTGCTCGTACCGGTAGCACATGCCAGGCAGGATCACACGGATCGGTTCCGGGCAATACTCGCGCATCGCGTGGATCTGCCCGGGCGACGTGTGGGTGCGTAGGACCATCCCTTCTTCGGTGGTGTAAAATGTATCCCACATGTCCCGGGCCGGGTGGTGCGGGGGCATGTTGAGCAACTGAAAGTTGTACTCGTCGGTCTCGACGTCGCGGCTGCGGTATATCTGGAAACCCATGTCACCCCAGATGCGATAGATGTCGCGTAGAATCTGGGTGGAGGGATGCAGCCGGCCGAGGGGGCGCGGCCGGCCCGGAAGGCTCACGTCGATGGCTCCGGCGGCGATCTCTTGTTCCATCTCGGCCGCCTTGATGGCGGCCTCTTTTTCCTCATAGGCAGCCGTCAACTCCTGCTTGATCTCATTGGCCCGCCTGCCGAAAACCGGCCGTTCCTCCTTGGAGAGTTCGCCGACCCGGCGGGTCATCAAGGTGACAGCGCCCTTGCGCCCGATGAGCCGCTTCTCCCAGGCGTCCAAGGCTTGGCTGTCGCTGATACGAGTTAGCGACTCGACGGCCTCGTATGGAGTTTTTCTAGTTGTTCTAACATGACTCTCCTCTTCTCGCGTCAAGCTGTACTGGTGGCGGTCCCAACCTCAAGGTCTAATGCCATCAGGATGTTGTCTACATGGCCAATCCCCGGAAGGACGAATAGGTTCTTTTGCCGTCCTTCCGTCACAAAGCCAAACTTGGTCAAAAGCGTGATAGCGGCCTGGTTATTGCCAAAGACCTCGGCGACGGCCCGCTCGAAATCCTTCGCGTCGCGCCCACGTCAGGCCGGCGCCCACCAAGGCGTTGCCGACGCCGGCGCCGCGCTCGGCGGTGACCACCCACAGCAGCAAACTACACCAGTGTTTGTCCTTGTCGCCCAAGGGGCCGGGGTTGAGCGAGATCGCGCCCACCACCTGGCCATTCAACTCGGCTACCAACATCGTCCTGCGAGAGTTGGTCAGGTAGGGGCGCAGTCGCTCGATCGTGGCCGTCAGGTCGCCCACCTGGGGCGGTTCGACGCCAATGTTGCCCTCGTGGGCCACAGCCAGCAGTCCGCGGTGCAGCGCGGGCGCGTCCCCATAGGCTGCTTGACGAACGCGGATCGGCCGTCCGTCCCTGGTTAGTTGTGCCCTATCTTGATGCATGCCAGTCAGCCACCAACCAAAAAGCCCTCATCCCATTGCGGGACGAGGGCCATGCTCTCGCGGTACCACCCTGCTTCCCGGCGTCAAGCCGGGCTCTCTTGCACCAACAGCCCCTTGGGCGATTGGCTACCCTGGTAACGGTGGGTTGCCGGAGCGGACTACTTACAAGTCGTGTCTTTCACCCGTCAGCTCGAGAGGGAACTTGGCAGACTCATTACCGGGCTGGGCTTGCAGTCTTGGACCCAACCTCCCTGGCGGCTCTCTCAGTCTACCGACCGTTCTGTCGTCATCTGAACCGTTCTGTCACGTTCTGGCTACATCCTGGCCGGTATTATCGCAATCGGCGGTCCTTTTGTCAAGCACAGGTGAAGGTGTTACAATTTCGCATCATGGCTGACCCGAGACGAGACGTTGCTCTATCCGTTGTTGCACCCGTCTACAACGAGGCGCCCAACATCCGGCCGCTGTACGAGCAGATCACCGCCGCGCTGGACGGCGTGGTACAGGATTACGAGATCGTCTTGGTGGACGACGGCAGCACAGATGAGAGCTTTCGAGCTGATGGAAGCGTTCCACGCGGCTGATCCCACGGGTCGTGGTGATCCAGTTTCGGCGCAACTTTGGGCAGTCGGCCGCCTTTGCGGCCGGCTTTGATCATGCCCGGGGCGAGGTCGTGGTCACGCTGGATGCGGACCTGCAGAATGACCCGGCCGACATCCCGACGCTGTTGGACAAGCTGGACGAGGGATACGATGTCGTAGCCGGTTGGCGACAGAACCGCAAGGACAATATCATCCGCAAGATCCCATCCGCCATCGCCAACCGGCTCATTGCGCGCACCACCGGCGTCAAGTTGCACGACACCGGCTGCTCGCTGCGTGCCTACCGGCGCGAGGTGGTGGAGAATATCCACCTGTATGGCGAAATGCACCGTTTCATCCCCGCGCTGGCCAGTTGGGTGGGTATCAGGTTGACCGAGGTGCCGGTGAACCATCGGCCGCGGAAGCGCGGCGAGGCCAAGTACGGCAAGTATGGCCTGGATCGCGCGTTCCGGGTCATCCTGGACCTGTTGACCGTCTATTTCATGCTTGGCTTTTTTGGCCGGCCGATGCATCTCTTTGGCGGGGTAGGGCTGGTTTCTAGCGCGCTGGGGGTGCTGATAGGGCTCTATCTCTCCAGTCTCAAGTTGATTCATGGCTATAGCTACCAGATCGGCGAACGGCCGCTCTTGCTGCTTGCAATCCTGCTCATCGTGATCGGTGTCCAGTTTCTCGCCATGGGGTTGCTGGGAGAGCTTGTCATCCGCACCTATTACGAGAGCCAGGACAAGCCTATCTATTACGTCCGCACCTTCCTCTCCAGGAACCACGAATGACCCGTGTGCTGATCTTTGGCGTTGACGGCGCCACCTTTGACCTGATACGGCCGTGGGCGGCGGCCGGTCACCTGCCCAACTTGGCGCGTCTCATGGGGAATGGGGTGCACGGCGAATTGGAATCGACCCTGCCGCCGGTCACCTCGCCTGCCTGGCCCACCTTTATGACCGGATGCAATCCGGGGCAGCACGGCGTATTTGATTTTATCCGCCCCAAGGGCGACGGTTTTGACCTGGTCAACTCGACCAGCATCCGCCAGCCGACCATCTGGCAAATCCTCTCCGAGGCGGGGCTCAGGATCGGGGTGATGAATGTCCCAGTCACTTACCCTGTGCAGCCGGTCAACGGCTTTATGGTCACCGGCCTGCTCTCGCCGGCCCGCGGGGGAGGCATCTGCTATCCGGCCGACCTGATCCGGCGCTACGAGCCGAGCCTCGGTTCCTACCGCATATCCCCGCAGGTGCAGTACACGCCCGGCGCCGAAAAGTCCTTTGTGGCTGACCTGTATGATCTGATCGAGACCCACGGCCGATGGGGGCTGCATCTCATGCAACACGAGCCCTGGGATCTCTTTATGGTGCATTTTCTGTCCCTGGACGTGATGCAGCACGCCATGTGGCGGTTCATGGACGCGACCCATCCGCGCCATGAGCCTGGCCCATTTGAGCATGCCATCCGCGAGGGTTATGCCAGGGTGGACGCGGCCGTCGGCCGTATGTTGGACCAGCTCGACGGGGACACGGTCGTCCTCGCCATGTCGGACCACGGATTCGGTCCCTTGCACGCCATCGTCAATCTCAACAACCACTTGATGGCGCAGGGCCTCCTAAAGCTCAAAGGGGACCCCTGGACACGACTCAGGGCGGCCGTCTTTCGACTCGGCCTGACGCCGGCAACTGTCTTTCGCTGGCTGGCGCAGTTGGGGCTGCAAAACCTGGTCGCGCGAGTGAGCAAGGGGACCCGCAACAAAATCATGGGGCGATTTCTCTCGTATGACGCCGTTGACTGGTCGCGCACCCTGGCCTATAGCATGGGCCACGTTGGGCAGATATACTTGAACCTGGAGGGCCGCGAACCGAACGGTATCGTCAGCCAGAAGGAGTATGCCGCTGTGCTGGAACAGGTGCGAAAAGCTCTGAACGAGCTGTATGACGAGAACGGCCGGCCGCTGGTCACCAGCATTGTCTCCCGCGACGGCAGCTATCGCGGTCCGTACGCAGCTCATGGACCCGACCTGCACCTGGTGCTCGACGAGTATCGGATGATCTCCTTTCCACTCTTTGCGACCAACGGCCGCGTGGTGACCGAGCAGATTCGCGGGGACTCGGGGTGTCATCGCAGCGAAGGGGTCCTGATCGCCAGCGGCCCAGGCATCCGGCGCGGGGAGGTCCTGACCCAGACGCGCCTGAGGGACCTGGCGCCGACCATCCTGCACCTGTTCGGCCTGCCCATCCCTTCTCAGATGGACGGCCGGGTGTTGACCGAAATCTGGGAGCGGCCGGAGAGCGTTCTGTACGCAGACGTGCAGGCAAAAGAGCGCGAGCAGGCCGTTCTGAGCGCCGACGAGACAGCCGAGATCGAAGAGCGGCTGCGCAATTTGGGATATCTCTAAGTTTGGCGTGTCCGACACGCCTGGCAGTCGCCAGATGATGCGCAGAGAGCCATCCGCTTGTCCGCGCCCGACACTTGACCTGCTATCGCGCTTGACTTTCGAATTCCGCTGGCAGGCGGTCCTGCTCCTGGCCCTCGCGCTCCTGCCGCGGTTGTGTGCGCTGGGTCGTTACGCCACCCCTGACGAGTTGGCCTGGGTCTATCGTTCGGTTGCCTTTCGGCAGGCGATCCTGGAAGGGCGCTGGGCCGACACCCTGGTCAGCGGGCACCCCGGCGTCACGACGACCTGGCTGGGCGCCGCTGCGATCAGCGGTCAGTTGGCGCTGCGGCCGGGGGACGTTGCGACCTATGAATGGATCACCCGCCTGGCCTGGCTAGCGCCCGACAATGTCACCGCCCTGGACAAATTGGCTACCTTTCTCTCGGCCGGCCGGCTGGCGGTCGTCCTGGCGAACAGCTTGGGCGTCGTTGGTATCTTGGCGTTGGCGCGGCCGCTGCTCGGCCGGTGGGCGGCGTTCATGGCAACTCTCTTGTTGGCCCTGGACCCGTTTGTCTCCGGGCTGTCGGGGCTGTTGCACGTGGACGGCCTGACTGTGACCTGGAGCACGCTCTCGCTGTTGGCCCTGGCCCGAGCGCTCCTGGCGCCTGCGAGACATCGGAGTGCACTGCGTTGGTCCGGAGTCGCCGGTTCGGCGGCCGCGCTTGCCATCTTGACCAAGTCACCGGCGGTGCTCCTGTTGCCCTTCTTGGGGCTGGTCATCGTGGGGTCGCTGTGGGTCGGCCGCGACCTGGGAGGCGATACTGGCGCGCGTCTCAAAAGGGCGCTGGCCCACGGTGGAGTGTGGATGGCTGGGCTGGCGTTGACCGCCCTGGTGGTACTGCCCGCGCTGTGGGCGGCGCCGGGGCAGGTGGCGAGCACCATCTCGGGCGTCGCCGAACGCCACGTCGAGACCGCGTTTCGTCCAACCTTCTTTATGGGACAGGTAGCTCTCGATCACGGGGTTGTCTTTTACCCGGTGGTGGTCGCTTTTCGTCTCAGCCCGGTCGTGCTGGTCGGTTCCCTGTTGGCGCTTTGGCGTATCGGTCGCCGGAGATTCGGACCGCGCGCTCCGGTGATCCTGATGTTGCTGCTGTGGGTTCCCCTCTTCCTTGCTGGCGTCAGTCTGGCGGCAAAAAAGTTTGACCGCTACGCGCTGCCGGTCTTTCCCGCCCTCGCGCTGGTCGCTGCGGCCGGTTGGGAGGGGCTGAGAGGAAAAGGGCGCAGTTGGCTCGGCCCAACGCTAATTGGTCTGCAGGCGCTCTTGCTGCTGTCAACGGTTCCCTACCCACTGGCGGCGGTCAACCCGCTCCTGGGCGGCGCGCGGGTGGCCCGGCGGGTGATGACGGTGGGGTGGGGAGAGGGGATCAGCGCGGCCGGCCGCTGGTTGGCGGAACAGGCAGGCGCGAGTGAAACGACGGCCGTGTCCGGGGCTGCGCCGGCTCTGGCGCCCTTTTTCCCCGGCCGGACGTTGCTTTTCGACGATGAGCAGATTGCCCAAGCCGACTATGTGATCCTCAGCGCGGCCGACCGGCAGTTGGACCCAGCCATTGAGGACCAATTGTCCCCGGATGCCCGCCTGGTTCACGCCGTTCGCTTTGGGGGGCTTGACCAGGCGTGGGTCTATTTCCAGCCGCCGCCCCGGCCGTCTCCCACAGCGATAACTGATCTGCCCGCTCCATTGTCCTACAGCGACCGGGTCCAGATCGTGGGGGTGGACGCGAGCGCCACGAGCAGCCAGGTCGTGTTAACCGTGCGCTGGAGGCTGCTGGGACCCGGCGAACGCTACACGGTCCACGTAGCAGTTCGGGACGCGTGGAACCACCTATGGGTCGAGACCGAGACCCCACTGCTAAACGAGGTCTATTTTTACCCCGAGCACTGGTCGCCCGGCGAGACCCCGCAGGTGGATTATGGCGTGGCGCTTCCCGCCGGCATCCCGCCGGCCGAGTACAGGGTAGAGCTTTCGTTGTTCGAGGCCGGCACCGGGCAGCGTTTGCCACTGCTGGCGGCCGACGGCGCTTTTGCCGGGGTCCAATATACTCAAGAGGGGGTAACCGTCCCGTTGCCAGAGGCGCCGGCTGGCGGGGGGCAAATCGCACTCCCGGTCGCAGCCGAAGCCGAGTGGTCCAGCGGTGCGCTGGCGCTGTTGGGCTTTACACCGCCGGCGGCACACTTGCTGGGTGGCAACAGCGTCGAGTTTGAGCTATTCTGGGAGGCTCGCACAGTTCTCCCCGACGCGCTGACGTTGAGTGTGCGATTGGGCGACGAGGTGGAGACTATCCTGCCCCTCAGTCGTTACCCCTCGGGTCGCTGGCGGCCGAACGAGGTGGTGCGCGAGAAGTACTCGTTGGATACCCCGCCAGAGCTCACCCCCGGCCGCTATGCTCTGGTGGTGGCCCCAACGGCCGCCGACGGGGCCCCGCTCCCCGGGCCGGCCGTAGCGCTGGGCGAGGTGGAGGTCCTGGCCTCCGACCGGCTCTACGAGCTGCCGGCCGATATCCCTCTGCCACTTGACGTCAGGTTAGGAGCATCCATTCTGCTGCGCGGCGCGGATGTAGAGACGGCCGACCTGGCGCCGGGGGAGGGCGCCACAATTGTCCTCTATTGGCAGGCGGTGGATCATCCCAAAGAGGCGTACACTGCCTTTGTGCACCTGGTGGGGCCGGACGGCGCCATCGTCGCCCAGGACGACCGCTGGCCCGGGGGGCTGCCCAGCAACACCTGGGCGCCCGGCCAGGTGGTGGCGGACCGGTACGACATACTCCTGCCGGACACCGCGCCGCTGGGGGTGTACCAGGTCGTCGTCGGGCTCTATCTTGCCGCCACAGGGGACCGCCTTGTGCTGACCGATCTGGTGGGCGACGGAACAGCCTTGATTCTACCGGATGATCGATTGCAACTGCCGCAACCGTTGATGGTGAGGGCTGCCAGTGGGTGAAGGGCGAGCGCGAAAACGCCTTGAGCGATGGTTGCCGCTGGCGCTAGTGACGCTGCTAGCCATTCCTGCATTGGCGCCGCTGCTTCACGGTGAGCTCTTGTGCACCCACGACAACGATCTGCACTATCATCGCCTGATTGCATTACGCCATGCGATCGAGAACGGGTCGCCCTTTTCCCGGTGGACGCCAGGCCTGGCCTTTGGCTATGGCTATCCCTTTTTCAACTACCGAGGGGCGCTGGGTTACTACCTGGGGGAGCTTTATTATCTCTTGGGGTTGGGCATTCCGGCCGCCCTCAACCTCACCTACGCGCTGAGCCTGCTAGCAGCAGGTTGGGGAGCGTATCTGCTGGGGCGCGACCTGTGGCGCAGTTCGCTGGCTGGCATCCTGGTTTCCGTGGCGTACATGTATGCGCCGTACCAGTTCATCGACTCGCTCTACCGGGGCAATCTGCCCGAGTCGGTGGCGTTGGGCCTGTTCCCCTTTATCCTGTGGCTTTTTGTGGTCTATTTGCAGCGGCCGCGGCCGATCACGCTGACGGCCGCGGCGTTGTCTGTGACGCTGCTGTTCCTGTCGCACAACATTTCGTCGCTGCTGTTCGCCCCTTTTCTGGGGTTGGCATTGCTCGTGCTCGCCTGGGCCCACCGGGCAGGGCTACGGACGACGCTCTATGCGGTCGGGGCGCTGGGATTGGGGTTTGTGCTGGCTGGCTTCTATTGGCTGCCGGCCGTACTGGAGCAGGACATGGTCACGTTGTTCATGTCCTACACCACGCGAAACAATGACTTTCATTTCAACTTTCCGCGCTTGGGCGAGATCCTGGCGCCGCCTTTTGCCAGCGATGCCTCGCTGATAAACCCGCCGCTGACCATCCCGCTCGGCCTGCCTCTGGCGCTGCTTGCGGTGATCGGGCTGGTGGTCGCGTGGCGCGGCAGGTCCAAAAATCGGATCGTGGCCCTGTTTTTTGCCGTCGCCGCGGCCGGCTATCTCTTTCTGGCAACTCCAGCATCGGTGTGGCTGTGGGAAAACCTACCATTGGTCCGTTTCGTGCAGTTCCCGTGGCGGTTGATCGGCCGGGCAACGCTTCCGGCCGCCGTGCTGGTTGGGGCGCTAGTCCCGGCGCTGCCCCGGCGCTGGTGGGTAGCTGTTGTCCTGGCGGCGATCAGTATCCTGGTGACGACAGCGCTGCCATGGCTGTACCCGACTCGATGTCCGGCCCCCGCCTTCCCGGAGCTGGCGGACCTGTACGATTATGAGCGCGAGACCGGACTGGTCGGCGTCGATCCGGAAGGGAGCTACTTCCCCCGCTGGGTGGCGCAACGGCCCTCAGGCTCACCGATGGAGGCCGCCCTGCGTGCCGGGGGCGCGGCGCGCCGTTTTGACCTCGGGGCGATGCCCGAGGGCGCTCGCCTGCTTGGCGAAGTCTATGGCCCCAATCGGGCCGAGATCGAGCTAGAGAGTCCGGTACCCTTTCAGGCGCTCTACCACACGTTCTATTTTCCGGGGTGGGTTGCCGGGGTAGATGGAGAGTTGGCGCCGATCAATCCGACTGAACCGGAGGGCTTGATCAGCTTTTTGGTGCCGGCCGGCCGCCACACGGTGACCATCCGCTGGGAACCGACCCCATTGCGCCGATTGGCGGCCGGGCTCTCGTTGCTGGCGGCGGTCGGGTTGTCGATCCTGGCGCTGACGGCGCGACGGTTCAGAGGAGAGCGCCCGGTACTTTCGGTTGATCCCGCGCCAGCCGCTACGATGTTCTGGATTGCCTTGCTGGGTGTGGCGCTGCTGGGATTCAAGCTGGTGGTGGATGCGGAGCGCACGCCGCTACGGCAGCCCAGGCTTGAGGACAGCGTGCTAGTTGGCCTCGAGCACCAATCCGCTCTGCGGCTGGCCGATGGCCTCCAATTGCTCGGCTATCAACTCGATCCGGCGCCGGCCGGATCCGAGTTTCGCATCGACCTGGCCTGGACAACCTGGCAGCGGCCGGCCGGCGACTATGCTGCGCGGATCGCGCTGGTGGATTCCGAGGGGATGGTCTGGAGCGCCAAGGAGACCTACCGGCCGCGCGGATATCAGCCCTATCCGCCCACGGCCGGGTGGCAAACCGACAAGTGGGTCTGGGATAGCCACAGCGTGCCGATTCTGCCCGGCACGCCGGCAGGTCGCTACCTGCTGAAACTAACCGTCTTTGACCGCTCCACCCTCGCGCCGCTCAACGTCCTCGACGCTGCGGGCCAGGTAGCTGGCCCGGATGCGATCATCGGCGAGGTGGAGATAAACCGACCTGATCGCCCCCCCGCCAGCTTGCCGATGCAGTATACTAGCGGTCACCGCTGGGAGGACCTGACCTTGCTGGGGTTCAACCTGGACCGGGGAGAAGCGGCGCCGGGCGACCCCGCTCTGATCACCCTTTTTTGGCAGGCGGAGGCAAGCCTGCCGCCCATGACCGCCCATCTCAGGCTGGTGGACCCGGCCGGGCTGTCCGTCGGCGAATGGGAGCGGCCGCTCGTGCGCGCCGACGCGCCACCATCAACGTGGCGCCCCCGCGACCCGCTGACGGGACAGCACCTGGTCCAGGTACCGGGTCGGGCGGAGGACGGCCGTCACACCTGGCAACTGGGCGTGCGGGATGTGGACGGTGAGCCAATCGGACAGTTCATCGTTCTGGGAGAGCTGACCGTTACCGCCCCCGACCGGGTCTGGACCCCACCCTCCGTGGCCCACGCCGTAGGGGCCGATTATGCGCTCGGAACTGGTGAGCCGTTTGCCGAGCTGGTCGGGTATCGGCTAGAGGACGGCGAGTTACATCCAGGCCAAAGCGCAGCGCTGGACCTCGTCTGGCTGTCCCGATCCGAGACCGAGACCAGTTACCGGGTCTACCTTCACCTGCTGGCGCCTGACGGCCGCATCGTGGCCCAATCCGACGGTGTGCCGGCCGGGTGGACGCGTCCCACGCCCGGCTGGGCGCCCGGGGAGTACCTCCTCGATCCCCATACCCTTGTTCTCCCGGCTGATTTGCCGCCTGGATCATATACGCTGGCAGCCGGCTTTTACGATCTGGCGACTGGCGATCGGTTGCAGTCATCCCAGGCAGCGATTGGTTCGTTGACCGTCCGATGACAACGCGCACAACAAGGGCCTGGCTGTTCGGGATAGTGACCGTTATCCTGCTGGCTGCAGTGCTGCGCGTGGGAGGGCTGCCGCGGCCGCCGGCCGGGCCGTATTATGACGAGGCAGCCAACGGGATCCTGGCCGAGGGGATTGCGAATGGTGGATACCGGCCGCTCTTTATCACCTCCTATACCGGCAAAGAGGTGCTCTTTTTTTACGCCGCCGCGCTGGTATCCAAGCTGGTGGGCGCCAACCTGCTGGCCTTGCGGCTCACCAGCGCGCTCTTGGGCACGCTGACGGTGGCGGCCACCTTTTGGTGCGTGCGCGAGTTGTACCCCGATGAGCGAGAAAGTGGGTCGCCAAGCTTGCTGCCGCTGCTGGCGGCCGGCTTGCTGGCGACCTCCTTCTGGCACCTGGCGCTGAGCCGGGTGGGGCTGCGGGCGATCGCGCAGCCGTTGATGCAAGCTCTCACGCTGGCGCTGCTCTGGCGGGGCCTGTCCCGCCAACGGAGCTGGTGGACGCTGGTCGCCGCCGGGGTTGCCTGCGGGTTGACCGGCTATACCTATCTGGCTGCTAGGCTCTTTCCCTTTCCGTTGGCGGCCGCATTGCTGGCTTTGGTCGCCTCGGATCGAGCTCGACGGCGGGAGCGCCTGGCGCAGGTTGGCCTCTTTGTGGCGACGGCCGCGGCCGTGGTGGCGCCCCTGGGTCTCTATTTCTGGCGGAACCCGGAACGGTTTGCGGTGCGCATCGAGCAGGTGGCAGCCCAGGGAGTTACGCTCACTCTGCCCCAGGCATTTGCCAGGGCCTTGGGTCTCTTTTTCGTCGCCGGTGACCCGCTGCCGCGCCTGAACCTGCCGGGCAAGCCGGTGTTCGGCCCTCTGTTGGTGGCCGCCTTTTTGGGTGGGTTGGTTCTGGTCGGGGTGCAGTTGGTGCGGAATCGGGACCCGCTGGCGCGAGCCGCGCAACGTCCTGCTACTGACCTGGATTCCAGCCATGATCCTGCCCACTGCCCTCACGGTGACCGACATCGTGCCCCATCACCTCCGGGCGGCCGGGTTGTTGCCGCTGGTCCATTTGTATCCGGCGCTGGGGCTTGTCTGGCTTGTTGATCGACTGCGCCGGTTGCGGTTGGTCGAGGACCGGCTTCCGGTCACCTCTGTGGTCTGCCTGGTGGTAGCGGGCCTCGTCTTCCTGGCAGCGCCTCTTACCGTTCGTGACTATCACGCCCTGGCACAGCGCTCGGACCATTACGAGATCTCTGACGGCGACCTGGCTGATATGGCGGAATGGCTGAACCACCGAGATTTGTCAGACACAACCGTGTATGTCGCCTCGATCCATTACCGGCATCCGACTCTTGCTTTTTTGGCGCCTGGGTACGAGACGTTCAAATGGCTCACTGGCGGCCGGACGGTGGTGGCGCCTCCGCCCAACGATGGGACCGATCGGCCGGCGCTGCTGCTGGTGCCGCGCTCTACCGACTATCGCTGGGCCGAGGCGTACCTGCCGGACCCAGGCGGCGCCGAGGCTGACATCCCTAATGGTCCTGACGGGGAGCCGGCTTTTGAACTCTATCTCCTCGACGCTGGCACCCTGCTGGCGGTCGGTCACGAGACCCGGGTCGATTTCAGTCACGTAATCCAATTGGAAGGGTATGATGTTTTGGATTCCTCGGCCGGCGCGGTCGATGTGGCGCTCCTGTGGCGGGTGCTTAACCTACCCCCAAGCGACGATTACCATGTCTTTGCGCACTTGGTGGACGCGTGGGGGTTGACCTGGGGCGAGAGTCTGCCGTTTCAGTACCCGTCCGCCCAATGGACGCCGGGCGAGCGATTCCTGGATCGCATCACGGTGCCGCTGCCGGCCGGCGCTCCCCCCGGTGAGTACGTCCTGCAGGTTGGCCTTTACTCGCCCGATAAAGACGCCAACCTGACGGTCGTGGGGGAGGACGGCGGGTTTGCCGGCACCGTGGCTAGTCTGTCTGTGACCGTGCCGAAATCGGTGCCGCAGGCGGCCGGAGACGACATGGCGCAGTCGTATCGCACACCGGTGGGGACGGAACTGGCGCCGGGTCTCTGGCTACTGGGCGCCAACCTGGATACGGTCGAGGCGCGCACCCGGGCGCCTCTCTTTCTCACCCTGTTTTGGCGGGCCGACTCGCCTTTGGACGCGTATCAAGTGCGACTGCGCGCCGGGGAGCAGGTGCTTTACCAGGGAGCCCCGGTGCACGGCGCCTACCCCACGTCCCAATGGCCGGCCGGCGCGCAGGTGATCGACCGGTACAACCCCCGCGTGCCCCTGGAAACGCTGGCCGGGGAGTGGCCTCTGGTGGTGGAGGTGGTCGCGCCTGATGGACAGGTGCGATCGGCTACCCTGGGAACGTTGACCGTGGTAGCTCCAGCGCGCAGCTATGACGTTCCGGAGATGCAACACGAGCTCGGTCTCTCCCTGGGAGAATCGGTGGAGCTGCTGGGCTATGATTGGGTCAAGGCGGGCGAGGATGGCGCAGCCAAGCTCACCCTTTATTGGCGCGCGCTCAGCGAGATTGAATTCGATTTTACCCTCTATGTGCACCTGCTGGCGGCCGACGGCGCCCTGGTTGATCAGGTGGACAGCATGCCCCACGACGGCAGCTATCCGATGTCCCTGTGGGCCAAGGGTGAGGTGGTGAAGGAAACCCTGCAACTGCGGGCGCCGGCCAACGCCCTCCGGCCGCTGTCGGTCAGGGTGGGCATGTACCGGCTGACGACAGGCGAGCAACCGGGGAAACCGCTCCTGATCGAGTTGGATCGCTAGCGCATAGGCTGACGGGCCAGCCAGGTTTCTAGCACCCGGCGGCCGTCGCGCGTGATCGGCGGCCCGTGCCCAAAGAGGAGCACCTCGAAATCGAGTTGGACCAGCCTCTGTAAGCTCTGCCGATTTCGGGCCACATCGACGCTGGCTGCCTTAAAGGGGGGCGAGAGACGGCCGAACCAGCGCATCACGGCGTCACCGGTGATCAGAACCCCTTTTTCCTCGTTGTGAAAGCAGCATTGGCCCAGCGTGTGGCCCGGCGTGTAGTAGCACAGCCAGGCAGGCGCAAAGGGGAGCGCTTCGCCGTCGATCAGCTCGCCTTCCACCGGGGCCGGCCGCACCCCACCGGGCACCAACCGGGCCAACAGCCCGGCGTTGGGCGGCGCCACGTACCGGTTGCCCTCGCCGGTGGTCAGCGCGCCGGCCTCGACCGGGTGCATCCATATGGTGGCGCCAGTCTCTTGCTGAATAGCGGCCGCGCCTCCAATGTGGTCGCTGTGGCCGTGGGTGATGACAATGTGGCGCAGGGCGTCGGAACGTCCGGCCAACGCGCGGATCGCCTGCAGAATCCGGCCGGCAGACCGCGGTGATCCAGCGTCGAAAAGCGTCAGGGCGCCGCCCGTCTCTGACCAGGTAGACGTTGGCCATCCCGAGCGACAGCCAGTACACTCCAGTGATCACCTTACGCATAGTCGGTCCTCCTGTGCATTAACGTGGCTTGATCGTCTGGCGTTGGCTCCTTGTCGCCACCGCTCGGTGCAGCGCAATGAGTGGGAAGGTCAATCGGACAGGTTACGGCAGCCACTCCAGCGGATCGTAGGCATAGCCCCCGTGGTGCACCTCAAACCGCAGATAGGAGCCGCTGGTCTCGCCGGTTTGACCCGAGAGGCCAATGGCCTCGCCTTGAAGGACCTCATGACCGCAAGCGACGGTCACAGCGCTCAGGTGCCCGTAATACGTTTGCCAGCCATCCCCGTGAGCCAACACGACCAGGTTGCCATAGCCCCAGAGGCTGTACCCGGCCCAGATGACGACTCCCGTCTCGGCCGCATAGACCGGCTCGCCGACGGCCGTGTCGATGTCAACCGCCGGGTGACCGGGCCTAAAGCGGCGGTTCTCGTCAATCTGGGTGCTCTCGGAGGGCCAGGTGAGAGAGTTGGTCCACCCATAGCCGTCCTGCAGCGGACAAAAGCCAGTGTCGTACTCGTTGACGCCGCTCATCCACGGATTGCTCTTGGATTCGACGGCGTCATCCGGTGCGGCCTCCAGCGTTGCCAACACCGGGGCTACCAATGGGGACTCGAACCGGCCGACCAGTGGATCGCCGCCGCGCACAAAGATCCGCTGCCCCACGCCCAAGGGAGTGGAGAAGAGTAGCGCCGCTCCACTCGACGAGCGCCTCTGGCTGCACACCGTACCAACGAGCGATTTCTTTGGGAGCGACGCCAGCGGCGACATCCCTGGCGGTTACCTGATAGAGGGTCCCGTCGGCCGGCAGGATGACCAGGGTCAGACCGCTGGTGATGCCGGCCGAGATGCGGTCCAGGTTTGCATGCAGGATGGTGCTGGTGGAGAGGTTATATTGGTGCGCCAGGCAAAAGAGCCCTTCCCCTGCCGCGACGGTGTGCTCGATGACCCCTTGGCGTGGCAACCCGGGAGCGCAATCCTGCCGGACGGCGGCCGCGTCGCCGCGGGCCGGGATGACCAACAGGTAGCCGAAAGGGGGCGCATCCGGCGAGAACTGGCCTAGCAACGCCTTGTTGGCGGCGATCAGCTCGTCCAGCCCCACCTGGCAGAGTTGCGCGATGCCGTACAGTGTGTTGCCCGAGGCCACCCGGTACACCTCGCACAACGGAATCTGCAGCACCTGCCCCGGCAGCAACTCGGGCTCTGACAGACCACTGGAATAAAGCACTCCATCAGGCTCCACGCCGAACTTGGCCGCCACGCTCGCGAGCGTGTCCCCCTCTTGGACGCGATAGTAGGGCGGTTCGGGAGCGGGCGGCGGCGTTGGGGTGACGGGTGGGGTCGATAACTCAACAACCTGCCCCCAGAGTCATGGGAAGCGGTGCTGGTAGGAGGGAGCACCGCTCTGGCTGCCAATGTGGGTAGGGCGGTCCAGAGTTGAGCTGGCAGCATGTCGTGCTGGATCAGAGCCACGGTAACCCAGGCGATCGCCAGACAGGCAACCAGGAATAGAATGGCGGCTATGACGTTGAGAAAACTCGTCTTGCCCTTCACGCTAGTGGCCCAAGTTGGCACGCGCCCGGCATCACGGGCGCCCAACTCGGGCGACCGTTAACCCTTCTGGGGCCATCCACACGCTACGGTAACCAGGTGAGCGGGTTGTAGGAGAAACCATAGTGGCGCACTTCGAAATGCAGGTAAGGCCAACTGGCCGCGCCGGTGCGCCCGCTGCGGCCGATCAAACTGCCGCGGCCGATCGATTGGCCACAGCTTAAATAGGACTCGCTCAGATGGGCGTAATAGGTTTGCCAGGTGTCCCCATGGGCCAGCACGATCATGTTGCCGCCGCCCCAGGTCGTGTAACCGGCCCAGACCACCACACCCGTCTCGGAGGCATAGACCGGCTCGCCGATATCGGCGTCGATGTCGATGGCTGTGTGCCCGGGTCGAAAGTTACGGTCCTCGCGGATGGTGCGGTTGGTCATAGGCCAGGACAGCGAACCGGACCAGCCCGGATCCGAGCAAGATGGGGCAATAGCCGGTGTCATAGTCCCGGACCCCAATCCAGGGCGCGCCCATCGATTTCAGCGCTCCTGGCGGGGGCGGCCCGCTGGGTGAGACCCAGGCCGGGAGGTCGCCGTTGGTGGGAAGCTGCGGCTCGGCCGGCTGACCAGGGGCAGGGGTCCCGGCGACCGGCGCGGGCGGCGCTACCGCAAAGCCACGGATTGCCAGCGCATCAAAGGCGCCGGCAAATGTGTCCCCGTTGCGAATGTATAGCTGCTGTCCTGCTGCAAACGGAACTGTTGCCAGGGCGCCATGCCAATCAAGTACGTCGGTGATCGGCACTGTGTACCAGTCGGCTATTTCTTCCAGGGCGACATCCTGCTCGATGTCGGTGTTGCCGACGGTGTACAGCACCCCATCCGCTGGGGCGATGAGCAGGGTCACGCCGTCCTGGATGCCGTCCGTAAGCACCTCCAGATTGGCCTGAAGGATGGTGGGAATCGAGACGCCGAATTTTCGCGAAAGGCACAGCAGCCGCTCGCCGTTTGCCACCGTGTGCTCGATGACGGCCGAGCGCGGCGGCAGCGGGTCGCAACTGTACCCCTGGGCGACCTCGCTCTGGGGAATGGTCAAGACGACGCCCGGGACCAAGAGGTCCAGGTTTGCCATGTCCAGCACGGTCCGGTTTGCCTTGACCAGGTCGTCCAGGTTGAGCTGGCACATTTCCGCGATGCCCCACAGCGTGTTGTATAGGTTGGCCTGGAAGTTGGGTTCCGGCACCTGGTAACCTCCCTCGCAGAGGGGGATTTGCAGTTGGTCCCCCGGATGAATCCAATCATCCAGCGACAGGTTGTTGGCGTAGAGCAGCGCGTCCATGCTGACGCCGAATTTCTCCGCCACGATCCCGGCTATGTCACCCGACTGGACGACATAGTAGTATGGCTCCGCCGATGGGGACGGGGGCGTGGGTTGGAAAGTAGGTTCTGGTGTGGTAGCCTGCTCGCCGGCCGGGGTCGCCGCCCAGGTCGGTGTGAACTCGGCTTGGGGTGTTGCGGTGGCGGCAGGGGTCTCGACTGATGGGGGATCGGCCGTCTCGATCTGTGCGGTCTCTGATCGCCCCAGGACGGCCGCCAGGGATCCATCCATCGCGATAGTAGCGACCGTGAACGAGACCAGCACCACCACAAGCCCCCAGACCAGCAGCGCCAGCAGTTTCAGAGTGGTCCGTTTGTTGGCCGTCTCGGGTTCTTCCTCTGCTTCGATCATCTGTGATACCCGGCCTCTGGTCACAGCGCAAGAGACTGCCGGGCAAGAACGTTATCAGACCTGACCCCCTTTGTAAAGGGTTCAGTATCACTCCGGCCCGGCGGTAGGTTCGCCCTGGCGGGGTGGGGCGACGTCAACCACGCAGCGAAAGCCGACGGTGTCATCGTCAACAGCCGGGTCGTACCCGGTGCGAAAGAGGGCATTGGCAAAGTTGCCCGTGTCGTACCAGGAGCCGCCTCGCAGTACCTTGCTGACCCCATCGGCCGGTCCCTGGGGATTGTTTCTCAACGGTCCGCTGTAATAGTCCGGGTCGAACCAATCGGCGATCCATTCCCAGACGTTTCCGCCCATGTCATACGCGCCTACCGGGCTGCGCCCGGCAGCAAAGCTACCGATGGGCGAGGTCTCGGCGAATCCGTCATCCCAGTCCCGGTCCCGTTGGGAGAATCCGCAGTTGGCGTCGCAAAAGTTGGTCGCCTCCCCGTCAAATTCGTCCCCCCACGGGTAGAGCGTCTTGGTCCCACGCTCGAAATCCCAACTGGCGGCCATTTCCCATTCCGCTTCCGTGGGCAGCCGGCCGCCACGCCAGGCGCAAAACGCGGCCGCGCCGTACCAGGAGACGTTATAGATCGGGTGATCCGCCCAGAGGAGCGGCGCCCAATATCCGACTCCCGATTGCCGCAGGTGGCTTTCCTCCAGGTTCAGGCAGTCGTGTCCGTAACAGGCGTTCTCGTAGAGTCCCAGGTCGGTGAGGAACGAGGCATAGGCGTCCTGGGTCACTTCGTAGGCGTCGATGTAGAATGGGTTAATTCGAAGCGTCCGGGTAGGCTCGACGCTGACAAACCAGCTCCGGCGGCAGCCGCCGCGCAATTGCTGGCACTCCCTGAGTAGGTCGTCCGGATCGCCGCCCATGACGAACAGGCCTCCTGGAACATGGACCGTCTCCAGATCTTCGGGCCGGACGCCGGCCGGTTCCTCGGTGGGCATCGCCGTCGGCCTTTGCGTGGGGGTGGCGGTGGGTGTCTGGGTCGGCGTCGCCGTAGGTGACGGTGATGGGGTAGCAGTCGCTGTTGCCGTCGCGGTCGGGGTTGGGGTTGGGAAGGGAGTCTGGGAGGCCGTGGCAGCGGGTCGCGGGGTGTCGGTGGCTTGAACAACCACTGGCTCGGTTGGCGCCGGCGTCGTTGGTTGGGCGCTCCGGCACGCAACCAGCAGAAATGCCAGGCACATGATCAGCAATGAGATTGCAATTACGTGAATGCTGGTTCGCACGCGCCGGTTGTGCAATATGCTCAGATCCATGTCTCCACCCCGAATGGTTGCAGAAAAAAACACGGGCTGGTTGTTCTCCCAGCCCGTGTTTTCGGTTTGCTTAAGGATCTAGACCAACAGAGGATTAGCGAATCTCGTGCTGATCCCAGATGACCGCCGCATCAGGCGTAAAGCCGGAGAGAACCTCAGGGCCGGCAGCCGGCACGATAGAGATGTCATCAAAGCCAAAGACGGTCCAGTAGTTGAAATGACCAAACTTGTGACCGGCCTGTAGATGGAAGTACTGGCCCGGCTCGATGTAGACGGTCTCGTTACGGCCCCAATGGCCGCAGACCTCGTCCTCGTTGTGGCAGGGGAGTACACTGCCCAGGAAGCGGCCGACCGAGACCTCGCGCCACTCGACGCTAGCGGGATCCATGCCGCCGATGCCGTACCACGCTACCGAGTTGTAGGGGGAGTCATGGAAGCGGATGTTCCACATGTCAAAATAGCGATACTCGCCCCACAGGGTGGCATGGACAGTCACCCAGTAATACCCAGGGGCAGCGATCTTGTCCAACATCTGGTACGCGCCACCATAGAACGGGCCGGCGCCGCCGATGTTGCGCACAAACAGGCCCATCGCTGGGTTGGGCATCGCATCGTTGGGGCCGTTATAATCCATATAGGCGAGGTGGGCGTTCTCCCAGCCGGCCTTGTCGTCTGCCCACACGGTCCAGGCCATCGGGAAGCCGCCATCCCAGTCGGAGAAATCGCCGTTGGTGATCAAGCTGGCGGCCGCATCACCGACAGACGGATCCCAGACGCCCCAAGCCTCGGTATCATCATAGCTCACGACGTCGATGCCGGCAAAGGCGGTCCCGGACACCACGATGAGCATGACGCTCAACAACACTGACACAGCCAATTTGGACTTCATTAGTGGAAACCTCCTAGAGTCTACTGTTCTATCAACAAGCGAATAGATCCGATGAGAGTTTGCCCGATGTTTCTCCCCAGCGACCTCCTTCCCTGTGTTTCAAGGATTCTGGAACAAGGGTCCCAACGCACGTTCCTATCACATACCAAGGATACTGCCATTATATCCAACTTTGATTTGGGTGTCAACTTGTCGCGCTCGCGGCGATTATGTTAAACAGCGACGCCGTTCGTGGCGGGGGATTGTCTTACCCGGGCTCCTGAACAGCAGACAGCCGGCCCGCTGTTGCCACGTTCGCACAGAATCGCGGCCGCGTTTGTCGTCGCAGTGATTCGACTTGAACCACGATGTCTACAGGATAGACTCCCCAAAGCCAAACAGCCCGGCCGTGCCGCCCGTGTGCCAAAAGAGCACCGTCTGATCTGATCTCCAATGGCCCCGGCGGATCAGGTCGATCAGCCCGGCGGCTGCCCGGCCGGTGTAGACCGGGTCGAGCAACAGCCCTTCGTGGCGGGCGAACAGTCGCATTGCCTCGCGCTCCGGGTCCCCGATCACCGCATAGCCGCCCCCCAAATAGTCGTCGCTGACCTCGATCTCGTCAGCGTGAAACGTGAGGCGAAGGTTTAGATGGGAGGCCGTCTCTGAGGCGAGCTGGGCGACGGCCGCCGCCAGGTCGGCGCGCGGTTTGTCCACGCTGATACCCACCACCCGGCCGCGGAACCCAAGCGTTCTGGCGGCTACCACCAGCCCGGCCTGGGTGCCGCTGCTGCTGGAGGCAAACACGATGGCATCGACGCTTTCGCCGCTGGCCTCCAGTTGAGTTGTCAGCTCCTCCATGGCCGCCGCATAGCCGCTGGCGCCCACCGCGTTTGAGCCCCCGTAGGGGATCAACGCGGGTCGCCCGCCCATGCTCCACAGCTCGGCGGCCGTCTCTTGCAGCGCCGTGCCAAGCTCTTGATCGCCGGTCCAGCGAAGCTCTGCGCCCAGCAACTTGTCCAGCATCAAGTTGCCCGTCAGCGTCTCCGGCGCTTGTCCCCTGAGGACCAACACGCAGCGCAGCCCAAAGCGGGCCGCCGCGGCCGCCGTCTGCCGTGCGTGGTTGGATTGCGGCGCGCCGCCGGTCACCAACACGTCCGCCCGGCCGGCCAGAGCCTCGCCCACCAGGAATTCGAGCTTGCGCGTCTTGTTGCCGCCGGTCGCCAGCCCGGTCTGGTCATCTCGCTTGACTAGCAGGCGGGGTCCGCCCAGCGCTGCGCTCAGACGCGGTAACTCTTCCATTGGAGTTGGCAGGTGGGCGATGGATGCTCGTTGTAGGTGCGCTGTTAACATGGTCTCCCCTCATCTACGATACGGTTCTGCTATAATTCAAATGTGCCTGTGGCCGAATCATAGAGCAAACCTGGGGCGTTGTCCAGTCAGATGGGCGGCACGATGACTATGAATGGTTGGCAAAGACTTGTTCGCTATGGGGTGTTATTGGGGCTACTGGCAACCTCCTGGGCGCCGGCGATCGGCGCGGCGCGTGCAGCCCAAGTCCCTGACCAGTACGATGCCCGTAACACGCTGGTGGAACGGGAGGGCGATGCGGGGATTGAAAGCCCTGCCGACTGGCGCTCGCCTGTGGTCCGGGTGAAATTCGATCCGCGCTTCTTGCATGAGGTTGTAGAGGCCGAACCAGGCCGCGTCTTTCGTTTCCTGGTAACACTGAAAGAAGAGGCTGACCTGGAAGACCCAGCTCTGGCTCTGATGCCGGAAGCTGAGCGCCACACGGCGGTCGTTGAGCGCCTGCAAGCGGCCGCCGACGCTAGCCAGGCGGAGGTGATCCCAGCGCTGCTGGCGCTGCAGCGAGAGGGGCATGTCAAGCAACTGCAGCCCTTTTGGGTGTTCAACGGGCTAGCCCTCAGCGGCGACCGCAATGCGTTGCTGGCACTGGGAGCTCGACGAACAGGTGGTCTCGATCCGGCCGGATCGCTGGCAGAAGTGGCTGGCGCCGGTCCGGGTTTCGGATGCAAATGCCTCAGCGGGGGGAGACTGGGGCGTGAAGCAAATCCGAGCCGATCAGGTTTGGTCCGCTTTTGGGGTGAATGGGGAAGGTGTCGTAGCCGCAATCATGGACACGGGTGTTGACTGGCAACATCCCGCGCTCTTGCCTGCTTACCGCGGTTCACAAGGGGGCGTTCCCATCCATACGAGTAGCTGGTTTGACGCCACTGGCGGTGGGGCGCTCTATCCGGTTGACAGCATGGGACATGGCACCCACGTCATGGGCTTGCTGGCGGGACAAGAAGGCGTCGGCGTGGCGCCGGGGGCGCAGTGGATCGCCGTGCGAGCCTTTGACAATTTCGGCTATGCGCTGGACAGTTGGCTGCACGCCGGGTTCCAATGGTTGATGGCGCCGGCCGGCAACCCGCAGTTGGCGCCGGACCTGGTTAGCAACTCTTGGTCCAATCCCGTGGGCGGCACGGCCGAGTTTCGCCCCGATGTGCAAGCGCTGGTGGCAGCCGGCATCGTGCCCCTCTTTGCAGCGGGCAACTATGGTCCCGACCCCGGCAGCATCGGCGCGCCAGCCAGCTATCTTGAGGGATTGGCCGTCGGCGCCAGCGACATCGATGACGGGGTGGTCGGATTTTCCGGGCGCGGCCCCAGCCCCTTTGGTGGCGTCAAGCCCGACATTGTGGCCCCGGGCGTCAACCTGCGATCGACCCTCCCCGGCGGCGCCTATGGCGAAAACTCGGGCACCTCGATGGCGACCCCGCTAGCGGCCGGCGTGGCAGCGCTGCTGATGCAGGCGGCCCCCTCTCTCTCGGTCGAACAGGTGATGCAGGTCATCACCAGCACGACGGCGCCGGTGGGCGACCCCTGGCCCAACCCGGACGCCGGCTGGGGGCGGGTGGACGCGTTCTCGGCCGTCGCCTCGGTGCTTCAGCCGGGGTACCTGGAAGGCCAGGTGAGTGGGTTGGGGGTTGGCCCGTTGGCTGGAGCCACGGTGCGAGCCACCCGCCACGGCGCTGGGGCGACGACCGCAACACAGACGGATACTGACGGCGATTGGGCGCTGGCCCTGCTGCCGGGTCTGTATGATATCGAGGCGACCTACTTTGCCTACAGCCCGGCCGCTGTGACGGGGCTGAGTGTGATCACCGGCACGGTGACGCGCCAGGACCTGTTTCTCTCCCCGCTTCCCACCGGACGGGTAGAGGGAACGGTGTCGGCCGGCGGCGAACCATTGCCGGCGACGATACATGTCGTGAGCACGCCGGTGACGACGACCGCCAGCCTGACCGGTAGCTACGCCCTGGCGCTGCCGTCCGGGCATTACACCCTGACCGCCGAACATTGGGGCTATCGGGTGGGACAGGACCAGGTCACGGTGACCGTTGGAGGCGCAGCGGTCCGCGATTTCGAGTTACCGAAAACGCCCACCCTGCTGCTGGTCGATTCCGGCGCCTGGTACTATGGGAGCGAGATCGACTATTTTCGCGCTGCGCTGGAGGACCAGCGCTATCTATATCACGACTGGCGGGTCAAGACCCCGTTGCGCGACACGCCCACCGTCACCGACCTGTTGCCTTATGACGCGGTCGTTTGGTCGAGCCCGGCCGATTCGCCTGGCTTTATCCAGGCCGGCGCCGTCATCAGCGACTATTTGACGGCCGGCGGCAACCTCTTGATCAGCGGGCAGAACGTCGGTTTTTGGGACAGCGGCGCTAACGGATACATCTGGGCGCCGTATTACACGGAAAAGCTGCGGGCGGTGTTTTTGGCCCACGATGCAGGGAGCTCGACCCTGATCGGCCGGGCGGGAGGGCCGCTGGAAGGGTTGACTCTCACCCTGAACGGACCGGGCGGGGCGCGAAACCAGTTCAGCCCGGACAGCGTCGCTCCCCTCGACCTGGAGACGGCAAACCCGTTGCTGGATTATTCCAGCTCTGGGAACGGAGGGGTGGCGGCCGAACGCTGTCTGGGACATCGCGCTTTTTACCTCTCTTTTGGCCTGGAGGGGGTTGGGGAGCGAACTGACCGCGCCGAGGTGATGGGGCGGGCGTTGTCCTGGTTTGTCAGCCCACTTCCCACGGTCGGCGTCTCGCTCCAGGGGACCGCCGACACGCTGATCGCGCCCGCCGGAAGCGTTGTGACCCACACGGTGGTGTTACGCAACACAGGCGAGGCGGGGGCCGGTGATCGCTATTCGTTGACCTTGACCGGCGCCGAGTGGCCCACCACCATCCTGACCTCTTCTCTATTTCTCTCGCCGTGCCAGATGGTCGAGATCCCTATTCGCGTAGACGTACCGATCACGGCCGGACAGGACGAGACTGATCAGTCGCTGTTGATCGCCCGCTCGGCGGTGTCCCCCTCCCTGACGGCAGCGGTTACACTGACCACCAAAACGCCAGCTCCGATCTTGCTGGTGGACGACGACCGTTGGTTTGACCAGGAGCAGGTTTACGAGGCGGCGCTGGAGGCCGGTGGATATCGGTTCGATCGATGGGACACTGGCTGGCGAACCTGGCAGCGGCCGGGCGCCCCTCCCACCGACACGCTGGCGCTTTACCCCCTGGTGCTCTGGTTCACCGGCTATGACTGGTACGCGCCGGTCACCGACGCCGAGGCGCAGCGGATCGAGACCTACTTGAGCGGCGGCGGCCGTCTGTTTCTCAGCAGCCAGGACGCTCTCTATTACCAGGATGGGTCACCCCTGGCAGAGCGATATCTTGGGGTGCTCTCGTATGGCGAGGACGTAACCCCCACGATGGCAATTCCGACCCCGGATGCGCTATCGGGGCGCCTGGGCGGCCGATTTGCGCTGCCAGAGTCACTCTCATTGGGCTATTCTTTCCCCAACCTATCCGACGGCCTCATCCCGGCCGCCGATGCGGCCGTCGAGCTGTTTAGCGACGTTGGCTGGGCCGTCGGGTTGACCCACGCCGGGGCGGATTGGAAGACAGCCTTCTTTTCCTTCCCGTTCGAGGCGCTGCCCGCCGCCGAGCAGCCTCGGGTGATGGAGCAGGTAGTCGGCTGGCTCGGCTGGTTGGGCAGCAGCGATTTTCGGGCCAGCGTTGACGTGGCGCCGGCCGGGGGCGTGGTGACTTTTACGGCGTCGCTGCGCAACGATGGGCCGCGCGCGGCGACGACTGTCTTTACCAACCCGTGGCCGGCCGCCCTGCAGCTTGTCCCTGGTACGTTGGAGGGGGCGAGCTACGACGGGGATGCACTGCGCTGGCAGGGGGCCCTGGACCCTGGCGAGGTGCACACAGTGCGGTATGCGGCCTCGGTGACTGGATCGGTGACCAACACGGTTTTGTTGGCCTATGACGAGCACGAAATCACGACCCGGCGCAGCGTAGCGGTCTGGGTAGAGGCGCCGGATCTGCGCCCGTCAAGGCTATCGACTGAAGCGGCCGTCGTCCTGCCGGGCCGGCCGGTTACTTTCAGCCTGTCGATTCGCAACAGTGGGTTGGCGGATGCGGTCGGCGCGACAGCCGCCTGGACCTTGCCGGCCTGTGTGACCGTGTTGACCGATACCTTGCAGGCGACCGGGGGCGCCGCGATCCTGACCGGCCGCCTGGTGGACTGGAGCGGCGACGTGACGGCCGGCGACACGGTGACGGTCAGCCTGGTTGTCCTGACCCTACCGGGCCTGGAGCAGGAGTGGTTATCAAGCGGGGCGGTTCTCGACGACAACGTCACAGTGGTAGTGGTCCGTGGACACGTCCTCGAGTTGCGGCCGGCGCGCATCTATTTGCCGATCGTGTTGCGCTGAGGGTGTGATGCGCGTGTGGAGCAACCCGGTGCTGCGGCGCGAGCTCAAGACCTTGAGCCGGCGTCGAGGAAACTGGCTCTTTCGATGCGGGGTCCTGGCCATGATCGTTGGGCTGCTTTTTCTGTTGGCGCGTGTCACCGGCCCGTCGAGTATGGCTGAGGCGCTTGCTCCGCCGGACCGCCATCGCCTCATGTTGACATCCCTTTGCATCATGCAGGCGACTTTGGTGGGAAGCTTTCCGGCCGGCACCGCCGCGCTATCCATTGCCGGTGAGCGGGAGCGCAGCACCTGGGACATGCTGCTCGCGACCTCGATAGATCGCCGGGAACTGCTCCTGGGAAAGCAGTTCGCCGTCCTGGCGTGGATGCTCATCTCGGCCGGGTTGATGGCGCCCATTCAGGCGGCGCTGGCTGTCCTGGCGAACGTTCCCCGGTGGGGGTGGCTGCTGTGGCTCTTGGTTTTGGCCCTGTTGGCGGTCACCCCAAGCTCGATCGGGCTTTGTTGCTCGGCCGCCATCCGCTCTACCCTGGGCGCGCGCCTGGCGGCTTTGGCGGCCGTTCTGGCGTTGATGATCGGCAGCGGGATACTCTTCCTCTTTCCATTGACCGGCACGTCCCCTTGGCTGGTGGCAGGGATTGTATTCTTTATCTGGGTTGTGGTCGGAGCGCTGGCCTGGGGAGTTGCTCTCTGGTGTGTGGAGCGCGGACTGACGCTCTGAGGATGGCGGCCGGATCGGTCGCTACGGAACGCGGATAGGCCCCAGCACTAGTCGATCACCCACCTGGTTGCCGTTCCGGTCATACTGGTAGACCCGTTGGCGGGTGGTCATGCCGTACAGTCCGATCTCCAGGTAATAGTCCCCCGGCGGGGCCTCCTCGGGCATGGTCAGTCGATAGGGGTCCAGCGCGGTCTGGCCCGGCAGCCATTTAGGGATCCACAGGTGGGTTGGGTTACTGCCGCCCAGCGGCGTATAATCCTGCTGGTCCCATATCCGGTTCCCGGCATCCATGAGGTGGACAAAGACGGTGAAACTCTCCTCGATTGGGGCGAGGCAGCGCCAGCGGATGGTGATGTCCATCGAGTCGCCCGGCCGGACCACCAGCGGATCCTCCCAAATAGCCGATCGCCGAGCGGTCCCGGTCTGCACCTTTACCCGGTTGATGCCCACCCGCTGCCCAAAGTTCGCCAGGAGGTCATTCAGCAGGTCTGCACCAAGCGCCTGCGGGCTCTCGGTGACGGTCAGGTCGCCCAGGGAGACCGGCCGGGAATCGGCGCCTGAACTCAGGTTAGCCAAACCGACTTGCATCGGGTAACGCCCGGCTGGCAGGTCGAGGGGCAGGGCCAGGTTGAACCGTTCGACGATCACCTCCCCTGGCCGCCAGAGAGGGCTCAGCAGGTGGCTGTCGGTAGTGAACGGGTACTGCATCTTACCCACCTGAACGTAGGGGACCAGGTATTCGGTCAGTGTGATGGGCGTTCTCATCGCCAGATCGAGGGGAACCAGGTCGCCGGCCGAGAACGCGGTGTTGGGCAGCCAGTAGCCGAGCAAGTCGATGGGCTGATCGGGTATTGGGGGCAGGGGTTGGATTGCAGTCGGTACGCTCTCATCCCCCGGCTCGACGACCCGGTAGAACGCCCCCTCTGGCCGCAGCTGAAAGCCAATCTCCACCACCTCGCGGCGATAACCGCTCAGGTAGACAGGACCGGCCGGCAGGTGCTCGAACACCCGCTCGACCCACGGCCGGTTGGTGCTGACCAAACTGGGGGTCACGTCGGCGGGGTCAGGCCACCGCTGGTCTACAAATTGACTGTACCAGAGCGGGGTCATGTGCTCCCAATCGTTGAGCAGGGTGGCGCCTTCATCGCTCCCCTCAAAGCGTTCGAACACGGCCGCCACGTACTCGTCGCCCACCCGGTAGTCTTGCAGGCTGATGCGGGACACGTTCGTTGCCAGGTTGGTAGCCGGGAGCACGAGCAGGAGCGCCCACAGAGCGGATTGCCACCGACCCAGGCCCCCCGGCCGCCAACGCTCGAGGCGTTCCTCTAACCTCTGGATCAGACCCAGCGCGCCAGCCCCTGCCATCGTCGCCACCAGCATGAATGGCGTCAGCAGGTAGGCCATTACGTCCTGCACCGTGTTGATGACAAACGCGAGGTTGACCAGCAGCGCCAGCCCTAGCAATGCCAGCAAGCGGGGTTGCCTCCGGGCGACCCAACCCAGACCCACGGCCGCCAGCCCGATCATTGGCAGCGAGAATTGCTGCCGCAGCAGCGTCCAAAAGACCAGCAGGCGCTGCCCCTGCTCGGCAAAGCCAAAATGAAAGAGATTGACCCTCAGCCCGCGCGCCAGGGCGACGTTCATAAAGCCATCCAGGGTGTTCATGTCGGCCGGGCCAAAGGCCGGCCGCATCGGGCTTCGGATTGGATAGTAAAGCCAGACTGCTAGCCCTAGCAGGCCGCAAAGCAGCATGGCGAGGAGGGGGCGCCAGCGCTTTTCACGCCACCAGGCGCCGGAGGCCAAGTTGACGAGTCCCGGCTCAACCAGGATGATAAACAGGGCATAGGCAGGGTAGCTGAAAACAGTCAGCGGATGATGGGTTGGTCCCACCCCGGCGACGACGCAAAAGAGCAAGAGCCAGCGATCGACGCCGGGTCTGTGGCCCTCTGACTCTAGCCTGGCGCGCCACCAACGCACCAGAAAAAAGAGGGCCAACGCGTTGAGCGTCAGGGTGATGACGTGCGAGTTGATGTGGATGCTGTGCTGCCATTGGTCGGCCGCCGTCGCGGCCGAGAGGCCAGCCAGGAGAGCTGGAAACAGCGTCGTGGTGATGCGGCGTGGAGCTTGCGGTTTGCCGACCTGCCAGACGATGCCAAAGACGAGCGCACTGGTCAACGCCCCGGCCGCGGCCGCCAGCAAGTGGCTGCGCTGGGCGATCGAGCCAATGGGAACCAACGTCTGCCACGTTTTGGTCAGTAGCGTCATGAACGCATACCCTGGTGGGTGCGCGATGCCCAATAGGTGCGCCACAAAGGTGTACTCGGTGGGGTCGCCAGGTACGATACCTCGGGCGGCCGTTGAGGCATAGAGCGCCAGGATCACCAAGAAGAGGAGAGCGGCCGCGAGCAGACCAGACCACCGTCTATTCATCGGCGCTCGACCCTTTCAATCCGGCCCAAAAGACCGCCCAGGCAAAGCGCGGCAGCGCCAGCATACGGCGCCAGCGCCACGGCTCGCGTAGCAACCGGTGGAGCCACTCCAGGCCCAAACTGCGCATCCGGCGCGGCGCTCGAGTGGCTTGGCCGCTGATAAAGTCAAAGGCGCCGCCGATACCCATCGCCACGCCGACTTGGAGGCGAGGTAGATTGCGGGCGATCCACTTGTCTTGCTTGGGCGCGCCATAGGCGACGAGCAGAATGTCGGCGTTGGCGGCGTTCACCAGGCCAACGATAGTGTTCTCTTCTCCGGCCGCAGGGCTGCCGGCATAGGTTCCGGCAATCTGCAGGCCGGGATAGCGATCCGATAGAATCTCGGCCGTGCGCTCTGCCACGCCGGGCGCAGCGCCGAGGAAAAGAGGCGCCAACCTTCTCGGGCAGCTCGTTCGGCGATGAGCGGCACGCCGTCCGATCCGGTCACCCGCTCCGGCAGAGGCGACCGTTTGCCGAATCGGCGGTAAAGCCAGCGCGCAGCCCAGAGCAGACCGACCCCGTCGGCCAGACAGAGGGTGGCGCGTTCCAGCACCACTCGAAAGATCGAGTCCCGCCGGGCCGCCATGACAAACTCGGGGTTCACGGTCGCAATCTGGCGCGCTCTGTTCCCGTGGACCAGGCGGCCGATCCACGCTAGCAGGTCATCGTAGGTGACCGCGTGCAACGGCACCCCCAGGATGCGCACGATGGGAGGTGGGTCAATTGGGCTGGCCTCGGCGTCAGGTTGGAGGGCTGGCGCCGTCGCGGCCGGTTCGAGGATCAACCGATCGTGCTCCGGCCGGCCGCTCCCCAGCAACGCCTGCGCCGCCTGGTGGACCTGGTCCACGGTGATCATGGACATGCAGGTGCGCTCAGGGCAGCCGTTCGGCGTGCCCAACCTGTGCCCAACATAGGCGCACGGGCTGCACGCGCTGCCCGAACGAATGACCCTCAGTTTCTCGGCCGGCAGCGGAGGCGCCCAGGCGCCGTAGTTGGTGGGGCCAAAGAGGGCGACCGTGGGCGTGCCGGCGGCAGCCGCCACGTGCAGCACCCCCGAATCCGCCCCCACCAGCAGGTCGCAGCGAGCCAGGACGGCTGCCAGTTGTGCCAGCGAGGTACAACCGCCGAGGTCCGTCGCCTGTTCGCCCAGCGCAGTAGCCAGCCTGTGGGTGCCGTCGGCCGGGGTGCCTACGATGACAATCTGCGCCTCATGGGCTAGACGCTGGCCCAGTTCGGCGTGCTTGACCATTTCCCAGCGACGGGCCAAACTATAGCCGCCCGAGCCGGGGTGCAGCGCCACCCTCGGCCGGCCGGTGGGCGGCAGCAGCTCACCAGCAAAGCGCTGGTCCGCTTCCGATACTCCCAACTCGATCTGGCGGGCGGTGTGTCCATCGACCGGCGCGCCGGCCGCGGCTGCCAAGTCGAGCCACATCTCCAGCTCGTGTTTGGCGCCGTACCCGGGGTCGGGGACCCGATGGGTGAGGAACCAGCCCCGGCCGTTGTCGAGCCCGATGCGCCGGCGCGCGCCGGTCGTTAACAGCAGGGCAGCGTGTTTGAGCGCTCCGAAACGCAACGTGAGATGGTGAAAGAGGATGACCGTGTCATAGCGCCCCTCACGCAGGTGGCGGGCGACGTGGAGTATCTCCCACCACCGGCCGGAGCGCAGAGCCTGGACCGGATGGTCGAATGGATACTTGTCGAACAGAATGAGGTTGTCGATGAGCGCCAGTCCCTGAAATGCAGAAGCGCTGCGCGGGGTGACCAGCGCGTCGAGCGCAGCCGCCGGATAGGCATCCCGCAGGGCGCGCAGCGCTGGCGTGATGAGCAGCAGGTCGCCAATGTCGGCCAACTTGATCGCCAGGATGCGCTTGGGTGGTGCGTTCTGGGTCACGCGATAATCTCCAGGGCAGCGATGACCGACTCGGCGCACTTGGCCCAGGAGAAACGTTGGACGTTTGCCAGACCGCGCTCGACGAGGGTTTCACGCAGAGCCGGGTCGGCCAACAGGCGCTCCATGGCGGCCGTCAGGGCGGCCGTATCCAGGGGATCGACTTGCAGCGCAGCGTCGCCGGCTACCTCGGGCAGCGAACTGGTGTTGCTGCAGATGACGGGTGTTCCACAGGCCATCGCCTCCAGCATGGGAAAGCCGAACCCTTCGTAGAGTGAGGGAAACACAAAGGCGACCGCCCCGGAGAGCAATGCGGCCTTGTCCTCCTCGGCTACGAATCCGGCGAGGATGACGCGGTCCCCGGTCTGCTCGGCGCGCTGGAGGATGGGGTTGGCAAGCCATCCGGCGCGTCCGGCCAAAACCAGTTGCAGTTCGTCGTCCGCGGCCGAGTCGGGAAGGCCCGTGAATGCCTCGATCAGGCGCACCAGGTTCTTGCGGGGTTGGAGGGTGCCGATGGTCAAGAGGTACTCGCCGCGAATGTTGTAACGGTCTCGTACCTGCAACAGGCGCTCGGGGTCGCGCACCGGTTGCAGGGTCGAGTCATATCCCGGATAGATGACTCTGATTCTACTGGAATTCGCCCCATAGTGAGCGACGAGATCCTGACGGGTGGCTTGCGAATCGGCTATGATGAGCGAGGCGCGGCGTGCGTTCCAGCGGGTGGTCAGTTCCAGGTAGAGCCGGTCGAACCGCCGATGCGCCTGGGGAAAGAGCCGGTAGCCCAGGTCGTGGACGGTGACCGCCGCCCGTCCGGGAAAGATCAAGGGCAGCACGTGAGAGGGCACAAAGAGGACATCGGGTCTGACCCGCGCCAGCTCGGCCGCCAGGCGGAGGTGGGTCCATAGCCGGGGAAACGGGATGACCCGTTGCTCGATGTGCGGACCAGCCGGCAACAGGCCGGCCACCGGCGGCTGGTTGAAATAGAGGCGGAATCGGTGATCGGTGTGCGCCAGCATGGACTGAAGGAGATGCAGCGAGTAGGCTTCGGTACCCGTTCGCTGCGCGATTGCCGCGCGGCTGGCGTCAATTCCGATCAACATGGGTGGAGGCTCTTTTCCCAAATGCTCCCCCGGCCGAGGGTGCAGGTACCAATACTAGCGAAAGGGTGGGCGGGCGTCAAGCAGGGTGCGCGTGACAAAAAACTCCCCAGGGGCGACCCTGGGGAGTAGAACGCAGTAGGTCATTTGCGCTGCCTAGTCCGGTTCTTCATGCAGCGCCATAAAGATCTTTTCAGCCGACAGCGGCAGGTCGGTGAACCGGATGCCGAGCGCGTCATAGATGGCGTTGGCGATAGCGGGCGCGGTCTGGACCATGACGTGTTCGCCCACCCCGCGCGCCCCCCATGGGCCATCCTCCAGGGGAGTTTCGACAATGTCCCCGTGAATCTCCCGGGGGACGTCTGCGATGGTCATGATCCGATAATCCACAAAGCTGGCGTTCAGCGGGCGGCCCTTTTCGTCGAACTTGATGGCCTCAAAGGCCGAGCTCAAGCCGTGCACGGCGCCCCCTTCAATCTGCGTCATGATCAGGTCGGGGTTGATCGCCTTGCCGACGTCATAGGCGCTGGCGATC
Organism: uncultured Chloroflexia bacterium; assembly: GCA_963695825.1. GTDB lineage: Bacteria > Chloroflexota > Anaerolineae > Promineifilales > UBA4811 > CAVOHX01. The sequence continues at coordinate 38,846 of CAVOHX010000020.1, forward strand.
TTGAGGATGTCGATCTGACCGGTCTCGGTGTCGATCTCCAGATCGACGGCCTGCGCTCCCACGGTATAGTGCACCACCGCCCGGGGACCCTGCCCGGTCTCAGAGTCCAGGTTGGTGACATAGGTCGGCATAAAACTACCCGTGCCGACGATCGGCCCGCCCTTCCACCCTTCAAAGTTGTCGTTGGGCAGCCCATAGACCACCATGCCCTTGAGCGGCTGCTCGCGCTCGGATTTGTATGAGATTATGACCCCGTCCTTGATGTCCAGGTCGTCGAGTTCTTCTTCCCAGTGATCCGCCACCACGTCTAGAATCTGTTTGCGGGCGTGAAGGGCGGCCGCCTTGACGGCGTTTCCGGTGGACCAGGTGATGCGGCTGGCGACGGTCTGCCATTCGTAGGGGCTGTACTTGGTGTCCACCGGGGTCGAGATGCGCACCCATTCATAGGGCACGCCCAGCGCCTCGGCCGCCATTTGCGCCAGGACGGTAAAGGCGCCTTGCCCCAATTCTTGCGCGCCGATCTCTACGTTCAGGGTCGCGTCTTCGTTGAAACGCACGATGGCCGAGCTGCCCGGGTTGGGCGGCATCGCGGGGGCCTTCCACATGATGGCGATGCCCTTGCCCCGTTTCTTGTGTGGGCGCCGAGCCCCTGGGCCGTTTGTCCCATTGGATGGCCCTGGCTGCTTTGTCGATACAAGCAACCAGGTCGATGGCGGGCATCTGCATGCCGGTCAGGATGGTCTGGCCTGTCTTGACGCAATTGCGCCGGCGGAACTCGGCCGGGTCCATGCCTATCTTGGCCGCCAACTGATCCATGATCTGCTCGATGCCCCAATGGATCTCTGGCATACCAAAGCCGCGCATGGCGCTGCCAATGGGGGTGTTGGTGTATACACAGTACGAGTCCCCCTTGACGTTGGGGATGAGGTAGGGGCCGGTGCAGGAATAGCCGGCCGCGCGAGCAATGTTGACGCCGTACTCGTTGGACGACCCCCCCCCAAACAAGTACTCGGTTTCCATCGCCAGCAGGTTGCCATCGCCGTCGCAGCCAATCTTGGTGTTGGCCACCAAACTCTGGCGGGCGGTGGTGCAAATAAACTCCTCTTCGCGGGTCATGCGCAACTTGACCGGGTGCCCTCTGACCGCGCGGGCCATGGCGACGGCGCACGCCTCCATGGAGACGCCCGCCTTGCCGCCAAACCCCCCGCCGACGTAAGGCGAAATCACCCGCAGGTTGCCATGCGGTATGTTCAAACTCTGCGCGATCAGGTCGCGCTGGGCAAAGGGGGATTGGGAACAGGTCCACAGCGTCACGTGGTTCGATTGCTCCCAGCGCGCCACCGCCACGTGCGGCTCGATGGGGACATGCTGGATAGGCGGCAGGCGAAAGGTCCCCTCGACAATCGCCGCACATTGGGGCCAGGCCGCCTCGACGTCCCCCCGACGCAACTTGAAATGCTCCGAGATGTTGGTGCCCGGTTCGGGAAAGATAAAGTTCACCACCTCGTATTGACCCAAGTCGGGGTGGATCAGCGGGGCGTCCGGTTTGAGCGCCTCGACCGGGTCGAACACGGCCGGTAGCTCCTCGTACTCGACCTCCACCAGCCGAGCCGCCTCCTCGGCAATCTCCTCCGAGGTGGCGACGACGCCCGCCACCGGGTCGCCCACCATGCGTGCGCGGTCCAGGGCAAAGATGTACCGGTCCTTGAGATAGAGGCCGATGCGCGTCGGGGTGTCCGCCCCGGTCACCACCGCCTTGACGCCCGGCAGCGCCAGCGCCTTGCTGGTGTCGATGCTTTTGACGATGGCGTGGGCGTGTGGGCTGCGCACCAGGCGCCCGTAATAGAGGCCGGGACCGAACTGGATGTCGTCGGCATAGGTGGCAGCGCCGGTCACCTTTTCATAGGCGTCCATGCGCGGGACGTTTTTGCCCACCGGTTCAGGTGTTCTCATGACTCGCCTCCCCGACCGGCTGCATCCTCGATCGCGTCGATGATCCTCACGTACCCGGTGCAACGGCACAGATTGCCCAACAGCGCCTCCTTGATCTCTCCCTCGGTGGGTTGTGGCTTGCTCTGCAGCAGGGAATGGGCGGAGATCAGCATGCCAGGTGTGCAAAAACCGCATTGCACAGCGTTGTGGTCGATGAATGCCTGCTGCAAGGCGCTCAACTGCCCGTCCTCGGACAGCCCTTCGACCGTGACCAACGCACGGCCGTCCACCTCTACCGCGAGCACCAGGCAGGCGTTGACCGGCTCGCCGTCCAACAGCACCGTGCATGCGCCGCATTCGCCCGCTTCGCAGCCGTTCTTGGTGCCCGTCAGCGCCAGCTTTTCCCTGAGCATCTGCAACAATGTCATGTGGGATCGGACCACCAGGTATTCGGCCCGCCCGTTCACCGATACTGTAATCGAGTGCATAGTCATGGTCGTCCTCACGCCTGGCTCAACTCGGACCACACCTGGCGTAATGCTCGCAGGGTGAGCGTGCGCACCATGATGGTCTGGTAGCTGGCGCCGGCCCGTACGTCGGTGATAGGGCTGGCGATCTGTTGTGCCGCATCGGCCGCGGCGGCAAAGGTCTCATCGCCGGGAGGCTGGTTGGCCAGAATCTGCTCGGCCGCCAACGCGCGCAGCGGCACCGGCGCCACCGACCCCAGGGCGATGCGAAAGCGATAGTTCGAGGCAGTGGTGTCGGGAAAGCCGATGGCTGCCACCCCGACGACCGATAGGTCGCCCAGCTTGTTGCGCCCGAGCTTCAAGTAGAACCCGGCCGCGCCGGCCGGTGGCGGCGGGAATCGGACCGCGGTCAGGAAATCCCCTTTTCCCAGGGCGGTCTGGCCCGGTCCGCGAAAGAACTCGGCCGCCGGCACCTCCCGCGCCCCGTCCGGACCGCTCAGGACCATAACGCCCTCCATGACCAACACAGCGGGCGCCGTGTCGGCGCAGGGGGAGGCGTTGCACAGGTTGCCGCCCAGGGTGGCCCGGTTGCGCAGCTGGTATGAGGCTACCGAGTCGGCCGCCAGGGCCAGGGCCGGATAACCTGCCCGCACGGCCGGGTGGGATGCGATCTGGTTCATGGTCGCGGCCGCGCCGATGGTCAGCCCATTGGTCCCGTCGTGGTGGATTTCACGCATGCCGGGCAGGTGTTTGACATCCACGACGATCGCCGGCCGGTAGGCGCCGTCCCGCATTTGGGTGAACAGGTCGGTGCCGCCCATCATCAGCCGGGCATCTGCCTGAGTCAACAGCTCGTGCACCTCGGCCGGGGTTTTCGCCCGCACATACTCAAAGCATGGTAGACCAGGTCGTGCCAGCAATACAGTCACCTCCTCTGAATCACTACCCCAAAGCGCATACCGGCTTGGGAAAAACGAACGGGGAAAGAGGGACGCTGCTAATGCAGCGCCCCTTCTTCCCTGAGGATACTATCGAACGTGGCGACCCAGGAATTGCTCCCGGGGTTGCCAGCGCAGGGTGAGGCTAGAGTTACTGCCCGCCCTGCAGCTTTTCCTGCAATTCCTTGAGCGCGAGCCAGTCGCCAGCCGCCGCCAGGCGCGCCTGCTCTGGCCAACTGCCTGGCTTGGCCAGCCGTAAATCGGCCTTGCGCAGAATCTCTTCCAGCTTGGCGACGTCAGTGTTTGCCAGGTCGCTAAAGTTGGTGATCCCGGCCGCCTGCAAGACTGACGAGGTCTTGGGGCCAACCCCCTCGATCAGCGTCAGGTCATCGGGACCGGTCAGTCTGACCTCACCGATCTTGGGCGGTTTAAAGATCAAAAAGATGGCGTTGAGCACGATACCCATAACAGCGCCGGTAGCGATGGCTGGCAGACCGTTGGGGAATATCTTGCCGATGGTGATGGGCAGGAACCCGCCGGGATAGCCAATGTTGCCGCCGATGCCGATGATCATGATCGTAGCGCCGACCGCCAGCGTCCGCGGATCGAACAGGTTGACCTTGTTCTCCACCATGAGGGCGACACCCTGCATGCCGATGACCCCAAAGAGGTAGATAGCGAGGCCGCCGCTGACGGCAAGGGGCACCGTGCCCACCAGCGCCTCCAACTTGCCGACAAAGCCCAGCAGCATCGAGATGACGCCGGCCGCTACCAGGACCGGCCCCGAGTAGTTGCGAGTGATCGCCATCAGCGAGTTGTTCTCGCCATAGTTGGTCCCAGCCGTAGAACCGAACATGCCGTTGATAAAGTCCCCGATGCCGTCGAGGATCAGGTTGAACCCGATATGTTGGTCGAGATGGTACTTTTCTTGACCGGTCTGCTCGGCAAAGCGATCCACGTACAGGCTGATCTGGTACAGGTGGGCCGTCGATTCGGGGATGGTCGCGATCGCCATGATGGCAATGCTAAAGATGGCGGTGGTGACCATGGAACCGGTAAAGGTCGGGAAGGTGATGTGTGGGAAGACGATCCAGTCGGCTGCGCCGACAGGATCAAAGTTGATCAGGTTAAAGGGAATCGAGATAAGGTATCCCACGATGGCGCCGAGCAGGATCGGGACCATACCGATGAAACCCTTGCCCTGCAAGTAGACCGACATGAGAATGGTCACGACCAACGAGACGAGGGCGACTGTCCAGTTGGCGGCCGCCATGTCGAGCGCGGCAAAACCCAGGCCTATCCCGATCACGGCGGCGACCGAGCCGGTGACGACGGGCGGCAGCACCTTGTCGATGGCCTCTTTGCCCACCGCCTTGATGATGAAACCGACAATGATGTTCAGCACGCCGGTGGCGAGGATACCTGCCTGCATGGTGCTGATCAGTTCATCACTGGCGGGTACGCCCCACTCGGCGTTGGTGATCGCCAGGTAGGCGGTCAGGTAGCTAAAGCTGGAGCCGTAAAAGAGGGGGATAAACTTGCCGATGCCCCATTTGGATAGCAACAGCGCCACGATGGTGGCGAGGCCGGCTATAAACAACACTGTGGAAACATGAAAGCCGGTGAACAGGGCGCAAAAGACAGTCGCCGGGAACATGGTCAGCACGTGCTGAAAGCCCAACAGGATCAATTGCCCCCAAGGAGGCACGTCGTTGGGCAGATAGCCCAGAAGCTTGGTCTCTCTTGTGCTAGCGGTCATTCGAGTCTTCCTCCTAGAATGAAAAAGCTGCTCCCTCAACAAAACACAAATTGGAACCAACAATCATGACAAGTTTCTTGCGGTTTCACCTCCTTCACACTAATAGCTCGGACCCTGAGCGAACGGTTCCACCCACCGGCCGTTCGATCAGTCCCTATTACGGCACCCTCTTCCCAATAGGAATCCGACTACCATGGAAACGATGGCCACGGCCGCCACCATCAAAGCGGTCTGGTTCTCCGGTGTCAAGAGATCGGCCGTCAGATCCTTCACCACGTCCCTGGCGACGGTGGCTGCGAATTGGGCCTCCGAGGGTGGGCGATGCGCCTCCGCCGATTTGGCAGGCGCCGCAATGACCCTGGACTCAACCTGCTCTGCAACCGGCTTGGGGGCCAGGCGCGCCTGCAAGACCTGGTCCATCGATTCGAGCCCTTGCCGGATGATGCTCTTGCTCACCGAGTCCATCAATCGCTGGCCTACGCCAGCCAGCTTGCCGCCGATTTCGACATCCCCCTGATACTTCATCAAGGTGGTTCCATCGCCCTGATCCACCAACTGGACGGCCCCTGATCCGGTGAGATAGCCTGGCGCCCCGCGCCCCTGCACCTCCAGAGCAAAGCTCTCGGGCGGTACCTCGTCCTTGACCTCCAGCCGGCCGGCAAAGACGCCGGACACCGGCCCGACCCGGACGTTCATTTTCCCCTCGTACTCGGTCTCGCTCACCTGCTGCATGCTCTGTGCGCCCGGCAGGGCGCTGACCAGCACATCGGGGTCCCGCACCAGGTTCCAGACCTCATTCATGGGGCCGTCGAAAACGTAATCACCTTCTATCTTCATGTTTCTCTCCTGCCAACCCCTCTCGCCAGCGCGCAGAGAGGGGTTTGGTACTCGACGTGCCCCTTTTCCTGGGCGGCTTGAAGCAACTCAAAGAGCCGGTTGGGGCTGAGCGGCGCCTCCAAGATCTCCAGGTCGTACTCGTCCAGCGCGTCCTCCAGCGCCTGGGCAAAAAGGGCCGGGACGGGGATGGTGCCCGCCTCTCCAGCGCCTTTGCTGCCCAATGGATTGAGCGGAGATTTGGTCTCCTCGTGACCTACCTCGATGGCAGGGACCTCCATGGAGGTAGGGATCAAATAGTCGGCGAACGACGCGTTGAGCATCTGACCGTTGTCGTCAAAGACCAGCTTTTCATAGTACGAGTTGGCGATGCCTAGCGCGACCCCGCCGTGCACCTGTCCTTCCAGGATCAGGGGGTTGAGCACCGTCCCACAATCCTCCACCGCGACGTACCGTTTGATCTCTATCTCCATGGTCTCGGGATCGACTTCCAGGATCATGGCATGGCTGCCGTTGGCGGTCGCGCCGTATTGCGGCCCGAAATAGTCGGTTGCCTCCAGGCCTGGTTCGGTGCCCGGTTCCACGGCGCCGCGCATCGGGTTGGCGATCACCGCCAGCTCTCCCAGGCTGATCGACTGCCGCGGGATGTCCGCCACCCGCACCTGTCCGTCAATCAGTTCCAGCTCTTCTTCTGGCGTCTTGAGTACCTTACTGGCGAGCTTCAGGATCTTTTTGCGGACGACGACGGCCGCAGCGTGGATGGCGTTGGCGGCGACCACGGCGCCCCGGCTGGCAAAGGTGCCGGTGCCCCAGTGGAACTCGGCCGTGTCGCCGGTGACCATGCTGCACGTCCCGCACATCGACCCCCAACTGATCGGCGACGAGCTGTGCAAAGGAGGTAAAATGGCCCTGACCCTGGGTGCCGACGCCGGTGGCGACGCTGATCTTGCCGCTCGTCTCGACGGTGACGCGGGCGCCCTCGTAGGGGCCGACGCCGGTGGTTTCGATGAATGTGACTATGCCTATGCCAACGTGCTTGCCCGCGGCGCGCAGTTGCGGCTGCTCCCGCTCGATGAATTGGTGGTATCCGATCCGGCGCACCGCCTGATCGAGCGTCTTTTCATAGTTGCCGCTGTCGAGGATCATGGGGGAAAAGGCCTGGTCGATGATCTGGTGGTTGTAGGGGAACTTGTCCGGTGGGATCAAGTTGCGCCGCCGGATCTCCACCCGGTCAAGGCCCAGCTTTTTGGCGGCGATATCCAGCAACCTCTCGGCGACAAAGATCCCTTGCGACCGGCCGGCGCCCCGTACAGGGGTGACGATCATCTTGTTGGTAAAAGCGACCCTGACCTCTGTGTGGCAGTTGGCCACGTCGTATGCGCCCATGAAATGGGTCTGTGTGTTGAGCGGCAAGGTCATGCCGTACGGGTCGTAGGCGCCGGTGTCGTGGACAAAAACGTCCTTGATCCCCAGGATGCGCCCTTCCTTGGTCAGCGCCATCTCGGCGTCGTGGACTTGACCCCGTTCCTGGGTGGTGGCGACAAAATTCTCCTGCCGGTCCTCGATCCACTTGATCGGCCGGTTGAGTCGCATGCTGGCCCACGGCAGGATCGTTTCCTCGGACAGGAACATCATGATCTTGGGACCAAAACCGCCTCCCACAAAGGGGGCGATGACCCGCACCTGGGGCGCCGACAGGCCGAGCATGTCAGCCAGACCGTTGCGGACCGGTATGGGTGCCTGGGTGGTGTCCCACACCGTCAGGTGCTGGCTCTTTTCGTCCCAGTGGGCGACGATGCCGCGGTTTTCCATCGCGGCGGCCGCGCAGCGGTCGATGACCATGCGGCGGCTGATCACCAGGTCGGCCTCGGCCTTGGCGGCCTCGTAATCTCCCTTGCCCTGGCTCAGGTACGCGCACAGGTTCGAGTCCATATCGTCGTGGATGATCGGCGCGCCCGGTTCCAGGGCGCGTTCCATGTCCACGGCCGGCTCGAGGGGTTCATAGTCTACCCAGATCATCTCCTGGGCGTCCTCGGCCTGGTATCGGCTCTCGGCGATCACCACGGCAACCGCCTCGCCGACGTATTTGACCTTGTCTTTTGCCAATGGCACCTGGGTGCGTTGGTTAAAGACCACGTTTTCGACGGAATGGGGGGCCGGGACCAACAGTGGGCCGGGCTTCCAGTAATCGCCCAGGTCCTCGGCCGTGTAGATGGCTACCACGCCCGGCATCTCGCGGGCGGCCGAAACGTCGATGCTCTGGATGCGGGCGTGGGCATAGTCGCTGCGCAAAAAAGCGGCGTGCAGCATCCCGTGGATGTGCACGTCGTCCACAAACAAGGCTTGCCCGGTCAGCAGACGAGGGTCTTCGTTGCGAGTTACGCGTTGACCTAGAAACTTGGTTGTCACCTGTTCACTCCTCATCTATTAACACCGCCCAGTTGGAAAAGCTGCGCTGGGGTTTACCGGCCCTCTCTGTGCGCCAGTTTGACGGCTGCCAACTGCACCGCCTCTACGATGTGCTGGTAGCCGGTGCAACGACAGAGGTTTCCGGAGATGCCCTCGCGGATCTCGGCTGTCGGTCGGGTGGGGGTTCTGCTCCAAAAAGGGCACCAGGGTCATTAAGAAACCCGGGGGTGCAAAAGCCGCACTGCAGGCCATGCGCTTCCCGAAAGGCCTCCTGGATGGGGTGCAAGTTGTCCATGGTGCCTAGCTCCTCGACAGTTGTGATCTCGTGGTTGTCCGCCTGCACGGCGAACATGAGACAGGAGCGGATCGGTTGACCGTCAAATAAAACCGTGCATGCGCCGCATACGCCGTGTTCGCAGCCCACATGGGTGCCGGTGAGATTGAGATCGTGCCGAATAAAGTCGCTCAGCAGCAGCCGCGGCTCGACCGTTCGTTCATATCGTGTACCGTTGACGGTGACCGTGATGGTGATCGTGTTGATCATCTCAACCTCCTCGGGCGCGATCAACTGCTTCGGTAAGCGCCCGTCGCGCCAGCACCTCGACCAGGTGACGGCGAAACTCGGCCGTAGCGTGGATATCGCTTCCCGGATCGACGTCGTCACGGGCCGCAATGGCGGCCGCCTCTTGGATCGCCTCGGGGATGAGGGGTTGCCCGCGCAACGCTGCGGCCGCCCCATTTGCCAGCATCGGCCCGTCGCCCACACTGAAAAAGACCATGCGGAGGTCCCGGCAATGTTGTTGGTCATCCAGTGTAACCACGGCCGCGACGCCTGCCATAGCAAAGTCGTGGTGCCGGCGCGATACCTCCATAAAGGACCAGCCGCTCCTCGGCGGCATGGGGGGAAGGGCGATCTCGACCAGCAGCTCGTCGGGTTCCAGCGCGGTGGTGAACAGGGCCACAAAGAACTCCTCGGCCGGCACCCACCGTTCGCCGGACAGGTTGCGCAGCTTGAAGCGACCGTTCACCGTCACGGTCACGGCCGGCAGCTCGGCCGACGGGTCGGCATGGGCAATGCTGCCGCCATAGGTGCCGCGGCTGCGCACCTGGGGGTAGGCGATGCGAGGCATCGCATCGTGAACGATCGGCGCTCGCTCCGCCACCAGCGCATCCCGTTCCACCTGCGCCTGACGCGTCATGGCGCCGATGCGCAGGCCGCCGTTAGCGTCGGGGCGGACGTAAAAGAGTTCCGCGATGTTGTTTAGGTCAATCAGAATCGCGGGCTGCGCCAGGCGAAAGTTCATAATCGGCACCAGACTCTGACCACCAGCCAGCACTTTGGCGTCATAGTTGTGCTCGGCCACGTGCGCCAGGGCTTGCTCCAGCGTCGCCGGTGCCAGGTATTTAAAGGGCGCTGGTTTCATGAATGCATACCTCCTTCGGGGTGGCATCCGGGTCTCGGGAGGATGAACCCGTCCCGTGGTGCACCCAGTCTCCGCAGTCGTTCGAGACGCGAGGGGAGCGCCTTCATGTGGCTACAAGCTCCCATCGTTTGTTGCTATCCAAAGCTGCAACGTGAGCTGCATCTGACCGAGATGGAGCGCCACGTGTTCCATCGCATGCAGAATGCACCAGCGGACTGCTCGCTCTTGTCCTCGGACCTGGCGCGTCCCCTCTAGCTCGGTTGCGCTCAGGTTGGCAAACACCGCGCGGGTTTCCATTCCCACGCGTGCCAGTTCCTGGACCAGGGAATCAGAGTGCTCTGCTCGCATCTCAAACTCGGCCGGACGATTCCGGGTGGGAGTCAGGCCGCCGACGGCCTCGCCGATCAGAAAGTGTTCTGCCCCCGCGATGTGGGCCGCCAAAACCGATAGGGAGTTGGTGCTGTGGGCGGCCGAACCTTCGAGCGGGCGCCAGTTGAGCGCGTCCACCCCCAGGTCCGCGATCAGGGCGCCAACGGAGTTTCGCAGGGAATCTAGCATCTCGAGATACGCACTCAGTTCAGGGAGCATATTGTCCTCTCAATAAACGTGGATAGGGTGGTGGGCTCGCGGCCGAGTAGCCACGTCAGTACGTTGAGGTTACCCCCCATACCGCGCTGTTCGTAGTACAGGAACATCTGGACCAGGGTCTCGATCTCATACTCGCCCATGCCACTGGCGCGCGCCTTGGGCCTCCCATTGCTTGACCGGCACCGGCTGGGCGCGAACCGGGCGATCCAAGGATCGGCCGAGCGCCTCGGCAAGCTCGTTCTGTGTCATCGGCTGGGTGCCGACCAATTCATAAATCGCACCACGGTGCCCCTCTGTGGTGAGGGCCCACGCGGCAGCCTCGGCCACGTCCTGCAGGTCAACCAGGCTGAGGCGGGTCTCGGCTGAATAGGGCACCGGGTAAATCCCATCCTGGACGATAGAGTCCCAGTATCCAAGTAGGTTCTGCATATAGGCGGCCGGTTGCAGGATGGTGAACTCGATTCCCGAACGCAAGAGCTGCTCCTCGACGCGCAACTTGAGCCAGTGATGCGGCATCTCTTCAGTCTGTGGGTGGAGCACCGAGTGGTAGACCAGGTGCTCCACCCCGGCCGTGTGTGCCTCTTGAATGGCGATCTTTCCGATTTCGGCCTCATCAGGACTCATGTTGGGGCAGATCAGATAGACCGCCCGCACCTGATTCATCGCTCGAGTCCAGGTCTCTCGATGGCGCATGTCTCCGACGACCGTGTCGCAAGCGCCCAACTCGGCCGTCAGTCTGACCTGGGCCGAACGGTGCGCCAACGCGCGCACCTGCGCGCCAACGGCGACCAGCGCTCGTGTGACTGCCCGGCCGGTCTTGCCGGCTGCGCCCGTGACGAGAATCATGGGAGGATCAACGCGAGTCCAGCCCTACTACCAGGTTAGCTACCTTCCTTCCAGGCAATAAACCGACCCCACATGGAGGCGATTTCGGTGCCCTTTTGCAGATAGCAGCCAATATAGTATCGGCCGCTTTCGGCCCGGGCAATGTCGCTGCCGAGGTTCTCGGCATGCACGATCTTTTTTGGAAAGAGGTTGAGATGGGTGTCCTGATAGAATTTGTCCAGCGGGTACATCTCGTCCCAATCCTTGGCAAACTGCTCGATCAGCTTGCGGTTGGCCTCTTCAAAGGTCTTGGGGTGCCAGATGCGCTGGATGGTGTTCATCGGGTGGTCCTGGCTTACGGCGTCGATGCCCAGCCACTTTATCTTTTTGCGCACACACCACGCTGAAAAATCGGGCGATGGTCCCGGGTGCTTGATCATGTAGCGGAACTCGTCCGAATCCGGGCTGATCCAGCCATACTTGTGCCAGCCGGTCTTGATGATGAGGATGTCGCCCTCGCGGACCTCGACCACGCTTTCGATCATCTCCGGTGTGTAGACGCTGGCAGTCGCTGACCAGATGAGAGATGTCGGCAATCACGCCCGGGCCGACCCACTCTTCCAGCGGCACCTCGCCGATGGTGCGGCCGGCGGGCCAAAAGTGCTTTTCGCCGTCCATGTGCGTTCCCAGGTGGATGCTGGCGTTGCAGATCGAGCCGTTCCGTCCCATGCCAAATGACTGCCCGCCAACTCGCTTGGTGTAGGTCACGGTCAGCGGGACATAGTTGGCCCACTGGGGCGTGCGCACGCTGAACGGGATGGTCAGGTCGAGCATGTCGGCCGATGCCATGATCTGAAAGAACTCGTCCTCGCTGATGCCCTCCGGCGGCCGCAACGCACAGACTCGCGACCAGGCGCTCTCCACCTCCATAAAGGGGATGGGGTGGATCATGATCCAGGCCCGCTGGTTGTTCAGCTTGTCAACATCGCCCACGATCGATTCGGCCAGCAACAAATGGGCCTTGGGCATGGTGATGTGGGTGAGCTGATAGTACTCGTCGGGCGGGAACATCTCGTCCCAGCTCTTGCCATGGTCCCGCATCAGCTTGGCTTCAGCCTTTTTAAACTCGTTCTCGTGCATGTAGCGGATGTTGGTGTTCATCGGGTGTTCGGCGCAGCCGCAGTCAACACCGATCACCTTTAACTTCATGTCCAGGGCCCAGGGAAAAAAGTCAGGCGACGGACCCGGATGGCGCACGAGAAAGCCAAACTCTTTGGATTCGACTCCACCCTGTGCGTTTTCGTTGTACACGTCGGGCCTATCCCAGGAGTAGCGGTGGTAGCCGGTGTTGATGATCAGGATGTCCCCTTTCTGACGTCAGCTCGCTCCATGATCATCTCGGGGGTGTAGAGGCTATAGTCAGAGACGGCGTCCGAGATATCGACGACGACGCCCGGGCCGCAGAGGTCGGTCATGGCGATGTCCGAGATCGGCCGGCCGCCAGAGTGAAATGCGGTCTCGCCAACCAGGTGCGTACCGACGGTGTTGCTCCAGTTCAACAGTTGGCCGTTAGCCCCGAGGCCGCCCCCGTAGGCGCCGGTGACCCGCTTGAAAAAGTGGATTTCGAGCGCTTTTTCGCCCGGAAAGGGCGGGGTAAAGATGCTGCAACCCTGGGTCAGGTCATACAGCTTGGCGCTGTCCATGACGTTGATGAATTGCTCGCGGTTCATTCTCTATCCTTTCGTGGTGTCGGCCGGGTAACGAATGACGGCGCTTACGCAAGCGCCGTCATAATCTAGATTCCATACCTCTCGGCAAACGCGATCAGCGCCTCTTCAAACATAGACATCGGCGGCCGTACCAGGCCGGCGCCGACCTGGCCCACACCCGCCTCTTTGTGCGCCACGCCGGTGTTGATCCGTGGGGTGATCCCTTTTTCGACCACCTTGCGGATGTCGATGCCGGTAGGGCACCCCTGGAACTCGAGAGCGGGGATGGTAAAGAACTTGTGTTTGGCGATGGTGATCTCGTACATCTCGAGAGTGGTGTCCAGGGCGAGCTTGGCGGTGCCGCCGACAAAAGTGACGATCGCCGGGGCGGCCGCCATTGCAAAGCCGCCAATGCCCACGGTTTCCATGATGGTGCTGTCGCCCAGGTCTGGGTTGGCGTCCGCCTCGGTAAAGCCGGGAAAGTAGAGCCCCTCCACCGGCGGGGCGGGCGCGGTGAACCAACGGCCGCCCAGGCCGCTGACGCGGATGCCAAAATCGGTGCCGTTGCGGGCCAGCGTGGTGACGATGGTGCTGCCCTCGATGTCGTGGGCCGCGTCTGCCATCGCCTTGCAGGCCGCCATGACTGGATTGAGCACGGTGAGGGCATTGTCGCCCATAAAGCGAATGATCTCCTTGGCAACCTCGGTGTCCTGGCACACCTTGGCGATAGAGGGGGCCAGCGAGCGCAAAAAGAGCAAAGAGGCGGCCTTGTTGCGGTTGTGGCACTCGTCGCCCATGTGCAGCGCTTCGGCAATGAGCGCCCGCATGTCGATGCCGCCCGCATCCTGGATGGCGTCGTCGAGCACCGGCGCCATCACGTCGTCCATCCAGCGCAGCTTTGCGATCACCTCATCGCTATAAGCACCGTAGCGCAGCACCTTGCCGTATCCTTCGTTGAGGCCGGAAAAGGTCCGGGTGCCAAACGTTCTGTCCTCGACAATGTACACCGACATCGACGGCGAGATGAGGCCCGCCATCGGCCCGGCCGAGTGGTAGTGGTGGCAGGGCGAGAATTCGACCTTGCCCGCCTGGACCAGCGCCTCGGCCTCCTGGTAGTCCTTGGCCCGTCCTTCAAAGATCAATGCCCCGACCACGGCGCCGCGCATCGGTCCCGACATCCGGTCCCAGATGATGGGCGGGCCGGCGTGGGTCAGGAGGTTCTCGTTTTCGCCCCGGCCCGGGAATGACGTCCCGCGCCTTGCCCACCCCAACCAACACCGGACGGGACTCTATCATGCGGTCAACGGCCTGTTTGTTTGCTTTTGCAATGTCCATAGGTTCTGTCTCCACACCTACCGGGCCTGTTTCATCCGTTCCAGGATGGCTGCCAGTCTGGCGTTGCCGCCGGCCGCGGGGCGCCACTCCACCTGGATGGCGGCCGCCCCCTGGTCTTTCAAGCTCTGAGTAAAGGATTCGAGCCCAACGTTGATGCCCGCCAGTGGCTTTTGCAGCCGGGCCAACTCGACCGGCTTGCCAGTGGGTTCGATATCGGAACTGGTTTTCGCTTCAGCCAACGCCTGGACCAGCCGGCCGACAAAGCGCACCGCTGCGTCGTTGCGAGTCTCGACCCGCGCGCCGGCGGCCGCGAGTTGCTCGATCTGCCCCTCCATGTTCTGTGGGTCCCGATCGGTGCCCACCACGATGGCCATCACCTCCAGGTGACGGCCGGCGGCCTTGTTCTGGGCGATGACCTTGCGGATGGCAGGCGCCAACTCGCCGGCCGGGTCGGGATGCGAGCCATCGCCCAGTACCACGTCCAGCAGGATGACTGCCACCTCGGGGTCCTCTGCCTCTTGATGCAGCCGTTGGATGCGCAGCGTATTGTCCATCATGGGGTGGAGCCGGCCGACGGTAAACTCGTCCTCGCCCAGATCAACGATGGTGTGCTCCCGGCTCTTTAGCGAGTTTGGGAGCACGTCCTGTCCTTTCTTGAGGGGGGCATTCGAGTAGACGGCCGGGAGATAGTCCTGGAGGACGAGCAGCGCTTCGTAGGCAAGCGTGCCGCCGGAAAAGAGACCGCGCAAGTAGCGCTGGCCCGGGGCAAAGCGTCTCAGATCGAGGTCAAATTCGGGCTCGTCACCGGCCGGCCCGGCTGCCAGCTCGACCGCCAGGGCGGCCGCCTCGTCAAAGGTGCGAACAAAGTGCAGGTTGCCGACCCGGCGCGACGGGGCGTCGTAGCCGATGAAATCGACGACCACCGGCTTCCCGGCCCGTCGGGCTACCCGCAAGAGGTCGTCGGCGACCCTGGGCGCTGGCGGCTTGGAGACCAGAACGATCACCCTGGTCTCTGGGTCGCGCGCCAAGAGTTCGACTCCCTGGCGGGCGGTGATCGCCCCGACCGCCTCGGAAAGGTCGCGGCCGCCGGTGCCCAGCGCATGGGTCATGCCGCTGCCCAACTGGTGGATGCGGCTGCTCACCTGCTGCAAGCCCGGTGCCGGAAGCGGCGACCATGCCGATGGGGCCGCGGCGCACGCGGTTGGCAAAGCCGAGCCCCACGCCGTTGACGATGGCGGTGCCGCAGTCCGGGCCCATCACCAGCAAGCCCCTTTCGGCCGCCTCTTTTTCAGGGACACCTCGTCCTCCACCGACACGTTGTCGCTGAATAGAAAGGCGTGCTTGTTCAGGCGCAGCGCATCGCGGGCGACGCCGGCCGCATAGCGGCCGGGCACCGAGATGAGCACCCATTCTGCCTCGGGCAGCATCTCGGCCGCCGTCTCGAGGCTCTTGGGTAGATAGTCTTGTTCGCCGGTGGCCCGCTTGCGAGTGAGCAGCCCGTCCACCTTGCTTATGGCCTCAGTAGCGGCCGTCTCGTCCTCGGCTCGCAGGACGATGACCAGGTCGTCTGGGGCCGCTCCCTGGGCTTCCGGTACCAACAGCTCGGATTGGGCCAGGATATCCTTGTTGGCATCGGTGCCCATGATCACGCCGGTGTCCAGGATACCGGGCAGCTTGGACAGGGCGCTCTGCAACTGCATCAGGATGACCGAGTCGTAATAGGCGCCCGACCGGATTTCTACCTTGATTGTCGTCATATCACTTTCACAACAGAACCTGCACAGTGGTTCTCTATTCTCTGGTTCGTGGAACCCGTCTGCCTGGTTCGAACCGGGACCGGGCTTCCTTGAGGATCGCTTGGTAGAGCTCCAGATGGCGGTCCTCCAGATGGTCGAATGACTGCAGACTCTTGCTGCCCCACGTGATGTAACGCATGGGGTCGGGATCAAGTTTGGCCGCCACGATCTCTTCGGTGCCCCGAGCCTGAGCCAATCGCCAGGCGATGGGATTCACGATCATGCTGTGTCCAAACCCATAGTTGCCCAGCGCGTCCGGCCCGACCAGGTTGCTGGCCACGACATAGACGTGGTTGTCGTACGCGCGGGCGCAATTGGTAATGTACCAGATGTCAAAGCTGCGCTGCAAAGCGGATGGGCGGGCAATGATCTCGGCCCCCTTGATCGCCAGCAGGCGCGATAACTCGGGGAAATCGCCGTCATAGCAGATGATCATCCCAATGCTGCCCAGCGCCGTCTCGAACACGTCCGCGCGGTTGCCGACCATCGCCCAACCACCGCCGTCGCGGCGTTCCCAGGGAGCCGGGTGGGTCTTGTCATAGATGCCGATGATCTCTCCGTCCGGGCCGATCAGAATGGCCGAGTTGTAGACCTCGCCTCGCTCCTTGCCGCGTCGATAAGTGCCCCAGATGACGTGGACGTTCAGCGATTTGGCGGCCGCCTGAACCTCTCGTGTGACCCGGCCGGGCGCCTCGTCCACCAGTTCCCACAGCGCCTCCGGCCCCAGGCCGGTCTCATAGCCGGTCGTCACTGTCTCGGGAAAGACGACCAGCTCGGCCTCGTATTCGCTCGACCGCGCGCTCCAAGCCACGCTAATCCCTTTGTCGATGTTCGCCTGAACATCGTTGGGCGTGACCGATATCTGCACGCAGGCGGCTACAAACTCTTTCATCTGCTAGCTCTTGGGCGTGAATACAAGCCCATAGACGTCTTCGTCGTGCTGGGTTCGAACTGGTTCCCAACCGGGCGCAAGCTCCATGCCCAACTCGAGGTTGTCGATCGAGTCCGCCTTGATCTGGCCCATTGCCTTGACGCCGTTCTCGAATTTGGCTACGCCGATGATGAGGAAGCGTTGATCAAAGCCCCACGGCAGGTTGAATATCTGGGTAAAGGTGAGCAGCTTGGCGTCCCCCTCGGGTGCGATTTCCTCAAACTCCCGGTGCATGCAGTTGGCGCACCGATCGTGAAACGGATAGTGGATGTTTCCGCACTTGACGCACTTGAAGGCTGTCAGTTCCATCGCTTTCATCAGTCTGCTCTCCTCAGGACAAACGCAAGGACGTTGTTGCCAAAGCCACCGAAATTGAGGGTCAGCCCGGTCTTGGCGTTCTTGACCTGGCGCGCTTGGCCCACCTCGTGGCGCAGTTGCCAGACCACTTCAGCAACCTGGGCGACACCCGTGGCGCCAACCGGATGGCCTCTGGCCTTTAATCCGCCGGATACGTTGATGGGGAGTGTGCCGCCCAATCGGGTCTTGCCGGCAGCAGCCGCCTTGCCCCCCTCGCCCTTTTTAAAGAATCCAGCGTGTTCGCTTTCCGCGATCTCGAGGATGGTGAACGCGTCGTGCAATTCCGCCAGATCGATATCGCTGGGTTTGGTTTTGGCCATCTCGTAGGCTTGCTGGGATGCCAGGGTGACCGCACGCAGGTCGGTGGGGTCGTCGCGCTCTTGGAGCGTGTGTGTGTCGGTCGCCTGTCCGAAACCGGCAATGAGGACGGGCGGTTTCTTGGCCTCCCGAACCATGTCCGCAGCGCATAGGATCAGGGCGGCCGCGCCGTCACTCACCGGACAGGCATCGTAGAGATGGAGCGGATCCGCGACCGGAGGGTTGTTAACCACCGAGTGTGGGCTATCATAGATCCCTTCTCGCGTGATGACCATCTCGACGTGGGCGTAGGGATTGAGAGCGCCCATCTTTTGGTTCTTGATCGCCACCTCTACCAGGTGTTCCCGTGTGATCCCATACTTGGCCATGTACAACCGGGTGAACATGCCCGCCATGCCGGGCAGGGTGATCCCGTACGGGTATTCAGCCGTGGGATGGGTCAGCGTGGCGACAAAGTCGGTGGCCCGCCAGCCGGTTACCTCGCGCATCTTTTCCCCGCCGACGACCAGAACCACGTCATAGTAGCCAGAGGCAACCGCCAGTAGACCGTTCTTGACCGCCGACCCGCCTGACGCCGGGCCGTTTTCCACGCTGTCGGCGGCCGCCGGGAGCAAGCTGAGCCGATCGACCAGCGCGCTGGCGACCGCGGTCTGGCGCTGCAAGATGCCGGCGCCCATGCTGGCGACGTACACGGCATCGACCGATTTGTCCCCCATCCCGGCGTCGTCCAACGCGTTCAACGACGCATACGCCAGCATATCCAATAGACTGTCTTCGTCGCGACGGCCGAATGGGATCATGCCCGCGCCGATAATTGCTACGTCTCTCATCTCCTATCTCCCTTTCAGCCCGCAGATTTTCTCGTTAATTGTCTCTTCGTCAGCGACAATGATCTCTCGGGTGGCGATGTCCATCAATTCCTTGGGCGCCGGCCGGTCGCCGACCACCAGGCGCGGTTTGGAGGCGAAATAGAGCTCGCGCGTCAGGCGGTACGAGGTGGCCCCCCCGAGTTCGTGCTGGTAATCGGTCTGCTTTTCGAGACTGTACTCGATCATCCAACGCCTGAATCCGATAGGGCTCTCGGCCGTGATCCGGACCTCTTGCTGTCCCAGGTACTCGATGTGGTGTTCCATCTTGGACGCAAAGAGGTGGGCGCCGACCCGCAGACCGCGGTCGATGGCAAGGGTGTGCAAACTGATGCCGACATCCTCGTTCATCATCCGGCCGTTTACGATGCCGACCAATATACCTTCCACTTGGCCTACGAGGCAGTATTCGTTGCGGACCCGGTAGCGATACCAACCCAAAAGCTCCGCATACAGCCGGGCGCCGACCACGTCATAGTAATCCCGATCGATGGCCAAGGTCGGACGAACTGCATTGAGTAGCGACGGGACGTCCTCTCTTGTTACCTCGCGAACCACCATCTGTTTTCCGTTTGCCAGGGTGATCACCTTGGGAGGGTATGGCGCCTGATAGACCTCCGGCGCTCTCAATACCGCTTCCAGTTCCATGTCGAGGGCCATTCATACTCTCCTTATTCTGTTTGGTTTGACATCAGCATAACTCGTCAGAATGGACGATGTGGATTGCATTCGCCTGTCTGAGCAACCGGGCGCTGGACGCAGCAAATGGCGTAACTCGAGCGCTTTGGATTACAGCTAAACCCAGCAGGGTTTCTTGGTCATCGGCGGACCGTGCTGTCAATGGTCGCAGTGTGCAACCACATCACTGATAGGCAGATTGTTTTATACCACATGCGGCGGGCACCGTCAACTAGTCCAAGTACCTTGGTACTATCTTGTGAGCCAGCTCAAGCGATCCAGTGGACCAAGCCGCTCTGGTATTCGTGCTGCGCGCACCGGTAGAGCGGCTGCTGACTCGAGGGTTCAGGTGTTAGTAGTACTTGCTCAGGCGGTTTATCTGCTCAGTGTGTTCCGGATTGCAAGCGTCGCCAAACCGCGTCTTGGGTAGCGCCGCCTTGATTGCCATCAACTCTTCGTATTCGTCGTCATCCACGATCGCAACGCAGCGGCCGATGCTGGACTCGCCGTCCACAAAGCGCCACGGGAAAAAGCCGATGGTGACGCGCCGATTGAGGATCAGGTCGATATCCCCACCCAGGCACTCGGCGTGAATGATGCCGTGAGGGAACATCTCGATGTGCATCAACTGGTACTTGTCGTCGGCAAAAAACTCGGCCAGGGACATGCCGTACTTTTCTTGAAAGTGTTCTTCGGCCGCCCGCGCCTGGCGCGGCATCCAGTTGCGGATGATGGTGTTCATGGGGTGGTCGGCGCTGCCACAGTCCACCCCGATCCAGCGAAGCTTTTTCTCCTTGGCCCACTCGGCGAATTCCCGATCCGGGCCTGGGTGCATGACCATGTAGCGAATCTCGTCGGCCGTGGGCATGTCCCAGCCAAAGTGATGGTAACCGGTGTGGATGATCAGGATGTCCCCCTGTTTGACCTCGCACCCGTTCTTCGACCATTTGGGGGGTGTAGACGTCATAGTTGCCGCACACGTCGCTCAGATCGACGACGGCGGCCTCGTGGACCAGGAAATCCATATCCAACGACGGCGATGTCCTTGCCAGGCGTGAAAAAGTGGATCTCTCCGTCCAGGTGGGTGCCCAAGTGGTTCGAGTGGGTCAGCAGTTGGCCGTTGGCGCCGTTGGGAGCGAGCCGTTTAAAGTACTTTACCTGCAGCGGCTCATAAGTTGGCCACGGTGGGGTGGCAATCCCCAGTGGGATAGTGAGATCGAGAAACTTCATGATAGGTTAGCCTCCTAGGTTGCCAGTCTGTAGTTCTGGCCTGAGAAAGTTTACTCCTTGGCCCAGGACAGCAGCGGCGCGCCGTGGCTGACTTGCTGCCCAACCTGGACCAATACCTGACCGACCGTGCCGTCCTGCGGCGATCGGATGCGATTGTTCATTTTCATCGCTTCGATGACCAGTAGTTCGCTTCCCCGAGCGACGGCCTGCCCCGGCTCGACATGAATCTGAAGGATAGTGCCTGGTAGCGGCGCTCTGAGATGGACACCGCCAGAGTGCGATGGCGCCGGGGAGGAGAGGGCGGGTGCAGCCACGGCCGGGGCGGCCAAGCCGAACTCGGGCGCCTCGGTTGAGTCTGCTGGCTGTACCTGGACCGTCAACTCGGCGCCATCGACGCGGACCCGCACCCGCTCTTGGCGTGGATCGCTCACGATTTCGACCAGGAATGTCTCTCCTTCAACTGCTATGCGGTAGCTTTTCATCAGGCGATTCTTCCCCGGTCACCCGGCCGGAGTTGGCGTTGCCGATAATAGTCTCCCCAGGGAGTCTCGCGCCCCGGCGTTGAGGGCTGCCCCGCACCATGCTGCGCCTCGTCCATCTCGGCTCTCGCCAGTGCGACGGCTACGGCCGCCGCGCGCAATCGCTTACTCGTATCTGGCGACCGGCCGATGTCGGGCTCCATCGTCGGCCCAGCTTGCTCTGTGGGCCTTTTCCCGGTGATGGAGGTCAGCAACCGCATGCTGCCGTAAAATAGGCTCATTGTCACAAAGACGACCGCCATGCCGACCAGGGTCAGCACCAGCGTGGTCACAATCGGGTTCTCCATCGGCTCTTCTCCAAGGTGCTGGTCAGAGTGGGATGTTGCCGTGCTTTTTTGGGGGGAGGCTGGCCTGCTTGTCGCGCAACAAGTTGAGGGCCGCGATCAGCTTCAGGCGGGTCTCGCTGGGCAGGATGACGTCGTCAACGTGCCCGCTGGCGGCGGCCGCATACGGACTGCCGAACCTGGATCTGAACTCGTCCACCAACTCATCTCTTCGTTGAACGGGGTCCTCCGCCCCCGCGAGCTCCCGGCCGTAGAGGATATTGACCGCGCCATCGGCGCCCATCACGGCGACCTCGGCCGTGGGCCAGGCATAGACCAGGTCGGTGCGAATGTATTTGCTGCTCATCACGATATAGGCGCCCCCATACGCCTTGCGGGTGATGACCGCGATCTTCGGCACTGTGGCCTCCGAATAGGCATAGACGATCTTGGCGCCGTGCCGGATGATGCCTCCGTGTTCTTGGCGAGAACCGGGCATAAAGCCCGGGCAATCGACAAAGGTGATGAGCGGGATATTGAAACAGTCGCAGAAACGGACAAAGCGGGCGATCTTGTCCGAGGCGTCGATGTCCAGCACCCCCGCCAGGTGTGCAGGTTGATTGGCGACCACGCCCACCACGTTCCCGTCCAGTCGGGCAAAACCTACCAGCGCGTTGGGAGCAAAGTTGGCGTGGACCGGGAAAAAGCTGTGGGCGTCGAAAATATCGTCGATGGCGTGCTGGATGTCGTAGGCAATGGCCCGTCGAGCGGGACCAGGGAGTCCAGGTCGCAGGTGCGCAGCGGGCCGACTGGGCTCGGCCGTGGGGGTTGACTCGACGTTGTTGGCCGGCAGGTAGCTCAACAGGCGGCGGGTGAGTGCCAGCGCGCCGGTTTCGTCCGGCGCGACGAAATGGGCCACCCCACTGATCGACGCGTGGGCTTGCGCGCCGCCCAGGGTCTCAAAGTCCACCTCTTCGCCGGTCACCGTCTTGATGACCTCCGGTCCGGTGATAAACATGTGGCTGATGCCCTGGGTCATGATGACAAAGTCGGTCAGGCCGGGCGAATAGACCGAGCCGCCGGCGCACGGCCCCAGCATCACGCTAATCTGGGGGATGACGCCGCTGGCCTGGGTGTTGCGCCAGAAGAGCTCGCTGTAGCCCGCCAAACTCCAAACCCCTTCCTGGATGCGCGCCCCCACCGAATCGTTCAAAGAGACAAAGGGGACGCCCGATCCAAGGGCCAGGTCGAGCATCTTGCACACCTTTTGCGCCTGGACCTCGGAGAACGAGCCGCCGATGACGGTAAAGTCCTGCGCCGCCAATGCAACGCGGCGGCCGTCCACCGCGCCGAAACCGACCACCACGCTATCGCCCGGGAACCGTTTCTGGTCGAGTTCGAAATCGGTGTGGCGGTGGGTGATGTAGGCGTCTATCTCGTGAAAACTGCCCGGATCCACCAGGGTGTCGATACGTTCCCGGGCCGTCTGCTTTCCTTTCGCGTGTTGGGCGTCGATTCGCCGGGCTCCACCGCCAAGCTTGAGCGCCTCTCGCCGTCTGATCAATTCAGCGTTGGCTTTCGAGTTCACAGATTTCCCTTGCTGTGGTTCTCAACCAAGCCGGGGGCAGCGTACCGTCTCGGTCTTGGTGCGCTGTCAAGGTGACCGCGCTTGGTTATAGGTCGGTTGGTCGTGCGCACGCGGGAGTATATCCGAATTCCACTCTGATGCAAGGCGGCCAGGCTGCTTTGACATGGCCGTAGGATGGCATATAATAACCGGCGTTGATCCGAAAGGCTGAAAGCTGATAGCGCTGCCGAGTCCCCACCATCTTGACCCTCACACATCCGCGATGAGGACGTTCCCATATGACAAAACCACTTGACATCCTGATTCGAAATGCCCGGTTGCGCGGCCGACCCGGCCGGTTGGTGGAGGTGGGTATCGCGGATGACAAGATCGTCGCTATCGAGCCCGAAATTGCTCAGGACGGCCGCACCGAGATCGACGCCCGGGGCAACCTGGTGACCGAGTCCTTTGTCAACCCGCATCTCCATCTCTGCAAGGTCTTTACCCTGCAGATGATGGACGAGATGGCGATCAAGGCCTATCAGGCAGGCGGCATGGGCAAGGCGATGACCGCCATCGAGTTGGCCGCGCGGGTCAAGGACAAGTACGACGAGTCGTGGATCGTCCCCAACGTACGCAGGGCCGCGATGGGCTGCCAAGTTTGGCAACACCCACATCCGCGCCTTTGCCGACGTCGACACCAAGGCCCGCCTCGAAGGGGTCAAGGCGCTCATCCAGGTGCGGGACGAGTTCAAGGGGATCGTGGACGTCCAGGTGGTGGCCTTTCCGCAGGACGGGGTCGTGCGCGACCCCGGTGCGGCCGATCTGGTACGCCAGGCCATGGAGCTGGGCGCCGACGTGGTGGGCGGCATCCCCTGGATCGAGTACACGGAAGCCGACGAGCAGGAACACATCGACCAGATGTTTGCCGATCGCCAAGGAGTTCGACAAGCCGATCTCGATGCTGGTGGACGACGCCGGCGACCCAGGCCTGCGCACGTTGGAGATGCTGGCGCTCAAGACCATCGAGAACGGGTGGCACGGCCGGTCGCTGGCCTGCCACGCCCGGGCGATGCATCTGTACCCCAAGCCCTACTTTCAGAAGTTGGTCGCGCTCTCAAGAGGCCGGCATGGGCGTGGTCAGCGATCCGCAGACCGGGCCACTGCACGCCCGGGTGAGGGAGCTGATCGAGGAAGGCGCGCTGGTCTGCCTGGGGCAGGACGACATCTCGGACGCCTACTATCCCTTTGGTCGCAACAACATGCTCGAGGTGGCCTTCCTGGCCTCCCACCTGCTGTGGATGATCACCACGGACGAGATGGACAAGCTCTATGACATGATCACCGTCGATGCCGCCCGCGCCATGGGGATGCGCAATTTCGGGCTGAAGGTCGGCGCTCCAGCTCACCTGGTGGTGCTGGACCAGCCCAACGTGCTGGAGGCGCTGCGGCACCAGGCGAGCCCAGCCATGTGATCAGCCACGGCTCGTTGGTCCGCCAGTAGGCCGTGGCCGCAATAAATCGGATTCTCTGTGAGATACTGCCAGGAGTGTAAATGATGCAACCGTTGGAAGGGGTGCGCGTACTCGATCTTTCCCGTGCCATGGCAGGTCCCTACTGCACTATGATGCTGGGCGATCTGGGGGCCGACATCATCAAGGTCGAGCGCCCGAAAATGGGCGACGACAGTCGGCACTGGGGACCTCCTTTTGTCGAGGGGGAGAGCTCTTATTATCTGAGCGCCAATCGCAACAAGCGCTCGATAGCCCTGGATTTCAGGACCGAACCGGGCAAGCGTGTGCTGCGCAGGCTGGCGGCGGTGTCCGACGTGGTGGTGGAGAATTTCAAGCTTGGCAGCCTGGAAAAGCTGGGCCTGGACTATGATTCGTTGAAAGGGCTCAACCCGCGCCTCATCTGGGCCTCTATCACCGGCTATGGCGCGACCGGCCCGGACGCAGCGCTGCCGGGGTACGACCTGATGGCGTTGGCGGAAGGGGGCGCAATGAGCGTCACCGGCGAGTCGGAGGGCAAGCCGATGAAGCTGGCGCCGCCGATCGTAGACATCACCACCGGTATGTTCACCGCCTTTGCCGTCGTCGCCGCGCTGCGCGCACGTGAACTGACCGGACAGGGGCAGCGCGTAGACCTTTCGTTGTTGGAGACCCAGCTCGCCTGGCTGGCGAACGTTGGCAGCATCTATCTGATCGGCGGGCGGGAGCCGCGCCGGCGGGGCACTGCGCACTCGAACATTGCCCCCTATAGCATCTTTCTGGCTCGCGATCGGTATTTTGCCCTGGCGGTCGGGAACGACGCCCAGTGGGCCACCTTTTGCGCCGCCATTGACCATGAAGAGCTGCGGGACGATCCCAGGTTTGTGACCAATGGCGATCGGGCAGCAAATCAGGACGAATTGACCCAGGTGTTGAACCAGATCTTTGCCACGCAAGATGCTTCTGACTGGGTCCGAATCCTGCGCGTGGCCGGCATCCCTTGCGCCCCCATCAACACCGTCTCGGAGGCGTTCGATTCGCCGCAGGCGGCCGCCCGGGATATGGTGTTAGAGGTGGACCATCCCACGGTCGGCCGGATCAAGCTAGCCGGCTTTCCCTACAAATTCTCCCACACGCCGGCGGCCGTGCGCCAGCCGCCCCCCCTCCTGGGCGAGCACACCGACGAAATCCTGGCCGAGCTGGATGAATTGCTCGGTGAGGCGGACGACGAGGGGATGAGCGCGATCGACTAGCGGACCAGAGCTCCAGAGGCCTGCGCGGCCTCTGGAGCCCAGATGCCAATACCAAGAGTGACTCATCGGGGCCGGGCTCTATGCGCCCGGCCCCTTGTGCTCACCACAGCCAGCGGCGCATGCTAACCTGCCCGCCGGTCTCGCGGGCGGCGATGACGATCCGGTCGCTTCCCGACCGCCCCCAGACGGCCGCGTCGTACATGGCCGAGACCTTCGGCCGGCAGGGCGACAAAGTCGCCCGCTGTGGGTGGCGCGGGCCATGTACCTAAAGGTGTGGCGCCCGGCCTCCATCTCGGTGATGAAAAAGCTTACCCGGTCGCCGCGAATCTCCTTGTTGTTATAGCCATAGTCCTGCCAGTAGTAGTACGGCTCTTCGGTGCCGCCGGCGATCGCCACGTGGCTGGTGGTGTTGAGCCGCTCGTTGAGCGCCTCCAGGCCGCCGGGCAGCTGGTCCTCCACGATCATATAGCTGCCATCCGGTCGGGCATGTTCACCTCCAGTTGCACCTGGACCAGTTGGCCTGGGGCGACGGTGGTTATTCTCTCGCCAGTGGCGCTATCCAGGTAGGTGCGCGAGATGCTGATCATCCCGGCCGGCTCGATCTGCTCCTGTGCCTGAACCATTCGGCTGCTGATCACATAGTAGAGCTCGCTGCCGTCGCTTTGACGGATGCGCAGGGTGTTGAGACCCGAGACCATGTCGCCCGCTGGGATGCTCGAGCGCTGACGGCCGGCTCTTGCGGGCCCAGTCGCCCCTCGGCGTACGGTTGGCCGTTCAAGAGATCGCATAGGTTGGTCTCGGCGGTGGCGTCCTGCCTCGACAGCAGGTGATCGGTCAGCGCCAGGATGGCGAAGGAGGTCTCGTTGGTCGAGCCCCAGCCGTCCTGCCGCCGCTGGGCCATCAGCCAGCGCACGATGCCGGCCTCCATCTCGTGACCGGGCCTGACTTGGACAAAGGCGCTCAGCGCCAGCGCCGTGCTGCGGGTGGCAGAGGCCATCGTCTTTTGATAATAGTATCCGTCATAATCCTCGCCGGCCCAATAGACCTTGCCGGCGTCCGTGATGGCGCGATCGGCCATATAGTCCACTATTTCTTGCGCCCGGCCGGTCAGCCCCAGGTTGTTCAGCGCCAGCGCGATCGCCGCCTGGCTGAACGTGTCCAGGTCGTCCAATTGGGCCGCCAGCGACACGGCCGCCTCTGGGTCGCCATAGCCGGCGATGGTCATGCTGTAGAGGGCGTAGGCCTGGGTGCGGATGTCCTGGTCCGCCAGGTTGTGCTCCAGCCACTCGACGCCTCGCTTGATGACCTCGGGGTCGATCTCGTACCCGGCGTCGGCCGTCACCGCCAGGCCAAAGACGACCCACGCGGTCTGATAGGCGTCGCTGGCGTCGTCGAACCACCAGCCCCACCCGCCGTCGTTATGCTGATAGCCGTACAGCCGTTGCACGCTGGCGTTGATCTTGGCGGGCAAATCGGCGGTCAGCGTTGGGTTGTGCACGTTGAGACGGGACAGCGCCCGGCCGATGACCGCGTTGGGCAGCGCCTTGCTCATCGTCTGTTCGACGCAGCCATAAGGAAAGCCGGTCAGGTACTCGAGGCCCTCCATGAGGGTGCCGGCAATAGAGCGGCTGAGCTCGATGCGGAGGCTGCTCATTCCCAGCGCGTTCTCGGGGAGCAGGATCGCAGTGGAGCAGTTCGCTGCTGAATTGCCCTATCTGGGCGGTCACGTCCGGGACTGCCAGCGGCTGCACCTGCAAGGTGAGCAGAACCGCGTCGCGGGTCTCGTCGCCGACGTCGGCGCGCACGACGAGTTCGACCTCGCCGGCCGCTATTGCCCTGGTCTGCCAGCCCACGATCCGCTGTTCGCCCGCCTCCAAACTGACGGTCTGGGTGCCGTCCGATGGCACCTCAAAGCTCTCGGCCGGCAGCACCAGCGAGACGTTTACCTCCTGGGTGGATCCGCTATAGTTGTGCACCATGGCGGACAGCTCGACCCGGTCGCCGGCTGTGAGGACCCGCGGCAGGAAGGGGCGCACGATGATCTCTTGCTTGGTGAGGATGTTGGCTAACGTCTCGCCAACCTGGGTGTCGGCCGTGGCCGCCTTGGCCGTCAGCCGCCAACTGGTCAGGCTGTCGGGCAGCGACAAAGCTGACCACCACCTCGCCGTTGTGATCGGTGTAGAGGCCGGGGAACCATTGGGCGGTGTCGGGGAAATCGCTGCGCGGGTTGCCCGCCAGGTCCCCGCCGCCTCCGCCCCCTCCGCGCCCGCCGCCCAGATAGCGGCGCGGCGCCATCGAGTTGTAGGTGCGAACGAGCTGCTCGCGGGCTTGATAAAAGGCATCAAAGATGGGTCCCGAGAGCTCGTCGCTGAGGGCAAAGATGGCCTCGTCAACCATGGCTAGCGAGAGCTCGGTCGAGACCGGGTCGCCCCGCTCGTTGGTCACCCGCACCGTGATGGTCGCTTTTTCTCGCGGGGCATAGCTCTCCTTGTCAGGCGTGATCGTCACGTTGAGCGTCTTGCCGGTCACCGGGACGGTCAGCTCGACGCTGGCGGTGTGCAGTTGGCTGTCAGGCAGACTCTCCCAGGTGTCCTCGGTCGAGGGTGGTGTCCTGCTTCCTCCCAGGCGTTGACCGTGACAAAGATGTTGGGCGCGTCGTCCTCCTGGATGGCGACCTCGACCAGCGTCAGCGGGGCGTTGAGCTCGACCAGTTGCTCGCGGCGGGTGGTACCCCGCTCAAAGGTGAGCAGCGCTGGGCCGCTGAACGTGGATTCGATCAGCAGGTGGGCGGTCTCGCCCGACGCGTAACTGATCTTGTCGGCGTCGATGGTCAGGCCGTCGCCGCGCCCGTACCACCGCGCAGAGATCTCGCTAAACGCATACACCCAACTGGTGTAACTGATTTCGTTGCCCAGGCGGTCGCGGCCGCTGAGCTCTAGCCGGTAAAAGCCGGGCTCCTCGATGGTAAAGGGGGTGCGCACCGTGCCGTCCCCGCCCGAAGTCAGGTTCACGGATTGGATCACAATGTCATAGCCATGACTCTCGCGGCTGTATCGAAGCAGCCTGAGTTGCAGTTCGCGCCCAGAGACACCCTCGTCGTCGATGGTGAGCGCCTCGACCTTGACGGTAAAGGGTGTGCCGGGCTCCTTGGCGTACCCGCCGATGTCGAGGCGCAGTTGTTCGGCCGCATTAAAGACCCGATACGTCGCGAATCCGCTGACCGTCTGGTGGCTGCCGTCGTCCACAGTGGCCTCGATTGCCCAGACGCTCTCTACTAGGCTGCTGGACCAATAGATGCTCCGCGTATGGTGGCCCAGTTCGGCATCCAAGCTGACGGTGAAGCGGCCGTCCGCATCGGTCCGGGCCGTGATGGGTTCTAGGTAGCTCTGGAACCAGACGTAATCCTCCCCTCCCTCTATCCACCAGTCCCGCTCGCCGAGGACAAACCGGTTGATCACCAGGTCCGCGTTGGGCACCGGCTCGCCGAAAAAGTAGCGGCTGTCGATGGTCACCTCGATAGTCTCGCCCTCGATATAGCGGGCGTCGTCTGTCGTGAGGGTCACCTGATAGTCGGGTTTGCGATAATCCTCGACCTTGAAGACCTGGCGGTGGCTCTCTTTATCCACCATGATCTCCACCGCATAATCGCCCAGCATCGCGCCTTCCGCCAGTTGGAATTTGGCGCTGACGGTGCCAAAGTGGTTGGTCTTGAGATTCAGGGTCTGCACGACGTTGTCTCGGGCGTCCCGGATGCGAGCAGTGACCGGGGTCCCGGCCGATAGGATATCGAGCACGGCGTCGTCGTCCTGGCGCACGATCGCCTTGAAATAGACGGTCTGCCCCGGCCGGTAGATGGGTCGGTCGGTGTAGATATAGACTGCAAAGCGTTGCGCGGTTGGCTGCGGCGCCCACCATCCCCACCAGCCGCCATAGCCACGCCACTCGTTGCTCAGGCCGGTGGCCGTGACGTCGTCCCCGTCGCGGGCCACGACGATGAGCGGCTGAGGGTCGCGCGCCACCTCGGTGCGAAAGACCCCTTGCTGGTCTGCTTGCCCACTGCTGATCAGCTCCCCGTCGCGGGCGTAGACGCTGATCTCCCGGCCGGGCAGCGCCCCGCCGTTGATGTCGGTGAGCCAGGCGACCAACTGGCCTTCGGCCTGCTTGACCATCAACGTGTTGGCGGTCAGGATCAGGATCAATTGGTCGTTCACGTACTCGGTGCCCATGTTGAGGATGTAGAGACCCGGCGGGACGTCGTCCGGAATTAGAACGTCCTGGATGTGCATGAAACGGTTCGAACTGGTGGTGGTCTCGATCTGCCAGCGTTTGGCCGGGCTGGCGCCTTCGGTGCTGATGAGGCGCTTTTCCCAGCCCGCTACCCCGCGAAAGCCGGACGAGTAGCGATCCAGGAATTGCTCCAGCGAGAGACGGTACAGCTCAAAGTTGAGGGTGATCCGGATGGACTGGTACATGTGGAATTGCACGGCGCGACGGCCGTTGGCGTCCAACACCTGGGCATTGGGCCCCTCGCCAAAGCGGGCGACCGATTCCAACTGAGAGGTCTCAAAGGACCAGCTGTAAGGCTCATCGAGGATCGCTTTTCCGGTAGCGTCCAGAGCCTCTGTGGTGATGGTTACCGTGTAGGGGGTGTTCTCGTAGAAATAGCCAGCGGCGGGCTCAAAGATCAGGGTGGTTTCACTCCATCGAAGGCTGCCGGAGGTTTCCGGGGTCAGCACAAAGGCTGCGCCTGTGACCTGCTCGCTCATCAAGCGGTCAAAGGTAACCCGTATCGTGGTGGCAGGGTTGACGCCGATTGCCTCTGGCGAGACGGCAACAATGGGCGGCGGGGTGGTAAAGTGAATCGGCTCGGCCGGCTCGATCGGGTCGCCGTTGCTGTCACGCACGCTCCCCGCCAGCCGGATGACGTACTCGGCACCGCTGGCAAGGGGCGCCGCCGGGGAAAAAGTCGCCACCTGACCTTGCCGGTCCCAGCGCAAATTACCGACGACCGGCACGGTCGCGCCCGCCTGGTCGCCGACCTGCTCGACCTCGAGCGCCGCGTTCACGCTGTCGGTGTCCATAGCATAGTTGAACCGGATGGTCACCGGGTTGTCCCGGTCGCGCCCCTCGGGCGTGGTGGCATAGGCAATCAGGTCGTTTGGCCGGTAGCTCCAGCGGGCTTCTTTCTCCAGCTGGACGCCCAGCGTGTCGGCCGCCAGGGTGCTCAGGCTAAAGTCGTAGGCTGTGCCCGGCGCCAGCGGCTCGGCCGGGGTGATTGAGAGTGTTCTATCTTGCCAGCGCAGTTCGAGGGGAATTGCTGGTTCTACCTTGATGGCGGCCGCCACGCTGTCCCGATTCATCTCCTGGCTAAAGCGCAGTTCGATGGTGGGGCGGCGCTCCTCCAGACGGCGCGCGGTGGGGGTGCGCTCCACGATGGTGGGCGCCGGCAGGACCTGGAGGTTCCACCACCAATCCCGGCCGACCTCGTGGCCTGTGGCGGTGGTCAGCGCCTGGTCCAAAGTCACCAGGTACGCCCGGCCGGGATCAAATCCATCGGCCGGGATAAAGGTCAACGACGTCCGATCAGGGTCCCATTGCGCTTCCCCAGCCACAAACGGCGCCAGAACGAGCGGCTGGGCCGAGCTGTCACTGTCCATCGGTTGATTAAAGCGCAGCGTCAGCGTCTCCTGAGGAAGCAAGGCGTCCAGTGCCAACGCGGCGTCGGGCGAGACATCCAGCGGGGTTGGCGCCGGCCGGGGCGTGTTGGTGGGAGTGGGCGCCTCGGCCGTCGGCGTGGTTGTCGCCGTTTCGGGCGGCGTTGCGGTCGGTGACGGCGTCTCGCGCTCCTTCGAGCACATCGCCAGCAGCGCGACCAAGGTGACGGTCAGGATTATCAGAACCAGTCGTCGTGACATCTTTCCCTCCTGGGTCATGGGGTTGGCCCATGACCGATCATCGTCTCTCAGTATAGCACAACGAATCCATAATTGCTTGACGCCAATCGGGTGCGAGCGGTTCCATCGGCTGACGTCCGTCCGATTCCATTGCCGTTCGCCTATGTACATATTACAATGGGCGGGAGCTGGTCGTTCAGATGATGGGAGTGTCCAACCATGAGCAACCGATTCTTATTCTCGCCCCTGACGCTGCGCGGGGTCACGTTTCGTAACCGGATCATGATGTCCCCCATGTGCATGTACTCGGCCGGAATTGATGGGCGACTGACCGACTGGCACCTGGTCCACTACCTGACCCGCGCCGTAGGAGGCGCCGGCCTCATCATGCTCGAGGCGACGGCCGTCGAACCGCGAGGCCGGATCAGCCCGAACGACCTGGGTCTGTGGGATGGCGACCAGATCGAACCCCTGACTCGCCTGGTTCGACTGGCGCACGCCGAGGGGGCGGCTGTTGGCGTCCAACTCGCCCACGCTGGCCGCAAGGCGTGGAGCGCCGACAAGGGACACGGCCCCGAGCAACCGGTGGCGCCCAGCGAGCTTTTCTTTGACGAGAACTGGCGCCGGCCGCACGCGATGTCGATTAAAGAGATCGATGGAATCCTGGACGCCTGGCAGGCGTCCGCCGAACGGGCCAGAGAGGCAAATCTGGACGTGGTGGAAATTCACGCCGCCCACGGATATCTGATCCACCAATTCCTCTCTTCCCTGGCGAACCAGCGGGACGATGCGTATGGGGGCAGCTTGGAGAACCGGATGCGCCTGCTGCTTGCGGTGGTTGACCGGGTACGCCAGGCGTGGCCGTTGGAGAAACCGCTCTTTGTGCGCTTTTCGGTCACCGACTGGGTCGAGGGTGGGCTGACGCCGGCCGACCACGTCGTCGTCGCCCGGGCGCTCAAAGAGCGGAATGTGGACCTGATCGACTGTTCCTCGGGAGGGATTCTGCCGGTCGTGCCTCCGTCGATCGGGCCTGGCTATCAGGTGCCTCTTGCCGAGCAGATACGGCGCCAGGCAGGGATTCCGACGGCCGCCGTCGGGTTGATCACCACTCCCGAGATGGCGGAGGAAATCCTGCACAACGGCCGCGCTGATTTGGTGGCGCTGGGCCGCGAACTATTGCGCCATCCCTATTGGCCGCTTGATGCGGCGCGTATTCTGGGGCAGGCGGTCGATTGGCCGCGCCAGTATCGCCGTGCAAGGCGCGACTAGCGGCCGGCGCGGAGAGCTATTCGGCTGCCAGATAGGCAGCCGTCCAGGGAGGAGGTGGTGGTTTAGGCGACATGGCCTGCCACGCCTCGTCGGTGAGCCGATCCTTCATGGGGTGCTTGAACTCGTAGTAGGAAAAGACAGCGCCCCAATACTGCTCCCCCTCCAGATCGACGCAGATCAGAAAGGGGTCGCCGACCGCCTCTTCCAGCACCATGTCCCCCTCCATGAGGGTGTGGACGTCGGCGACCACAGCCATGCGATCGTCGGTGCCCGAGGTGATCTGGGATAAAAGCTCGGGTGGGAAGGCCAGCAGCGCTTTCAACTGACCGCCAATGTTCTCCAGCAGTTGGCTCTCGTTCTGGTCGGGCAATTCTCCCTGCAACTCTTTGTCGGCGATGGAGCCCAGCTGGACGAGGAGCGCCTCAAACTCGGACAGCTTGGCGCTGACGCCGGGGTCTAGCATTCCCCAGCCGGTCAGTTGTTCTCTCATGTGAGCGGTCATCTCGCCCAGCCCACGGTAGACCTGGGGACACGGCTCCAGGTAGGCCCGTGGTTCCGGCGGCCGCAAGCTGATGCCCCGCGCCACCGAGGTGTAGCTCTGCTTGATGTAGAGGATGGTGTCGTGGCGCAACTCGGCCCACGAGCCGAGCGCGGCGTTGAGCTGTTTGCGCCCCCAGGCGTCGGATTGCATGAATGCGGGCGCGGCCGGCGGCGGTGTTGCCAGCAAGGTGCGGAGCACCCGCAGCCAACGGTGGTACAGATCCCTCCCATGCTCGCCGCGGGCGTACAATTGGCGCAGTTCGGTCACCTTTTCCTCGTAGCCGCTGTACTCGGTGTCGCCCTCGTCCTGCAGGATACGTTCCGCCCGCGCGGACCCAAAGACCGAGAATACGTCGAGGCCACGTGGTACGCCCCGGTAGGGGCCGTCGTACATGGAGACGAACAGGGTAAAGGGTCTGCCCCGCCCCTCATAAATGCCCACCCGATCCCACACCAGGTCGCTCAGGATGTGGGTGTCAGGGACAAAGCGCTGCGGCAGCAGCCGAAAGCCAAAGGTGCCGTCCTGCCAGCGCGGATTGATCTTGTCCGGTTGGTTGAGTGAGAGATAGTAGGTGGACAGCACCTTGGGCCGGGGCAACTGGCGGACCTGGGCCAGGAACGCGTTTGCCTGGCTGGCGTCCGCCAACGCCTCGGGTCCGGGCAGACCGCCATACACCCGTTGCGCGGCCGCCAGATACTCGTCCGGACCCGGGTCCTCAGCCCGCCCGGCAAAGAGGGCGGTGGTTTCATAGATGGCGCGCCAGGTGTCGAGGGCCGACTGACCATCGATTCGCTCGCGGTACAGGTTGCGGGTGATCGAGCAGCGCCTGGCGAGCAAGCCGTTGCACGTCAACCGGGTCGAGGCCGTGGGACTCGCTGGGGTAGAGGAGAAAGCCCATCCGGCCGAACCACATAGAGGCCAGGAAATAGGTCCGAAAGGCATCGTTCCGCGTATAGTGCCCGCGTGGGATGTATTGGGTATAGTCCTCCCGGATGCCCAGGACGGCCGAGCAGGGCGGCGGCGTTCCGGTGGTCTGCTCCGCGATCAGCTTGAGCTCGGCCTGCACCATCTCCTCTACCTCGGCCGGCGTCTGGCGCGCGGGGTCCAGCAGCCTGGCGCCGGTTGAAAAGAAGGCCAGGTTACGAAGGGCTGCCTTGCGAACCTGGGGGTCGGCCGCCCGCTTTAGGTCGCGAGCGGCAGCGATGAGCAGCGTCTCGGTCAGCCGCTCTAACTTGACGCGCAACGCGGTGATTTCGATCGCTCTCAGGGTATAGTCAAAGAACAGGTGCGCCGCGTGCAGCAAGGCGTCGGTGGTCACGAAAACAGGCTGACCTTGCTTTTTGAGCGCATCGTAGGCATCGGTCATCCCGGGATACCTGGTGGACGGGAGGACGACAAAGCCGTTTCGGACCAAGAGCTCTTTCTGGGTTTCCGTTAACCAAGTCATTCCAGTTCTCCATCCAGCGCTATCGACAAGCTATCTACGCCGCCATCCCCCTCGCGTCCATCCCCAGGCTATCCCGGCTACGGTTCAGCCCACGCCGAATGCGGCGCTGCCGGGTGTTGACGGGTGGTATGCTTTAGTATAGCATCAGTGGTATCTCTTCACAACTGGGCAACCCAACCCATGGGTGCTCGGTTGCGCACGTCGCCAAGGTCTCCTATGCGTCGCGTCTCGGCCGTTTCGATCAGTCGCAGGGTCAACCAGATGTTCTCCGCACCTGGTGGCATGCAGCCCGATGCGGGTTGCCGCCGTATTTGACCGGGCGTGCAGCTTGACGACCGGCGACGGGCAAATGGTGGCATTGGTGGCGCGCCAGGTGGGCAACGGCCCCTTTAACATCGTCCTAGATGGGGATGCGGGTGCGTTTGCCGCGGTGGAGCCCGGCGCCCACGCTACACAGGCCGATACCGCGCTGCGCATCGGCCGGCTGGAGGTGTCGTTGGGTGATGCGGTCGAATGGGAGCCACGCCCTGCCTGGGAAAGGCTGTGGTCCTGCACTCGCCGTCATTGGGGCGCGCCTGCCATTTCTGTGGGAACTGGGCGAGCGGTTGGCCCCGGCCGGGAGCTGGCTGGAGTTGGCTGCCGGATGGCGGCGGGGCGTGGTCATCCCGGCAGAGGCTGATCCCACATGGGAGGGGATTGCCAGGCGGGCCTGGCAAGGGCTTCACGCGTTGCTGGAGGGATGGAGCGGCGCAGACGACACCTGGGCGGGCCCTGCAGTGGCGTTGGCTGGCCTGGGACACGGACTGACCCCGGCCGGCGACGATTTTCTCTGCGGCGCGATGGCCTGGGCCTGGTTGGCTCATCCGGAACCGGAGGCTTTCTGCCAGCCGTTGGTCCGGGCGGCCGCGCCGCGCACCACCGCCCTGTCGGCCGCCTGGTTACGGACGGCGGCGGCCGGGGAATTCAGCGCTCCCTGGCATCGACTCCTGGGCGCGCTGGCGAACGAGCAGGGTCACCCGGCCGAGATCGAGGCAGCGGTGCGGGAGGCGTTGGCCCACGGCGCCACCTCGGGCGCCGACATTCTGGCGGGCTTGCTCGCGCTCCACAGCGCCCCCGGGATGGACCCCGATAAAAGGGAGTAGGGGGCCGGGTGGGCGACAGTTCCACCCAGCCCCTGCACGATCACTCGGGCGCGGTCACCAAGTTGACAATTCGGTCCGGCACGACCACCGTCCGGACCAGGACCTGCCCGACCAGGTGGCGGCCGACGCTCTCGCTGGTCAACGCCAACTCGCGCAGTTTGGCCTTCCGAGTGCCGGCCGGCACCGCCAGCCTGTCCCTGGTGCGGCCGTTTATCTGGATTACCACGCTGACTGTCTCGTCGGCCGCCAGCGTTTCATCCCACGCAGGCCAGGGTTGCTGGTGAACGCTGTACTCACCGCCCAGGCAGGCCCACAACTCCTCGGAAATGTGCGGCGCAAAGGGGGCCAGCAGCAGGACAAAGGTACGCACGGCGGCCTCCAGCTCCCCGGTGACGCCTTGGTTTCGATGGTGATCGGTCATCGCGTTCATCAGCGTCATCAGGGCGGCGACGGCCGTGTTGAACTGAAAGCGCTCGATCTCGGCCGTCACCTGGCGGATGGTCTGGTGCAACGTCCGGGTCAGGTCGGACGGTGGCCCCTCTACCAGAGCGTCAGCGGCGCAAACGTCGTGACCCAGCCGCCAGACTCGGTGCAAAAAGCGTTTGGCCCCGGTGATTCCGTCCTCTTCCCAGACGGTGTTGTTCTCAAAGGGGGCCATGAACAGCAGATAGATTCGCAGCGCGTCGGCGCCGTGCTGTTCGGCGACGCTGTCGGGGGTCACCACATTGCCGGCCGACTTGGACATGCGCCTGATCTCGCCCGACTTGGCATCGCGCGCGTGCATCACGCCCTGGCTGCGCAGCACCGGGAAGGGTTCGCGGAATCGGATCAGGCCGGCATCCGCCATCACCTTGGTGAAAAAGCGGGCGTACAGCAAGTGCATCACCGCGTGCTCGGCCCCGCCGACGTACAGGTCAGGCGGTCCCCAAACTGCCAGCGCGGCCGGGTCAAAGGGGCCTTCGGCATAGCGCGGGCTCACGAACCGCAAGAAATACCAACTCGAGCAGCCAAAGCCGTCGATGGTATCGCTCTCCCGCTGCGCCGGCCGGCCGCAGTTTGGGCAGTTGGTGTGCATGAACGCAGGTACATTCGCCAGCGGCGAGCGAACGTCGCCGCCCGGCTTCCAAGCTTTGATGTGGGGCAGCAGCACCGGTAGATCTGCCTCTGGCACCGGGACCGGCCCACACATCTCGCAGTGCACGATGGGGATGGGTGCGCCCCAGTAGCGCTGCCGCGAGATCAGCCAGTCGCGCAGGCGATACTGAACGCGGCGCCGCCCGATCCCCGTAGCTTCCATCCAGTCGGCGATGCGCCCCACGGCATCCTCGGAGGTCAGCCCGTCCCAGGGCCCCGAGTTGACCATCACCCCGGGTTCCACGTAGGCGGCCGTCAGCGGTTCGCCGTCCCAGCCGGGCGGTGCGATGACCACCGGCGCCGGGATGTCGTGCCGCCGGGCAAAGTCGAAATCGCGCTCGTCGTGGGCCGGCACTGCCATGATGGCGCCGCCGCCATAGTTCATCAACACGTAATCGGCGACATAGATGGGTATGTCGTCGCCCATTGACCGGGTTGATCGCATAGGCGCCGGTGAAAACCCCATCCCGGCCGGCGCTTAGCCGATCGACCTCGCTGCGCAGTTCAGCCTGTTGGCAATAGTCGGTCACCTGGGCGCGGTGCGCCGGTGCGGTGATTTGCGCTACCAGCGGGTGCTCGGGGGCCAGCACGGCAAAGGTCATGCCATGGATCGTGTCCGGCCGGGTGGTATAGACGGCAAACTGTGCGTCAACGCCGGCTATGGCTATCTCGAACTCGACCCCCTCGACTGCGGCCGATCCAGTTCCGCTGCATCGCCAGGATGTGCTCAGGCCAGTCCAAGGTCTCCAGGTCCGCCAGCAGTTCGTCGGCATAGGCGGTGATGCGGAAATACCATTGTTCCAGGTCACGTTTGTGGACGTTGGCGTGGCCCCGCCAGCAGACGTTGCCCGCCTCGACCTGTTCGTCCGCCAGCACCGTGCTGCAGCCAGGGCACCACCACTGCTTGCCCCGGGCGCGATAGGCCAGCCCGCGTTGGTACAGCAGCAAGAAGAACCACTGGGTCCAGCGATAAAAGTCCGGCTGGCTGGAGTTGATCTCCCGCTCCCAGTCGTAGGAGCAGCCGATCAGCGTCATCTGCCGGCGATAGTTGGCCGCGTAGCGGGTCGTCGTCTCCCGTGGGTGGACGCCCCGTTTGATCGCCTCGTTCTCGGCCGGCAGACCAAAGGCGTCCCACCCCATAGGGTGCAGCACAGCGTCGCCGCGCATGCGATGGTAGCGTGAAATGACGTCCGAGGGCACATAGTTGCGGCCGTGCCCGACGCTCAACCCATCCCCCGAGGGGTAAGGGAAAAAATCCAGGCAGTAAAATGTGGATCCGTCGGGCGCATCCGGGGTTCGGTAGATGCCGCTTTCGGCCCACCGTCGCCGCCACCGCGCTTCGACCGCCTGTGGGTGGTAGGTATTGGGCTGCTTTTTCACGTCTGTTCTCCTCTCAGTGGCGCCCCGCACTGTCGGAGAGGAGAAATCGATCTCTGCCCCCCGGCCCGCCGGGCGATGGTGGCCGGTCACACCGGCCTGGCTAGATAGGGTTGGGCGTGGCTTGCAAGCCCCATTTCAAACTCCTTTCTCTACATCGGATACAACAAAAAAAGCCTTCCCGCTTGGGAAGGCCTTTGAACAACGTTGGCGTCTGTTCAGCTCTCTGTCAACGCGCTCCCAAGCGAGGAGTGCTCCTTGAGGCAAGGAGCTCGCTGTTGAGTGCGTTGGCAAGATAGAAGATCATCACTAGACACCACTGTCGAGATTAGGTATATTTTAGCCGTATACTGCAATCTTGGCAAGCATATTGGAGGTGTGAGAATGTCGTTTTCCGAATTGATCCAGGCACGCTATAGCGTCCGGGCGTACAAGGCGGACCTGGTTGAAGATGAAAAGCTTCAACAGGTTCTAGAGGCAGCGCGGCTGGCGCCCACGGCCGCTAACCGCCAGCCGTTCCAGATCCTCGTGATCCACACGGCCGGCCGCGAGGAGGAGCTCTTGCGCATCTATGGGCGTCCGTGGTTTGTCCAGGCGCCGCTCGTGATCTGCGCGGTCGGTCTGCCGGAGCAGAACTGGGTGCGCATGGACGGCAAGAATTACAACTATGTCGATGTGGCGATCGCGATGGACCATCTGATCCTCGCAGCCGCCGACTTGGGGCTTGGCACCTGCTGGATCGCAGCTTTCAACCCCGATGCGGCGCGCGATGTCCTGGGTTTGCCCGAGAACGTCGAGCCGATCGCCTTTACCCCGCTGGGCTACCCGGCCGACGCGTTGGGCACCAAGAAACGCAAGTCGTTGGCCGACCTGGTCCGGTATGAGCGCTGGTAAGAGCGCTGGAGAGAACGGCCGGACGCCCCTGACGCTGCGGGTTCTGGGCACCCCGCTCAAGGTCGAGCCGCCCGTCCTGATCCTGCTAGCGGCCGCTGCCGGCCTGCTCGCCTGGCGCTCCGGGGCCGGGCGGCCGGACCGACCCTGGACTTTGCACCTGCTGCAGGGGGCTGGCTCGCTGCTGGCGTTGGTCGTGGCCGATTTCGGCCACGCGATCGCCCACATCCCCAGTGCGCGGTGGGCCGGCGCCCCCATGGACGAGATCTATGTCTCGCTCAACATGCCGCGCACCATCTATCTCGACAACCAGGTCCCTCCTCGCGCCCATCTGCGGCGCGCTCTGGGTGGGCCGATCTACAGCGCGGCCGGGACGCTGGTCAGCCTGCTGCTGCGGGCGGTCATGACGCCCGGCACCGTCGGCCGCGAGGTGGCTGATTGGTCGCTTCTCGGTCATGGGCTGATCCTGGCGGGCAGTCTTACCCCATTGCCGATTGTCGATGGCGGGTCCATCCTCAAGTGGACGCTGGTCGAGCGCGGCCGGACCCCGGCCGAAGCGGATTTAATCGTCGAGCGGTCGAGCATAGTTCTGGGCGCGGCCGCGACGGCCGGGGCGGTAGGGTTGGCTATCGGCCGGCGCTGGCTGCCTGCCCTGGGCCTGCTGGCTGGCGGGCTGGTGGCGATTGGCGCCGGCCTGCGCAAGATACGCTGAGAGGCGATATGGTGAACCTGTTCGAGACCTCTGCTTACGGCGGCCCCGGCTGGTCGCCCCGCACGCGAGGATTGCGCGAGGAGATCGGAGCGCTCTGGGGCGCGTGTGGGGTGGACAGCGAGTGGTCCCCGCTCAAGTCGGTGCTGCTCCACCGGCCGGGCGCCGAGCTGGGGGCGTCCGCCGACCCCGACGCGGCTCAGATGCTGGCTCCCATCGATGTGGTGCGCGCAGCAGCGCAGCACGATGCGATGGCGCAGTCCTACCGCGATGTGGGGGTGAAGGTCCATTACGTCGAGCCGCCCGGTGCAAACCCGCCGCCCAATCTGATGTTCCTGGCTGATCTGCTCTTTCCCACCCCTGAAGGCGCCATCCTGGCCCGCCCGGCCTCGACGGTGCGGGCGGGCGAGGAGCGGTTCGTCGCCCGCCGGTTGGCCGAGCTGGGGGTTCCTATCCTGCGCAGCGTCCGCGGCCGCGGGACGTTTGAAGGGGCGGACGCCGCCTGGGTGGACCCAGACACGGTCCTGTTGGCGACCGGGCTGCGCACCAACATCGAGGGCGCTGCCCAGGTCGTCTCCCTTGCTGAAAGAGATGGGGGTGGAGGTGATCTCGGTGGGTCTGCCCTACGGCGCGATGCACCTGATGGGGACGCTGCGCTTCGCCGACCGCGACCTGGCGCTCGCCTGGCCCGGTCGGGTGCCCTATGCAGCCGTCGAGGCGCTGCGCACGCGTGGCTACCAGGTGTTGTTTGGACCAGACGTCCCGGCCGAGGAGCGGCGATCGGCGCTCAATTTCGTCACCCTGGGGCCGCGACACATCCTGATGCCGGCCGGTTTTGCGCGGTCGCA
This sequence comes from uncultured Chloroflexia bacterium, assembly GCA_963695825.1. Lineage (GTDB taxonomy): Bacteria > Chloroflexota > Anaerolineae > Promineifilales > UBA4811 > CAVOHX01. The sequence goes on from CAVOHX010000020.1 coordinate 79,606, forward strand.
GGCCTACTTTGAAGCGGCCGGCATTCGCTGCGACACGGTCGAGGCCGACGAGTTGCTCAAGGCGGCCGGAGGGATCGGTTGCCTGACCGGTGTGTTGGAGAGAGAAATCCTGTGAGCCGATTGTTTAATCTGAACGCTTTTTACGACTGGCTGGCGCCCGCGTATGCCACGGGTCAGGCGCTACTGCCGATGTGGCGACGCTACACCGAAGCTGTGTTGCCGTCTTTGCCACCCGAGGGCAAGGTGCTGGAGGTGGGGCCGGGTCCGGGAGTGCTGCTGGCCAAGATCAGCGAGCGGGTCCCCTTTGCCGCCGGCCTTGACCTCTCGGCCGGCATGTTGCGCCAGGCCCGGCGGCGACTGCTGGCGGCGGGCCGGCCGGTGCAGCTCAGTCGTGGGGATGTGACCCGAATCCCATTTGCCAGCGGCGCCTTTGACGCCGTGACGCTCACGTTCGCGTTGAGCGCGGTACCGGACGGCATGGCGGCAGTGCGCGAGATGGCTCGCGTGTTGCGACCTGGAGGCCGGCTGGTCCTGGTGGACGCCTGTTACCCCAGCGACGCCAACCGGGCGGGAACCGCGTTGGCGCGATTGTGGGAGTTGGGGGGTGACTGGCTACGGGACGAGGCGGCAATGATGGAGGCGGCCGGCCTCACAGTCCTGTTTACCCGTGAGTTTGGCGCCTTTAATAGCATTCGATTGGTAGTTGGCAGGAAGAACTGAATGAACCTCGAGATACCGTCACCCGATTCGACACTGGCGCTGCTCAAGGCGCGCCGCAGCATCCGTCGCTACCGGCCGGACTCCGTGCCGGACGAGATGGTGGAGCAGATCCTGGAGGCCGGCCGGTGTGCGCCCTCGGCGAGCAACCGGCAGCCGTGGGCCTTTGTCGTCGTGCGCGACGAGGAGGTCCGCCGCGCGCTGGCCCAGTACGCCGCCTTTTACTTTATCCGGTGGGCCCACGTGGAGGAGGCTCCGTTGCTGATCATCCTGTGCGGGGATGCCAGGAGCCAGGTCTACCGGCGTTACCTGCACGAGGACATTGGGTTGGCGGGCGGTCAAATGATGTTGCAGGCGAGTGCGTTGGGGCTGGGCACCTGCTGGCTGGGCGGCGTTGACCGCAAGGCGATAGCCCAAGTGGTCAAGTTGCCGCCGGACATGGAGGTGGTGGGGCTGTTGACGGTTGGCTACCCGGCCGAGGATCCACCCCCGACGCCGCGCAAGCCGATGGCGGACATTGTCCACTATGACGTGTACGGCAACCAGGCGCCGGGGGCCAGTCCGCGACCCGGCCGCCTGAGCGCGGGACCGCTGGGAATCTTGTTGCGGCGGCTGCGCATCCCCTTTCGGGTCTAGAGGCGAATCTGGGAGGCGCATCCGGTGGAGTATGACATCATCATCGTGGGCGCGGGACCGGCCGGGCTCTCCACCGGCCTGCACCTGGCCCAACTGGCGCCCGAGTTGCTGAGTTCCGCTCTGGTCCTGGAGCAGGCTCACCACCCCCGACCTAAACTGTGCGCCGGCGGTGTGCTGTCAGGCGCCGAGGCCTGCCTGCATGGGCTGGGCTTGGACATGAGCGCGGTGCCGTCGGTCCCAGTTTGTGAGATTCAGCTCGCCTTTGAAGGGCGGGTCGCCACCATCCGGCGCGAGCCGGTCGCCTTTCGCACGGTCCGGCGGGATCAATTCGATGCCTGGCTCGCCGACCAAGCGCGCCAGCGCGGGATCGCCATTCAAGAGGGGGTGCGCGTACGGGCCGTTCACGTCCTCGAGGAGGGCGTGCGGGTCGAGACCGAGCAGGGGAATTACCATGCCCGCGTTGTGGTGGGGGCGGATGGCGCCAAGGGAATCGTGCGGCGCGCGGTGGACCAGGATCGAGGACCGCAGGTGGCGCGGCTGCTGGAAGTCCGGGTCCCGGGCCGGGGATGGGATGCCGGAGATAGACCAGCACAAAGCGCTGTTTGACTTTTCCGGGATGGGGCGCGACTTGCAGGGGTACGTGTGGGATTTCCCAACGCCGTCGAACGGCCGCCCCATGCGCACCTGGGGAGTCTATGACAGCCGGGTCCACCCGGGCCGGCCGAGGGCGGCGCTGAAAGCGGCCCTGGACCAAGGGCTCGTGCAGCATGGATATCCGGCCGGGGATTACCATCTGGAGGGGCATCCGCTGCGCTGGTTTCACCGACAGGCGTCCTTTTCTGCGCCTCGCGTGTTGCTGGTGGGCGACGCGGCCGGCACTGATCCGCTGGTGGGAGAGGGGATCAGCTTTGCCCTGGGTTATGGTCAGGTGGCGGCTGGGGCGCTCAAGGAGGCGTTCGCGAACGATGATTTCTCGTTCGCGGATTATCGTCGCCGGGTGCTGCGCCATCGCACCGGCCGCTACCTGACGCGACGAGCGATTGCTGCCCGCCTCTTGTACGGTCTGCGCAGTCGTCGTCTCTATTGTCTCATCTGGAGCCTGGTCGGCCGGGCAGCCAGCGCCTTTTTTATCGATTGGGATTATGGCGTCAAGGGATAGCGCCAACCGATTCCCGGTCCGGCCGCCGGCCGATGTCGGGATCATCCTGAGTTACCGTTGCGTCAGCGGCTGCAAGCACTGCATCTATAACTGTGGGCCGGGATGGGGTTTGGAATCGATGCCGGCCGAACTGTTGTGGCAGGCGCTAGAGACGGTCGCGGGCTGGTCCCCGCGGCCGCAAGTGCACCTGACCGGCGGCGAGCCGTTTTTGCACTATCCCGTGTTGCTAGAGGGGGTGCGGATCGCGGCCGAGTTGGGGGTGACCGTCTACCTGGAAACCAGCGCCGCCTGGTGCGTGGATGAGACCAAGACCCGGGCGCGTTTCGCCGAATTGCAGGAGGCTGGATTGGCGGCCGTGCTCATCAGTTGCTCCCCGTATCATGCGGAAAAAATCCCGCCGATACGCACCGTGCAAGCGGTGCGGGCTGCGCTGGGGGTCTTTGGCCCGCGCGGGGTGATCGTGTATCAACCCGAGTTCTTGCAGCTCGTGCAGGAGTTTGGTCTGGAACAGCCCACAATGTTGGACCGCTATCGAGAGCGATATGGCGCCGAGGGAGCGCGCCAAATCCTGTGGGGCGCCTATGGGATCATCTCTGGCGGCCGGGCGGGGTACAAGCTGGGGCATCTGGTTGATCCCCAGCCGGTCGAGGCGTTTTCTGGAGAGAATTGTGGGGGAGACATCCTGTTCGCTCAGCACTCCCACATGGACCTGTACGGCAACTATATCCCGGCTTTCTGTGGCGGCATGGTAGCGGCCGATTGGCGGGCCGAGGATCCCCTGGCGCGGCCGTATCCCGAGGTGGTGGAGCTATGCATCGAACAGGGGCCGTACGGGCTGTTCGAGATGGCGCACGGGACCTACGATTACCGGCCGTTGCCCGGCGGGTATGCCGGCAAGTGCCACCTCTGCGTGGACGTGCGCTGGCACCTCGTGCGGGTCAAAGGAGACGATTACCCCGAACTGCGGCCGGCCGGGTTCTATGAGAATGTCTGATTGCCAAGGCAGGCAGAGGAAAACACGCGACAAACGGACCACACGCGTGGGCCAAGCCTGACCTCTGGTCGCTCCCTGCCCTCCAGCGCAGCCGCGATGACTGGGTGCAGGGTGGGGAGCCGTTACGTCTACCGAATTCTCTCTAGACCGGCGCCAGTGTCCCAGCGAAAATCAGCCAGGCCAACACGGTCTTGGCCGACAGGCTCAGGATGATATAGACGCGCTCTCCAAAGAGATAGTCCTTCCAGCGCCCCACTTTTCTATACTGCAACACCATGTTGATCGCAAATACGTTAAAGAACACGAACAACGTGGGTATGATCGCATAGACAAAACCCGGCGGTTTTGCATCCTCCGAGGCAACCGAGCCCAAAAAGTAGATCACTATCACCACCCAAGGGATTATCCCGGCTATGCAACCGTAAATGAATGCGGTCCACTGGGTGCGCTTGGTGGTTTGGTTGTGATACTCCATCATGATCCCGAACAGGTTCATGGTGGCGTTAATCCCAAAGATCAGGATGATCGCGCCCAGATCCCAGAGACCCGGCGAGCATGCCAATGAGCACAATCATCAGCGATGAGCTCAACGCATATTCATAGAACCGAACCGGGTTCATCCCCTTTTTCAGATTGTCGGCATATTGTGGGTAGCCGATCGTCGCCAGGTAAAAGTGCGCAATCGCCGAGAGAAGAAGAAAGATGGCGACTGCAGGCCCGAAACGGAGTTCGTATAATAGTTTGGGTTCGGGGCGCAAAGAGGCGGTCGCTACATCGAAACTCAGGAAATTGGTAAAGATTGGGTAGGCTGTGTCGTTACTCACAACCCACATAAAGATACCCTGGACAAGGTGCAAGAATCCCATGACCAAGTTAAAGCGACCAAGCCGGGCGAGCTTGATATCCAGCGCACTGGGTTTGACTGCTTTTTTCGCCATCCTACCTTCCTCCTTTGCTATGAATGGATTACCGGCACGAGATGCCCAACAATCCGGGCTGAGCGTGCCCCAGGCGGCTTGCGGAGGTCCTGCTGTCAGCGGAACGGTCGTCCATAACTTTTGATTTCCAACCGCGTCGCCTGCAACCCTAAACCGCTAGCCCGAGCTTCCCAGCAGCATGATAACCAACCACACGACCAGCACCAACCCGCCTACGATGGTGCCGCCGATTGCCCAGCCCTTTTTGTCGTTCTTGGATAGCAATGCTGCCAGGCTGAGCCCCAGAGCCATCACCCCGACGTCCACCGAGCCTTCAATCAGCCACACGAGCCACAGGGGCGTGGTTGGTCCCTGATTGACCATCATCAGCACGATGGCCGTCATGCACACGCCGGGGACGAGAATCAAGGCAACCGCGCCCATCATGAGGCCAGCGATGGCAAACCGACCTGTGACCACCGGCTCTTTTGGTGGAGGGGCAAGATGCGCCGGCCATTGGCCAGACTCGTAGAGTTGGTCGAGTGAGGATCGGCTGTACAGTTTCCATCGTCTCAGGAGCGTGTATGCCCAATAGGCCTGCAAAAGGGAGAGGCCAAGCCACATGATGTTTCCGCCCGACAGAACGCCTATCCCGTTCTTGACCGCAACCCAGGCCATGGTCACGCCAAGGAACACGAACGTAGCTGGCAGTTTGACCCGCCAAGCCAGGATGGCTATCATGATCATCACGATTCCCCAGACGGGATTCAGCGCGCCGCCGCTAAACACGGACAACACGCCGAACACGAGATTGATGATCGCCCAGGAGCGCAGGTCGCGGTGCATCAGGTCAATGTCGAGGAACGGCGTCGGTTCCTGGTACACTGGCGTGCGCGCCCGCATGCTTTGCAGGATCAGGTCGCGTTTTTCTCGTTCTCGCTCCAGGTCCGACTCGTAGGTCATGTCGTTTCCCTGTTTTTCGCCACTCGAGACTGCAGCCCCGGCCGTTGGTGAGGTTGGAGACTGGATAACATTGTAAACCAAAGCTGTGAAAAGACAACCAGGGGTTCGGCCGGTCCACGGCTGCCGTGATTCGGCCGGGACTTGGGGCATTGGCACCGGCCGAGGTGTCACAACGTGCGCCGGCTCAGTCAGTGCATGTCCGACTGAGCCAGCGCCGTCAGGAACCGTCTTGGTGAGACCCGATCGCCAGTGCCTGATTCACGGTTCGGGTCTGGGGTATCGATCAGCCGAGCTGGCTCACCGTCAAGCCCACCGCGGCGATCAAGATTCCCAAGGTGGTTAGCAGTGCGCCCCACGCGTTCCGCAAGGTTGGCCATTGCCCGCCGCTTTCCCCAGCCGTCGCCCTTGCTGGCACCCGGCTGTATCCGCGCCGGCTCATCCAGAGGTGCAGCGGTAAAAGGACCAGCGCGCCCGCCAAGGCGACGAACCAGATCATCCCCCAAAAGAAGGGGCTGGTTGGACCTGGAACGGTAGTAAAGACTCGCTCCTGCAGAGTCATGATCAGCGGCAAGCATACCGCAAAGCTCAGGTTCAGGGTGAGAATCTCGGTCAGCAAACCCTGAAAGACCGCCTTTCCGTACCCCGTACCTGCCGCCAGCCGGAGCGGCGCTCGTATGAGCAATAGCCCGAGCAGCAGTGGCGCCAGGTAGAACGCTCCGAGGACCATCAATGGGTGGAAATCTCTTTGTGACGTCACCAGGACGGTCAACACCAGCGCCCAGGCAACTGAATAGCCGCTGATGCTCAAGACAGAGGCAACCGCTGCTCGCCTCCAGGAGGATGGCGCCGAGTCGGCCGCTAGCCGGCCGGTCAGAACGTGTGCACAGAGCGCTATCGGCCCTAGCACACTCGCAGCTAGCAACCAGACTGCTCGCTCCCACCAAGGGGCGCCGCTGGTCCGGGCCAGCCGGATTACCATCCACACGGCCGAGACGACCACCAGTGCGAGCCAAAGGGCAACCGCCCGGGCAATCCAGCCGAGAGAGGATGCGCTGGCGACGGGCGCGACCACTGGATACGTGCCGCTGGTGGCGGTGAAAAGCGGGTCGCTCCGAAAGCGGGATTGGGGATAGGCTCGGACGTTCACCCGCCTTAGCTTTTCTGCCAACTCTGCCTGCCCCACGCTGGAATAAGCCTGGCGATAGGACCACAGCTCTCGCTCCAGGAATACTCGAGAAGCCTCGTCCTCCGCGACCGAGAGTTGCTCGATTAGCTCGTTTTCGCCGGCCTGCCAATCAACGGGTGGAGGCGAGTAACCGTAAAGCCGGGGGAAGATGAAATGACGCCAGAACGCCAGAGCCAGGGTGGACTGGGATACATCGCCATTTCCAATTCCATAGAAAGGGGTGGTCAAGTTGTCCGTGTTGGCGAGAACGACAAAGGTCAGGTTTTCGTCCGGCGCCTTGAGGTAGAGCGCCGAGGTGGACGGGGACCAGCGGCCGGTGTGCCAGAGCAAGCGCAAGCCCTCGAGATCCTGAACGTACCACCCCAATCCATACTGCAGGTCGCGGCGGTTATTGTACGTCGAGTATGCCGGGGCAAACATCTCCTCCTTGGCCGCGTCGCCCAGCATCTGGCCCTCGTCCAAGGCAATGTCAAACCTGGCAATGTCGGTCACGCTGGAAATGAGACCCGCGGCCGGATTGTGATAGAGCTGGTACATTCCCTTGATGATGTCGTACTGATCGTCGAACTGATACGGGCGAGCCAAACGCGCGTACACGTTCGGGTGGTGACTCCAGTTCGCCCCCCAGCCCAGCACCCGGGCGAAATCGCCCAGACCGTTGTTGGCTGGCCCGCCCCAACTGTTGAACGGGTTCAGGGCAGTGTTGGTCATGCCGAGCGGGACGAGAAACCTTTCGCTCAACAACTGAGCAAAGGTCATCCCGGTCGCCCCCTCGATGACGCCTCCCAGGCGGCCGTAACGGCCGCCGTTATAGTCGTGCGCCGCTCCGGGGATGCCCTCGGAGGTGTGAGTCAGCAAGTGTCTGACGGTGACGACCCCTTCACTGGGGACCTCGACCCCATAACGAGTGACGGGAGCATCCAGGTCGATCACCCCCTCCTCGACCAGTCCCATGATCAGGGTGGCTGCGATGGGTTTGGTCACCGAAGCCAGGCCATAGGGCGTGTCGGGAGTGGCGGTCACCTGGTTCTCCAGATCAGCATAGCCGAAACCACGCGCCCAAATCAACTGCTGGTCACGGACCACGGCGGCCGACATCCCTGGAATCTTGAGCGCCTGGCGGATGGTATCGAGATTGCGTTCGAAATCCACCAGATCCACGCCAATCTGGTCTGCCTTTGGCGCGGCCGTCAAGACAGCCGGTGGGAGCAAGGCCAACAGAAACAGGAGCGCGACTGTAGCCAGCAGTCTTGGCCTCCATGCGATCGCCTCGCACCTTCGGCCGGGGCCGGGCAAGCCAAGCCGCCCCGAGCGCGGCCGGGCCCAACTCTCATTGTGGATGAGGGTTCTCGGTTTCATCGTCCTCTCCTTTCTCTACAAACACCCCTAGTCGCGACCGGTCGCCGCCTGAATGGCGGCCAGTAACTGCTCCGGCGGATCGGTCTTGTTGATACAGGCGTCTACGCCAGCGGCGCGAGCAACTCGAAGCGCCTCCGTCCGTCCGCTAAGCGCGATCACCGCCGAATCCGGACAGGTTTCGCGCAGCGCAGCCACCAACTCGGCCGTCCTCAGCCCTCCCAGATCCCAGTCGAGTAACACAACGTCAGGGCAAGTGACCTGAACCTGGGCCAACAAGCACTCGACATCCGTGGCTTCGCCCATCACACGGTAGCCCGGCCGTTGCTCCAGCAACACGCGCAACCCAAAACGCACATTCGGTTCACCGTCAGCGAGCAGTATCTGCATTTGTGTCTCCTCGGGAAAGTCTGATTCCTCAAGTAGCCTTAGCATAAACAAAAGACTCTCCGGGCACATCAGGCACCCGGAGAGTCTTGACATCCTACAGGTATAGGATTATTGATCGGTTACGGGGTAGGGTGAATCACGAGACCAACCCAGTGCGCAGCGCCACCGAGATCGCCTCTGCGCGGTTGGACACCCCCAGTTTGGAGAGCACGTTGCTGACGTGGGAGCGCACGGTGGTCACGCTAATTGTCAATCGTTCACCGATTTGCGGGTTGCTCAGCCCCTCAACCAGCAGGGCGAGCACCTCGCGCTCGCGAGGGGTGAGATCGTGGCCCGGCTCCGGCTCTGCCCTGTGGGCGCGGGCCGCCTGGATCAACACCTGGGTTGCCTCGGGAGCCAACGTCGGCCGCCCACCGTGGGCGGCTCGGATTGCCGCGGTCAGGTCGTCCATGGAGACGTTTTTGAGCAGGTAGCTGATGGCCCCGGCCGAGAGGATATCCTGCACCATCTCTTTTTCCTGAAAACTGGTGACGGCGATGACCTGTGTCTGCGGCCACCTTTCACGGATGATGCGTGTGGCCGCTGCGCCGTCCATCTTGGGCATGACCATGTCCATCAAGATCACATCGGGTTGGACCTGCTCGCAGAGACCAACTGCTTCCTGACCATCGCCGGCTTCGGCAACCAGTTCCAGGTCCGGGTGCACCTTGAGAATGGTCGCCAGGCCGGTGCGGACCATCACGTGGTCGTCTACAATCATGACCCGGATAGGACGCGTCTCACCCATAGAGCTCTCCTTTTGTTGCCCCAGTGGCTGACCATTCAGCTCGTACTGTGGTGCCGCGACCGGGTTTGCTTTCGACCTCAAACGCGGCTCCAATGGCTGCCGCACGCTCGTGCATGATGCTGACTCCCAACTGGTCGGCCGAAACATCCGCGGGATCAAAGCCGCGACCATCATCGCGGATGCAGAGAGTGACCATTTCCAAGAGACCACCATCATCGAGGGATCGTTGTAGGCTCAATATTCACCTGGCTGGCCCGGGCGTGCTTGACCACGTTGTTCAGCGCCTCCTGGGCGATGCGGTAGAGGGCGATGTGGACGTCGGCCGGTAGCTCGCCTTCGCCTAGGGAGGTCACTCGACCGGCACCCCTTCCCGGCCGGCGACCGCGGCGCCAAGTTGGACCAGCAGATCGCTGAGGTCGGTCTCCGCCAGGGCGGTTGGTCTCAGTTCCAACAGCAAGGTCCGCATCTCGGACAGCGCACCCCGGCTCAACTGCTGCAGCTTGGTCAACAGGTGGCGCCCCTCTCGTTGATCCATCTCCCATAGCGTCGGCAAAGCCTCTGCGATCAAGCTGGCTGAAAAGAGAGTCTGGGTGACCGCGTCGTGGAGTTCCCGCGCCAGCCGCCCGCGCTCCGCGACAACGGCCTCGTCGGCCGCTTTATGCGCCAGCGCCTCCTCGGCCCGTATGCGTTCGCCGATCTCTTGCTCCAGGAGCACGTTGGTTTGCACCAACTCGGCCGTCCGCTCCTCGACCTGCTCTTCGAGTTTCTTGCTCTGCGCCTGAACGCTCTTCACCCGCTGCCGGAATACTCCAAGCACAATCAGGATCAAGGTCGCGGCGACCAGCGCTCGGAATGGCCACGTCTCCCAGATGGGCGGTTCGACAGTAACATGGACCCAGGTCCCATCCTCGTTCCACACGCCATCGTTGTTGGAGCCCTTGACTCGGAAGGTATAGTCGCCTGGTCTAAGGTCCGGATAGTTGGCATAGCGACGTGTTCCGGCCTGCACCCAATCCTCATCCAGCCCTTCCATCATGTAGGCGTACTGGTTCTTTTCCGGAACGGTGTAATCCAGGGCGGCGAACTCGAACGAGATGAAATTGTCGGTGTGTGACAGTCCGATGTGCTCGCCGGCCGGCAAATCCCTCTGCGCTGCCTGGTCGAACTTGAAAAAGGCGGTGATGACGATCGGGGGGGCGTGATGATTGTCCTGAATCTGCTCCGGACTAAAGGCCAGCAGGCCGCCCAGCCCACCAAACACCATCTCGCCTGATCGGCTATGCAAGCAGGAGGCGGGCGCAAAACCGCTGCCGAACACACCTACACCGTCCCGCTCGTCATAGTTGCGAAAGGTCTGGGTGTGGGGGTCGAATTTCGATACCCCCTTGACGGTGCCGAGCCACAGGTATCCAGCGTCGTCCGCCAAGATGCAGGTGACAGTGTCACTGGGCAGGCCATCCTGCTCTGTGTAGCGCGTGAAAGCCTGGGTCGATCGATCAAATCGGTTCAATCCCCCTCCACCGGTGCCAACCCAGACCGTCCCTGGGAATTGATCGGGGTCTTCGAATATTGCCAGTATCTGGTCGTGGCCCAAGCTGTTGGGGTCGTCAGGGTCATGTCGCAGGTGGGTAAACCGCTCTTTTGCATGATCCCACAGGTTGATCCCTCCGTAGCGGGTTCCCACCCATAGCACGCCGTGCTGATCGGCATAGAGCGCGGTGACAATGTGGGAGCTGAGGCTGCCATACCGCCACCAGTGATCGGGCTGGCGCCAGAACTGTACGTAGTGAGCTCAACGTCACCCTGTCGCGATCCAGCCGATAAAGCCCTTCGCCCTCGGTGCCGATCCACAGGTCCCCAGAATGATCCTCGACGATGTCGAGTATGGGAGCACGAGGTTGCGAAGGCGGACGAATGACTCGGCGTGGGGATCGAATTGCTCCAGCCATCCGATTCCTGTTCCCACCCAGGTCACACCGGCGCTGTCCTGGTACACAGCTCGGACACTGTTGTGGCTCAGGCTGTCAGGATCAGCCGGATCATTTTGGTAGACGCCTCAGGTCCCCGGATTGGGGATCGAGGATATCGAGGCCGCCATTAAAGGTTCCAACCCACAGCCGGCCGTCCCCGTCCTCGGCGACGGCCGCAATCTTGCTGTCGCTGAGGCCTGGGCGTGTGTTACCTCCGGCCGTATCTTCTGAGCGCATGACATAGTGCGTGAACTGGCTGGCCCGCCGGTTGTACTTGCACACCCCGTTGGCCGTTCCCACCCACAGCACGCCAGAGCGGTCTTGGAACAGGGTTGAGACCAAATCGTCGCACAAACTGTTTGGGTCATCAGGGTCGTGGCGGAAATGAGTGAACCGCACTAGCTTGCTGTTCAGTTCCGGGTCCCCGGCTGACGCCGGTGGCTCAAACCGGTCTAGCCCCTCCAAGGTCCCCACCCATAGGGCCCCGCCGTCGTCCTGGATCAGGGATATCACCGCATCATGGGCCAAACTGTGCTGATCGTCCGGATCGTGCTCGAAACGGGTGAACGTCCCCGCCGGCCGGTGGAGCAGATTCAACCCTCCCCCGGTGCCGATCCACAGACGGCCCTGGTCATCCTCCAAGATGGCGTTCACCCCGCTATGGCCCAGGGTGTTCGGATCATTCGGGTCGTGGCGATAGTGGGTAAAGGTCCCGGTCGCGCGGTCCAGGAGGTCCAGTCCGGAGGGGGTGCCGATCCACAGGTTTCCGCTACGATCCTCCAAGATTGCCGTAATGGCATTGTCAAGCAGCATCCCAGGCTCGTCTAGCGCACTTGGACCGCGTTGATACTCGTGGATGATTGTCCCGGCCGCACGGTCGTAACCGTACAGCCCGTGCCAAAAGCCAACCCAGAGTACGCCTTGCGTGTCCTCGTATATGCAAAACACCTGGCCGCGAGTGTCAACGTGGGTAAAAGTCTCGGTTGCCCGGTCAAATCTGTCCAGCCCGCCCCCGCCCCCAACCCATAGGGTTCCGTCGCTGTCTTCATAAATGGCCGACACGGCGTCAAAACGGATCGATGTGGGATCACCGGGGAGGTTCTTGTACACGGTGAAGGAATAGCCGTCATACTTGTTCAGCCCACTATCGGTCGCGAACCAGATGAACCCATGACGGTCCTGCAGGATGTCCCGAACGATCGGGTAGGACAGACCATCGGCCGGTGTGATTCGATCAAACTTTGCCGACGGGTTTTGCGCCGGGAGGTCTGCCTGGAGAGTAGGAGCAACGGCCGCGTCGATGATGGCGTGAGGCGCTTGGGCCTGTGCAGCAACTCCGGCTGGCAGGCTGGCAGCCAGCATCAGACAGGCGGTTGAGAGGATGAACAGGGATCGTAATCTGGTTGTCATCTCTTGCTTGGCGGCTATTGCCGGAGGGACTGGGACAGGAATTCGCCTTCGATCACAATCGCTACCAGGCCATCCGGCCCGGCTCGTGTCTCGTGTCGCTCGCCCGCGTGCCACAGCACGGCCGAACCGGCCGCCAGTTGAACGGGATCATCTCCCGCTGCAAACGCCTGACCGCTTCCCGCCGCCACGAGAAAGAGCTGATCGGCTGTTGCCGGGTGCAATCCGAGAATCCCGTCAGGCCGCAACTCGATGCGCACCACACTGCAGACTTGAGCGTGGGAGAGCCAGTGGGTCACAAAGGCGCCCACGCTCTCGTGGGCGTGGATGGGTCGCCTCTCCTGTTTGGTCAGTTGCCAGGTCTTAATGTACAAGTCTCCAGGAGCGGTCAAGAAAGAGCCGATGATCTGGCGCAACACGTCACGTCCATCACCCATGCACCTGCTTGAGCACGCGGAGCGCCCGCCACGTGACCCATTTATTCGGCGCCTTCTTCCGCGCCAAACTCCACCCAGGTCTTGCCCGCATAGCTGTATTCTAGCGGCCAACGCCCATCGTCGTCCTGTTTGGCTCGGATCGCCTCTAGTGCGTTCTCGAGCCGCGGATCGTGGGCACATCCCAGATCCACCAGCACCTGGACATTCTGGAGCAGGTCGGTCACATAGAACAGGGGAAAGCCAAATTTCCACCAGTTACCGCTCGGCTTGTTGCTGTAACCCGTCGGATAGTCCGAATCGGCCGGGTCGGTACCCAGGAGAAACGCGATTCCCCGCTCGATGGCTCGTTTCATGAGGGGCGTTCGCTGGTCGGCCGGTACTTTACTCAGGGCCCACATCACCTTGACCGCGCCCCAGGCGCACGGCAGCTTGTTATTCGCCCCACAGCAAAAATCGGGCCCGCACTTGCCGGCGTAGTATCGCACCGGCGCCTGCCGCTCGGTCATCGGGGCGATACCGTCTCCCGTGACCGTCCGCGACATCCAGGCAAATGCTTGCTCCAGACGCGGGTCGTCATAGCCCAGTTCCAGCATCGTGGCGCAGAGGTTGCCCTGCAGGCAGTCAGCGGTCCCTCCCGGCGTGCCGGAGATTGAGAACTGTCCCCCTTCTGTCAACGCGTGTTCCACCACAAACGCGCACGCCTTATTGATGCGTTCGTCCAGGCTCGCGTGCGCCCCCAATTGGGCTAGCGTTATCAACGACCAGACCGTCCCTCGGTATTTGGGATAGTATCCGGGACCGGCCTCAACCCAGTAACCGCGCTTGTTCATTTCGTCGAGAATCTGGGCGATCGGTCCTCGAGTGTGCGCGAGGAGATGGGCCTGGTGGAGGTCATCCTCTCCGGCCGGATCATCCACCAGGTCCCGCAAAGCCAGGTATCGAACGCCGGGCGATTCGTGCTCTAGCAGCCAGGAGAGTGAATCGCCGCTTAATTGGTCTTGCCAGCTCATCTCTTCCTCCTGTTTCGTGACCACGATGACTGTACCACAGGCGTGCGAAAACGCACAACCACCGGCGCGATTGATCTACGCCAGCCTAGCGTGAACCGAGATAGGCCGTTTGATCCATGGCGCCAACCAGTTGGCCGTCCCGCAGTTCAAAAACCGTGTCGGCGGCTTCGTGGACGTTGGGGTCGTGGCTGGCGATGACCACAGTGACGCCCCTCCCCGCGATCTCTTTTAACAACCGGATGATGCGGGCGCCGGTCAACGTGTCCAACTGTCCGGTAGGTTCGTCGGCCAGGATGAGCCTGGGGCGCTTGACCAACGCCCGCGCGATGGCAACGCGCTGCTGCTCGCCTCCCGACAGCTCGTCGGTGCGGTGGGTGGCGCGATCCGCCAGGCCCACCAACTCCAAGGCCTCCGTCACTGCGACCTGGCGCTCAGCGCGGCCGGTGTGCAAGAGACGCAGCGGTACCTGGACATTCTCCTCGACGGATAAAAAGGGCAGCAGGCCAAAGGTCTGAAAGACATAGCCGATCTGCTGCCGGCAGAGATCGATCCTCTCTTGGGGGGTCATCTCGGAGAGCGGCCGTTCTCCGAAACGCACCTCCCCGGCCGTGGGCTCGTCCAGACCGGCGATCAGATTCAAAAGGGTCGTCTTGCCCGATCCTGAAGGCCCCTTGATCACGGTCACTGCGCCGGCGGGGATGGACAGGCTTACCTGCCCGAGTGCGTGAATCTCGCTGCCCGCCAGCTCAAAGCTACGGGTCAGATCTTCTACCTTGATGGTTACACCTTCAGCCGGCCGGCTTGTCTCGACCTCATCAATGGGGAGGTGCTCGGCGGTGGGCGCCAGATGCTCGTCCATTGCCGGCCGGTCGTCGTCTGGCTGTGGCCAGACGGAGACGTGATCGGGCTCGAGGTGCACCCTGACCAGTTCCTTCATTTCAAGCGTGTTGACATGGGCGCGCGGCAATTGCATCCGGCCGACCGCGTCTAGAATGACCCACTCTTGTTCGTGTACGCGGCCGTCGCCCTCTGATTCCCGGTGGCGGCGGATCTCGGTGCTGGTGCGGCCGTCGCGCATCGTCACCACGCGGTCCACGCGGCTGGCAACCAGGGGGTCGTGGGTGACGACGACGACCGTGGTGCCAAAAGCCTGGTTGATGGCCTGCAGCGCGTCCAATACTCGCATCGCCGAGGTCGAATCCACCTGACCCGTCAACTCGTCGCCCAGCAGCAGGGGGGGATTGTTGGCCAACGCCACGGCCAACGCCGCGCGCTGCTGTTCTCCACCCGAGAGACGATCAGGTCTAAAATCGGCGCGGTCGGCCAGGCCCACCGTGCCCAGCAACTCGAGCGCCCGTTTTTCTCGCACGCTGGCCTTGACGCTGTTATATTGCATAGGCAACTCGACGTTCTCACGGGCCGATAGGTAGGGCAACAGGTTGCGGGAGGGTTGTTGCCAGACAAAGCCCACCACCTGACGTTTGTATTTCACGCGCTCGTGGTCCTTCATCCTGAGTAGATCCCAGCCCGCCACCCGAACACCGCCGGCGCTGGGTGTGTCCAGTCCTCCAATCACGTTGAGCAGCGTCGACTTGCCGACGCCCGATGGCCCGACCAGGGCCATCATCTCGCCCTGCGCCATCTCAAGATTGAGGCCCTGCAGCGCAACCACCTCCAGGTCGGCGATCTGGTAGATCTTGACCAGATTCTCGCACCTTACAAAGGGCTCTGGTTTCATCCTTGTCTCCTTTGGTAGATGGACGACGAATTCCTGCCGGTGGGCAAATCCACTCCCTGGCCATTAGCCCCGACTCGAGTCTCATTCGTCCCCCCTCCAGGGCAACCAGAGCGTTCGCATCTGTCCCAGAATCAACACGACCAGCAGCAGGGCCAATCCGTAGGCGCCCATCAAAAGAGCGTACAGCCGGCCGGCAGCCTCCCAGTCAACCTGGATCGCCTCGCCTGCGACGCCGGTCATCAGCCCAGCAAGGGCCTGGGACAGGTAGGGGATCATGATGGCGGATAGTCCAATCCCGACGATGACGCCAGCCGCTAGGCCAAAGAGCAGGGCCGGCATACCTTCTATGATGACCAGAGTCATCAACTGGCGAATCGACAAGCCCATCGCGCGCAACACGCCAAGCTCGAGCGCTCGCTCCTGTGCTGCAACCAGGTTCACCAGGATATAGGCGGTCAGGCTGAACAGACCTAGCGTCACCGCGTTCAGTCGTAGCGCACCACTGGTCCCTCGCGCCAGCGCGTCCGAGCGGAGGGCGCGCAGGTGCGCCTGGGCATCGTCCAGGACGCGGTCATCAGGCGTCGATCGCCTGATAAGGCCCTCGTGTCCGGCCGGGTCCACTGCCAACGAGTCCTCAAAGCTGCGGGCAAAGAGCACCAGGCCGGCCGTCAAACTGACCAACAGCACGACGCGGCCGAGATGCGCCGGGTCTCGCGCCAGGCGGTTCAAGCCTAGCGGGAGGATCAGACCGCGCTGTCGTTGTGCAAGCCGTGCAAACGGCCGCAGCAACAGGGGCACGATCCGCAAGAACGTCATCGCTGCGGCGATGAGCAGCAGCGAAGGGCCGATGAGCAGCAACGGGTCTGCCAACTGGGTCTCGCCCAGGCGGCGCATGACGACCGAACCTGCCCGGTTCAGTTGCCAGGTGAGCAGCGCCCCAAAGGCCAGTAGATAGAGGTCCACGTAACGCGCCTGCACGGCCGACAACTGCGAGGGCCGTTCTCCCATGGAACGCTGTCCGGGGATGTTGCGCCGTGCGGACAGCCAGATGGGGGAGACCAATGCCAGCCAACCCAGGCCGGCGACGGCTCCGGATAGGAGCCATGCCTCACCGGGCAACGCCACCGGCAAAACATCGCCGGTGCTCCGGGACCAGCCGCTTATGCCGATCAGCGCCAGCCCAGGACCGAATAGCAGCGCGGCCGGCAGCGCCAGGATGAGGTTCTCCAACGCAAAAGACCGGGTGATCTGCCAGGGACTGGCGCCGCGGCCGGATAGAGTCGCCAGTTCGAGTTGCGAGAGATCAACGATGACGGATGTGAACATGGTCAGCGTGTACAGCACAAAGATGAGAGCCTGCGCGGTGAGCAAAAAGAGGGTCATGCGCACGCGAGAGAGCCGCGCCAGGTAATCCGCCAGGAGTTGCACCAAGCCGGTGCTGACGGTTGCGTCCACGGTGGCGGATTGCGTCTGAAAGTTGATCAGGTCTGAGCGGAGCGTCTCGACTTGGTCTACCTTGATGAGACGGTGATCCAACGCGACGCGCCAGGACACCTCGTGGAAAAAGATGGGCCGTTCGGGGTAATTGCTTTGCATAGAGGCGGCCGCGATGATCAGTGGTAGCGCCATTGGGTCTGCGTCGCCCGAGACCTCAAACGCGCTCAAATCCTCGCCCCACAGGTCGTCGTGTGGGTCGAGAGGCTCGACAATCCCGACGATGTCCAGGCGATGGTACGTTTTGCTCCCCGTCAACCGATCGCCCACGCCAAAGCTCGACTGGTCGGCCGCGTCTACGCCAATGACCGCCTCGATGGGAGGTGGTCTCCAGGATTCGGTCGCCTCGTTCAGGCGCACCTGGTTGGGTAGCCTACCCTCGACTAGGCGCACCCGGTCAGTCAATTGGTTGAACGAATACAGGTCCAGGAGCGCCACAATCTGTTTGTCGCTTCCCTCGAGTGACGGCTGCGGGTCGGCCGGAGAGATTGCACGACGAACTATGAGACGGTCCTTGAGGGTCTCTCCCAACAGCTCCTGCAAACGCCCAAACAGCGCTTCACTGAACGTGTAGCGGGTCCCGGTGATGAGCAGGTTTCGCTCGGACGGGCGAACCTCTTCTAGTGTCTGGCTCAGTTCCTGGGCTGCAACGGCGTGGGAATAGCTGGAGAAACCGGCCAAGAGCGCCGAGGCCAATGTCATGCACAGCAGCACCCCCAGGTTCAGACGCCAATGGCGGCGCAAGTGACGCCAGGTGTGGGTTATCATTCCTGCCCGATCCGCATGATGCGATGAATGCGCGCCCGCCGCAGTAATGCTGTGACGATGCCCAGCAAGGCCAAGAATGCCACGATCAAAAAGAGGTACAGCCCACCGACAGCCAGCCAATCGGCGCGGGGCACAAAAGGTGGAATGGGTTGGCGGTCTCCCAGTGAAACGGGCAGCCGGGGCAAGGTGATCTGGTTGAGCAACACGCCCAGGCCAGTGCCCAGCACCAGCCCTGCCAGGATGAGAATGGCTTGCTCAAGCACTATCCAGCGGTACATCTGGCGTGACGACATGCCCATGGCCCGCATCACCCCATAGAGGGTTTCCCGTTGACGGACGGTCATGTAAAAATGGGTGGCAAACCCCACCAGGCTCAACATGATCGTCAGAGCGGAGCCAAAAAAGGTCACGCCGCGCAGTCCCAGCGCCAGCGGGTTGGCCTTGAGGGTCGTGCGCACGCTCTCGGCTTGCCAACTGGACGATAGCATGGGCACCAGCGACGACAGGCTGTCGATCGATGTCTGACCGTCGGTCTCGATCAGCACTTCGTTGGGATTTGTGGAGCTCTGGGAGGTGTCGTTTAGCAACGCCAGCAACAGGTCACGCGAGGTAATGAGATATCCTGCCTCCAATTCCTCATACATTGTCGGAAAGTTGCGCACCGTTCCGGCAAGGCGGAACTCGACCTCGGCCGAATCGATCCAGGCTCGGACTAAATCGCCGACTTGCAGCTTGGTGGTCTCGACAAAGGCGGGACTGGCGAGCGTTGGCAGGGGTGCTGTGGTCCACGTCTGTCGCAAACGCATCGGGTAGGTCTGCAAAGGGCGGTTGTACCTCAGATAAACGGCCTGTCCCCACTTCCCGGAGCCAAACGACCCCTCAACCATCTGGGTGAAAAGGCCATCATGGATGCTGCCGGTGTCCATGACGTTCAAGAACTTGGTGCGGGTGGGATTCTCCAGGTCCTCGACGATTTGCCGTTCCTGGGTTTCCGCGTCAAACACTGTCAAGTCGTCGATGAGCAGGCCCAATCCTTTCGCGATTGGCTCGCCGAGCCGGGTGGCCTGGTTCTGAAACCACAGGGAGTGCAAGCTAAGCGGATAACTGGAGGGCGGCAGAATCGGCAAGGGACCCTCCATATAGTGCCAGCCTCCGGTGTACGGCCTGATGCGCAGGCGCAACCCTACGTCACGCCCGCCAACGTTCATCTGCAGGGCAAAGGCATCCGTCTGCAGGGTGGTCGGTGCTTCCTGCAACCTGGCGGTGAACAGCTCACCCTGAGCGGTTTGCAGTTTCGCCACCACGCCCACGCGCTCGGCGTCACTGTCGCCGTCTATCCACCGTTGATACGAGTCCAGCTCTGCCTTGTCCTCCGGTACCCCAAACATCCACAGCCCGAATCCGGCCGGTTGACCGGGGAGCAACAGCAGCGAGGGATGCTCTCCTTCTTGGACTGCCAGATGGCCCAGCAGTTCCGTCATTTTGACATCTGCAAAGTCTCGGCGGAAGGTGGTCACGCTCGAGAACGAATCCGGCTCGATGGCCAACACCTCAAAGCTCGGGTACCTCTGTGCGGACTCGAGGTCCACCGTGCCCGAGCCGCGCCAGACCCCGGACAGTTGCTGCACGCCCGGCGCCGACCCCAGATCGACCAGCGGGACAGCGCTCTGGGAGACGAGCCGCAGGTCGTTGCCGGCCAGATAGGTCGCTCGATCGAACTCGCTCTGATCCAGCGTGGTGTTCAACCCCGTGGAAAGATTGCCGAGCGCAATCGCCAGCGCCAGCAACAGGACCAGCCGGGTCACGTGGGTGGGGTTGCGTGATACCTGCCACAGAGCCAGCGCGCCCTCGAGTCCCTGCCGGCGGGCCACGAGAAAGGCCATCACCCGCAGGACCAACGGAAAGACCCGCAACAAGATGGTCGCTGCGCCCAGCAGAAACGCCACCGGCGAGAGCAACAGCAGCCAGTCCAGCCGGGCGCCGCCGGGCCCGCCGGCCGTCATCTCTCCGTACAATCGCAGCCGCCACAGCAGAACCAGCCCTCCCACCAGGACGAATACGTCCAGGTAGGCGCGCTGCCACCAGGGCGGCCCGGAGCTACGCGCCGACATCTGCTGATGAGTGACGATGCTGCGCCGCAGCGCCGGGCCGAGAGGAAACAAGAGGCCCGCCAGACAGGCCAGCGCGCCGGCGCCGGCCGCTAGCCAGGCGCTCTGATTCACGCCCAAGTCCCACCCTGCTTGTCCCACGTCGGACAGCGGACCGGCCAAGGACAAACCCTTTACCAACCCTGCCCCCAGCCAGGGACCGCACACGAAGGCGACCGCCAGGATGATCAGGGTCTCAGCCAGCTGGACTCGGGTGATCTGCCAGCTTGACGTTCCGCGACTGCGCAGGATGGCAAACTCGCGCTCCACCTGGCGGATCGACAGCGCTGCGACCATCGTCACATAGTAGAGCACGAGAAGCATCACCTCGGCGACAAAGATGTAGAGCGGAACACGAACAGTCTCGAGTTGGGCCTGAAAAGTGGCCAGGATGCCAGGCACGCCTGTGTGCAGCGCCACACGAGGTTGAAGAGCGTCCAGGCTAGCGTTCAGCTCGGCAAGCTGCGCCTGAAACGGTTCGATGTCGGCGATGGAAAAGGAATCGTGCCTCAACAACGCGTGCCAGGCCAGGTTCACCGGTTGACCGGGGAACAGCGAGGAGGCGGCCGGGATGAAAGCATCTGCCGGTACGATCACGTTATGTTGCACCACCCCGCCCTGGGTGCTAGCAGATGTCAGTGGGCTGAACTCGCCAAACCAATATGGATCGAGGGGGTTGCGGGGGCGCACAATCCCCGCCACGTGGATCCAGACGTCCGGTTGGTCGCTGTCCTGATTGACGCTCAGCGGCAGACGATCGCCCACTCGGAGGACCAGGGAGCGGGCCATGCCATCGCTGATTACAGCCGGGACGACGCCAGGTTCGTCGCCCGATTCAGTGGGCCACCGGCCGGCGAGATACTCGACGTGATTTTGAATGCTGGTGTAGACGCGCAATCTCACCTGCTGGTCGGCCGCCAGTTGATCGTCTATCCATGGGACCATCCATTCGGATTCCAGCGACCCTGCCACGCGGTCCAGATGCTCACCCAACGCGGCCCGGAGCAGGCCCTGGATCTCTACGTCGAGGGCCTGAAAACCGGCCTGATCTATTTGGGTGGAGGCCGTGAGGCGCAGGTTGCCATCGTCCACGCGGGCACTCTGAAGGGTGAGAGCGAGTCCCATCTCGATCACGGTGTCCACCAGGAGCGGACCGCTGGCCAACAGCGCGGTCGCCAGGATCACCCCCAGGCTCAGGGTGAGCAAGATCTGCCAATGTCGCCGGGCGCGCTTGAGAATGAACGGCAAAAACGCCATGATCTACTCTTCAGGTTTGGCGCCAGTCGGGAACTGTTCTATCAACACGTTGTTATCCAGGTTGGGGTCGGCCTGCTCGGACACGGCCTCGACGGCGTGGCTCATCGCATCGGCTGCTGCCGGCGGCCAAGGTTCGTCCAACGCGATGACGATCGTGACCGTCGCCGTCTCGCCGCTATTCAGACGGCCCAGGTTGCAGACGAGGAGGGCGGCCGAGAGGTCGTCCTGCTCGGTCATGCATGCGTCGCCCTGGCTGGGGATAACCGTGACCAGGCTCACGCCCATTGGGAGCGTGTCGGTCAGCATCACGCCGGTCGCATCCGACGGGCCGTGGTTGTCAACCGTTAGGGTGTAACTCAACGTTTCGCCAGGGACGGCCGGCTCGGAGATCATAGACCGCACTGACAGGTCAGCGGAGACCTGCACGGTCATCGTGGCGGTGACGACATTGTCCGAGGGATCCAGGTCGGATTCGTTGGCGATCACGGCCGCCCCGTTGTCGATCGATCGTTCCGTTATCCCGGCGACCACGAGCACCGTCTGCACCTGGGCGCTCTGACCAGGTTTCAACACCCCGAGTTCACATTCCAGAATGTGCAGAAAACTGCGCTCTTTGAGCACGGTGCAAACGGGCCAACCCGGAGCTAGCGCATCCGGATCTATTTGGATGGGCTGCCCGCTGTGTCCGGTGATGATTAAGGTGAAGGTGATGCTCCCGCTGCCGTCCAGGTCCCAGAGGATGCAGGTGAATGCGTCGCCTTGCTGCTCACAGGAGGGTAAACCTGGTGCGTAGGCGACCAAGTCCGTGGCTGGCGGCACCACGTGCTCGAACGCCACGCCGGTGGCGTCCACCCATCCGTTGTTTGCGATAGTAAAGGTAGTGGTGAACGGCTGCCCGGCGGTGATGATTGCCGGCGCGCGGGCCTGCACAACCAGGTCGGCGACGGCGGAAACTGGGGTGATGGGGAGCGCCTCCGGGCCGCACCGACTATCATCACGGTCGTCGCACGGTTGTCCGATGGGTTTGGGTCGGTCTCGTTTGCCGCGACAGTGGCGGTGTGGGAAAGTGGCTCCTTGACCGTGGCGTCTATGCTCACCCCGACGCGTACCACCTCCCTGGCGCCCGAAGGCAGTCGAGTCAGACGACAGGTAACGGTGGGCTGACCAGAGTCCCGGTTTATCTCACATGCGGGTGCGGACAGGCTCACAGTCACCCCGGCGAGATGGGTGCTGGTGATGAGGGTCTCAGTCCCGCCCACATATAGGTCGAGGGTCACGGTGACCGCGTCGCCCCCTCGTAAATCGTCCACATCGCACCTGACAGCACGCGCTCCTGCCGGCCGCACCACGGTCCAGCAGGTTCGGTCCATAATGGGGTCACGCCCCCCGGTAGACCATTGGTCAGGACGATCCCCGTTGCCAGATCGGGGCCATGGTTGTGAATCGTCACCGTGTAGACGGCCGTCGCGCCAGAGGCGACCTGGACCGGCTCGGGAGATCTGAATCGCCAGGTCGGCCGAGAAGGACTGCCTATCGGCGACGCGCGGGTCCGCCGCGCCAGACAGGGTGCGGCTGGCGGCGACAGGGGTGATCTCCAGGGTCTGCGGCCGCGGACTCGGTGGGGTGGGATGGACTGGGTAGAAAGTCGGCGGCGCCGCCAAGTGCGGCCGGGTTGGTAATGTTGGGAGTTCTTGCCCCTGTTGCTGTCAGCGCGGGACTCGTTTGCCAGGCGCAGGCGCAGAGCACAAAGAGGCAACAATTGATCACAGCGGCGAGTTTTTTGAACATCGTGCTGTCCCTTACCCTGCCTTGGAATCGCCGAAAATCGAAGATATCGATCTACTTGAGAGAATGGCTGCAACCGATGGTAGGTCGTGCACTTATTATACCCGCCAAATCGCGGCAAAGGCTCAGATTTGCCGGAGCTATTCGGAGTAAAAGGGCGCAAACAGCCCGACTAGGACGGCAAAGTCGCAGCGTGCTTGACAAGCCCCAGTTAAGGAGGAACCCCAAACCTGGGACCAGTGGGAGAATGAAATCCTTGATTCGAGTGGCATAGTCGACTCGGTTCCATCTCGTGTTGATGTCCCGTTTGGCTCTGTTGGTGGGCGTTGTGCGATAGCGCACGAGTGCCTCTTGTTTTCGCGGCCGCCAGGCACCTGCGGGTGCCATCGGCCGCCATGTTGGGGGATCACACCCCCAGTGCATCCAGGTAGCTCACTTCTCCGGGGGGCACCCCGGCGGCCTCGAAAGCGCTTTGGCCCGGGTGCCGATAACGCCGTTTGCGCTCTGATCTCCACTGAGCAGGCGTGAAGTTGTGGTAGATGGCCCAGACCAGCACGGCTCGTTCCAATCTGGTCTCGGAACCGTGGTTGCGCCCACGGCTCAGCCGCAACCGAAAGTCGCGCCAGCACCATTCGGGGGCTACCCGCTGCATACCCTCATAAAACGGGACCAGGTGAATCAGTATCTGGTCCAATTGTTCATTGAGGATGCGCCAGAGTTGACCCCCCTGCGGATGCTCCTTTATCATTGCCAGAGCTTGCTCGCCTATCTCATAGCTGGCAGCATTGATGACGGCACGCACCATGGCAACCAACTCGCCTCGCACCTGGTCCCGTACCTGTCGGGCAACATCTTCAGCCACTCCCTCGGCTGCTTGAGCCGCTGCCCGGCGGAACTCTCGGGCCAAGTTGCGCCACACGTGCCAGACACACCGTTGTCGTCCGACCCAGCCCAACCCGCGTCGCAAGTAGGCCAACAGCCCTTGGGCCCCGTCGCTGGTTACCCCTCGCAGTCTGGCTAACTCCAACCCTGCCTCGCATGCTCGCGCGAACAGCTGGCTCCACGACGCCTCGGATTCTTCACCTTGCACCACCAGGGGAGGCCAAATGACTCCGCTGACGCTGTCTACGATCAGCAACACCACTCGCTTGGCCCCACCCTGTAGGCGCACCCACAGACCATCGGTTCCCTTTACGCCTGAACTGGGCACACCTGCCAGTTGGCCACGCACACTTTTCTGTGCTTCCCGCCCAGCGCGATCAAGCCAGCGATGTACCGTGCTCGCCGCCAAACGACACTGCTTGGCACCCGCTGGCGCTTTCTCTAACGGCCGCCACAGCAGATAGCGTTCCTGTCGCCCCACCCATGAGCGCACCACCTCGGCTGTCCGCCGCAACGAGGTCCCCAGGTGCTGCCATTGGTCAATCGCACACCGATGTACGTCCCGACCGTACCAGCTGCGATCGATCAGGAGAGGGGACTTTTCCGAGTAGGTGTCACCACACGCTTTGCACCGGTGGCGTTGCATCGACACTGACTGCTGCCCGTCAAAGGACCATGGGTGTCGCTTGTAGAATCCCCACTTCGTGGTGTTGTCACTCCCGCAGGAGGGGCAGTGTCGCCAATCCCAGACCGATCGTTCCGAAAGAGCCCGGAGTGATTGCAGAAATCGTTTACCTTGTTCTATAACATTCATAGGCCATGTGACCTTTGTGGTGGGGTTGAACACCCACAAGCATCGTCGCATGGCCGATTTGTGTCAAGCCCCAAGTGCCGCAAACTCACCAACACACTTTGGAACCAGGGCAATCGCTTACTAACCCAGAGAGGGTAGAATCATGGCTCTGACCAACGCTACTACCAAGGGAAGGAGCTATGAGCGAGTTTTTGGGAACGACGATTGCGGAGTGCTTTGGTGACCCTGGACGATCCACGGGTCCAGCACCTTGTTCGGCACAGACTGCTGGACATCTCACGATTGCCATTTGTGGCGTCATCTGCGGAGCGGAAACATGGGTTGGCATCGAGGAGTTTGGCAAAGCCAAACAGGCATGGTTCGAAACATTCTTGGAGTTACCTCATGGAATACCGTCACATGACACTTTTGGCGATGTCTTTGGGGCCTTGGACCCGGTGCAGTTTCAAAGTGCCTTCCTGGGATGGATCCATGCCATCTCCGAAGTCACCAAAGGCCAAGTCATACCAGTTGACGGGAAAACGCTACGTCGGTCCCATGACCGCACGGCGGGACAAGTAGCGCTTCACATGGTCAGTGCTTGGGCCACAGCCAATCGTTTGATACTGGGGCAGGTCAAGGTGGAAGACAAGTCGAACGAGATTACAGCGATTCCGGAGTTGTTGCGCCTGCTTTCTATTGAGGGCTGCATCGTCACGATCGATGCCATGGGATGTCAACGGGATATCACCCAGCAGATCATCGACCAGGGAGCCGACTATGTGCTAGCAGTCAAAGCGAATCAAGAGCGGATGTTGGAGGATCTGACGGGTTTCTTTGCTCATGCTGAGCAACTGAGCTACCGGGGGGTAGAGCACGACTGCCACAGGACGGTGGAGAAGGGGCA
Source organism: uncultured Chloroflexia bacterium (assembly GCA_963695825.1). Taxonomy (GTDB): domain Bacteria; phylum Chloroflexota; class Anaerolineae; order Promineifilales; family UBA4811; genus CAVOHX01. The sequence continues at coordinate 105,306 of CAVOHX010000020.1, forward strand.
CGGCCGCATTGAGATACGGCAATGCTGGGTCATCTCGGATGAGGACTACATCAACACCATTCGAGATGTGGAAGCATGGTCTCAGTTGCGGACCATAGCCAAGGTAACAGCCGAACGACGAATAGGGGCCGAGAGAACGGTCGAGAGCCGCTACTTTATCTCAAGCTTGGCGCAGGATGCCGGACTGATGCTGTATGCTGTTCGAGCGCACTGGGGAATCGAGAACAGCGTGCATTGGGTGCTGGATGTAGCCTATCGCGAAGATGAATACCGCATTCGAAAGGGGAACGGAGAGGAGAACTTTGCCACACTGCGCCATATCGCTCTGGATCTATTAAGGCAGGAACCGAGCGCGAAGGTCGGTATCAAGAACCGTCGTCTCAAGGCAGGTTGGGATAATCGCTACCTGATGAAGGTCTTATCAGGAGAGTAAGCGATTGCCCTGGCCCATTGGGCCGCAGCATCCGGCCGGCGGCGGGCGGACCGGAACAGGCGGAAGCATGTTGCATCGTTTCCATCGAGGAAGGTGAGCGCTGTGTCTCGACATGCAACCAGGGCTCAGGGCCTGGTTGCGCGCTTGAGGGCTGCAATCATCAGGGCAGAACCGCGCCCAGTCCGCGGTCAATGAGGTAGAACCAGGGAAAGCTGATTAACCGCACGGCCGGCGAGAGCAGGAAGCGTCTCCAGGGGAGTTCTGTTTTGACTACACTCTGTCGCGATCGCAGCCAAAACTGCAAGCTGAGCGCAAAAATGTGATATCCGCCCCAGCAGCGTCGCTCGAGCACCGTCAGGCCGGCCCGGGATAGCATCTCTGTCAGCAACGGGCGAGGAAAGAGGTAGAGATGGCGGGGAGCGTCCAGCCCGGCCCAATAGCGGCCGAACGAACGCGCGCATCCAGGCTCTCCAGATGGGGTACGCGGATTATGAACATCCCACCCGGCCGCGGCATTGCAGCGACTCGCTGGATTGCGTCCACCGGATCGTGCAGGTGCTCCAGGACATCCCACATGGTGATAACGTCAAAGCTGGCGTCGTCTACCGGCGCGTCCGCCAGGGTTCCCTGGTGGATGTCGAGCCCCAACTGTTGCCGGCCGAACTCGGCGGCGCTGGCGCTGGGTTCGAATGCCCTGCACCTGCCAGTCGCCATAGCGTCGTGCCGCGTCGAGGAACAGGCCGGTGGCGCATCCCACATCGAGCAACCGGCCGGCCGGCACGTGGCGCGTCACGGTGCGCACGCGGCGGCGTAATCCCACTTCCAGGCTCCATGCTGTCAGCCGGTTGCGTAGCGAGGCCGAGATCTCCTGGGCGTCGGCAAAGGGCTTGTACTCGGCGGGGTAATAGCCCCCGATGGTCACCGGGTTCGGCCGCGGATTCTGGCGGATCAGGCCGCACCGGGCGCAGCGCACCAGTGTAAAGCGGCCGGGGAGCCCACAGAGCCAATCCTGCAGCTCGGCGTAGAACGCGGCGTCTGCGCTGCCGCAATAGTTGCAGGCGACACGTTCAAAACCGGCCGGAAGCTGTTGATCAGCCATCTCGTCTTCCCAAGCGCCCCGCCAATCCGTGGCGCAGGCCTCGCCAGCGGGCGGCGGCAACCATTCGATCGCGTCGTAGCCAGGAGCGCACCGCTCGCGAGAGCTCGTGAGGCGCCACGTAGGCCAGGGCATAGAGCCGCGTGAGGGCCGATCCGTGCGTAGTATAAAACCAGACCCGATTGCGGGTTCGGTAGTAGGCGATGGACGGCCCCAGCCGCTCGCCGCTGCCGGAGACCTTGTGCCATACCCGCGCGGGCCGGCACGGCGCAGATGTTCAGGCTAGCCCGCCGCACCCGCCAGCAAAAGTCGGCGTCTTCATAATGCATGAACAGTCGTTCCTCGAGCAGCCCGACGCGCTCCAGGGTTGAGCGCCGGATCATCATGGCGCACCCGGATACGTAATCGGCCAGAACGCGCGCTGGGAATTGTCCCCGGTCGATCTGCTCCCGGCCCAGGCTTTGGGGCACCGGCCAAAGGGAGCGCCGACGGTCAGCCAGGTACCAGATGCGGTCTGGTTCGTCGGCATGAAACACCATGGGGCCAGCCATGCCCAGGGCAGAGTCCTCCTGCAGCGCGTCAACCAACTGCTCGACGCAGCACGGGTCCACTACGGTATCGTTGTTGAGCAACAAGAGATACTCCAACCCCTGTTCCAGAGCCCACCGCAGACCGAGGTTGGCCCCACTGGCATATCCCTCGTTGCTGGGAGCGACGATCAGTGGGACGTCGGGCAGCGCCGCACGGATTCGTTCGGCCGAGTCGTCGGTCGAGGCATTGTCCACGACGACCACCCGGGGGGTGATGCCTTGGGAGTTGAGCACCGAGGTGCGCGCAGGCGATGGTATCCTCCGCCAGGTTCCAGTTGACCATCACAACGCCGACTTGGGCCGCCATAGCTCAATCCGCCTCCGCGTGCTGGGCCGGTCCCAGGATTCGCCGGTAGAGTGCTGCCAGATCGGCCGCCGCCCGACGCGCGTCAAACAGGGCACAGGCGCGTTTCACCCCCGCCTCGCGCAGTTTCTCGGCCAACTCTGGCTCGGCCAGGACGCGGTCCAGGGTGGCAGCCAGCGCAGCGCTGTCGGCCGGCGGCACCACCAGCCCGCCATCGCCCACCACCTCGCCGGCCGAACCGCCGGCGGCCGTCACGACCGGCAACCCGGCCGCCATCGCCTCTACCAACGGAATGCCAAACCCCTCCAGCAAGGTGGGCGAGACAAAGAGGTCGGCGGCCGCCAGATAGAGCGGCAGGCGCGAGTCCGGCACATAGCCGGCGATGTGGGCTCGCTCACGCGCCTCGCCCAGCGCGGCTAGAAAACGAGCCTGGTAATTGGCATCCCACTTGCCCACCATTACCAGTTGCGCGGGCGTCTGCATGGCGCCCAGGGCTTGGGCCAGGTATTCGACCCCTTTGCGCGGCGTCGAAAAACCGATGTATAACATGATCGGTGTCGAGTCCCCGAACCCCAATTGCCGCCGGGCCTCTGTTCGCGGCGGTAGATCGGCCAAGCGCTCCAGGTCGATGCCCAGGTAGAGCAGGGTGGTCCGCCCCGGGTCCACCCCATAGTGGTCGATGAACTCGCGCTGGGTCGATTGGCTGGGCATGACCAGGTGGCGCGCTCGCCGCACCGCCGGCCGTTCCATCAGCGCTCGAGCCAGGTTGTAATAGGTCAGCCGAAAGAGATAGTTGCGCCAATTGGTGTGATAGGGTCGTCCGTGGTGGCTGGTCAGCCGCTGGCGGAATGACTGGAACGCCGAGGCGACAAAGGGGCCGCGAAAGGCGTAGGCAAAATGCACGTCGGCAAAGTGAACCACGTCAAACTGCCCGGCGTGGGATTGGAGATAGCGGCCGGCCTGCCAGCCAAACCCGATCCAGTCTGCTCGCCCGATGGGCACGCGCACGACAGTCACACCGGCGGGCAGGTCGATGCTGTCAACCTGTTCGCTCTCTGACCGGTCCGCGGCAACCACCGTCACCCGATGCCCGAGTTTCGCCAGCCCCAGCGCCACCTGCTCGGCATAGACCGTCAGGCCGGAGGAGCGAAAGGGGGAGAGTCGAGGGTCAGGAAGCAGACGTGCATATCACCTGCTCGACAATCCGCGCCAGTTGGTCGGCGATCACATGCGTGGCGAGTCGGTCACCATAGAGTTGGCGCCCGGCGGCTGCGATTCGGTCTTGCAAGGCGGGATCGGCCGCCAGGGTCACGATCGCCTCAGCCAGCGCGGCCGGGTCGTCCATGGGGACCATCCAAACGTGCTCGCCCGGCGCGAATAGCTCCCTGGTGGCTGGGTTGTCGGCGACGATGGTGGGCTTGCCCATGGCGAGGAATTGAAAGGTCTTGGTCGAGATCACGCGAGCCGCCTTGGGAACGGCAGAAAAGTGCCCGCCCAGGCAGATCGAGGCCCGGGCAATGTAACCCGGTAAATCGTCCATGGGTATCCATCCCACCAACTCGACGTTGTCCAGCGCCAGGTAGGCGATCAGTTTTTCGACGGCCGCCCGGCGCATGCCATCGCCGCCAAGAGTGAACCGTATCTGCGGGCGGTCGCGCAGCAGCGCAGCCGCCTGGATGATGGTTTCGGTGCCGTGCAGAGGCAGGAACGCGCCATAATAGAACACGTCGAAACGTTGAGGGTCTGGCAGCGACGCCTCGCGCGGGTGGAACAGGGTCTCGTCGCACCCGACGTAGATTGGCTCGAACCGCGCCGGGGGTAGATCAAAGGTGTTCGCAAAGTACTGCACGTGGGCGTGAGTGTCGGTGATGGCCCGAGCGGCGACCTGACAACTGCGCCGATCCAGCCAGAAGGCCAGCCGGCCGGCTGGCGAACGGGGTTTGAACCAGCGCCGGTCCTCGCACAACGTGTCGTAGGTCGATACATAGGCGTCCACGATGATCGGTTTGCGACCGAGGAGCGCCAAGGCTATTGCCAGGGGCTGCGCGTAAAAGCCAGCCACATAGACGTCGGCCCGCGGCCTGGAAGCGATCAGCCGAACCAGCCCCAGCAACGTGCGCAAGACGGTGCCCCGCACAGCAGGGGTCAAGACGGCGACGTCATGGTGCGCCTGCAGCGCCGCCAGTAGGACACGATTGCGGATGTACTCGGGCTCGCGCCCGGAGATAAAGAGCACGCGGGTCCTGCTGGTCGCCGTCATTGGCCCGTCACTGGGTTGACCTGGAAGACGAACACGCCAGCGCGCTCGTACACCAAGGTCAGCAGAGGGGACTCTTTGAGTCGGGCCGCGTTGAGGCCTGGCCCGGAGAAATCGCCCATCCGGCCGATATAGATATAGTCAACCCCCAACGCCTGCAATTCGCCCACCGCCGCGTTGTCTGTCTCGAGCTTTTCCTCTGCCTGCGAGAGCTTGACCACCGCTGGCTGATAGCTGTCGATCTCGAGCGAGATGAGCATCACCCCGGCCGTGATTTGCCGGCCGGTCAGGTAGGGTATCCAGTAGCCGGCGTCGGTGCCATGGGGTGCGTAGGGCAACCAAAAGAACGTGTTAATTGCCAAGAGCGCGTCTGGGGGCGTATTGGCTCGAATCCACTCCATGGCTGCCACGTCCTGTGGAGTGACAAAATAGCGCATTGGTTCGACATCCGCCGCCCGAACGTGGCTAAAGACGAAACCCGAGGCCAGGACGACGCCTATCATCACTCGGGTCGCCATTTCGCGCCAGCGCGAGTTGCTGAGGGATTTCAGGAGTTCCTCGGCCGCGGCGCCGACGATCAAGCTGATAGGAAGATACCACAAGATCAGAACGGCGCCCATGTTGGTGATGTTGATCACCTGTGCCCCCAGCCGGTAGGCGCTGCCGAGCAGGGCAAGCGCACCCATCCAGGCCAGTGCAGCCAACACCAGCTTGTTGCGCCGCAGCAGGCCCCACAGGGCGCTGACCCCGGCGAGGGCCAGCAACCAATTGTGCGCCGCCAGCAACGGCACGGCGCTCCAATTCAAGTCGTGGTAGCGGTCGAGGGTCTCCTGGATCCCGGCGGCAGTGACCACCTCTTGCCCGTCGGCGCTCAGGTTGATGGCTCCTTTGACGTGGCTCGACAACGCCCCTACCAGCGCAGGCAGGATAGCAAGCAGGGTCAAGACGCCGACGGCGACAACGGCGGCTGCCAGACGGCCGAGTTGGTTACCCCGCCTGGCTTGCCACAGTTCCCACAGCAGGCTGATCCCCAGTAGAGGGAGGTAAAAGGCCGCCACGCGAAAGTGCAACAAGAAAACCGCGCCGTTCAGCACCGCCGCCAGGGAAACCTGCCAGCGAACCGCCGCCTGGTTGCCCCCGGTGCGCCAGGCCGCAACCGCCTCCCAGGTCACTGACCAGGCCACCAGCATCAGGACCTGGCTGGCGAGCTGGGTAAAGCGCCCCCAGTTTACATAGAACCCGGGCTGGTGGGAGAGCAGGCCAGCGACCAGGGCGCCGACGATCGCTGCCCGCCGGCCGGATCGTCGGTCCAGCACCAGATAGACCCCCAGCCCGCACAGCCCGTTGAGCAACTGGGCCGTCCAGAGGAGCGCCGTGTGGGCCGGCGCCTGCGCCAGGCTGGCGACGGTCCCCGAGAGAGCATAGAGACCCAGATGGTACTGCTCCAGCGGAACGGGGAAGAATGGCTCCAAGCTGCCGGGTAGCCGCCCCTGCTCGGCCGTCAACTGGGTCAGCAGGGTGTGGTGCAGTGAATCGGACCAGGCGGGGTAAGGGCGGTCACGGATGATCCAAAAGCGCGAAAACAACGTCATCGCGATCAGGGCCAGGGCTACCCACTCCAGGCGGTCGAATTGAAACAGGGTTCGCCAGTCGCGCCGCAGTTGCCACCCAGCCAGCGCCGCCAACGCCACGAGCAGCGCCCCGGTCTTGAATGGGCCGATGGTCAGAAGAGGCAGCGCTCGGGCGGCGTAGAACAGGACCGGGTAGAATGCGACCCCCAGGCCGATCGCCACTATCCAACGCTGCAGACCGTTCCACTGGCGCCACCCCTGCCAGAGGCTGAGTAGAGCCCAGCCGGGGATGAGCACCATTGCTGCCAGCACAACCATCAACCGGAACTCGACGGCCGTCAACGCTGGCCTCCATCTGGGTGGTCTGCGCCCGTTCCCGCGACGTGGGAATGGCGCTGTTCGGCCCGGCGGCCCAACCATGAGCTGATGCGTCGATCCAAGATGACGAGGATGAGCCCAAGTGCGCCGGAAAACGCCGCAATCGTGATGCCGGCTGTGACCGACGTCGGAAAGAACACCATATCGATCGAATGTGTGCCCGCCTCCAGATAGAGGGCACGGAGCGTGTGCGTTGGCGCGCAGTATCTCGGCCGGTTCGCCGTCCACTGAGGCGCGCCAGCCCAGGCAATAGGGGTCGGCCAACACCAGTAGCCCGGCGTGCTCCATGTCGGCCGCCAGCTGCACCTGGTTCGAGTCATAGTCGATCACTTTGACTGTCGAGCTGTCCACGACGGGCGCATGAGCCAGAGCGCCCTGCGCCACGGCCGGCAGGGGGTCGGACAGGATGACCTCGGTGTGATAGTCCCAGTCTGGCGACATCACCGTTTGTAATACCTGATCCTCGGGCACGCCCCGGGCGCGGTGAACTGGGTAAGCACGCGGCAACACGTCGAGGTTCTCATAGATGTGCACGCCCTGGAGGGTCGCCAGGAGACCCAACTCGGGCGCCTCCTGGGGTTGGGTAGACAGGACGTACTTGACGTTCAACAAGCTGAATCGCCGATCCCAGTCCTGCACGACGATCAGGTTGATGTGTGGTCCCACAAAGCGCCGTCTCTCGTCCTCGTAATAGGGGTCGATGGTGTACATCAGCTCTTTGTGGGTTCGCAGCGTCATCGCCAGATACCCATCCGGCGCGCCGATGTGAAAGACCGAGAGCACGTTTTCGCCGAATATGGGCTGGTCGTGCCGGAGCGCCAGCACGCGATACAGTCCTTTGTCCTGTAGCAACCGATCGGTAATCTCGTTCTTGGGGTAGAGCAGGTCGAGGTCGGACACCGCATTAAAGGTGAAACCCCAGGTGAACATCTCACCCCCCGACAGCAGCAGGACCGCGACCAGCGCGAGCCTGTGCCGACGGGCCAACAGTAGCAGGCAGATGGCGCCGGCCGCCAAAACCATTCCCTGGCGCAGCAGGTGCGGGCCGATTCCCGCCCAATGGGTCTGGATGTCCAGCCGAAAGTTGTAGAGCAGGCCGCCAGTCGCCATCACCGCGACGACCAGCCCGATGATAGGCCACGCGGCCCTGGGGCGCCGGGCCAGGCCGTCCAGCGCCAGGGCGGCGAGCCAGCTTCCCAGGAAGGGGATATGCGACATCATCCGGTGGAGCGAAAAGTAGGACATGCCGGGTACTAGTTTTGCCAGGTGGGTCAGCGGGCTGCCGATGGCGACCAGGATGGTCGCGACGACGATTGCGCCCCAGAGCCAGGCGAGGCGTTTTTTTTGGCTCACAAATGGCGCGATGAGCGAGAGCAGAAATGGGATGGCGCCATAGTAAAAGGCGTACTCGACTTGGTTCAGCGGCCCCCAGTACCGATACCGGGTCGCGTCGGCCGACCCATAAAAGTCGGGCATCCAGAGGGTGCCGAGCTGACCCAACGGCAGCGTCTGGCGGAACCAAACCTCGATGTCCCGTGTCTGGCGATGACTCTGGCTGACAAACTCGTAGGTCGGCAACAACTGTAGCGAGCCCACACCCACCCCTATCACAGCGACGATGACCAGCGATGCCAAGGGCCACCATCGCCACTGCCGCTGGTCGCCGGCCGGGCCCACCGAGCAGGCCAATGCGTATGCCGCCAACAAGAGACCGCCCAGCCCGGCGTATTGAGGCTGACCGCCGAGGAACATCAGGGCCAGCAGCAGCCCGGCTAGTACAGAAAAGAGGAATCGGCGGCGTTCCAGTCCCAGTTTGAACAACCAAAAGACGCCCGGTAGCCAGGCAAAGGAGCTCAGACGATGGGGGTGTTCCAGCCAGACCACCATGATCGCGCTCAGCATCCAGGTGACAGCGCCCAGGAGGCTGCTGATCCGCCGCAATCGGTGCGACCGCAGCATGGCGAACATGAACGCCCCGGTGAGAGATAGGTGGAACCACGCCAGCAGCGCAAAGGACCGGGCCGGAGAGACCAATAGCGCCGCCACCCAATTGAACGGGTAAAACGTCTGCGAGTTGGTGTCCCCGACGGCCGGATAGCCGCCCAGCACGTAGGGATTCCAGAACGGCAACTCACCGTTGCGAATCGCCTCGGTGAAAAAGAGGCGGCGTGGGTAGAACGCAAAGAACGGATCACCGATGACCCGGTTCTGCATCGGCGCGTCGATGTATTCTGACCAGGGCAATAACCGGGATACATGCTGCAAAGGCAACAGGGTGAACCCTGGTCGCAAAGCAGGCGCCAGGAAGGCGGTGGTTACCAGAATGATAGCCAGCAGACAGATTGCGTCCCGGCCGCGAGATGACAGGACGCCGCCGTCAGCGCCGCCAGCGGTCGAATCTCGCCCATTGGTTTGCGCCCGCGCAGGCAAACGCAGCATGTCAGGTCCTTGGTCTATTCCATTGTCCAATCGGTTGGTAACGCTATTCTGCCGTTTCTATCAATTGAGCGTACAGGGACTCGAGGCGGCCGAGATGCCCATCCACCGTCATCGGAGCGGGGATGTTGGCCCGCAGTCGAGGTAACAGGTCTGGCTCATCGACCAGCCGTTGGAGGGCCGCCCGCCACGCTGACACATCGCCAGGTGGGGCCAACAGGCTGTCCACTCCATCCCGTAGCCATTCTGTGATGGCCCCTAGATCAGAGGCGACCACAGGCACGCCGGCCGCGCGAGCCTCCTGGATCACTACCGGGGCGTTCTCGTACCACAGGGAGGGCATGACCAGAGCGTCGATCTCAGAGAGCGTCCGCCAGACGCCCACCCGGTCCAGGCGGCCGCCAAACGAAATCCTGGGCGATTGGACCGATTTTCGCAACGAGTCCACATAGTCCGGGAATTGGCCCAGGTCGCCATAGATCTCGAGTGTCGCATCGCGATCAAGCCCGTTAAAGGCGTCGATCAAAACGTGCACCCCCTTTTGGGACGCCAGGCCGCCGATGTAGGCGACGCGGACCGGACCGGCCGGCTGTGATCGACCGGCGCGCGGCAGTGCTCCGCCGATATCGATCCCGTTGGGTAGGTTCAGCAGGCGTTCGACCGGCGCTCCCCACTCGGTGATCTTTTGGACCAGGAAACGGGAGGGGGAGATGATCCATCTAAAGTGATCCAGGATGCGCCGCAACATGCGGCGACGGCGCACAAATAGAGGCTGGAGGGCGGGTGAGAGCGGCCACAGATAGGGCGCCTCGGCCCGCGCTAGCGCACAGCGACCGCAGTTAACGCCGCCCAGCGCCGGTCCCGCGCATACCGTGCTGTCGTAATTGGTCAACAACTGGGCATTAGCGCAGATGAACCAATAGTCGTGTAGAGTCAGCAGCAGTGGATAGCGCCGGCGCCATGCCTCTGAGACCAAGGAGGCCGGTAATCCCATCAGGTGTTGCACGTGCACCAGATCTGGATCGAAATCGCTCAGGGTCTTGGAGAATGCCCGTTCCAGGTGTCGGTTGCCAAAGGTAGCCCGAAATACAGTCCATGGGGTCATGTGACCGGCCGCGGCGCGGTAGACAGGCACGCCGTCCCACACGGTTTGCGTCAAACCGGGCGAGCCAGGCACCCGGTGAAAGATCGCCACCTCATAGCCACGCTCAAGCAGGCCTCGGGACAAACCAAGGGTGTAAATCTCGGTGCCACCGACCCGCTCGGGCATGAATTGGTGAACGACATGCAGTATCTTCACGGCACTCTCTCGCCTACCTGCTGGTAGATTTTTAACACATCCACCACGTGTTCGTCAATGGTACGAACCCGTTTGATGCGTGTGCGAGCCTCCTCTACTTGCGATGGTTGGTCGATCAACGATTCTAGTTGGGCTGCCAGCGCCGCAGCATCCCCCCGAGGAAATGTCCATCCGCCATCAAACTCTTTGATCAATTCGGCCATGCCTCCCTCGGCCGTGGCGATGACCGGTGATCGAGTGGCAAAGGCTTCGTACATGATTGTGGGAGTGTTTTCGTACCACATCGAGGGGGTCAAGAGGACGTCGGCCTCGGCGAGCACCCGAGCGAGTTCGTCCCGCGGGAACTGCCCCTGGTAAGTGATGAGAGGGTTGTTCGCGATGCGAGCCTGCAACCGTTCCACATAGTCGGGCTCCCGCTGATCAACTCCACCGTACAGGGTCAAGGTTGCCTCTCTTGGATCGGCGAGTTGGTCAAAGGCCTCGACGGCGACGTGCGGCCCCTTGTGCCAGGCAAGATGGCCGATATAGGCAAAGCGCAACGGGCCGGCCGGCCGCTCGCTTTGTGGGTCGGCCGCCAGCCAATCTGTCTCGATGCCGTGCGCCGAGACCATGATCTTGGCGGCCGGTATGCCATTGTCCGCCAACCGATCGCGCAAAAAGTGACTCGGCGAGATGATCCGATCGACACCTTGCAGGGCGCCTCGTATTCTCTCTGGGCGCTCCAATAGCGCCTGCGCCATCCAGGTAATCCGATTGTATCGCGCCACCGGGAAACGGGTCAACCACATCCCCCACCTGCGCAGAAAATGGGGCATCTGGTCTAGCAGCGGCCGGTAGGCGCTGGCGTGCTCCCGCTGGTGCACGGTGCACACCAGGCAGTGGGCGGGATCCGACGGCCCATCACAGAGAACCCGATCATGTCGCAACAGTTGTGACGTCGGGCAAAAGGTCCAGAAATCAGTTGCCGTGAGGACGACCGGCAATTGCAGCCAGTTGGCGGCCGTTATGACCGCCGTGGAGAGATTGCCGGGGTGGCAGACGTGCACCAGGTTGGCCCCGATATCGTTGTAAAGTCGCTTGAGATGTTCCGCCACCCACGGGTTTTCATAGTCGTACAAAACCGGGTTGGGCGTGTGCAGCACGTTGAAGGACAGGCGCAACACGGGGAAACCGTCCCACTTGTCGTCGCGCTGCAACGGCCGGCCCAAAGCCCCCGCCACGTTTGAGTCGCACGTGATGATGGTGACCTCGACGCCGCGGGCCCGCAGACGACGGGCCAGCGCCAGGGTGTAGACCTCGGTCCCCGCGCTTGAGCGCGGAAAGAACGTATGGACGGTCAGGATCACACGCATGGTCACAGCAGTTGGCGATAGATGCGTTCGACGGCCGCCCCTTGTTCATTGGGCGACCAGGGGGTTGAGATTCCCGTCCGGAAGCGCTTGATCAGGTCGGGCTGCGAGATCAGTCTTTGTAGTTTGGTGGCCAAATCGGCCGGGTCGCCGGTGCAGAATTGCAGGCCGTTGACCTCGTGCCGCACCAACTCTGCCATTCCGCCCACGTTGCCGGCGACGACAGGAATCCCGGCGGCAAAGGCCTCCAGGATGACCAGCGGGTTGTTCTCGTACCAGACCGAGGGGACCACCAACACGTCGATCTGATCCAGCACCTCGCCCAACTGGTCGGCATGAAATCCTCCCTTGAACATGATATGGGGTGCACCGGACGCCTGTTCGCGCACCTCCCTGGCGTACGCTTCTTTGCCCACGGCGGCCTCTCCCCAGATTGACAGCGTCGCCGCGCCTGGGTCGAGGCGCCGAAATGCGTCCACCAACACGTGCGCCCCTTTGTAGGGCGAGAGCCGGCCGAGAAAGCCAAAGGTCGGCCGGCCTGCTATCGGCGGGCCGGTCGGCCGGCGACGTGTCGATAGATGGCTGGCTATGCTGTTGGGTACGTGGTGAAAGAGAGATGCCGGAACCCCCCACTCGACAAACCGGGTTATCAGAAAGCGAGAGGGAGAAATGGCGGCGTCGAGCGAAGCGACTACCTTGCGCATGTGCGCGTCGCGGGTGGGGAGCGCCACCATCCCGGGTCGGAGCGTGGCGGGGTTGTATCCCAACCATTTGGAGACCGCCCAGTCGCGCAGAAAGCGGGGCGCAACCCGGAGCGAACGAACAAGCCCGAACTGACGAGCCCGTTCGCGGACGTTCACGGGCCGGAACCGGCCGCCTCTTGTAACCACAAACACTCAACGCATCGTAGCCCGCCGTCGGGGCCTGGACACAAGCGGCCGTCCGGCGTCTGAAGGCTGTAGAGATAGCACATGGGCCAGAAATCGTGCAGCGTCCACAACACAGGTAACCCGCGCCGCC
>CAVOHX010000021.1:0-87829 GCA_963695825.1 uncultured Chloroflexia bacterium
GATGGGGCTTGGCGGCCGGTTCACCAGCAGGTACAAGGTGACCCGCCTGGTGTGGTACGAGGTGGGTGGGGACGCTCGTGCCGCGATCGAACGGGAGAAGCAGATCAAGGGTGGTTCACGGAGGAAAAAGCTGAATCTGATCGACGCGATGAATCCGGGTTGGGATGACCTGTCGGATGGGCTCTGACCAGGTGGGCATCGGGACGTCAATGGGACGATGACATGTGACCACGAAGCCGTCGAGGTGTCACTGCGAGCAGAGCGAAGCAGTCTCAGTTGTCGGCCGCGGGAGATTGCTTCGTCGCGACGCTCCTCGCAATGACACGAGCGCCGGCCAGTGGGAGATTGCTACGTCGCGGCGCTCCTCGCAATGACATGAGCCGTGCCCAGCAGCACGCAACTGCATGTCACTGCGAGCAAAGCGAAGCAGTCTCGGTTGTCGGCCGCGGGAGATTGCTTCGTCGCGACGCTCCTCGCAATGACATGAGCGCCGGCCGTGGGAGATTGCTTCGTCGCTACGCTCCTCGCAATGACATGAGGCGTGCAGAAGTCGCGACTGCATGTCACTGCGAGCAGAGCGAAGCAGTCTCGGAGTCGGCCGAGAGATTGCTTCGTCGCTGCGCTCCTCGCAATGACATGAGCGGCGGCTGTGGGAGATTGCTTCGTCGCTGCGCTCCTCGCAATGACAGGAGCCGTGCCCAGCAGCACGCGACTGCATGTCACTGCGAGCAGAGCGAAGCAGTCTCGGTTGTCGGCCGCGGGAGATTGCTTCGTCGCGACGCTCCTCGCAATGACATGAGCGCCGGCCGCGGGAGATTGCTTCGTCGCTGCGCTTCTCGCAATGACATGAGCGCGGAGGCGCCACGCAATGACATGAGCCGCGGTTGCGCACCACGCAATGACATGGGCGGCCGCGTTAGTGATATGATGTAGAATTGGCCTGATTCAGAGATTGATTGAAGGAGAGAAACAAATGGCAGGAAAAGACATATCGTTGCGGGGCGTCTTTACGCCCATCGTCACCTCGTTCGACGAGGAGGGGAACGTCGCTCACGACAAGATGGCGTTCAACCTGGAGCGCTGGAACCAGACCGGGCTCAAGGGTTACATCGTCCTGGGCTCCAATGGCGAGTGGGTCTTTCTCAACGAAGAGGAGCGGACCGAGGTGCTCCAGACGGCTCGCCAGGCGATCCCCAGGAGCAAGCTGATGATCGCCGGGCACGGCGGCCGAGTCGACGCTGCACACCATCGCGCCTGACCGAGGAGGCGGCCAGCCATCGGCGCCGACGCGGCCATCATCGTCAACCCCAACTACTACAAGGGGCAGATGACGCCGCCGGTGCTGGCCCGCTACTATCGCGACGTGGCCGACGGTCGCCGATTCCGATGGTGATCTACAACCTGCCCCCGGCGACGGGCATGGACCTACCGGCCGACCTGCTGGTCGAGCTGTCGCGCGCACCCCAACATCATCGGCGTCAAGGACACGGGCGGCAACATGCGCCAAGATGGGCGAGACGGTCCGCCGGGCCGATCCGTCGTTCCAGGTGCTGTCGGGTTCGGCCAACTTTTTCTACCCGTCGCATGGCGATCGGCGTGGCGGGCGGCATCCTGGCCCTGGCGAACATCGCGCCCGACGAGTCGGTGGCCCTGTTCGAGCTGTTCCAGGCCGGCCGGATCGACGAGGGACGCGAGCTGCACCTGCGGATGCTGCCGGTCAACATGGCGGTCACCGGCAAATGGGGGGTCAGCGGGCTCAAGGCGGCGATGGATATGCTGGGCTTCTACGGCGGGCCGCCGCGCCTGCCACTGCTGCCCCTGGATGAGGCGCGGACGGCCGAGTTACGGGGTATCCTGGAAGCGGCCGATCTGCTCTAGCTGACGCCGGCCTAGACCGAGTTTCTGGAAACCAAACCGGGGAGGTCGCGCGATTCGCGCCGACCTCCCCGGCTGCGTATCGCGAGTGGGGACGCACGGGCGTTGGAGAGCTATCGTAATTCTCGCCGACCACAGCGAGAATGCCAGAACAGGTAACTGTTCACATTTACCCCGTGAACCCGGAGAAATCGGGCCTTGTTGCCGTTCACAACGCCTACGTCACCCGTTTTGACGCCCCCAAGATGGCCAAAATGGGCCGCGCCACCGGTTTTTTACCCCAACTCTGAACAGTTTCCAGAACAGGGTCTGTTGACAAGCCATTCTGTTCGAACTAATATAGGGTGGCCATGAGCGAAACGCTGCGTCAGGTCCAGGAACTGATTGCCCGCGGCGAGGTACGGGTATCGCTACACGGATATGATGAACTGGCCAAGGACAGGATTTTGGTCCGGGATACCCTTGCTGGGGTTTCGGAAGCTCTGGTAGTTGAGGACTATCCGGATTATCACAAGGGACCCTGTGTACTAGTCCTTCAGAGCATTGGTGACGATGAGCAAATACATGTCGTCTGGGGCATTCCGCGAGGCGCCCAGGCGCCGGCGGTTCTGGTCACTGCATATCGCCCAGACGCAGCGCGGTGGTCCAGCGACTTGACCAGGAGAGAACTATGACCAGGCGGTCGATGACGAAATTGATTCAAGAGGGCGAGTACGTAGCCGAGGTAGACGTCGAGCTGCTGATTGCCGACGAAGGTTGGTCGCCCTATCTGTCCCTCGATGATGCCAACAAATTGGATGACGTACGGCTGGCGCTGCGACGCGGCGATCTTGATGCCGCCTCCAGGCTAGGCCGCGTGTATCGATTGACGCCGGTTTCCGTCTAGAGACACCAGATGACGGAACCAGGCTGATCAGTCGGAACCGAGCGCCAGGGCCGGCACCGCTAAAGCGGTCACTACGAACCTGGGCTGGATTGTTGTCCAGCCTGAGCAGGAGAGGGCCAGGGGCTGGGTTCTGGTCCAGCCGAAGCGGGGGACGCCTAGTCGGCCGTGACGACCGGCTCGAGCTCTCGCAGTTGCTCCAGCGGGATGTGGCAGTAGATGCGGTGATCGGCCGTGTTGTGCAGCGTCGGCGGGGTCTCTCGCTCGCAGATCAGGCCGCTATCGGGCGCCATCTCGCGGCGGGGGCAGCGGGTGTGAAAGACGCAGCCGCTCGGGCGGGTTGAGCGCGCTGGGCACGGTGCCCTCGAGCCGGATGTGCTTTTGCACCGCGGTGGGGTCGGGGATGGGCACGGCCGAGAGCAGCGCCTCGGTGTAGGGGTGATAGGGGGGCGCATAGATCGCCTCGGCGGGTCCAAACTCCATGACGTGCCCCAGGTACATGACCGCCACGTAGTCGGAAAAGAAGCGCACCACGCTCAGGTCGTGGGCGATGAACATCATGGTCGTCCCGTGCTGCTGCTGGATCTCGAGCAGCAGGTTGAGCACCGCCGCCTGCACCGAGACGTCGAGGGCCGAGACCGGCTCGTCGCAGAGGACCAGCTCCGGCCGGCTGGCAAAGGCGCGGGCGATGCCCACCCGCTGCTTTTCGCCGCCGCTCAACTGGCGGGGCAGCCGGTAATAGTAGCTCTCGTCCAGCCGGACGGCGTGCAGCAGGCGCACCACCTCGTCGTACACCTCGCCGGACGGCACGGTCTTGAAGCGGCGCAGCGGCCGGGCGATCTGATGCCCCACGGTGTATGACGGGTTCATGGTCGAATCGGGGTTCTGAAAGACCATCTGCAGTTCCCGGACCAGCTCCAGCTCCCGCTTGGCGACCGGCACTCGAGATGTCGAATCCCAGGAACTCGACCTGCCCGCCAGAGGGGGATTCGAGGCCGACGATGGTCTTGGCGAGGGTGCTCTTGCCGCAGCCCGACTCGCCGACGACGCCCAGGGTTCTCCCCTTGGGGACCGCCAGACTGACGTCGTCCACCGCCCTGACGTACCTGCTTTTGCCCCAGCCCGACCAGGCTGAGGACGGATCTCGATTCCTGTTCGTAGTAGGTCTGGAGGTTCCGGACCTGCAGGATGGGCCCTTCCCCGGCCTCGGCCGGAGGAGTCAGGTCCACCGCCGATTCCTCCGCCGGCCGCCAGGTGGAGGCGTCGATCTCTTCCGCGTAAAAGCAGCGCGCCCGGTGGTCGGGCTCGACCTGACCGCAATTGGGGCGCCTCGGTGCGGCAGCGATCGGTCGCATAGTCGCAGCGGGGCGAAAAGATGCAGGCGCCCGCCGGCCGGTCCATGGGAGCGGGCACCCGGCCGCGGATGGGATACAGGCGGCTGCTCTCCTTGGTGGTGCCCAGCTTGGGCACGCAGCGCATCAGGCCCTGGGTGTAGGGATGCAGCGGGCTTCCGGTAGATCGCCTCTACCGGACCGGTCTCGACGATCTCGCCGGCGTACATGACCGCCCACCTGGTTGCAGACCCGCGCCACCACCCCCAGGTCGTGGGTGATGTAGACGATGGCGGTGTCGAAATCGCGCTTGCAGGTCCTCGATGAGGTCCAGGACGACCGCCTCGACGGTCACGTCGAGGGCGGTGGTCGGTTCGTCCATGATGAGCAGCGCCGGGTTGTTGAGCAGCGCCATGGCAATGACCACCCGCTGTTGCTGCCCGCCGGAGAGCTGGTGCGGGTAGCGGGTCATCACGGCCGCCGAATCGGGCATGTAGACCCGGTCCAGCATGGCGATCGACCGTTCCCAGGCCTCCGCCTTGGAGATGCCGCGGTGCACGGTCAGCACCTCGGAGAGTTGCTCGCCGATGGTGACCGACGGGTTGAGCGCCTGCATCGGGTCCTGGTAGACCATGGCGATCTGGTCGCCGCGCAGCTTGCGCAGCTCCTCCTGCGGAGCGGCCGACCAGTTCCTGCCCGCGGAACTGGATGCTGCCCGCCGACGATCTTGCCGTTGGCGCCCAGGAAATCGACGATGCCAAAGGCGACCGTCGATTTGCCGCAGCCGGACTCGCCCACCAGGCCAAAGGTGGTGCCCTGATGGACCTGGAACGAGACCTCGCGCACCGCCTCGACGTCGCCGTAGCGGGTCTCGTACGAGATGGCGACCTCGTCGAGGTTGAGGACCGGCCCTGGGGTTTGCTTGCTCTCGGGCATGGTCATCCTTCTCTACTGGTACCGCAGCGACTCTTCGCGCAGGCCATCCGCGAGGAGGTTAAAGCCGACCACCAGGGTGGCGATGGCGACCGAGGGCCAGAGCGCCGTCCAGATGTGCCCGGTCAGGATGAACGAGCGCCCCTTGGAGACCATGCTGCCCCAGTCGGGCGAGGGCGGGGGCAAGCCCAAACCCAGGAAGCCGAGCGTGCCCATGGCAAAGATGGCGTATCCGATGCGCAGCATGGCGTCCACGATGATGGGGCCGCGGGCGTTGGGCAGTATCTCGAAGAACATGATGAACAGCGGCTTTTCGGCCCGCAACTCGGCCGCGCGGATATAGTCCCGGGTGCGGATGTCGAGGGCCAGACTGCGCACCAGCCGGGCGATGCCGGGGGTGCCGACGATGGCGATGGCGAGCACCACGTTGACGGCCGACGCCCCGACGGCGGCGATGATGATCATGTAGAGGAGGATGACCGGAAAGGCCATCATGGCGTCCAGGAGGCGCATGATCACCTCGTCGATCCACCCCATCATATAGCCGCCCACCAGGCCGAGGGTCGAGCCGAGCAACAGCCCCAGGGCGACCCCCCAGATGGCGATGCCGCCGGGCAGCCAGAGGGTTTCGTTGATGGGGAATATCACCAGCACGACCCGGGCGCCGTGAGCCAGGCGGGACCAGAGGTCGCGGCCCAGGCTGTCGGTTCCCAGCAAATGCCCGGCCGAGGGGGGCAGATTCTGGGCCGTATAGTCCTGTTCGGTGGGCGTGTAGGGGGTGAGCAGGGGGGCAAACATGCCCACAAAGACCCAAAAGAGGACGATCACCAGGCCCACCACGGCCGTCTTGGAGGCCAGCAGGACCGAGAGGCTCATCCCGCAGGCGCTGCCGGCGCGATGGGCGCCGCGCTCGTGATGCCGTCGTCGATTCGGAGGTTGCCATGGTCGTCACTCGGCCCTACGAATACCGGATGCGCGGGTTGAGAAAGGTATAGATCACGTCCGCCAGCAACTGGGTGGAAACCGCCACGCCGACCAGGATGATGGCGCCGGCTTCGATGGCGTTGACGTCCTTGAAACGGGCCGAGTCGAGCAGGTAGCTGCCCAGCCCGGGATAGCCAAAGATCACCTCGACGATGACGATGCCGCCCAGCAGCCAGTTGACGTGCAGCATGATGACGGTGATGGGGGCCATCAGGGCGTTGCGGATGGCGTGCTGGGTGACGATCTGCAGCCGGGGCAACCCCTTGAGAAAGGCGGTGCGGATATAGGGCGCTTTCATGACGTCCGCCATGCTGGCCCGGGTGATGCGCAGCACGTACCCCAACTCGAGCAGGGTCAAGGTCAGCACCGGCAGGACGAGCATGTCCGGCCGGGTCCAGGGGGCGTCCTCGCCAAAGACGGTGGCGCCGGGCACCCATTTGAGCCAAAAGGCAAAGATGAGGATGAGGAAAATTCCGGTGGCAAACTCGGGCGAGACCGAAAAGATCATGCCCCCGATCGAGAGCACCCGGTCGATCAGCTTGCCCTCGTTGAGGCCGGCGATGAGCCCGAGGACCAGGGCGACGGGCATGACGATGGCAAAGGCGATGCCCGCCAGGACCAGCGAATTGCGCAGGCGGGTAAAGAGCAGGGCGGAGACCGGCCGGCCGGTGCGGAGCGACACGCCCGGGTCGCCGCGCAGCAGCCCTTTTTGCAGCGGGACGTATTCCTGGGGTCCGCCGGCGACGGATACCCACTGGGTGGCGAGAAAGACCCACGCCTCTTTGCCGGACCCCTTTTCCCAGCGGACCGCGTGGTTTTGCTTGTCCACCCCCCAAAAGGTGCGCACGACGCGGGCGCGCCCGGCAGCGGAGCTGCGGGCGATGGTCGCGCCGTCCTCGCGCAAGAGCTCCGCGGCGACGGATAGCGATTCAGCGGCCGTCCCCAGCTCGTTCGCCTCCATCCCCCCGGCCGCGTCGTCCAGCGCCCCCGCCAGCTCGGGTTGAACCCGCTGCAGCGACTGGCGCATCCCCGCCAGGGCGGCCGACAGGACCGCCAGTTGGGCGCTGTCGAGCTGACCGGCAGCGACCCCGGGCCGACCATCCCTCCAGGGTTGACACCGCCTGGACGTAATCGCCGTCGCGCAGCGCCGCCAGCCAGCTTCCGAGCGAGAGGGAGAGGGTTTCGATCCCGGGCAACACGCCGCCCAAACTGTTTTCGGCGGCCGTTGGGTCCTCCCCCATCAGGTGGGCAGAGGCCTCGCGCACCTGGGGCGCCCCGGCGGCGCCCATGTCCTCCAACGACTTGGCGACGCGGTCCAGTTGCCGGGCCATGGCCTGGAGGTCGGCGACCCCCAGGTCGCCGGCGCCGGTCTCGGACAGGACCCGGTGGACGTCGGTCGCCAGCAGGATGGGCACCTTTTTGGCCGCCTCGTCGGCCGCGCTTTCCAGCGCGCTGCGGGCGCTCCCCGCCTCGGCCGCCATCATGGCGGTGAGGGAGGCTTCGGGGGTCGCCAGCGCGGCCGCCAGCGCCTCGGAGCTCATCTCCTGCGCTTCCGTCTCCCGCAGGACGACCAGGACGGCGTCGAGACGCTCGACGATCGCGTCGCGGTCGGCGTCGCTCAGTTGGGGGGAGTCGAGGACCGCCCCCCGGTGCGCCTCCAGGCGCTCGATCTCGGCCGTTGGGTCGGCGATCTGCCAGCGCTGGTTGTCGGTCTCTTTGACCTCGCTGCCGTCGGGGAGCAGGCGGGTCAGGGTCAGGTCCTCGCCCACCAGCTCCCAACGGCCGAGGCTACCGTCCTCCAGCTCGGCCCACCACTCCCAGAACCCCTCCTCGGTGGAGATGCGGGTCACGGGAAGGTTGACCCGCCGGGCGGCGAGCCAGTCAGAGCCGAGCAGCCAAAAGACGTAGCGCTGGAGCAGCGGCCGGTCGAGGCCGTTCTGGGCGAGAAAGGCGGCCTCCTGCTCGGGCATCACCTGGTGGCCCAGCACGTTGCGGGCAATGTTCCCCGGCGCCGCTTCCGAGATGGCGAACACGGCGATCGAGACCAGAAACATGGTCAGGAGCATCAACACCAGGCGGCGCAGCAGGAATTTCGCCATAAGTCAGGTTTTTACCACAAACCCAAAAGGAAGGCCAAGGCAGCACCCTCGCCTTGGCCTTCCCGATGGACTCTGGAGGCAGGTTAGGCCTTGAGCCAGACCTTTTCCAGTAGGGTGAATCCGGATGGGTGCACAGGGACGTCCATCACGTTGTTGCGGAATATGGTCCAGATGTTGTGCCACCAGGCGAGCCCGATAGAGCCGCGATCCATCTGGATCTGCTCCAGTTCGCAAAAGAGCTTGCGCCGCGCCTCGACGTCATAGGTGCCCGACGCCTGGGCCAACAGTTCGTCAAACTCGGGATCGACCCAATAGGACTCGTTCCAGGGTACCGGGTTGCCGTCGGCGTCGCCCGCGTAGGCGATGCCCAGCATCTGGGTGCCCAGCGGGCGGTGCGCCCAGGAGGTGATGCCCACGTCCACCTGGTTCCAGACCTCCCAGTACTGGTCGTTGGGCATGGTGTCGAGGGTGATGTTGAACCCGGCCGGGGCGGCGTCCTCTTTGAGGATCTCGGCGTAGGAGACGATATCGGGCCAGCCGGTGCCCACGGCGATCGACAGGTCCAGCCCGTTCGGAAAGCCGGCTTCGGTCAGCAACGCCTTGGCCTTGTCCGGATCGTAGGCCGGGATCGGCTTTTCGCAGTACTCGGGGTGACCGGGGTAGACGTGGGCGTCGTGGCCCACCACCCCCTCGCCAAAGTAGGCGAGTTGGAGGATTTTTTCCCGGTCCTGGCAGAGCTTGAGCGCCATCCGGACCCGGTTGTCGGTCCAGGGCTCGGTGTCGGCCCGCATGCGCAGCACGCGGGTTCGCGAGCTGGCGACGCCGGGGACCGAGACGTTGGGGTCGTCCTTGAGCGCCAAATAGTGGTCCGGGCTGGCGGCCGAGCCGAGGTCGAGGAAATCGACCTCGCCCGCCTGAATGGCGGCGATCCAGGCCGACGCTTCCTCGCCCATGTCGATCCACTCGATGGCGTCCATGTAGGGCAGGGGTTGGCCGTCGGCGCCGTTGCGCCAATACCCCTCACGCTTTTTGAGCAGCACCCGCTCGCCCTCGCTGTAGGACTCGAGGGTGTAGGGACCGGGGCCGTGGGGGGCCTTTAAAAAGTCGCCTTCAAAGGTGCGGTGGTTCATGACCAGCGCCGCATAGCCGAACAGGTGCTCGGGGACGCCCAGCTCCGGCCGGCTCAGGTGCAAGGGTGACCGTGTGGTCGTCCACCCGCTCGATGTTCTCGGGGCTGAGGTAGCCGCCCACGACGCCCAACTGGGCCGAGGCGACGTCCTCTTTGAGCCACTCGTTCAGGGTAAAGATGACGTCGTCGGCGTTGAAATCGTCGCCATTGTTGTGCTTGATCCCTTGACGAAGGTTGAGCTTCCAGGTCTGCAGGTCCTCGCTGGGCTCCCAGCTCTCCAACAGCTCGGGCTGGGTGACGTTGTTCTCGTCGGTCAGGGTCAGGAACTGGGTGACGAGCATCATCTGGTGGGTGGGGTTGGCCCAGGAGATCTGGGAGAGGTGGGCCAGCTTGTGCACGCGGCTGGCGACCTTGATGGTGCCTCCGCGCGTTGGACCGGCCGGGGCCGGCGTGGCGGTCGGGTCGGGCGCCTTGGTGGGGTCCGGGACCTTGGTGGGCTCGGGCGCTTTGGTGGGTTCGGGCGTCTCGGCCGTGCAGGAGGCCAAAAAGGCGCTGGCGCCGGCAACGGACGCGCCCAACAAGGTCGCGTGGCGCAGGAACTGGCGGCGGGTGACCCGGCCCTGCCGATAGAGATCCTTCAGTTCGGGGAGGTACGGATGGCCGTCCTCTCGTTTTTCACCTTTGATGATTTCCATCGTTGTGCTTCTCCTCTTTGATTCAGATTCTTGAACGCCTGTGGACAGGCTAGACTTGAGGCGCCTCGCAGCGGGCGCCGGCGGAACTGTCAACGGGTCTCGATTTCCTTCTTGACTATCACCTCCTCGCTCGTGACGACAACGCTTTCCAATTGGCTGACGATTCATCAAACGGCCGGCGGACTGGTCCCTAAAACGGGTCTAGGCCGGCATGGCGGGGGGCAGGGCGATCTCGATCTGGCCCAGCGACCCCCATTCGAGAGGGCGACTGACCGCGCTCAGGGCGCGCTGTTGGGCGCGGGCGACCAGGTCGCCGGCAATCTTGCCCGCGCGATCCGGGTCCCGCCCACAGATGGCGTCCACCAGCAGGTGGTGCTCCTGGCGCATCGCCTCGGAAAGGTCCTCCAGGTCGTAGGTGAGAAAAAAGAAGCGGGCCAGTTCGTCCATCAGGCCGGAGAGCTGATCGACGACCCGCTGGTTGCCGGCCGCGACGGCGATGGCGCGGTGAAAGTCGGCGTTGAGGTTGATGCGCGGCAGGTAGCTCTCCTTGTCCTTGAACACGTAGGTGATGTCGGCGAGCCGGACCATCTCTTTCAGGTCGTGGTCCGAGCCGCGGGCGGCCGCCATGCGGGCGGCAAAGGATTCGAGCAGGTAGCGCATCTCGAACATCTCCTGGATGTCCGACAGGGTGATGGGGGTGATGACGTACCCCGACCGGGGGACGGGCTGGACGAGGTTCTCCAGGGCCAGGCGGTGCAGCGCGTCGCGGATCGGCGTGGTGCCGATCCCGTACCGGTCCGCCAGTTGGGATTGAACGACCTGTTGACCGGGTCGAAGGACGCAGGCGATAATGTCGGCCCGGAGAAGCTGGTAGGCTCGTTCTGCTAGTAAAGGCGGCATGGTGCACCTCGCAACGAGCGTGATGAAACATCACTAAAACATCACTAGTGTACCATGGTCGTGATTGGTTGTCAAGTAGTTGAAACACGGCTCGCGCAGAGGGCTAGATTGTTACCCCGCTTTCTCCCCACCCACCCGGAGCCACTGTGGCGCCGCGGGACCATGGTCCAGCCCGAGCGGGGGTGGGGCAGAGGGCTGGATTGTTACCCCGCTTTCTCCCCACCCACCCGGAGCCACTGTGGCGCCGCGGGACCATGGTCCAGCCCGAGCGATAGCGGGCGTTGGCGCCGGCCCGAGCTACTCGCTTCCGCCGCTCTGCCGGCGGAAAACCGGAACCTTCTCAGCCTAACGAGCCATAAACCCGCCGGTAAAGCCAACGACCGACGGAATATGTGATCACGAATTGGAAAAACGCCACTCCTACGCCAATCACAATACCTTTTGTACCAGAGTAACCCCAGATTGCGGTTAGGTCGACAAAGCTCCAATATCCTGCAACCAGAATCGCAAACCATTTCTCTGATAAAGAGTCTTTCTTCCTCCAATATGCCAAAAGCATAATCAGAAGAATCAGAACTACCAGATCGACAACAATTACCCACATAACCTATCTTCAGAAGTGTCGAGGCTACAAGATTCTAATCGAGCAAGATAGCTTTGCTTTCATCGCATGAGTGTTCTGCACCTTCTCGACGCGCCGGCCGCCAAAGGGGAGATAGCGCGCGCTGTCCACCAGCTCGTAGAGGTTGCCAAACTCGTGGGAGACAGCGGCAATGCTGCCCAGGTGGTCGGTGTGAAAGTAGTAGACCTCGTCGTCTTCGCCATCAACTTCGACCCGCATGACGATCCGTTGGCTACCCAGGAAAAAGTAGCTACGGGTGACGGTGCCCGTCACCTCCAGATGCGGGCCGGGGGTGGCGCTCCAGGTGTCGTCGGGGTGGAGGGTGAGCACCCGGTTGCCATCCCTACCACTACGGACGTTGTCGATCAATGTGTCGGCTCTGTCCATCAGTCCTCGAGGCATGTCACAAGCTGCCCCTGTTGAGCCGCAGAATCCAATGCACAACAGACAGCGTGGTACCCTGCTATCTTGAAGGCCATTACGGACGAAAACCCCAGATGGAACAACAACTCGTGAACTTGCACCTTTACCTGTATGACTGATCTGTCGAGATGTTCATTCAATGCCTCATTGGCCCCCCGGCTCACCCCGGTGAGGGCGTTCCGCAGGAGCGCACGTGTCATCTGTTCATCCAAGGAAATGGGTGCGCTAGTTTTGACGACAGGTCCCTGCAGGATGAGGAATCTTGCGTCGGAATGGAGGGTCACCATGGACGCGGGCGGCGTGGGGCCGGCAAGGGGCTCCAGTGTAAGAGACACCTTTGCATAGCCGGAAGGCATGGGCAATACATCGCGCTCGTACTCTCCAGCCACCGTAGAGATCACCGTGTAGCATCGCCGATTCTGCATGGGAACTCTCGTTAGCCTCCGCGCTGTTCGACCATCCTAAACCAGTAATCGCTGCCCAGAGTGTCGGGGAAGGCTCGTATCATCTCAGTCGCGCCAAATCTCCCAAGGAGCCGTCAACCTCTGCATCTCCAATGCCAGTTGGTGCGCCCTACCAAGATCGACCCCGCCTGCAACGACCTGAGCTTCCAACAATTCGTGTGTCATCCAGCGCAGGTCATAAATGGTTGCTGGCAGTTCGCCGCCCGCTATCCGAGACATCCGGTTCAACATCGCCTGATTGTACGGGGCCCACTCATTGTTGATGGCGCCAATAGACCGAAGGTGTTGTTCAGCCTTGGCAATGTTCTGTGGGTTGATCAGGGCGTTGATCTCGTTGGACGGATCACCATCGCTCGAGAGGGCGTCAATTGCGCGGGTGCCCAGCTCACGTGTCGCAACGAGTTCATTTGTGCAATCCGAGTCGGCACACGCTGCCCCAAGCATAGCGGAGACGGTCGCTGCGAGCGCCTCAGCGCCGTCAACGACTAGTATGGATCCCACCGCCAGTGAGCTAGCGGCCACAGCAAGGAAACCAAGGGTTTCGCGAATCTGGCGCGGGTTCGGTCGTGTGTTTGGCGGCGACCAATAGGAGCGACGGCAATATCGACAGATATCCTGATCAGGGAACTTGTCGGGCGAATCCACGATATGCCCGGATGGATCGGTGTGGCGAAGCGGGTTCCCCAGGCCGTATGCATATCTGTTTAGGGATTGAGGGTTCGCCGGATCGGGGACAATCGTATCCGGCGACAGAAACCGGCCGATCGTCGGGTCCTGCCAACGGGCGCGCATGTCGAGGAGTTTTATGTCAAGCGCGTGGCGATGGTCGGTATAGCCCCGGTCCGTCAGGTCCTCATCCGGCTCGACGCGCATCCCTCCAAAGGGGAGGTACCGCGCGCTGTCCACCAGTTCGTGGGCGTTGCTATACTCGTGGGAGACGGCCGCGATGCTACCCAGGTGGTCGGTGTGAAAGTAGTAGACCTCGTCGTCTTCGCCATCGACCTCGACCCGCATGGCGACCCACTGGTCGCTCGTGAAACAGATGATGCTGCCTCGCCTGTGCATCGTTCGCTGCCCGATGACATTATTGCATGGAACGGCCAGGGGGTCAACCAGATAGCTCAAAGATTGGGATGAGGAAACCGCGCATGCAGGCCGGCACCCAAACAACCCCTCGATTCTCAATCGACCACCAGGCCGTTCCACCGGTCAATACGATCGCGCCATAATGATGAAATACCCACCACAACAGGCCACTATTGCCAGACACACAACTGCAATCGCCAGGATCGCCTGGAAGAGCGCGGGTCTCGACTCGGGGACAGCGCGGTCGCTTCTCCGGCGGCCGCGCCACTCGGTGATGGCGGTGCGACAACTGACGACGATGGTTGTGCCACCAACCACAAAGACTGCAACGCCAAGTAGAATCAAGACAGAAAACTCAATGCCATGCCCTCCTAGATCAGGCAGGTCGAGAACGTTATTCGTCCCCGTCCAGGACCACCACCGACCAGCAGCCATGAGCACTAGTCCAATGAGAATGGCAACAACATAAGAGTAGAACTGATGTCAGCGTGTTCCTTCTCACTGCCACCTCGACGGCATAAGATCAACGCCACGGCGGGTTGCTGGCTGACCATTGAACATCTCGGCGAACCAACGCAGGAGGAAGTGCCAAATGTAATACTGGCTCTCGTCAACCATGGCCATGTCCCACGGATCATTGGGATCAAACTCGTCAGGGTCAAGCAATTCCAGAAGCGAGTGTCCCCCATGGCCCCAATCAATCGCATGCCCCAGGCGGTCGTCCAAGGAGAACGGATTCAACGCCTCCAGGTCCGCCCCCACGGCGGAGAAACGATCATCCAATAACCACTGTTCGAGCCACTCCAAGCCCTGAGTAAGCATGCTGCCGATGAATCCCTGGCCGAAATGCGCGAAATAGTCCTGGACGGCGTGAAGGTTGTAGCCAAACCGCCAGGGGTTGAGTCTGTCGGCGTTGATTGATTCCTCTATTGTCTCCCGCCCCTCCCGGTGGCAGTTCCAATGATTGGTTCCGGGAATCGGCGATAGGTTTGTGAGATTCGTCAGATCATCTGCCCACTTGTTGCCCCCAGCGATTTCGTGCGCCAGATCCGTTGCCAGTGCCGCGGCTACGTCCTCGGCCAAACCGTACATGCCCACACCGATGTTCAGTGCGCTCTGGTAAACCCACTGATAGGTCTTGTAGTAGTGCACTTCTATGTGGTAGTGCCCGCTGGGATCTTGCAGCGCTGTCGGCCGATTGTTGACATAACTCATCCGATTCAGCGACTGGGGATCGGTGTAGTCGGGGACGATCGTATCCGGCGACAGAAACCGGCCGATCGTGGGGTCCTGCCAACGCGCCCGCATGTCGATGAGTTTGATGTCGAGCGCTTGTCTGTGGTCGGTATAGCCCCGGTCCGTCAGGTCCTCATCCGGCTCGACGCGTAACCCGCCAAAGGGGAGATACCGCGCGCTGTCAATCAGCGCGTAGAGGTTGTCCACTTCCTGGGACACGGCCGCGATGCTGCCCAGGTGGTCGGTGTGGAAATAGTAGACCCGGTCCTCTTCCTGTTCGCCGACGGGTTTGACCCGCATGGCGACCCGCTGGCGACCGAGGAGATAGTAGCTGCGGATGACGGTGTCCGTCACCTCGAGATGGGGGCCGGGGGTGGCGCTCCAGGTGTCGTCGGGGTAGAGGGTCAGCACCCGGTTTCCATCCCCATCGTACAGCATCTCGGTAACGGCGCCGCTGATGAGGTCTGTCACCCGCGCCAGCCGGTTCTCGACGTCCCACTCTTGCCGGAAGGCGTCCTCGTCGTCGCTACGCTGGTATGGTACGCAGTCGCTACGCAAGATGCGCGACATCCAGTTTGTACCCTTTTATCCCTTCGGCCCGCAGGAGCTGCCGTAATCGCGGTGAGATGAGCAACATCGGCGTGGGCACGAGCAGCCCGCGGCGAGTGCCGACCATGTCCTTGGTCATGACTACATCGCTGCCGTCCCAGGCGCCGCGCGAAACCCACAGCTCCGATAGTTGGTTGAGGCCACTGACGTGGCCGAACGGACAGCGATGGTGGCCATCCACATCCTCGTCAAACGGATCAATACCGAACCGGGTCGGCGCGACCGTCGGCACAGCGGGTGATGCGACCACGAGTTGGTACCAGGCCGGGATGGGCCTCGGCCGGCGGCGGTCGCGCTGTTCCAGACGCTCCGCATGCTCCAGGTCCGCCCGATCTGCCAGCTCGCGCTGCTCGGGACGGTTGAGCCACACCCAGAAATCCCAGGTGGGGTGTGGAACGCCGGTCTCAGCCGCCAACCTCAAAATCTGCCGGCCGGATGGCGTCTTGGAGAGATCAACCGGATCGTCCTGGTAGCGAGCCTTGTGTCGCACGCGACGCAACTCGAAACCGGTCATTCGCGCATCGACCAGCAGCTCGGCGAGGCGCTGCGATACGATCCATTCATCGGCAATGGTGCGGGCAATGTGCTTGCTCTTTGGTGCTCTGCGCAAGTCCAGGATCAATTCCGATAGCTGCGTACGACCGGCGCCGCAAGCCGGACAGGCCGTGGTTTCGTCGTAAATTGTACCGCATTCCTCGCCGGTAGGCTCAAAGACCGCAGTAATCTCAAGGCCGAAAAGCTCCGCGGCTTCAAGTTCTTTGTGGGTGTAACGACGTTTGACCTCCCACCCGTAAAAGAACCTGGTCCCCTCTTCCTGGAGTCGCCGGTCCAACTCCCCAACCCATAGATAAAGCGGGTCGTCCACGGCAACTTCCAGGGCCCGGACAGTCTCACCAAGTACCCGTCCAGCATCGGCCGCCAGGAAACGGCTCGCGTCCTCCTCTGGGATTCTGAACTCGACGCTCTCTCTCATTATCGCCTCGCCGAGTTCGGAGGAATCGGGTATTTCCCGTACACCTGCATCATGATGTCTCGGAGCACGGCCGGGCTCGGTTTTCCCTGTCCGTATGCCCACAGCTTCCGGAACTCGTTGGTGATGTACTGATGATAGGCGACAGGGATCCTGTATTGTGGCCCTGTGGCAGCTCCGCCGAGATATCTGGGCGTGTAGTGGTGCCATTCCATCCTGCCGGCCTTGCTGGGATATCGTTGCGCCGCCTGAGCAATCAGCTCTGCGACCGGTACTGTAGCTGCGAGGGCCACGGCTGGATTGGCGTCTGGATCATCTCCGACGCCATGCCGAAGGCGAGCCTCATAGAGGTAGCTCGCGGTATCGGGATCCAGGCCGCTCAACACTAGCTGTTCCGCAGTTATGTGAAAGATGCTGTACTGCGAAAACACTTCTAGATCCGCAACCTCCGGACTGGCAAACCACGCTTCGGGGTCTGCAAAAAGCTCAATGAAGTGCCACGGGTCATTGAGAAAGTGTATGAAGGCCTGCTCCGCGCCAAAACGATCAGAGTCAGACACACAACCGCTGTAAACAGGGTCCCACAGCGGCGAAACATCAGGCTGTTTCTCGCTATCGCAACCGGAGTCGGGATAGGCGCAGGAAAGCGCGTGTCCACTTGGGTCAGTGAAGCCCAGAGGCCGATTATTAACATAACTCAGCCGATTGAGGGACTGGGGATCGGTGTAATCGGGGATGATCGTGTCCGGTGACAGGAACCGGCCGATCGCCGGGTCCTGCCAACGCGCCCGCATGTCGATGAGTTTTATGTCGAGCGCCTGGCGGTGGTCAGTATAACCGCGGTCGGTGAGGTCCTCATCCGGCTCGACGCGGAGCCCTCCAAAGGGGAGATAGCGCGCGCTGTCCACCAGCTCGTGGGCGTTGCCAAACTCGTGGGACACGGCCGCGATGCTACCCAGGTGGTCGGTGTGAAAGTAGTAGACCTCATCGTCTTCGCCATCGGCCGCGACCCGCATGGCGACCCACTGGTCGCTCGTGAAACAGATGATGCTGCCTCGCCTGTGCATCGTTCGCTGCCCGATGACATTATTGCATGGAACGGCCAGGGGGTCAACCAGATAGCTCAAAGATTGGGATGAGGAAACCGCGCATGCAGGCCGGCACCCAAACAACCCCTCGATTCTCAATCGACCACCAGGCCGTTCCACCGGTCAATGCGATCGCGCCATAATGATGAAATACCCACCACAACAGGCCACTATTGCCAGACACACAACTGCAATCGCCAGGATCGCCTGGAAGAGCGCGGGTCTCGACTCGGGGACAGCGGGGTCGCTTCTCCGGCGGCCGCGCCACTCGGTGATGGCGGTGCGACAACTCACGACGATGGTTGTGCCACCAACCACAAAGACTGCAACGCCAAGTAGAATCAAGACAGAAAACTCAATGCCATGCCCTCCTAGATCAGGCAGGTCGAGAACGTTATTCGTCCCCGTCCAGGACCACCACCCACCAGCAGCCATGAGCACTAGTCCAATGAGAATGGCAACAACATAGAGTAGAACTGATGTCAGCGTGTTCCTTCTCACTGCCACCTCGACGGCATAAGATCAACGCCACGGCGGGTTGCTGGCTGACCATTGAACATCTCGGCGAACCAACGCAGGAGGAAGTGCCAAATGTAATACTGGCTCTCGTCAACCATGGCCATGTCCCACGGATCATTGGGATCAAACTCGTCAGGGTCAAGCAATTCCAGAAGCGAGTGTCCCCCATGGCCCCATTCAATCGCATGCCCCAGGCGGTCGTCCAAGGAGAACGGATTCAACGCCTCCAGGTCCGCCCCCACGGCGGAGAAACGATCATCCAATAACCACTGTTCGAGCCACTCCAAGCCCTGAGTAAGCATGCTGCCGATGAATCCCTGGCCGAAATGCGCGAAATAGTCCTGGACGGCGTGAAGGTTGTAGCCAAACCGCCAGGGGTTGAGTCTGTCGGCGTTGATTGATTCCTCTATTGTCTCCCGCCCCTCCCGGTGGCAGTTCCAATGATTGGTTCCGGGAATCGGCGATAGGTTTGTGAGATTCGTCAGATCATCTGCCCACTTGTTGCCCCCAGCGATTTCGTGCGCCAGATCCGTTGCCAGTGCCGCGGCTACGTCCTCGGCCAAACCGTACATGCCCACACCGATGTTCAGTGCGCTCTGGTAAACCCACTGATAGGTCTTGTAGTAGTGCACTTCTATGTGGTAGTGCCCGCTGGGATCTTGCAGCGCTGTCGGCCGATTGTTGACATAACTCATCCGATTCAGAGACTGGGGATCGGTGTAGTTGGGGATGATCGTATCCGGCGACAAAAACCGGCCGATCGCCGGGTCCTGCCAACGCGCCCGCATGTCGATGAGTTTTATGTCAAGCGCATGGCGATGGTCAGTGTAACCGCGGTCGGTGAGGTCCTCATCCGGCTCGACGCGCATCCCTCCAAAGGGTAGGTAGCGACTGCTGTCCACCAGTTCGCGCAGTCCAGTGCGGGACTGCACTGGGTAGGTGTTGCCAAACTCGTGGGAGACGGCCGCGATGCTGCCCAGGTGGTCGGTGTGGAAATAGTAGACCTCGTCGCTTCCTCGCCGGCGGCTTCCACCCGCATGGCGACCCGTTGGCTACCCAGGAAATAGTAGCTCCTCGTGACCGTGCCGGTCACCTCGAGGTGCGGGCCGGGGGTGGCGCTCCAGGTGTCGTCGGGGTAGAGGGTGAGCACGCGGTTTCCATCCCCATCGTACACCATCTCGGTGACGGCGCCGCTGATGACGTGCCTGTGACGCGGATGAGCCGGTTCTCGACGTCCCACTCTTGCCGGAAGGCGTCCTCGTCGGCCGAGAGGATGAGCTCGTCGAGCATCAGGTCGCCCTGCACCTGCACCCGCCTCGGGGACCCCAGAGTTTGAGCAGAGATCGTTGCCTCCTTGCACAAGCTAAAAGAGAAAACGCCCATCGGCGACGACGCCGCGCTGTCCCAGCACGCCGCCCTGCCCCGGGCCGCGTGCCGTTGAGAACAGTATACAACGAAGATGGGGGCGGGGTCAAGAGGGGTTTGTGCGGGGACGTATTGGCATCCGGCCGCGTGCTGCTCCGATCCGGCTGGCTGACAATAAAGCCCTTGTCATGAACGCCGATCACCCCCACCGGCTCGGCCGCACACCAGCGCCGGATTGTTATCCGGCGCAAGCGACTTGGGGCGGCGCGAGCACCCGCTTCCGCTCGGGCTGGATTACAATCCAGCCCTTGTTGTGGGACTGCGGCCGCCACATCTGTCAGTCCTCTGTCAGTCTCCTGTGGTATAAAGAGGGTGTCTGGCGGCCGATGGCGCCGCCAGAATGGAGGAGGTCACATGCGCACCATTCGCACGTTCATCGTTCGCCTGCTGGTGGACACGGACGAACCCGACGCGTTGCGCGGGGTCGTCCGCTGCATCGCCAGCGACAGCGACCACCCCTTTACCGACCATCGATCCCTGTTGGAGGTTTTGCGCACGGTCAGCCAACCCGACCCGGCTGACCCCGATTCTCGGATTGCCCTGACTAGAGGAGGAGCGTGATGTCGAGCAAACAGTATCCCCATAAAGGTCGCGTGGGCCTGGTCGCCAGCGTTGCGCTGTCGGCCGTGGCGCTGCTGGCGTTGTGCGTCCTGCTGAGCGACGCCGCCCCGACCCCGGCGGCCGACGCCGGACTCTGGATCACGGCCGCCTCGCCCACCGGCGGCGCCGGCGCGCCGTTCGACGCGGTCGAGATCGTCTTTAGCGAGTCGGTCATGACCGGCACTTTTACCCTGGACGACGTGACCGTCGGCGGGCCGGGCGGACCCATCACCCCGGCCGGTCTGACCCAACTGGCGGCCGATCGCTACCTGCTCGACCTGGCAGGCCAAACGGGCTTGAATACCTACTCGCTCAGCGTCGGGACTGACGTCCTCGACCTGGACGGCGGCGCGCTGGACCAGGACCACGATGGCGTGCCGGGCGAGTTCGAGGACCGCTACGTCGCGGCGCTCTTTGGCGCCGGGGCGGTCATCACCGGGACCCAGACCACCTACGAGGGACAGCACCTGGTGATCCATGGCGACGATTCGACCATCGACGGCAGCCACGCGTTTGGGAGCCTCGCCCTCCTGGGCGGCGCGGCGCTGGCCCACTCGACCACCACGGCGGATACCGAGTACCGGCTGGAGCTGGTCCTCACCGACACGTTGCACATCGACGCGGCGTCGCGGATCGACGTCAGCGGCCTGGGGTACCGGCCCGGCCGCACCCTGGGCAACACGACCATCGGGGCGGCGGTCGAGTATGCCGGAGGCAGTTACGGTGGGTACGGCGCGGTCGTCGGCTCGGGAGCCACCAACGCCGCCTATGGCGATTACCGTGACCCGGACGAACTGGGGTCGGGCGGCGCCGTCAGCCTTGGTAGCACGTCGGCCGGGGGTGGATTGGTGCGCATCACCGCCGGCGACGCGGTGGTCGAGGGCCAGATTCTGGCTAACGCCGGCCTGCTCACCGCCTGGGGGCGGACCGGCAGCGGGGGCGGGGTGCTGCTCCGCGTCGGCGCCCTGAGCGGAAATGGTTTCATCGCCGCCGATGGCGGCGAATGTCCCACCAGTGCGTTTGCCAACAGCCAGGGGGGCGGGGGCGGCCGGGTGGCGGTCTATTACGACGCCCTGGCGGGATTTGATCTGACCCACGTGACCGCCTGGGGCGGCCGCGGCGACGCCACCGACGCGGTGGGCGGCGCCGGGTCGGTCTACCTGAAGCGAAACGGCGGCGAGGGCCGCCTGGTCATCCGCAACCGGGGGGTGTCGGCCGACGCCACCACCCCCCTCGGCGTGGCGGCCGATTCGGTGTTCGTGGTGGACCACCTAATCATCAGCGGCACCAACGCGGTGGTCGTGCCCGAGCACGACCTGCTCATCCGGGCGGAGAACGTCACCGTGCAGTACAGTGCCACCCTGAGCCACAAACCGGCGACCGCCGACGACGAGTATGCGCTCCGGCTGGCGGTCACCGACACGCTGCACGTCGCCGCGACCGGCCGGATTGACGTGACGGCCAAGGGGTACCTGCCCGGCCGCACGCTGGGCAACACGCCGACCGGCGCCTCCTATTCGCTCGCTGGCGGCAGCTATGGCGGATACGGCGCGGTGGGCAGCTCTTCTGGCACCAACGCGGTCTATGGCGACTATCGGAACCCGGACGAGCTGGGGTCCGGGTCCGGCTCGGAGGCCTGGTACAGCGCATCGACCGGCGGCGGGCTGGTGCGGATCACGGCCGGGACCGCGGCCGTGGACGGTGAGATCGTCGCCGACGGCAGCGCGGGTCCGGCCGAGCGCGGGATGCGCGGCAGCGGCGGCGGGGTGCTCCTCGACGTGGGGACGCTCTCGGGCGCTGGCTCGATCTCGGCCCACGGCGGCGACATCCTCACCAACTATGGCTGGGGCGGGGGCGGGGGCCGGGTGGCGGTCTATTACGACACGCTGGCGGGTTTCGACCTCTCCCGCGTCACCGCTCGCGGCGGTCACGACAACGGCACGGTGGAGCCGGCCGCCGCCGGGACGGTCTACCTGAAGCAAAACGGCGGCGAGGGGCGGCTGGTGATTCAGAACCAGGGCCCGGCGACCACCGTCTACACGCCGTTGGGGCTTCCCGCGGATACGACCTTCCTCGTCGATCACCTGGTGGTCAGCGGCGCCAACTCCATCGCTGCGCCCGAGCACAACCTGCCGGTCGAAGCCCAGAACGTGACCGTGGAATTGGGCGGCACCCTCACCCACCGACCGGCGACGGCCGACGACGCGTTCTCGCTGCGGATGACGATCAGCGACACGCTGCACGTCGCCGCGACCGGCCGGATTGACGTGACGGCCAAGGGGTACCTGCCCGGCCGCACGCTGGGCAACACGCCGACTGGCGCCGCCTATTCAAACGCAGGCGGCAGTTATGGCGGTTATGGGCCGGTGGTCGGCTCTTCGGCCGGCACCAATGCGGTCTATGGCGACTATCGGAACCCGGACGAGCTGGGGTCCGGGTCCGGCTCGGAGGCCTGGTACAGCGGTTCGGCCGGCGGCGGGCTGGTGCGGATCGCGGCCGGGGCCGCGGTCCTGGACGGTGAGATCATCGCCGACGGCAGCGCGGGTCCGGCCGAGCGCGGGATGCGGGGCAGCGGCGGCGGGGTGCTGCTCGACGTGGGCCAACTCTCCGGCGCCGGCTCGGTCTCGGCCAACGGCGGCGACCTCCTCGCCAGCTATGGCTGGGGCGGCGGCGGCGGCCGGGTGGCGGTCTATTACGACGCGCTCGCGGGTTTCGACCTCTCCCGCGTCACCGCCCGCGGCGGACACGACACCGGCACGGTTGAGCCGGCCGCCGCCGGGACGGTCTACCTGAAGCAGAACGGCGGCGAGGGGCGATTGGTGATCGAGAACCAGGGCCCGGCGACCACCGTCTACACGCCGCTGGGGCTTCCCGCGGATACGACCTTCCTCGTCGATCACCTGGTGGTCAGCGGCGCCAACTCCATCGCTGCGCCCGAGCACAACCTGCCGGTCGAAGCGCAAAACGTGACCGTGGAACTGAGCGGCACCCTCACCCACCGGCCGGCGTCTGTCAGCGAGGAGTTCTCGCTGCGGATGACGATCAGCGACACGCTGACTGTCGCCGCGACCGGCCGGATCGATGTCTCGGGCAAGGGGTACGCCGTCGGCCGCACCCTGGGCAACACCCGGATCGGCGCCGCCGTCTCCCTGGCGGGCGGCAGTCACGGCGGCCGGGGCGCGACCGGCTCCTCGGCTCAGACCAACCTGACCTACGGCGACCCCCGAAACCCCAACGACCTGGGGTCGGGGTCCGGCTCGGAGGCCTGGTACAGCGCCTCGACCGGCGGCGGGCTGGTGCGGATCATCGCCCGGACCGCGGTGGTAGACGGTCAGATTCTTGCTGACGGTAGCGACGGGGCGGCCGAGCGCGGCATGCGCGGCAGCGGCGGTGGGGTGCTGATCAACACCGGGACCCTATCCGGCGCGGGTTTTATCTCTGCCGGCGGCGGCGACCTCCTCTCCAGTTATGGCTGGGGGGGCGGCGGCGGCCGGGTGGCGGTCTATACCTGGGACGCGCTGGCATTGCCGGCGGGCAACATCACCGCCAACGGCGGCCTGGGCAGCAGCGGGAACGGCGAGGCCGGTTCGGTCTACCTGGGCGACGAGCCGTTGCTGTTGTGGACCGACCCGCCCGCCCCGCTCTTTCACGGGACCGAGTGGGTCGGTTGGATCCCCTTTGGCCTCGATCCCGACCTCCACACCGTCGATCTGCAGGTGTGCGGCGGCGGCGTTTGCACCCCACTGGGTCTTGATCTGCCCGGCTGGGGCGGGGCCGCCTGGGACACGGCCTCCGACGGGCGACGGCCGGTACCAACTGCGGGCGACCTTTAACGACGGAACCCGGCAGGTTGCCGGCGAGTTGACCCGCGAGGTGCTGGTCAAAAACGCGGCCGCCTGGCACGCCGGCCTTCTGGCGGCCGACGAGGTCTGGTCGGCCGACCAGGTCCACGTGGTCGAGGGGAACGTGGTGGTCCCGGCCGGGGTCACGCTCTCTGTCGAACCGGGGGCGGTGGTCAAATTCGCCCCCGAGACGCGGGTCCGGGTGCTGGACAGCGGGGTGTTCACCGCCCCGGCGACGGCCGTTGGGCCCATCGTGTTCACCGCCCTGGCGGACGACACGGCCGGGGGCGACACCAACCTGGACGGCGGCCGGAGCGTCCCGACCCCCGGCGCCTGGAATGGGATCGAGGTTGAGGGAACCGGCGTCGCCTACCTGAGCGGCTATGTCTCGGTCCGCTATGCGGTCGCGTTCCACATGGAGAACCTGGGCGGCAGCCAGACCTGGCTGGGGAGCTTTATGCACATCGTCCGCGACGACGTGGTGGTCCCCTCGGGGGCGACTCTGACGATCGAGCCGGGCGCAATCGTCAAGTTCGAGCCGCTGCGCAGGCTCACGATCTCGGCCGGCGCGACGTTATCCGCGCAGGGTAACCTGGCTCAGCCGGTGGTGTTTACCTCCATCCGCGACGACTCGGTCGGCGGGGACACCAACCGGGACGGCGATTCGACCGTTCCCGCGCCCGGCGATTGGGACGGGGTATACATAAGCGGATGGGCGACCCTGGATCACACCCGCTTTACCTACGGCGCCAGCGGGCCGTCGGGCAGCGGCGGCGCGTCGTACGGGATGGTGATCGGCAACTCGAGCGCCGTG
The DNA here is from genome assembly GCA_963695825.1 of uncultured Chloroflexia bacterium. Taxonomy (GTDB): domain Bacteria; phylum Chloroflexota; class Anaerolineae; order Promineifilales; family UBA4811; genus CAVOHX01. The sequence continues at coordinate 24,528 of CAVOHX010000021.1, forward strand.
GTGACCCTCTCTAACAGCGTGGTGCGCGACGGTCTGGCGCAGGGGACCGGCGGCTGGGGCGCGGCCGACATGACCATCACCAACACGGTCATCGCGCGGGTGGAGCGCGCCGCCACCTCGGACGGGGGCTCCCTGGTCCGGCTGACCAACTGCACCCTGGACGACAACACCGTCGGACTCTGGTCCCATGGCGGAAGCTGGGAGGTGGTCAACACGATCATCGCCAACAGCAGCGACCAGGGGGTCACCGGGGCACCGGGTGTGTTTCGCTACAACAACGTCTGGTCCCCCTCGGGCGACAACTACCTGCCCGGGGTGGACGGCAACCTCTCAGAGGACCCGCGCTTCAAGGACGCCGCCGACGGCAACTACCGGCTCCGGTACATGAGCGCGATGATCGACGCCGCCGACGGCGCGGCCGCTCCGGCGACCGATTACTGGGGCGCGCCGCGTTACGACGACCCGCGCACGCCCAACACCGGCGTCCCCACGCCGGGCGGCGCCTATGCAGACATGGGCGCGTTCGAGTTTGTCGAAACCGCGGACTCGGCCATCGACCTTGCCGTCACCTCGGTGACCGGCCCGGCGGCGGTCACCGCCGGCGGAACGGTCCAGGTTTTCTGGACCATCGCCAACCTGGGCAGCGAAGCGGCCGTCGGACCCTGGCGCGACACGGTTTATCTGCTGCGAGCCGGGCAACTGACCGCCGGCCGCGCGCTGGTGGGCCAGAACGCCATCCTGGGACCCGGCGAAAGCCTGCAGGCGAGCGCCTGGGTGCGGGTTCCCGGCGGCGTGATCGGCGACTATCACTGGCAGGTGGGGACCAACACCGGCGGCGAGGTCTTTGAGGGGCAGAACCGGGCCAACAACCTGGGCGCCTCTCTGGAAACCGTCCGACTCGATCTGCCCGAGCTGGTCATCGGCGGTCCACCGGCCCTGGGGCAGTTCACCGTTCCGGCCGAGGACCACTGGTACCGCTTCACCCCGGCCGCCGGGCAGGACGTGGTAGTCGAGCTGGACCGGGATAGCGCATCGGGCGCCAGCGAGCTCTACCTGGCGCGCGGGTACATGCCCTCCCGAACCGAGTTCGACGCCCGCTCCACCGCCTGGAACAGCCCAGACGTGAGCGTCGTGGCGGCCGATACCCTGACCCAGACCTACTATGTGCTGGTCCACGCTCGCACCTTGCCGGGCGGAGCGACCAACTACCAGATCGAGGCGCGCGCCATGTCCCTGAGCCTGGCTGGCGTGGACCCGACATCGGCCGGCAACGCCGGTCCGGTGACCCTCGAGGTCCGGGGCGAGCTGCTGGCGGCGGATATGGAATACGCGCTCCTCTCGCCCGGCGGGACCCCCTACGTGGCGACCGAGGTATATCTGGCGGACGCCACATTGGCCTATCCCACCTTTGACCTGGCCGACGCGCCCGAGGGTCTCTACGACCTGCGGGTGACGACCGGCGGCGGGACGACGCGAACCCTGGAGGACGCGCTGCTGGTCGAGGCGGGCAGCGGGCCGCTGCTGGTGGCCCAGGTGCAGATGCCCAACCGGGTGCGCGCCTGGCCGCGAGTTCGACGGTCAGATCGTCTATCACAACGCTGGGGACGCCGACCTGACGGCCCCCATCCTGATCCTCTCCAGCGCCGGCCGCGCCGGCCTGCGGCTGGACAGCACGGAGCCCTTCACCACCACCGACCTGCATCTGATCGCGGCCGGGTTCGACGGGCCGGCCGGCGTTTTGCGGCCGGGGCAGAGCGGCCTGATCGGGTTCTCGGTCCTGGCGGACACCGCCGGACACGTGCCGGTGCGCCTGTATCACAAGGCGGCCGGCTCGGCCGACCTGGCTGATTGGCCGGCGATCGAGTTGCTGGTGCGGCCGGCGGCGGCCGACCCGCTCACCTGGGACCCCATCTGGGCCCAGTTCACAACCCAGGCCGGCCCCACCTGGGGCGGGTACGTCCGGCTCATGGCGGACGCCGCGGACCAGGTCAGGGCGCGAAGCGGCCGTTTTTATTCGGCCCGCGACGTTTTCGCATCCTACATCCTGGAGCTATTCGGCCAGTCGTACGACAATCTGCGGGGCCTCGTTTACCTGCAGGATACGGAACATCCGCTTGCGGGCGCCACGGTCTGGCTCACGTCCGTCGATAACCCGAGCGCGCTCGCGGTGGAGACGAAACCCGATGGCTCCTTCTCCGAGCTGATCCCGGCCGGGACCTACACCGTCACCGTGCTCGACTACCTGCTCCAAGACGAGGTGGTCGCTATCGTGCCGGCGACCGGCGGGGTGGATCTCGACCTGGTCGTCACCGAGGGCGGCCGGATCGGCGGCCTGGTCGCCGACGGGGCCGGGAACCACCCGGTGGCGGAGGTCGTGGTGGCGGTCACCGACGCCTCCGGCCGGACCACGCTGACCCGGTCTGACGTTGACGGCCGCTACCAGTTCGGCGGCCTGCCGGCCGGCGACTATGCCATCGGGACCGCCGACCCAACCTGGGCGCCGCTCGAGGCGCTCCGCGTGGCGGTGAGCAGCGGGCAAACCCACGACGGGATCGACCTGCTTCTGGTCGCCGGCCGCGTCCGTGCAGGGGTGGGTGGTCCGCGCGGCCGACGGTACCCCCATCTCGGACACCCTGGTGGTGTTGCAGGATCGAGACGGCTGGGTCGCGGCCGGCCTGACCGACGCAAACGGCGAGTACATGGTTCAGGGTCTCGGCCGGCCCCCACGAGGCGCGCTACACGGTCGCCGGGTACGCGCCCGGCCTGCGCGACGGTCTGTCGCTGTCGCCGGGGCTGACCGCCTCTCTGCCCACCATCTCGATGACCCAGGGGTCGAGCATCCAGGTTACGGCCGTCGAGCCAGGCGGCGGCGCGCCCATCGAAGAGGCGGCCGTGTTCCTGGCGGACTGGGCGACCGGGGAACCGGCCGCCCTGGGGGCGACCGACGCCGCCGGGCAAACGGTTCTGACCGACCTGAGCGCCGGCAGCTACCTGCTGCGAACCTCCATCCCCGACCGCTGGGTGGCGACCGACGTGATCACCCTTGGGGTCAACGAGGTGGTCCAGCGCAGTTACGAGCTTTACTCGGCCGGGTTGGTCACCGGCACGGTGACCGGCGCCGGCGGCGCGCCGCTCGCGAACGTGCCGGTCCAGGCCTCCCACACCGATGGCTCTCTCTATCTCGCGTTCACCGACGAGACCGGCACCTACGCCCTCGAGGAGCTGCCGCCCGGCTCGTACGCCGTCTCGTTGTGGGGCGGCCGCGACCGGGTTGACTTGGAGGTGATGACCTCCACCTGGCAGCACGTCGCGCCGTTCGCGCCCACGGGCGTCATCGTCGAGGGGCGGGTGGTTGGGAGCGGCGGCGGTCCCCTGACCGACGTCGCCGCCGTCGTGCTGTTCAAGGACGGCCAAGCGGTCCACTCGGCCACGACGGACGAGAACGACAACTACCGGTTCGTCGCCGTCACCCCCGGCGTCTACGAGTTGGCGGCCGCCAACCCGGCCGGGATCACCCCCTTCCAAGGGGTGACCGTCGCCGGCGTCGACCTGCTGGTCCCCGACCTCTGGCTGGGCGGGCATAGCTACGGCGGGTCGGTGGCAGACGGCGGCGGCGCGTCGCTCGCCGAGGCCGTCGTGAGTTTGATCCCCCTGAACCTGACGGCCGAGGAGCTGACCGGCTACCTCTACCGTCAGACGGCGACCGACGGGCTGTTCCAGTTCGACGGCTTGACCGAGGGGCAGTACACCCTGCGGGTGGCGCGGCCCGGGTACGCCATCCACCGGCAGACGGTGACGGTGGGCCCCGGCGGCCGCAGCCGTCAGGACGTGACACTCGGCCCGGGGCAGACGATCAGCGGCCTGGTGCGCTCGATCGCCTCCGGCCAACCGGTCGGCGGGGCGTTCGTGATTGCCTATGACGCCGCGGCCGGCGACTTGATGGGAATCGTCGCGAGCGACCCGCTGGGCGCCTATGTCCTGGCGGACCTGCCCGACGGGACCTACGACCTGGTCGCGGTGCACGCCGGTTACCGGCAGGCGATCGCGGCCGGGTTGGTGGTCCAGGGCGGGTCGCTGGTACGGGACCTGAACCTGGCGCCCGCCAACACCGGCCTGGAGGGGACGGTGCGGGACGACGTTGGCCGGCCGATCTCAGGGGCGCTGGTCTGGGCCGCCGACAGCCGGGGGCGAGAGATTGCCTCCCGTTTCACGGACCACGACGGCGGGTACCATTTCGACGAATTACCGGCCGGGACGTACACGGTCCTGGCGCGTGCGGCCGGGTTTATCCCGACGCAGGCGGCCGGGATCTATCTGGCAGACGGAACTACGGTCGGCGGGATCGATCTGACCCTGCTCCCCGGCGGCCTCGGCGTCCAGCCCCAGTTGGCAGGCATCCTCAACGGCATGCCCGACGCCCAGGAGGTCGAGTCCCTCTTTTGGGCCAACGTCGCCTACCAGGTCTACTCGTATCTCAAGAGCCAGGTGATCGAGCCGCAACGCGAGCCGGGCGACATGCCCGGCGGCCCGCCGGTGCCCCAACCCGAATGCCCCGAGGCGCGGGACGCCTTTTTCCGCGCCCTGGACGCCCTGTCGTACAAAGAGAGCGCCTGGGATCGCTGGTTGGCCAACTATCGCAACTATGACCGGGCCTTGGGCTCGGCGGCGTGGACCTTTGGCTGGGAGGCGGCCGACCTGGCAGCCAGCATCGCCGGGCTGCAGGCCCAGGCGGGCGCCGCCCTGATGCAGGCCTATCCCGGCGTGTACGCGTTTACCCAGGCGGCGCCTCTGCTGGCGAATCTCGGCGGCATGATGGACGGCTTGATCAGCGCGGTGCAAAACGGGAACATGAGCGGGCAAGAGCTGGTCGATTTCCTGTCCAGCACCTTTGACAGCTTTTTTTCGATCCAATCGCAGGGCATCGGCCTGATGAACCTCTACCTGGCCCTGACCACCAACCAGACCGCCATGGGGCTGGCCTCCAACATCGCCGGCTATGTCTCGGTCGCCGCCAAGGCGATCAAGACGCTGGTGCACACGATCCAGAGCTTTCAGGCCATCATCGCGGCCGCCGACGGGATGGTCCAGGGGCGGGAGGAATACCTGGACGCCTGGAAGAAATTCCAGGCGGCGCTGCGGGCGCTCGAGGCGGCCAACGACGCCTGCGACGATGACGATGACGACAAAGAGCCGGAGGATAATCCCAATCCGGACAACCCGGTCCCCACCGACGAGGTGGACCTGGACGTGATCACCTCCGGGGACCCCAACGACAAGCTGACCGTCGGGCTGGGGAGCGAGGGTTGGGTCGGCGGCGACGCCTCCATCCTGTACGTCATCCGGTTCGAGAACGTGCCCACCGCCACCGCCCCGGCGCAGCAGGTGTTCATCACCGACGTGCTGGACGCAGACCTCGACTGGTCGAGCCTCGAGCTGGTGTCGGTCGCCTTTAATCAGGTTTACCTGACGGCGCCGCCGGGTATGGATCACTATGAAGGGTGGGCGACGGTGACGACCGATCCCAACCCGGTCCACGTGCAGGCGAGCCTCGACCCGGACACCGGGGTCCTCACCTGGATCATGGAATCGGTGGACCCGATCACCGGCGAGCTGCCCGAGGACCCGATCGCCGGGTTCCTGCCGCCCAACGACACGGAGAACCGGGGGCAGGGGTACGTCAGTTTCCGGGTACGGCCGTCGCCGGCGCTGACCGATGGCGTCCCCCTGTACAACCAGGCAACCATCGTCTTTGACGTGAACGAGCCGATCGAGACCAACGTCGTGACCAACACCCTCGACAGTCTGCCGCCGATCAGCGCCGTCGAGCCGCTATCCGCCACCAGCCCGATCAGCTTTACCGTGCGCTGGTCGGGCGAGCGACGCGGCCGGGTCGGGGATAGCCCGCTATCATGTCCTACGTCTCGGTGGACAACGGCCGGTACGCCCTCTGGCAGACGGCGGTGACCGAGACGCTGGCAATCTACTGGGGCGTTCCCGGTCACACGTACGCGTTCTACAGCGTGGCGGTGGACCGGGTGGGCAACGTCGAGCCGCCGCCGGCCGTGCCGGACGCGGTTACAACCGTGGCGGCCGGATACGACATCTATCTGCCGATGGTGTTCAAAGAGTAGCCCATCAGACAAACCCACGCGGCGTAGGGGCGAGGCAGGCCGGTGCTCAACTTGGAGAAAGCTGAGCACCCCATTCCGGCCTGCCTCGCCCCCATCCCGCGCCGACTCCCAAGCCCCGTCCACGGGGCGTGGGTGCGGAATAGCCGCCCGAGGACGGGCTGTGGAGCGAGTGGGAGGGCTGGTGAGCGAAATGAAACCACGCTCTTAAGCCCCGTCCGCGGGGCGTGGATGCGGCCGAGCCGCCCGAGAACGGGCCGGCGAGCGGAATGGACCGCCCGGGGACGGGCAGGTGAGCAGAGTGGACGGGCTGGCGAGCACTCTGTCAGGGACGGGCAGATGAGGAGAATGGATGGGCTGCCACGCGGGAGGCGTGGGTGCGACGCCGGCTAGCCGCCTTGATCGCCCACATACTCGAGCACGATCAGGCCCTGATGGCCCTCGGCGATGTAGACATATGAACCATCGACGAACAGCTCGTGGGCGCCGTCCACCCGGCCGTACTCGGCAATCTCGACCGGCCGCGCCGGGTCGCTCACGTCGAACACCTCGATCCCGGTGTTGTCCGAGACGAACAGCAGCTCCCCGACGACCCGCAAACCGAGCGCCTCGCCGCCGTCATCGTTCTCCAGGACCCGGCCGATGACCCGCGGCGACTCGGGGTCTGACATGCTCAGGATCCGCACACCGTTTCCGTGGCACGCCAGGTAGACGTGCTCGCCATCCAGGTGCACGTCCCAGGCGCCGCCGGTGTCGGGCACAGTCCGCAGCCGCCCCGGAGACGCCGGATCGCTCACGTCGATCACCAGCAGCCCCTCGTCCGGGACCGCCAGGTAGGCGACGTTCCCGTGCACCGCGACTCCCCGCGCATACACGCCGCCCAGAGAGCCGACCCGGACCGGCGCCGCCGGGTCGCCGGCGTCCACGATCTCCAGCCCCTCCGAGCCAGCCAGGTAGACATAAGGATCGACAACCGAGAGGCCGGTCGCCAGCCCCGGCCCGTCGTAGACCCCCACCCGGCGTGGGTTCGATGGGTCGGTGACGTCCGCGATCACTAGGTTGATTTGCCCGGCGACGTGCGCCCGGCCGTCCTGTACGTGGAGGTCGCCGGCATAGCCCATCTCGAGGAGACCGACCTCTCGCGGCCGGCGGGGCGTCTCTACATTGAACACCAGCACGCCGTCGTTGTTGGCGACGTACGCGTGGTCCGCGCTCACCGCCACCGCGTACCCGCCGCCCGACTTGACGGCCGTAACCCGGCGCAGCCCAGTCGACCCCTGGCAGGCAGCCAGGTACACAACCAGGCTCGACGCCAGCGTCAGCCAGAGCCAAAAGGGTCCCGTAGCTGTCCGATTCCGACGTGTTGTCATGTCACCCTCCTGTCCGAATGGCTCTCTGGAGGACCTCCACCCGGCCGCGCGCCCCGTCCACCCGCACCCGGTCGCCGGTCCGGAGCGCAGCCGTCGCGTCCCCGCACCCCACCACGGCCGGGATGCCCAACTCTCGGGCCACGATGGCGGCGTGCGAGAGGGGCGCGCCGACGTCGGTCACCACCGCCGCCGCCCGCGGAAAGAGAAGCGTCCAGGCAATGTCGGTCTGGATCGCCACCATCACCTCGCCCGGCCGGAGCAGATGGCCATCGTCGGGGCGATCCACCACCCGGACCAAGCCTACCACCACCCCGGCCGAGCCGGGCGACCCCAACACCAGGTCGGTTTCCGGCCGCGCCGCGACCGTCCGGCCGGCGTCGTACACATCGGTGCGGCGGTTGACGTCGGCCGCCCAGGCAAAGGGATCGAACGGGCCGCGGATGACGGCCGGGTAGGACGGCAGCGCTTTGTACCGTTCATAGGCCTCGCGCCGGGATTCGATTTTCTCGACCGCCGATCGGTCCCCCTCCAGGAGCGCTGCTAGTTCATCCAGCGTCAAGAAGAAGACCCGGTCCCCGAGGCCGGTCAGCTCGCCCGCGCGCAGCGCCAGCAGCCGGATCGACCACCGGTCCCGGGTGTAGGCCGAGCGCGCCTCTTCGCGGAGGCGCGCCCGTCGGGCGCTCTCGCGCATCTTGCGGCGTAGCCGCCCGGCCGCTCGCGGCGCCGCTGCCTCCAGCCGCTCCCACGCCGCCTGGAAAGCCTGGCGTTGTTTCGCCATCAGCATGTCCAGATCCACCGGAGACTGGCGCAGGCGCGCCAGCTCCCCCTTGAGCCAGGTTGGGTCCTCGGCCGGCCGCGGGACCGACAACTCGAATTCTTGCGGGCCGCGGTGGCCGTACTGATCCAGGTAGGCGGCGCGGCTGATCTCGCCGCGCGCGAGCTTGACCAGGTTTGCCATTGGCCCCAGACTCTCCAGCGGCGCGTTCTCGTCGCCCAGGTTGGCGATCAGCAGGTTGGCGTCTTCCGGTCCAACCAGGTTCGCCAGTTCGCGGCGCAGTTTCATGGTATAGTCGGCCGAATACGACGCGCTGCCCAGGACGCACCACACCCCCCGCTTGATGTGGGCTCGCATCTCGTAGCGCCACAAACTGACCAGCGCCGCCTCCGACCATTGGGTCTGGATCGCGTCCCGAACTCCCCTGAACCAGGATCGGTTGCCCTTTACGTAGGACCGCGCCTGGCGCACGCCGAGTCCTTGCCTCGCCTGAACCCACAGCGCACCCAGCATCCCCCGCAGTAGCATTCCGCGCGAGACCGGCAGCGCCGGGATGGGCATCTTGTCAGGAAGCTGCATATAGATGGTGGATTCCATGAAATCGAGCAGGTCCTGGCGTTTGCGGCCCATCCCGTAGAACAGGGTGGCAAAGACGCTGATGTTGAGGTACGGCCGGCCGCCGATGACCCCCACGGTGGGCCTATCGGGCAGGAAAACCCAGTCGTCGAGGGTGAACTGGATGACCGACCAGGTGAGGGGGGTCATCACCTCGGTCACCGCCTCGCCGAAATTGACGTTTGACCACAGGCAATCGGCCGTCAGGGAGTCGTTCCATTCGTTCATCTATTGGTCCTCTCGGCCGCCGGTTCAGCCGCCGCTCCTGGATAATACCTCAACCTCGCCCTTAACCCCATCCACCCGCACCCGGTCGCCGGTGCCAAGCCGCGCCGTGGCGTCGCCGCAGTTGACCACCGCCGGTATGCCCAACTCGCGGGCCACGATAGCGGCGTGAGACAGGGGCGCGCCCACGTCGGTGACCACGGCCGCCGCCCGCGGGAAAAAGAGGGTCCAGCCAATGTTGGTCTGGGGCGCGACCAGCACCTCGCCCGCCTGGAGTTGGTCGCCATCCTCGGCGAGATCCAGCCGGCGCACGAGACCCTCGACCACCCCGGCCGATCCGGGGGTCCCCAGGATGACCTCCTCGCGCGCCGGCCGGGGGACCAGCGTCGGGAGCAGCCCGTGCGAGTCAAAGACGTCGGTGCGGCGATGGGGATCGGCCGCCCACTCGAAAGGGTCGAAACGGCCGCGGATGACAAATGGGAGAGAGGGCATCGCCCGGTACCGTTGGGTGGTCGCTCGCCGCGCCGGGATGGTCGATGTCGGCGCCGGCCGGCCCGCCAGCAGGTCGAGCAACTCGTCGAGTGTGAGATAAAAGACGTCGTCGTCCAGGCCGGTCAGCGCCCCGGCGCGGAGCGCCCAGGTGCGAGCCACCCAGATGAGCCGCACGCTCTCAGAGCGGGTCGCCTCCCGCCGGTGGGCCGCCCCGGCCGCCCGGTCCAGGCGGCGTCGCACCGACCGCGCCCGGCGCGGGTAACGCTGCCGGAATCGCGCCCAGGCGGCCTCAAATTCCGCGCGCTGGGCTGCCAGCAGCCCCTCGACGTCGGCCGGCGCCCGCGCAAAGGCCGCCAGCTCCCGATCGAGCCAGGTTGGGTCCTCGGCCGGCCGGGGGACCGAGGTCTCGGTTTCGAGCGCGCTCCGGTGCCCCCAACGCTCCAGATACACCTCCCGGCTCAACACGCCGCGGGCCAGACGGGCCAGCTCAACCATCGGCCCCATGCTCGCCAGAAGCGCGTCCCCGCGGCTTACGTTGGAGAGCAGCGCGTCGGCGTCCTCGGGTCCCATCCGCTGGATCAGCTCACGCCGCAGGGCGCCCACCCGCACGCTATAGGCCAACGTGGTGGCGTAGAGCCGCCAGAATATCTCCTCGCTGCGGGGCGCCATCTCGGCCGCCCAAAAGGCGCCCAGTTCTGCGGCGCTGGCCATCGCCTCGATTCGCCGGCGGGCGTCGGTGCTCCAGGCGGGGTTCTGATCCAGGAACGCATCCAGCCCTCGCAGACCCCGGTTCTGCTTGCGCCGCATGCGGAGCGCCCCGGGCAGGACCGCCCAAAAGGTCGCTCCGGGCAGCGGAGTCAGGTATTGGTCCATCGTCGCAATATACTCGTCGCGGACGCCGCCCATCTCTTTGCTGATGGTCTCGACGTTCTGGCCCAGGGCGCGGAGCGCCGAGACGCCGACCGTGACGTTCTGGTACATCCGGCCGCCAATGTTCCCGGCCGAGGCATAGCCGGGCAGGAGATTCAACTGGTCAAAGCCGGCGCACATCATCGACCAGGTGAACGGGGTCATCACCACCCCCATCGCCTCGCCGACGTTGACGCTGGACCAGACGAAATCTCCGGTCAGGGTGGCGTTGTATTCGCCGGTGACTGGGTCGAACCCTCGAGAATCGATCATCGCTCGACGCTCTCCCCCAGCAAGAGGCCGTGAGCCACCAGCCAGGCAATAGAGGCGGTCACTGCCAGCCACTCCCAGATCACCGGCGTCGAGCGGCCGACCGACCCCCCTTCGTAGAGCAACATGAGGGTGACAAAGACCAGGAAGAGCAGGACCATCGCCAAACTCAGCAGCGGCAGCAGTCTGGGCACCTTGGCGAGCGTCCACTCGCGGGCGCCGATGATCGATTGCAGGACGACCACCCCCAGAAAGTAGAGGCCGATGCCCGCCTTGTGTACAGTCGGGGCGACGCTGAAAGGGGTGGCAGTCATCAGCGCGGTTCCCGAGGTGGCAAAGAACCCGATGACCAGCACCGCGGCCGTAAACGCGCGGCCGGCGCCCAGTTGGGTCAGGCGCAGCGCCAACAGGACCAGCGCCAGGAATCGCATGGGAACCGCCATGAGAGTCCCCGAGTTGAATATGATCTGGGGCCAACCGGCCGTGTCTCCGATGTCGCTCAGGTAGGTGTTCAGCGGCGTGAATTCGGGGTGGTCGGGCAGATAGGCCAGCACCGCCCCGACGATGGTCAGGATGGCCCACGCGCCACCCACCAGGCCGACCAGTTGCAGCGCGGCCGGTATGCTAATGGTTGTCGTTTCTCTCTTGATAGCTATCACCTGCTAGATCCTCACCTATTGACCAATCAGGCCCACGGCCGCCGGCCGCGGGTCGTCGCCTGCCGCTTGATCTCGGCCTCGCGGCGCGCCTCCACACGGATCCCTCCGGCCGGCCGGGGCGCCAGGCGGCGCAGTGGTTGGATCACCGCCAGCGTGCGACCGGCGGCGTACGCTTCCAGATCGCAGAAGGTTGGGTCGGCCGGCAGGCCGGCGCGGCGCACGATCGCTCCCACGAGGCGCGGGTGACGCTGGAGCCGGACCTCCAGGAAATCGGCGATCCGAGTTGGGTCGGTGACTGCCTCGGCCCGGCCGATGAACCGCCGGTCGCCAACCTGGAGCGTCACTTGCGGGTTGGCGATCAGGTTGCGAAACCAATCGGCCCTGGCCCCTCGGGCTGAGCCCACGTAGAAATCGCCATCGATCTGTTCATACTGGAGCGGCGTCGTGTGGGGGCGCCCGGTCACCCGGCCGGTCGTGGTGAGCAGCAGCACCGTGCGGCCGGGAATTGCGCCCAGCCCAATCCGGTACAAGAGGGTCGGCGGCAAGCGCAACAGGCGCCACAGCCACCGGTTGGACCTACTTGGCGGCCGGTTCGGGGCGACCGTCGATGCACATCCAGCGCCGGTCGATCCGCTCAGGGTGGCGGTTGTGTTGGTCGCAGTCATCGTAATCTCCTCATCAAATCAATCGCACGACGCCATTGGCGCCGTCCGTCTCGATCCATTGCCCGTCCCGCCGGCTATCCTGACCGCCGATACCAGCGTCAAGTTCAGGTCCCAGAGGCGGGTCAGCAGCCCGCGCAGCGCGGACTGGTCGGCCACGCGGCAGGTGAAGCAGGTGACCGGCGAGCCGTCCGGCCGGCACTCCTGGGCGACGGTCACCCCTTCGATCCATTCGGACCAATCGGCGTCCAGCCATCCCTCGACCTCGATCCGGTAGACCGCCGGTTCTGCGCCTCGTTTCCTGCCCATACGCCACACCTCATCTGAAGATCCGGCCGCTCGGGCCTCTCCCGAGCTTGAATACAGGGTATCAGACGGCCGGTGTGCCGTCATCCTCAAGATGTAGGATGTGGGTTGAGGATAAGGTGGGGAGGGGAGGAGGAGTAAGACGTGACGAGTGACGCGTGAGGACCTGATGCGGCCGATTTCACGTATTACGAATCACGAATCACGAATCACGAATCACGGCCCGGCACGATTCGTGACCCTATCAGGCCGAGTTCCTCGGCCCGGAGCACCGCCTCCCACCGGCTGTGGACCCCCAGCTTGCCATAGATGTTCTTTTGGTGGGTGCGAATCGTGCTGACGGCGATGAACAGGTGTTGGGCGATCTCGGGCGCCGACAGGCCGGTGCGCAGCAGCCGGAGCACCTCGAGCTCGCGCTCGGTAAGCGGCTCGACCAGCGGCTGCTCGATCGCCGCAACGTCCGCCTCCCGATCGGCGGCCGGCCCGGTCGCCTCAAACCCGGCCAGGATGCTGTTTACATAATCCGCGTCGACGGCCGGTGCGGCGGCTCGTCGCAGCAGGCGCGCCATCGGCGCCCCCTCGTCGAGGAACGCCCGCCGATAATGGCCCGGCGCCCCCAGCGCCAGCGCCCGCTCGATCGCCGCCATGGCGGCCGTGTCCTCGCCCAGCGCGTCCAGCGCCAGCGCCCGGAGCGCCTGCCCGTGCAGCGCCAGGTCGCGCCGGTTTCGAGCCTCCAACCCGGCCGTCAACGGATCCAGGACCGCCAGCGCCTCGGCCGGCGACCCCCGCTTGAGCAGCAGCCGGGCCAGGCTCAGTTGGTCGTACTTGGCCATTCGATCCTGGAGGGAGCCCGGCAACTCGGTGGGCGCCGCCTCCAGCCGCGCGTCGGGTCCCGCGAGGCCGCGTTCCGCCGCCCAGCGGGTCGCTGCCTCCAGCTCCCCCTGCGCCACCCAAAGTTGCGCCCGGTATATGCCCACGTACAGGTCGTCCAGGTCGGTGGCGTCGGTGCGATCGGCCAGCCGCGCCGCCTCTTCCATCGCGTGGGTGGCGGCCGCCGGGTCCCGCTGCGCCTGCCTCAGCCGCGCCAGCCCCACCAGCCCCTCCACCACCGCCAAGCTGCTCCAGTCCCGGGCCAGCTCGATCCCCTGCTCCAGGTAGCGCTCGGCCGTCTCCAGGTCGTTCCACTCGCAGGCCAGCTTGCCCAGCCCGACGAACGCCTGCCCGGCCGCCGGCAGATAGCCGCCCCGGCCGTCGGCCGCCAGCTCGAGCGCCCGCCGGTAGATCGCTTGCGCCTCGTAGAGACGCGCCCCGCGGATCGCGTCCAGCGCCAGGCGCATTAGCGCCCCGGCCGCCATCAGCACGTTGCCGCTCTCCCGGCCGGCCCGGACCATCTCGTCCAGGGTCCGGCCGCTCGCCTCCCGGTCGCCGGCCGCCGCCTGGACCAAACTCTGGCACAGAGCGGCTAGCTGGCGCCACAGCCGGTCGTCCTCGGGCAGTGTACGCAACGCCTCGGCGGCGAGGGGCGCCGATCGGGGTAACCGCCCGCGCAGCATCTCGTAATAGGCCAGCAGCGCGTTCACCGGGCCGGGCAGCCGGTCGCGGTACGCCTCCACGTCCATCAGCCAGACCGCCATCCGGTCGATGGACCGGCCGGCCTGCAAGAGCGCCCCGGCGTGCAGCAAGACCAAGGTCGGCCGGCTCTGGACCTCTTCCGGCGGTAGAGCCTCCATCCACCGGATAAAGGTGGCGACCTCGCTGCGCATCAGCGCCGGCTCGGCCTCGACCTCGACCAAGGACGCCGCCCGGCCGTGGTCCCCGGCCGCCAACGCGTGCTCGATCGCCGCCGCGGCAAAACCGGAGGCCTGGTGCCATAGACTGGCCCGCCGGTGCAGCGCCGCCGTCAGGTCGGGCCAGGTCTGCGCCAGCCGCCGCTGCAACAGGTCGGCAAAGAGCCGGTGGTAGCGATACCAGGTCCGGTCGTCGTCCAGCGCCACGATAAACAGGTTGGCCGCGTCCAACGCCTCCAGGATCCCCTGGCCCAACGACGCGCCCGCCGGCGTCGGGCGCTGCCCCTCCCGGCCGTCGTCCTTTAGGACCGCGTCGCAAAGCGGGCCGGTCAGCCGGTCGAGGATCGACGTCTTGAGCAGGAACTCGCGCACGGCCGGGGTCTGGCGCTCTAACACCTCCTCGACCAAATAGTCCATGATGAACCGATGGCTCCCGGTCAGCTCGTCGATGAACTGGGACCGCGAGCGACCGGCCGGATCTCCGCCTCGACCTTCCAGCGAGAGCGCCGCCATCTGCAGGCCGGCGACCCATCCCTCGGTGCGCGATTCCAGAGCCGCGACCTCGTCCGGAGACAGGTCGAGGCCCATGAGGTCGTTCAGGAAAACGGCCGCCTCCTCTGCGGAGAAACAGAGGTCGTTCTGGCGCAGCTCGATCAGGTGGCCCCGGGCGCGGAGGCGGGGCAGGGGCAAAGGCGGGTCGGCGCGGGAGGCCAGGACCAGGTGCAGGTTGTCCGGCAGATGGTCCACCAGAAAGACGACGGCGTCGTGGATCGCCAGAGTTGTGATCAGGTGATAATCGTCTAGGATCAGGGTGACAGCGCAGGGCAGTTCCGCCAGCCAATTGATCAGCCCGACGAGCTGGGTTTCTTGCAGCGAAATCCCTTGCATGCGCCCCCCACCCGGATCGAGCGGCTCCAGGGCGGCCGCGAGATAGGGCGACAAAGCGAACCGGATCGTTGTCGCCATCGTCCAGCGAGATCCAGGCGACCTGAATCGGCGGGTGATCGCGCCGGCGCAATCCCTGGATCCACTCGCCCAGCAGCGTCGTCTTGCCGAAACCGGCCAGGGCGGAGTCAGCGTCAGCCGGCGATAGAGGCCCAGGTCGAGGCGCTCCAGCAGCCGTGCGCGGGGACCAGCTTGCGCCGCAGGGAGGGGATATTCAACTTGGTGGTCAGGATCGGTGTGGGCATGCGGTTTCTCGTGTCCACTGGATCGCGGCCGGCAGCCGTATGTCACCCCAATTGTACCCCGGCAAGGCGCCGGATTCAAGCGCGGCGGGCAGGACAGCTCCCCTCGGCATCAGAGGCAGCGCTCTCTTCTCTTGCAGATCTCACCCGGCGAAATCGGCACGAATCTTGCACCCTTGAGGGCATTGCGACCGTCCCATCGCCTGACCCTGTGGGTCGATCACAACGTCATACGTACCATTGGGTTTGGGCGGCGATACTCGAACCCGCGTCAACCGCCATGCCGCCCCGAGAGTGGGGCGGCATGGTAGGGCAGTTTCAGGGGCGTTTCGACTGGCTCGAATCGGCGTTAATCCGGGTAGGAGCACGCGAATGAACAATAGACACCACCTGGCCCGCGCAACGTTTATCCTGTTGGCGCTGGTCGGCCTCCAACTGGCCGGCCGCCCGGGCGCTCTCCTGGCGCATCCCGGCGCCGCGAGCGCCCCCACGTTCGCCGGGCTGGCAGGCCAAGTCCACCCGGCCGCGGGGATCGAAGAGGCCGATCCGGCGGCGGTGTTGATGGCTGCGCTATTCGGGCTGACCGGGCTGGGCGTGCTGGTCCTCTCCCTGCTCTCCACGCTCCGCCAACGATGGCCCGGCCGCAAGACAGACACGCAGACCGGCGCACCGGCCGACTAGAACCAGTTGCCGCCAGCCGGGCCAGCAATCCGGCCGGCCGGGTTTCGCTCACTGTAACTCGCGGATTGGCAATCCGCGCTACAATCCCCTGATTCTGCATGACGTCGCTGCTGTTGATCGGCCGCGCCGGGTCGGATAACATCCCTATGGGCCAGATCGACCCAATCCGGCCGCCAACTGGGCCGGGCGCCAAACCCCTCCTGGATCTCGCGTGGCTCGGTCAGCGCCCCGCCGACGGGGCTGGCGAGCGTTGGCCATTCCGCTCAGCCGCCCGTCCTCGGGCGGCCCGGCCGCACCGGCACCCCCCGGACGGGGCTTGCGAAGCGTTGGCGCCCATACATTTGCTGATCCGCCCGTCCCCGGGCGGCTCGGCCGCACCACCGCCCCGAGGACGAGGCTTGCGAGCGTTGGCATCCCTGGTCGGGGCTTGCGAGCGTTGGCGCCCATACATTTGCCCAGCCATCCGTCAGTATCGCTCATCCGCCCGTCCCCGGGCGGCTCGGCCGCACCACCGCCCCGAGGACGGGGGCCTTGCGAGCGTTGGCATCTGTGGTCGGGGCTTGCGAGGAGGCGCCCCCTGGTCAGGGCTTACTGGCGTAGGTGCGGGTTGCGAGCGTAGGCGCCCCGCGGACGCGGCCGCATCGCCAGGACCGCGATTTGGGGTACAATCATCATCGGCCGCATTTCGGCCACCGAACGACAACCTGATGGACCATACCATGAACCCGCGAAACCGACTGCTCGCTGCCATCCGCGGACATCCGATCGACCGGGTGCCGCTCATCCTGGAAGGCTTTCATTACGCCCCGGCCGAACGGGTCGAGGACCCGACCAGCTGGAAATCCTCGACCGGGTCGCCGAGCACCTGCACCTGTTCCAGCCGCGCCCCTTTACCGTCAACCGCTACCTGGTCACGCCGGCGCGGTTCATGCGCGAGGTCGATCGACGGGAACGAAATGGCGAGACCATCGTGACCACCCGGATCGACACCCCCAAAGGGCCCCTGACCGCCGTCACCGGCCGGAACGACCTGAGCGACACCACCTGGACGGTCAAGTACCCGGTCGAGAGCCTCGACGACGTCGACGCCATCCGATCGGTCCCCTGGGAGCTGCCCCCCGACCTGGCGCCGCCGGACATGTCGGCGCTGCCGGACTATTACCCGACCCGGGGCATCAGCTACGCCAGCACCTCTTCCCCCTTTGTCTGCGTCGCCGGCATGATGCCGTTCGAGATGTTCCTCGAGTTGTGCGTCACCCGGTTGGACCTGATCCGGGAGCTGACGCAGCAGTGTTTCGATCGCATTCTCGACGTGTTTGACGTGATCCTCGCCCAGCGGACCGTCGAGTACGTCGGCGTCTATGGCTGCGAGTGGCTCACCCCACCCATGGCCTCGCCTCGACTATACGAAGCGCTGGTCCAAGAGTTCGAGCGGCCGATCATCGAGCGAATCCACGCCGCCGGCGCCGTGGCCCACGTCCACTGCCACGGCAACGTCCGCTCGACGCTCGAGCGCGTCATCGACCGCGGCGCCGATTTCTTCGAGCCGGTCGAGCCGCCGCCCGACGGCGACATCACCTTTGCCGAGGCCAAAGCGGTCGTCGCCGGCCGCATCACCCTGGGCGGCAACGTCGAGTCACGCCTGCTGGAGATGGGCGGACCCGGACGAGGTCGAGGGGGCCGCCCGCCGGGCGTTCGAGAACGGCAAAACGCGGATGGTGTTTCAGACCACGGCCGGTCCCCTGGGACTGATGACCCCCCGGCTGATCGCAAACTATCACCGGATGATCGACGTCTGGGAGGCGCTCTCCCCGATCGGCTAGCGGCTCGCCCTACCCTTTGAACTTGGAAAGGGCGGCGTGTTTCATCAGGTTGATGATGTGATACACCTCCACCATGTCCGCGCCCGTGTAGACCAGGGTTCGCCCATCCACCCACTCGGCGCCCGGGATGTCCGCCCCGACGTAGGCAAACATCGGCTGCATGAACTCGATCTCCAGGCGGATGGGCGTCTCGAGCGCCCAGGGTTTCATCTCAGGCAAGCGCTCCAGCGCCTGCCGGGCGCCGGCTCGAATGCGCTCTTCCGACGCCGCGGGCGTCAGGCACTTGGCGGCCGTGCTGTGGATCGCCCACTTTGTTGTCACGCTCTCGGCCCACGGCAGCAGCTCCCGAACCCGCGCCGCCAGGGTGTCATCGCCGCAGACCATCGCCACCGGCACCCCAAAATGGCCGGCGATGGCCGCATTGATCTCGGTCTCGCCCAGCGTTAAACCGTTGAGCCGGAGGGCATAGATGACCCGGCCGAGCATCGTATGAGAGAGCACCCCCCGCGCCGAGCCGGCCATCGAGTGATACCCCACGAACATGGCGGCATCAAAGGTCTCGTCCAGCCCCTCCATCTGGGACAGGGGACGGGACGGCCCGCGCACCAGCAGGGCCTCCTTGTGCATTTCGTCGGGCAGCAGGTTGCGCATGCTGCCGTGCGAGTCCGAGACCACCACCTCGGTCGCCCCGGCGTCCAGGGCGCCCAGGACGGCCGCGTTGGCCTCGGCCGTCATCCACTTGCGGGCCATCGGGTATCCGTCGCCGCCCGGATACGTGTCCTCCACATCGACCACGCAGGCCACACCTTCGATGTCAACTGAAACATAGACCTTCATTTCCTCTCTCCTTTCATCCTTTTCAACCAGTTGGCTACAGGCAGCAGGGATCCACCATCCTCTTCCCGCTCAGAAGATTCGCCCTGCCAGACTACCGGTGTGAATACCCTGATCGATCACCATCCGGCCGCCAACCAGGACCTAGAGGACTCTTATCGGGTATTGGTGCGGCGCCTCACAGGTCCCCGTGTCGGCGACCCGGTCGGGATGCAAGGTGCGGTATTCGCCCCGAGCACGTCCACTCGGATTTCGCACCGCCAACGCTCCTGGCAGCGGCATGTTCACCAAATGGTGTGCCTCGTCGTTGGCGCCGGACCGCATCGTTCCGCCCCACGGTCGCGCCGCCAACGACTTGAAAAATCGCTGAACGTGCTCGTCGAACGATTGTCCAGACCGTCAGGCTCAGATCTTGGCGTGCGAAAGCGCCGTGTGGATCATGGCGCTAAAGACCCGAAACACCTCCATCAGGTCCGCCCCGGTGTAGGCCAGCGTCCGACCGTCCACCATCTCGACCCCCGGAATCTCGGCGCCCAGGTAGGCGTGGACCGGGTGCAGGTATTCGAGTTCGAACCGAACCGGCGTCTCCGGGGTCCACGGCCGCATCTCGTCCAGTCGGCCGAGCGCCCGCGCCGCTGCGGCTCGGATCCGCTTCTGAGAGGCCCTGGGGGTCAGATTCTTGGCCGCCAGCTCGCTGATCGCCCACTTTGTAATCACGCTCTCCGCCCACGGCAGAAACTCCCCCACCCGGGCGTGCACCGAGTCGTCGCCGCAGACCAGGGCGACCGGCACGCCAAAATGGCCGGCGAGGGCGGCGCTGATCCCGGTCTCGCCCAGGGGGACGCCGTTGAGCCGGGCCGCGTACATCATGCCCTTCAGAAAGGTGTGCGGAAAGACGCTCTTGGCCGTCCCCGCCATCCCATGGTAGCCGACCAAAAAGGCGGCGTCAAAGGTATCGTCCAGCCCCTCCATTTGGGAGAGCGGCCGGGGGGAACCGCGCACCAGCAGCACCTCCTCGTGCAGTTCGTCGGGCAGCAGGTTGCGCATCGTGTTGTGCGAGTCCGAGACCACCACCTCGGTCGCCCCGGCGTCGAACGCGCCCAGGACGGCCGCGTTGGTCTCGGCCGTCATCCACCTGCGCGCCAGTTGGTACCCCTCTCCCTCGGGCACCAGGTCCTCCCGATGCGTCACGCACGCCACCCCTTCCATATCCACCGAAATATAGACCTTCATCGTTGCTCCTTTCCTGAATCGCGACGCCTAGTGTAGCACAGGTCGGCGCCGCCGACGCCGCCGCGGCGAAAATTTAAGGTATAATCTTGTTGACAGTCAACGCGACTACAAATATACTATCATTATACTTGAACGCGCACAATCGTATTATTCAAGCACTACACGTGGTGCTTGAAATCCGTTGAGCGCTCCCTGCATCAAAGGCACGTGCACGAGGTCTCCGCTAACCGTGCCAAAGGAGGTGCCCACTGGTCAAGTGATGGTCTATCTCTCCACAGTCCGCGATCCATTTAGCATCCCATCCAAGGAGGAAGAACATGAAAAAGCTGAACCTAGTTCTTGCGCTGGTGCTCCTCGTGCCCCTGTTGGTAGGTTGTACCACCCCGGAGGCCGAGGTCATCGAAAAGGTGGTGACCCAGGTGGTCACCGAAAAAGTTATCGAGACGGTGGTCGTCGAAGGCACGCCACAGGTGGTGGAGCGAGAGGTCACGCGGGTGGTCGAGGTGGAAAAGGTTGTCGAGCCGACCGCAGCCCCGGCCGAGCCCAAGATCCTCCGCGTCGGCGCCAACCTCGACCAGTACACCCTAGATCCCGACAACCCCACCCAGACGACGGTCGCCGGACACTATAACAACGCCAACGTGTTCGACAATCTGACCCGTCTTGACGAGAACTACGAACTGGCGCCGTGGCTCGCCACATCGTGGGAGTACGACATGGAGCGCGGTGTCTGGATCTTCCAACTGCGCGACGACGTGTACTATCACGACGGGGTCAAGTTCACCGCCGAGACGGCGGCCGAGTATATCAACTTCCTCAGCACTGGCAGCACGCGGGCCACCCTCATGCAGATCGAGGAGGGGGCGGCGTCCGCCCCCGACGAGCTCACCCTGGAGATCAAGAGCGACAACCTATCGCTGCCCGGGGTGCTGGCCCACAATACCTTGGGTATTCGAAGGGGCGACCCGTTCGCCGGCGAGCACATTGGCACCGGACCCTTTATCTTTGTCGAGTACGTGCCCCAGGACCACATCACGGTGACAAAGAACCCCGACTATTGGGCCGGGGAGGTGATGGTGGATGGGATGGAGATGCGCTTCATGCCTGACCCGATCACCCGGTTGCTGGCTCTCCAGGCGGGCGAGGTAGACGTGATCTTTAACCCGCCCGTTGGCGCGATGGCCTCCGCTCTTCAAGAGCGGGAGGATATCACCGTCTACGGCACCATCCCCGCCACCTGGCTGCTGCTCAACATTGTGCAGAACGGCGCCGAGCCCTACACCATCCTCCAGGACATCACGGTGCGGGAGGCGCTGGGTTACGCGATCGACCGGCAGGCGCTCGCCGACACCGCCTGGGGCGGGTATGCCGACACGGGGCAGACCTGGGTCGCCGCGCCGTTGCTGGGTGAGTATGCGGACCTGGTCGAAGGGTACACCTACGATCCCGAGAAGGCCATGGCGCTGCTAGAAGAAGCAGGGTGGACCGACTCTGACGAGGACGGAATCCGCGACAAAGACGGCCGCCGGTTGAACCTGCGGGTGATCCACCAGTATCCCGCCTCTTCCGAGAACGGGCAGGTGCCCCAAATCCTCAAAGAGCAACTCAAGCAGGTCGGGGTGGATCTGGAGATCGTCACCCTATCCGACTATGCCAGCATGTTCGGTTACTTTAGCTCCAAAGAGATGGACATGGTCCTGGAGAATTGGACCAACGGAACGCCGTCGCCGTGCTACATCATGCGCTACGTGTTCTACTACTCTGACAACCCCAACTCGTGGCAATCGTGGGTCTCGCCGGTCATCATCGGCTACGACGAGATCCTGGAGGAGCTCGACAACTGCACCAACTCTGTCGAGTACGCGGACGCCCAGATGTGGGCCGCCGAAACCGCCCACACAGTGGTGGACGAATCCCGGGTCTCCATCCCGCTGCTCGCCACCTACCAGTTCTGGGCTTCGGGTCCCCGCGTCAAGGCCATGACCCCCCATCCCGTCTTTGGCTTTGTGAGATGGGAGCTGATCGAGCTGGGTGACTGACGACGCCGGCCGCACGGCCGCGTCCCGAATCCGGATCATGGCGGCGCCGCCAGTGGCGCCGCCATGATCCATCCAGAGACCTGGAAGGCCGGTTCCATGAGCAGGGTGATGGTCCTGTCAGCATCTGGTTGACGCGGTGATGCTTCCATGAGCGATCCAGAGGATTCTCCCCGGCAGAACATTTCGTTCCGCAGTGGTCAAGAGACCCTGGTCGGAGACTTGATACTGCCCGAAACAGCGGGCCCGCACCCGGCCGTCCTGTATGTTGAGGGAAGCGGCCAAAGGGACCGATATGGCGACGACATCAAACCATCGGGAGAGGTGATAGGGATGGGTCGCACACGGTTCCTGTCAGGGCACTTGGCGCATGCGGGAATCGCCACCTTTGTGTGGGACAAGCGGGGCGTGGGGCAAAGCACGGGAGGGGATCGAAATCCTGGCGATCCGCCCGGGTACCGCGACCAACACGCGGATGTTTTCACTGACGTTCAGGGCGCCGAAAGCGCGCTGGCAACCCTGGCCGAGAGGCCCGAGATTGATGCGGATCGAATCGCGGTCATGGGCCATAGTGCTGGGGTGTATCACTCTTGCCTGTTGGCCGAACGCACCAATCTGCCGGCCGCATACATCTTTTCGGGTGGCGTTTGCAGTCGGCATGATCGTTTCATCGCTCACATGCTGGAAGTGACCCGCCAGTGTGTGTCCCGGCAGGACGATTTCCGTGCCTGGATGACACGGGTGGCTCCCTACAACTACTGGTACGAGCATCATTGGCCGGAGATACAGGAAGCTATCCGAAATGGTCAGGATGTTTTTGAGCGGGAGCACGATGACTTTACTTTTCGGCTGTATCTCAGACGGTTGAGGCAAGAACTCTCGCTTCCTCGTGACCAGCAATTTCGACACGTGCAAGTGCCAGTGTTGATCGTGCACGGCGAATACGATCTATGGGTCCCACCGACCAATGCGACCATGATGGCAGAACTGCTAGGTAACGCCGGCAACGATGAGGTGACGGTAATCATTGTCCCCCGTACGGGCCATGGCTGGCGATGTTACCCAGAGGCGCAAAGCATGGTCGAGATCAATCGAGACATCCTGACCCACGGGAACCTAAGGCATCCCCTTTCCAGATTCCTCATTCATTCCGTGGTCGGATGGCTGGTCGATAGGTTTCAGATGAGCTAGTGGGGTAGAGAAAGGAGTCAGTGTCCATGTCGAAACTTGTCTGGCGAGACCTTCGCGAGATCGAGGGCGTGCAGCATTGTCACGGTTCGGATTGCGACGAATACTATTACCGGCCGCTGGTCTATGGCGATAACCTGTTCACCTACGTCGCCCACATTCCCCCCGGCGGAGGGTTTCCCGGCGACCAGGGCGAGTCCGAGATGTTCGAGACGTCGCTCTATATCCTTGCCGGGGAGGTGGTAGTGACCGTGGGCCACGGGACCACACCCGACTCTTGTGACGAGCAATTCGTCTTGCGGCCCCACATGGCGATGCACCGCCCCAAGGGGCTCGCCTGCGGCATGTGGAACCGGGGCGACGTCCCTGTCAGCCTGGTTCTCTCCTTTTCGCCGCCTCCTGCGGGACCCAAGAACCCGCGCGAGATGCGCGAACTCGTCGAAAAGCGAGGTAGGAGCGTCGAGCCGCCGGCCGAGATGAACGCCATGGCAGGTTCGCTGCTTGGGGACTGACGGCGGCTCGGCGTCGGTGGGACCCCTTTCCGTGGGCGTTTGCGGCCCGCGAGGCAGCGCGCCGGCTCGGACCCCCCTGCCCGCCGTCGCCGTGACCCCGTACCCCTTGACCAGCGACCGTCAACAGGAGAGGATACGTTGCTTGCCTTTTTCCTTCGTCGAGTGATCTCTCTCATCCCGGTGCTGTTTGGCATCACTTTGATGGCCTTTATCATGGGCGGCCTTGCCCCTGGCGACCCGGTCATTCAGATTTTCATGACCCGCTCTATCGAGCCGCCCTCGGCCGAACAAGTGCAAGAACTCCGCGAGGAGCTGGGTCTCGACGATCCGGCGCCGGTCCGCTATCTCCGCTGGGTCGCAGGCGCTCTGCAGGGCGATTTGGGATCCTCCTATCGCACGGGGACTCCGGTGGCCCAGGAGATCGTCACCTTTTTTCCCATGACCTTGCGACTGGCGGTGATCGGACTGGTGGTGGGAGCTCTGTTGGCCTTGCCTCTGGGGGTGATTGCCGCCGTCTACCACAACAGCGTCGCCGACGTGGTGCTCCGCATCTTGAGCATGGTGGGCGCCGCCATGCCCTCGTTTTGGGTGGGCTATCTCTTTATTCTGTTCTTTGCTGTCAAGCACCGCATTCTCCCGGTCGCAGGGGTGGGCACCTGGCAACACTATGTGCTGCCGTCGGCGGTGATCAGCATCCGAGCGGCCGCCAGTATCAGCCGCCTCCTGCGCACCTCTCTGCTGGAGGTGTTGCACACGGACTATGTCCGCGCCGCTCGCGCTCGCGGGATTAGAACGTGGACGGTGATCTTGGTGCATGCCCTGCGCAACGCGCTCATACCGGTGGTCACCTACATGGGCAACCTCTTTGGCTACCTGGTGGCAGGGACCGTCGTCCTGGAGACCGTGTTCGCCATCCCCGGCCTGGGGAGGCTGATCACCTCAGCCATCTCCTTTCGGGATTATCCGGTCATCCAGGGCTTTGTCGTCTTTACCGGGACGCTCTTTATTCTCGTGAATCTTGGCGTCGATTTCTTGTATATGATCATCGACCCGCGCGTACAACTCACGGGCCGGGGAGACGCACGTGGTTAGCCGCGAACCGAGGGGCCCGGCGGTCACTCTGGAAGAGGCCACCTTCCAGACTGTTTCGCTGGTCGATCCGGGCCGCCTGGGCGCGCTCCGGCGTTTCTGGCGGCGGCTGCTCCGCAACCGCTCGGCCGTCATTGGCCTGGCGATCGTGGCGTTGGTGACCATCATGGCCGTGGGTGCGCCGCTGTTCGCGCCCCACGACCCCGACGACCAGTTCCCCACACAACGGCTGGCTCCCCCCAGCCGGGAGTTCCTCCTGGGTACCGACAACTTGGGTCGGGACAACCTGAGCCGCGTGATCTATGGCGCGCGGCCGTCGATCGGCTCGGCCGCGCTGGCGACCGTTTTTATCCTCGCCATCGGGATCACCATCGGGGCCTGGGCGGGATACATCGGGGGCATCGTGGACGACATCGCCATGCGAGTTGTGGACGTCTTTCTCGCCTTTCCCTCGCTGATCCTCGCGCTGGCGATTGTGGGTGTGCTGGGTCCCGGGTTGGTAAACACGCTAATCGCCGTCACCCTCGTGGTGTGGGCCAGCTATGCTCGCCTGGTGCGTGGCATCG
This sequence comes from uncultured Chloroflexia bacterium, assembly GCA_963695825.1. Taxonomy (GTDB): domain Bacteria; phylum Chloroflexota; class Anaerolineae; order Promineifilales; family UBA4811; genus CAVOHX01. The sequence continues at coordinate 49,875 of CAVOHX010000021.1, forward strand.
TGCTCGAGCTGCGCGAGCTGGCCGTTCGTTCACGCCGCCATCGCCCTGGGCGCTCGCCGCACCACCATCATCATCCGGCACATCCTGCCCAACATTCTCTCTCCGGTGATCGTGCTGGCCTCCCTTCAGATGGGGTACGTCGTCCTCACCATCGCCGGGCTGAGCTTCCTGGGGCTGGGCATTGAGCAGCCGACCGCCGAATGGGGCTCGATGCTCAACGCCGGTAGCAGCTTTTTCCAGTTGGCGCCGCAACTCATGGTCTATCCCGGGGTGATGATCAGTTTGACTGTCCTGGGCTTTAACCTGCTCGGAGACGGGCTGAGGGATCTCTTTGACCCGCGGCAGACCCAGTAGGCCGAGTGGGCCAGAACCATGATTCATGATGATCAACGAGCGGGAACGGCCGATGAGTGACGACAGGCCCAACATCCTCTTCATCATGTCCGACGACCACGCGTCGCACGCCATGAGCTGCTACGGCAGCCGGATCAACCGGACGCCCAACCTGGACCGCATCGCCGACGGCGGCATGCGGTTCGACAACTGCTTCTGCACCAACTCGATCTGCACGCCCAGCCGGGCCGCCATCCTGACCGGCACCTACAACCACGTGAACGGGGTCACGACGCTGGCCACGCCGATGGACAACCGGTTGCTGACCTTCCCCAAGCTGCTCCAGGAGAGCGGCTACCAGACCGCGATCTTCGGCAAGTGGCATCTGGGCACCGGCCCCGATCACTGCCCGACCGGCTTCGACGACTGGGCCGTGCTGCCCGGCCAGGGCCGCTACCACAATCCCGAGTTCATCTTCAAGGGCCCGGACGGCGGCGACCGGCGAACCGTCCGCGGCTACGTCACCGACCTGATCACCGACATGAGCCTCGACTGGCTGCGAGGAGCGGGACCCGGACCGGCCCTTCTGCCTGCTCTGCCACCACAAGGCGCCCCACCGCCCCTGGTATCCGGACGAGAAGCACGCGCACCTGTTCCTCAACGAGGACATCCCCGAGCCGGAGACGCTCTACGACGACTACCAGAACCGCGCCTCGGCCGCGGCCGCGGCCGAGATGCGGGTCGGCGTCCACATGAACCGGACCGATCTGAAGTGCGAGATCCCTGAGGACCTGCCCGAGACGGAGCTGCGCAAGTGGGCCTACCAGCGCTACATCAAGGACTACCTGCGCGTCGGTCGCCAGCATCGACGACAACGTCGGCCGCGCTGCTCGACTACCTGGACGACGAGGGGCTGGACCGAGAACACGCTCGTCATCTACACCTCGGACCAGGGCTTCTTCCTCGGCGACCACGGCTGGTACGACAAGCGGTTCATGTACGAGGAGTCGCTGCGCATGCCGTTCATCCTGCGCTACCCGCGGGAGGTGGCGCCCGGCTCGGTCAACGACGACATGGTGCTCAACGTCGATTTCGCCCCGCTCTTTCTCGACCTGGCCGGACGTCCCGATCCCCGCGGACATGCAGGGCCGCAGCTTCCGCCCGCTCCTGCAGGGGCGAGACCCCGGCCGACTGGCGCCAGGTCGATGTACTACCGCTACTGGATGCACAAGGCGCACCACAACGTCTATGCCCACTACGGCGTCCGCACGCGCCGGTACAAGCTGATCTACTACTACTCCGACGCGCTCGGGCAGCCGGGCGCGATCGACGAGACCTGTCGAACCCGAGTGGGAGCTGTTCGACCTGCACCAGGACCCCTACGAATTGCACAATGTCTACGACGACCCGGCCTACACGGCCGTGCGGGAGGCATTGAGGTGGGAACTGCACCAGCTTCAGGCCGAACTGGGTGACGAGCGCTATCCGCCGGGCAACGGTGACCCACCCGACCCGACCGGCGCACTGTTGGAACCGGAATTTTAAGAACGATTGAGATGACATTATCCGCGACTTGTAGTATACTACACGTATTCTCTTGGAGGTGTTAGGATGATGAGGAGTCTGAACATGCCCAGTCTCACGATCAATCACGCCTCGCATTCCGATGCCGAGAAAGCGTATCAACTCATCAAGGGAAAGATCATCTCCCTCGAGTTGCCGCCTGGCCTGCCAATCAATCAACAGGTGTTGATGGAAGAGTTGGGCGTGAGCCGCACCCCGGTGCGCGAGGCGCTCAAGCGATTGGAGAACGAGTGTTTGGTGGTGGCGATTCACCGGCGGGGCATGTCGGTAGCCGAGATCGCCTTGAACGACCTGCGGCATGTCTATGAAATCCGCGTCGAGATGGAAAGCGCCTGCGCCCGGCTCGCGGCCGAGCGCGCCAGCCGAGCTCAACTCGAGCAGATTGACCAGCTTCTGACTCAACTGATGAACACCGACCCTCATGATCGGCGCATGGTCGCCGAGTGCGAACGCCAATTGCACTATTTGATCGCCGAGTGCTGCCACAGCCGGTTCCTGACCAAAGAGGTCCAGCACTACTATGCCATGGCGCTGCGCATCTGGTACTTTTTAATTGATCGCTTGCCCCCGGGCAGCGAGGACTATGCCGGGCACAAAAAGGTCGTGGAAGCCATCCGGAATCGAGACCCCTCCCTGGCGGAGCAACTCATGCGCGCCCACGTCAAGGAGGTCTTTGAGACCGTCAAGGTGCATTTGTGACGGCGACTCCCCGCCCCAGGCTGTTCCCCCACACACCTGGACGGGCAGATTTTGAATGCCAGCGTCAAGCCTGGCGCACCTGGAGACTCGATCCAGAGTCGAGTTGAATCGTCCATCACATTCGTTCGCGATGAGGAGGTGATGCGTTCTTTCAAAACAATGTTAGGTGTTTGACCAAAAGTTCAGTCGATCGATCAACTCAAGATAGGAGAAGTATTGATGAAACGGTTACCCTTACTTTTGGGTCTGGCAATTGCCATCTCGCTGCTGGTGGGGTGTTCGACCCCCGAGCCAGAGGTGGTGGAAAAAGTGGTCACAGTCATCGTCGAAGAGAAAATCGTCGAGACGGTGATCGTCGAAGGCACGGCCCAGGTGGTCGAGTCGGTCGTCACCAAGGTAGTCGAGGTGCAGGTCACGCCGACCCCCCTTCCCGCACCGCCGCCCGAGCCGGTGATCCTGCGGATTGCCGGGACTCTCGACCAGTACCGCTTTGATCCGGACCTGCCGACCGACGTGACCGTCGGCGTCGATATCCGGATCTTTGACACCCTGACCCGATTCGATGAGGACTTTGGCCTTCAGCCGTGGCTGGCGACCTCGTGGGAGTACGACGTGGACCGAGGCGTCTGGGTCTTTCAGTTGCGCGACGACGCCTACTTTCACGACGGCGAACTGATGACGGCTCAGGACGTGGCTGACTATTTTAACTACTTTGCCATCGACAGCCCGATGGCGGTCCTGACCCGCATCGGAGAGAACGCCACCACCGCGGTGGACGACTTTGTCCTCGAGATCGCTACCGCCAACGTCGGTTTGCCCGGCACCCTGTCCCACGCGACGACAGGGGTCCGCAAGGGCGACCCCTTTGCCGGCGAGCACATTGGGACCGGCCCCATGATCTTCCAAGAGTACGTCCCCAACGAGTACATCAAGGCGACCGCCAACCCCAACTGGTGGGGCGGCGCGCCGACCATCGATGGCATCGAGTTGCGCTTTATACCCGATCCCATCACCCGGTTGTTGGCCCTCCAGGCGGGCGAGGTCGATATCATCGCCGATCCGCCGCGCGACGCCATGTCAGCGCTGGAAAACCGCGACGATATCAACCTGTATCACGCGGTGGCCTCCAAGTTCATGCAGCTAGACCTGCAACTCTCGGGCGAGGAGCCGTTCACCAACCTCCAGGACCCGGCCGTTCGCGAGGCGATAGGATACGCCATCGACCGGCAGGCAGTGATCGATTCCGCCTGGGGCGGGTTCGGCGAAATGGGTCAGACCCTGATCGCCGCCGGCCTGCTGGGCGACTCGGTCGGCCTGGTCGAGGGGTACACCTACGATCCTGAACGAGCGATGGAGGTCCTGGAAACCGCCGGATGGGTCGATACCGACGAGGACGGCATCCGGGAAAAGGACGGCAAACGGCTGACGCTCCGGATGGTCAACGGCTACCCGAACGCGGCCGAGAACGGCGCAGTTCCCGAGGTCCTGCAGGCCCAATGGGCGGCGGTAGGCATCGAGCTGGAGATCATCAACGTCAACGATTGGCCCAGCCTCTCCACCTACCTGACCACCCGGACGGCCGACATCTTTTTGGAGACCTGGACCAACACGGCGCCTGCTCCCTGCATGATCCCGACCTGGGGATTCTACTATGGAGAGACGACCAACGTCTGGCAGGCGATCATGTCACCGGCGATCGTCGGCTTTCCCGAGATCAACGAAGAGATCGACAACTGCTCCTCGTCGTTGACTCAGGCCGACGCCGAACGATGGGCCGCCGAGGCGATCCACACCATCATGGACGAGGCTCGCACCTCGATCTCTCTGTTCGGCATCTACAACTCCTGGGCCGCCGGCCCGCAGGTGCTCAGCTTTGCCGCCCACCCGGTGCACAGTCAGGTGCGCTGGGAAGCGGCGGTGATTGAAAGGTAATCCGGGTTCAACCTCGTCAGACCCGGAACTCAGCTAGTGGGCGGCGCCGCGGCGCCGGCGCTGCCCCTCTGAGAGTCAAAAGCAAACGACAAGAGCGGTCCCGACCTCTTATCAGGAGCGGCGCCGGACGAGAACCATTATCCATCGAAAACGTGTCAGGAGACATTTCGTGACCCAGCACATCCATTCGACCTTATCCTCTTCATTCGGTATCCAACACGGCGACGACGCTTTCTGGTACCGGCCGCTCATCCTCGGCAACCAGATATTCACCTACGTGGCCCACATCCCGCCCGGCGGCGGGGTGCCACCCTATCCCGATACCGCCGAGAAACTGCAGATCGAGCACTCGCTCTACCTGCTCGCCGGCTCGCTCCGGGTGACCGTCCGTGGAGCCTCCGCCACCCTGGTTCCCCACACCGCCATCCGCATCCCGCCGGGCGACCCGGTGGAGATGAAGAACGAAGGAGACACGACCGCCACCATCTACATGGCCTACACCCCCTCCCCCTGGGGCCCCATGTCCCCCATCGAGGACAGACGCGGGGTCACCAACCTGGAGGAGATGCGCGCCTGGTACCATGAGCGGGGGCGTCGCATCTGGTCCCCGGCCGAGATGGACGCCATGGCTGGCGACCTGACCGCGCGGCCCGGCTCGGTCGGCCAACTTGACCGAACGTTCAAATCGAGTCGCGAGGGCACGCCCAGCCCCGACGAAACGCTCTGGGCGACGCTGTGGGACGCCGACGGCTATCGCCACGGGCACGAGCCGGGCGCCCCCGACGACTTTTGGTTCCGGCCGTTCGTCTCTGGGTCCAAGCACATCTCCTACGTCGGCCTGATCCCCCCGGGCGGTGGGGTGCCGCCCTCGCCTGAAGAGGCGGCCCACGTCGAGATGTCGGTCTATTCCCTGGGCGGCGAGTTGGGCTGCATCGTCCTGGATCCCGACGGGCAAGAGACGCGGTTCGTGGTCCCGCCCCACCACGCGGTCTATGCCCCCTTGAACGTCGCCGTCGGCTTTTTCAACGACGCCGAGGCCACGGCGAGTTTCTCCCTTACCTTTGGCCCGGCAGGCCGGCCGAGACCGAACCTGCCCGGATTCCGCCAGTGGGCGACCGAGGTCGCCGGTTGGCCCGTCGTGCCGCCGCCGTTTCTCAACGAGATGCTCGGAGAGACGTTGTGGGACCTGGAGAGCCAGTAGTGGAGTATCGCCGCCGACCCCGCCGAGGGAGTCGATGATCGCCTACATCTCGCGGCGGGTGATCTCTTTGATTCCGGTCCTCATCGGAATCACCATCCTGGCGTTTTTCCTGGGCAGCCTGGCGCCGGGCGACCCGGCCGGTCTGATCTATTCGATCCGCATGGGAGAGCCGCCCACCGACATGGAGGTGCTGCAAGAGATCCGCGAGGAGTTTGGCCTGGACGACCCCCTGATCGTGCGCTACTTTCGCTGGACCGGCGCCGCCCTGACCGGCGACCTGGGCAAATCCTACCGCACCGGCCGGCCGGTGGTAGACGAGTTCGGACTCCACCTTCCCCACACGCTCAGGCTGGCCATTTCCGGTCTGTTCGTGGGTCTCTTGCTGGCGTTTCCACTGGGCATGATCGCCGCCATCTTTCACAACAGCATTCCGGACGTCATCGTGCGGCTGTTCAGCATGCTGGGCGCCTCCATGCCATCGTTCTGGACCGGCTATATCCTGATCCTCATCTTTAGCGTCCAACTGCAACTGCTGCCGGTAGCCGGCGCCGACACCTGGCGCCATTTCGTGCTGCCGGCGGCCGTGCTGGGCATCGGCACCGCCGCCAGCGTCAGCCGCTTGCTGCGCTCGTCGCTCCTGGAGGTGCTGCGCGCCGATTACGTGCGGGCCGACCGCGCCCGGGGGATCAAGTGGTCCCGGATCACCTTTATCCACGCGCTGCGCCCCGCCCTGATCCCGGTCCTGACCCACCTCGGCGGCGTCTTTGGCTACCTCATCGCCGGGGCGGTCATCATCGAGACGGTTTTCGCCATCCCTGGCGTCGGCCGGCTCATCACCGGCTCTATCAGCTTTCGCGACTACCCCATCATCCAGGCGTTCGTCGTCTTTACCGGAACCCTGTTCGTGCTGGTTAACCTGGTCGTGGATCTCTCCTATTCGGTCGTGGACCCACGCGTGTCCATATCAGGTCGAGGAGGGGTCAGTGAGTAGCGGAGAACTGACAGGCGGTCAAGAGCTCGCGATGGTCGATTCAGAGTTGCCCGACCACGACCAGGCCTTTCAATCACACCCAACGGCCGATTTCGTCCGGCGGTTGTTTCGCAACCGCGGCGCCGTGGTCGGGCTGGTCCTCGTCGCGCTGATGGTGACGCTCGCCCTGGGGGCGCCGCTCCTGGCGCCCCACGACCCGAACCAACAGTTCCCCTCCCGCCGTTTGGAAACCCCGAGTTGGGAATTCCCGCTCGGGACCGACAATCTGGGTCGCGACATGCTTAGCCGCATCATATTCGGCGCTCGCCCCTCGATCGGGTCGGCGGTGATGGCGACGCTCATCATCATCTCGGTCGGCATCACGGTCGGGGCGTGGGCCGGGTACGTGGGCGGCCTGCTCGACGACGTCGCCATGCGGGTGGTGGACGTGTTGCTCGCCTTTCCCAACCTGATCCTGGCCCTCGCCGTCGTGGGCGTCCTGGGGCCCGGGCTGCGCAACATGCTGATCGCCATGACCTTTGCCGTGTGGGCCGGCTACGCCCGGCTGGTGCGGGGCATCGTACTCGAATTGCGCGAGCGCCAATTCGTCAAGGCCTCCGTCGCGCTCGGCGGCCGTCGCGCCCACATCATCGCCCGGCACATTCTGCCCAACATCATCTCGCCGGTCATCGTCCTGGCCTCCCTGCAGATGGGCTACCTGATCCTCTCTATCGCCGGCCTGAGCTTTCTGGGCCTCGGAATCCAGCCGCCCACCTCTGAATGGGGCGCCATGCTCAACGCGGGGCGGAATTTCTTCCAGTTGGCGCCCCACCTGATGATCATCCCGGGCGCTGCCATCAGTATGACGGTCCTGGGTTTCAACATGCTGGGCGACGGGCTGCGGGACGTGCTGGACCCGCGCCACGTCAGCTAGGGAGACGCGCGCTATGTGTGAATGCAACAGACAGACAGATCTTACCGAGGAGGTCGATACGTGAACCCGGCAACTCAGTCCCCCAAGGATGGCCCGCTGCTCGACATCCAGGACCTCAGCACCTCCTTTTTCACCGACGACGGCGTGGTCAAGGCGGTCAGTGGGGTCAATATCCAGGTCTACCCCGGTGAGGTCTTTGGCCTGGTGGGCGAGTCGGGCTGTGGCAAGAGCGTCACCGGCCTCTCGATCCTCCGGCTGGTGGACAAGCCCGGCCGGATCGTCAGCGGCCGCATCTTGTTCGAAGGCCGGTCATTGCTCGACCTGCCCGAAAGAGAGATGGTGAGTTTGCGCGGGCAGCGCATCTCGATGATCTTTCAGCAGCCCCTCTCCAGCATCAACCCGGTCTTTACGCTGGGCTACCAGATCGTGCAGACGATCAAGAGCCACGAGCGAGTGGGCAACACCGAGGCGCGGGAGCGAGCCATCGACCTCATGCGCCAGGTCGGCATCCCCGACCCGGAGGAGCGTCTCAAGAGCTACCCCCACCAGATATCCGGCGGTCAGGCCCAGCGGGTGATGATCGCCATGGCGATCGCGCTCAACCCGGCGCTGCTCATCGCCGACGAGCCGACCACCGCCCTCGACGTGACCATCCAGGCGCAGATTCTGGACCTCATCCGCGGCCTGATCCGGCAGTACGGCACCACCGTCATCCTGGTGACCCACGACCTGGGGGTCGTCGCCGAGTTGGCCGAGCGGGTGGCGGTCATGTACGCCGGTCACATCGTCGAGCAGGCAGAGGTCACCGAGCTTTTCGACCACCCGCTGCACCCGTACACCCAGGGGCTGGTCGCCTCGATCCCCATCCTGGGCGCCCGCAAGCCCCGCCTGGAGACCATCCCGGGCAACGTCCCCAACCTCATCGGCCTGCCCGACTATTGCCGATTTGCCTCTCGGTGCCGGGCGCGGGTCCAGCACAAGCTCGAGATATGCACCCAACTCGAGCCGCCGATGATCGAAGCGAGCCCCCAGCACCCCGTCCGCTGCTGGCTCTACCATTCGGGAGAGAACCATCTGCCCCCGATGCAGGCCTCCTGAGGTGAGTGATCTCATGGAAACCACGATGACACAAAACGCCCCAAGAACATTGATCGAGGTCAAGAACCTGACCAAGTATTTCCCGGTCAAACGCGGCATCCTTCAACGCACCAAAGAGTGGTGCAAGGCGGTGGACGACGTCTCGTTCACCATCAACCACGGCGAAACCGTCGGCCTGGTCGGCGAGTCCGGCTGCGGCAAGACGACCGTGGGGCTCTCGATGCTGCGTCTCATCACGCCGACCAGCGGCGAGATCCATTTCGAGGGGACCGACATCCTGGCCCTGGAGGGAGACGAGCTTCGAGAGATGCGGCGCGAGATGCAGATCATCTTTCAGGACCCCTTTTCATCCCTCAACCCGCGCACCCCCATCGGGCAGTCGGTCGCCGAGGGGCTGCAGATCCACAAGATCGGCACACCGCGCGAGCGCCGCGACCAGGTCTTTGAGTTGCTGCGCCGGGTCGGCCTGGAGGACTATCACGCCAAGCGCTACCCCCACGAGTTCTCGGGCGGGCAGCGACAACGGATCGGCATCGCCCGGGCGCTGGCGCTCCGGCCCAAGTTTATCGTCGCCGACGAGCCGGTCTCGGCCCTCGACGTCTCGATCCAGGCCCAGATGCTGAACCTGTTAAAGGACCTCCAGGGTGAGTTTGACCTCACCTACCTCTTTGTCGCCCACAACATGAGCGTCGTTGATCACATCTCGGACCGCGTGGCGGTCATGTACCTGGGCAAATTGGTCGAAATCGCCACCCCGGACGAGATCTTTCGCCAGCCGCTGCACCCCTACTCCCAGGCGCTCATGTCCGCCATCCCGGTCGCCGATCCGCGCCGCAAGTCGAGCCGGGTGGTCCTCGAGGGGGACGTGCCCAGCCCGTTCAACCCGCCCTCGGGTTGTCGCTTTCACACCCGGTGCCCGGTGGCGGTGGACCATTGCTCGGTTGAGGAGCCGGAGCTGTTAGAGGTGCAACCCGATCATTGGGTGGCCTGCTGGTTGGTGTCGTAGCGCGGCCGGTCGAAAGCGTTTCCCAGTTGAAAGCATCGATTGCAGTGCCGGGAGGGTAGAGAGTGAGGCGGCTGCCCTGCCGCCCCACAGGCCGGTCCAACTCGAGGAGGTCCGGGCGGCCCAGAACCGCATCGCCGGCGTCGTGACCCGGACGCCGCTGCTCCCGCTCAACACCACCCAGGCGCCGGCCGAGATCTATCTCAAGCTGGAGAACCTGCAGCCGACGGGCGCATTCAAGCTGCGCGGGGCGTGCAACGCCATGGCGATGGCCTCCCCGGCGCAACTGGCGGACGGCGTTTACACGGCGAGCAGCGGCAACATGGCGCAGGCGGTCGCCTGGAACGCGCGGCGGATGGGGGTCCGGTGCACGGTCATCGTGCCCGACACCGCCCCGGGGACCAAGGTGGCGGCTGTCGCCCGGCTGGGCGCCGCGATCGTCACGGTCCCCTTTGCCGAGTGGTGGCGCATTCTCATCACCCAACAGCATCCGCTCATCGACGGCCGGTTCTTTTTGCACCCCTCCAGCAACATCGACGTGATGGCGGGCTATGGCACCATCGCGCTCGAGATATTGGAGGATCTGCCCGACGTGGAGGCGGTCCTGATCCCCTGGGGCAGCGGCGGGCAGGCGTGCGCTGTCGGCTCCGTCGTTCGCGCCCTGAAACCGGATACCAAACTCTATGCGATTGAGCTGGACACCGGGGCGCCGTTCGCCGCCTCGCTGGCGGCCGGCCGGCCGATCGAAGTCCCCTACACGCCGTCGTTCGTGGACGGCATCAGCGGGCCGGGTTTGCCCCACGAGATGTGGCCCGTCGCCAGCCAGTTCCTGGACGGATCGCTGGTGGTCTCTTTGCAGGACATCGTGGAGGCCATCTGTTTGATCGCCGACCGCAACAACGTCATCGCCGAGGGGGCCGGCGCGGCGCCGGTCGCGGCCGCTCTCCGGGGGATGGCGGGCGCGGGCAAGGTGGCTTGCATCGTCACCGGCGGCAACCTCGACCCGCAAAAGCTCAAGGTGATCCTCGACGGCCGGGTGCCCTAGACCCGTGGAGACGACAGTTGTAGCTCTCCAGGCGGGAGATCGCGTCGCCCATGTCGTGGATTGAAAAGAACCTACTCGGCGTGAGGGTCAACGAGCTGCCGCGCCTCATCCCGGGCATGGCGCTGACATCGGGCCTGGCGGCCGTCAGCATCTGGTCGGCCGGCGCCATCGGCCGGGCACTGAATCTGTCCAGCGCCCCGGTCTCGCCGGTCCTGGTGGCGATCGTGCTGGGGGCGCTCGCCGGCAACCTGCTCCCATTGCCCGATATCCTCGCCCCCGGCCTGAAGTTCTCGGTGAAAAGGCTCTTGCGCCTGGGCATCATCCTGTTGGGCATACGCCTCAGCCTCCAGGATCTCCTTCGGTTAGGCGCACTGGGCGTCCCGGTGGTGGTGCTTTGCATCGCCAGCGCCCTGTTCCTCACCACCCGGTTGAACCGGTGGCTGCGACTCCCGGAGCCGACTGGGGACCCTCATTGCGGTCGGCACCTCTATCTGTGGGGTGTCGGCGATCGTGGCGGCGGCGCCAGCCATCGAGGCCGACGACGAAGAGATCGCCTATTCAGTCGGCGTGATCACGGTTTTCGGCATAGCGGCAATGTTGGCCTACCCCTATCTAGCCTTTCGAATCTTTGGCGGCGATCCGGTCAAATCCGGGCTCTTTTTGGGGACTGCGATTCACGAGACCGCCCAGGTAGCCGGAGCGGCGGTGCTCTTTGCCGACACCTTTGCCCTGCCGCGCGGGCTGGAAGTAGCCACCGTTGCCAAGCTGGTGCGCAACGTCCTGATGGCGGTCGTCATCCCGGCGATGGCGCTCCGTTACGCGCGACAGTCCACCGATCCGGCAAAACCCGGCGCGGAGGCAAGCACATTCACCCAACTCTTTCCGGTCTTTATCCTGGGATTCCTGGGCATGGCGGTCATCCGCTCCATCGGAGACGCCAGTCTGGCGGGCGGCGGCCGGGCGCTAGGTCTCTGGGATCAGAACGCCTGGGCAGCGGCCGTCGGCGGGATCAAAGAGTGGGCCGTCAACCTGATGGTCGTCGCCCTGGCCGGGGTCGGCTTGAGCACCCGTCTCTCGGCCCTCAGAAAACTGGGGGCGAAACCGCTCGTCGTCGGCCTGGGCGCGGCCCTGATGGTCGGCGTCGTGAGCGCGGCCGCCATCTTGCTCCTTGGCTCTACTCTGGGTCTCTGACCCTGCTGATTTGACGAACCGTAACGAACCGTACCCACCATTGGACCCTTGACCCAAAAGCAGAGGATGTGATGACCGAGCGCAGACAGCCCAACATACTGGTATTCAACCCGGACCAATGGCGCGGGGACGTCATGGGCCACCTGGGCAACCCGGCCGCGGTGACCCCCAATCTCGACCGGATGGTTCAGGAGGACGCCGTCTCGTTCCGCAACGCCTTTTGCCAGAATCCGACCTGCGTGCCCAGCCGGACCAGCTTTATGACCGGCTGGTACCCCCACGTGCGGGGCCATCGGACGATGCACCACATGTTGCACGCCGAACACGGCGAGACCAACCTGCTCCGCCTGCTCAAGGAAAATGGGTATCACGTCTGGTGGAACGGCAAGAACCATTTCACCCCCGGCGGCCGGCCGGTCGATCGCGACTGCGACGTCCGGTTCAGCCCCACAGACGACGACTATCGCCGCTGGGGTCACCAACCCCGGCCGGGTCTGCACGCCTGGACCGACTGGCGGGGCGAGCGGGGGAGCGACACCTATTACGGCATGTACGCCGGCAAGCTCGACACCGGCGACGACGACCTCTATTTCGACCTGGACTGGGCCCACGTCTATGGCGCCCTCGATTTCCTCCGCTCCTACGACGGGGAGCGGCCGTTCTGCCTCTTTTTGCCGCTCTTTTACCCCCACCCCCCCTATGGGGTCGAGGAGCCCTGGTTCAGCATGATCGACCGGGAGCGCCTGCCGCACCGGCCGCCGGCGCCGGCCGATTGGATCCGGGAAGCCGTCCATCTTGCAGGGGATCTGGGAGCGTCAGAACATGCAAGCCTGGTCCGAGGAGCGGTGGACCGAGCTTCGCGCCACCTATTACGGCATGTGCGCCCGCCTCGACCACCAGTTCGGCCTGCTGGTGGAGGCGCTCCAGGAGCGGGAGCTGTACGACGAGACCGCCATTTTCCTCTTTTCGGACCACGGCGATTTCACCGGCGACTATGGGCTGGTCGAAAAGACGCAAAACACCTTTGAGGATTGCCTGACCAACGTGCCGTTTATCCTCAAACCGCCGGCGAGCGTGCCGGTCCGGCCGCGGGTAAGCGAGGCGCTGGTCGAGCTGGTCGATTTCCCGGCGACGGTTTTCGAGTTGGCGGGGATCGAGCCGAACTATTGGCACTTTGGCAAGAGCCTTTTGCCGCTCTTGAACAGCGCGGCCGACGACCATCGGGACGCGGTCTTTACCGAAGGGGGCCGCCTCATGGGCGAGGAGCACGCCAGCGAGAGCGTCAACCTGACCCGGTGGAACGGTGAACCGGAGGACGGGCAGTACTGGCCCCGCATCAGCCTGCAAGCCTCGGACGAGGCGCCGTGGCACACCAAGGCGACCATGTGCCGCACGCGCCGACACAAATACGTGCGCCGGCTCTACGAGGGGGACGAGTTGTACGACCTGGAGCGCGACCCGCACGAATTGGATAACCGGATCGACGACCCGGCGCTGGCGCCCGTGTTGGCCAAATTGAAGGAGCGGATGCTGACCTGGTACATGGAGACCTGCGACGTCGTCCCCATAGAGCTGGACGCCTGGTAGATACGACTAGCTACAGATAGCATGAGGAGAGTGTGATGCACCACAGAAAACTAAAGGGAGGGATGGTTGGCGGCGCCCCCGGCGCCTTGATCGGGCCGGTCCATCGCATGGCGGCCGCGCTGGACGGTCAGGCGGATTTCGTCGCCGGGGTCTTTTCGTCAAACCCAATCAAATCGGTGCAGGCGGGCGCTGACCTGCATCTCGACCCCGAGCGGGTCTATGGCGACTATCGCGAGATGGCGGAAGAGGAGGCCCGGCAGCCGGAGGGCGAGCGGCTCGATTTCGTCTCTATCGTCACCCCCAACGTCACCCATTTCGAGATGGCGAAAACCTTTCTGGAGGCCGGTTTTCACGTGGTGCTGGACAAGCCCATGTGCACCGGCCTGGAGCAGGCGAAGGAACTGCAAGCGGTGGTCGAGCGGACCGGCCGGGTCTTTGTCCTGACCCACAATTACACCGGCTACCCGATGGTCAAGCAGGCGCGCCACATGGTGCGGGAAGGGGCTATCGGCCGGGTCAACAAGGTGGTGGTCGAGTACGCCCAGGGGTGGCTCTCGGGCCTGCTGACCAACCCGGAGAGCGCCATCGGCGGCTGGCGGATGGACCCCGCTGTCTCCGGTCCCTCGTGCGCCATGGGGGATATCGGCACCCACGCCGAAAACCTGTGCCGCGACCATCACTGGCCTCAAGATCAGCGAGCTGTGCGCCGACCTCACCTCGTTCATCCCGGGCAACCTCCTGGAGGACGACGGCAACGTGCTGCTCCGCTTCGAGGGGGGCGCCAAAGGGGTGCTGATGGCCTCCCAGATATCGACCGGCGAGGAGAACGGGCTGACCATCCGGGTCTATGGGACCGAGGGCGGCCTGCTGTGGCGGCAGGAACAGCCCAGCTATCTGACGCTCCTGGACCCCTCGGGCTACCAGAAGGTCATCTCAAGGGGGAGCGCCCTCCTCTGCCCGGCCGCACAAGAGGCCGAGCGGCTGCCGGCCGGTCACCCGGAGGGGTTTATCGAGACCTTTGCCAACGTCTACCGCGAGGCGTTCAAGAGCATTCGTGGGTGGAGGGAGGGTCAGCCGGTCGAGCTGCACGACCACCCGACGGTCGAGGACGGGGTCATCGGGAACGCGTTCATCGACACGGTGCTCGCCAGCGCCCGATCCGATACCAAGTGGACTGGGATGCTGGCATAGGGATCAACCGCTGCACACCCGTCATCGCGAGTGGAACAAAGCGATCTCCACCGCCGGGCACCTGTCATCGCGAGGGGAACGAAGCGATCTCCACCGCCCGGCACCCGTCATCGCGAGTGGAACGAAGCGATCTCGGTTTTTAAAGGCGGGAGATTGCTTCGCCAAGGCTCGCAATGACCAATGCCCTATGTTCTTGGTGTTCGAAACTGTCATTGATGAGGAATAACGTATGCATCGAGTGCGAGTAGGAATCATCGGGTGCGGCGACATTGCGCGGCGCGCCTACGTCCCCAGCGTGCGAAGGTTCGAGGTCCTCGACCTGGTCGCCTGCGCCGACATTAACCTGGCGGCCGCTCGCCAGCTGGGCGCCGACCTGGAGATACCGCGGGTTCTCACGGTCGAGGCGCTCCTGGCGGCCGAGGACGTCGATCTGATCCTGAACCTGACGACGCCCCAGGCTCACGCGCCGGTCAACCTCGCCATACTGGAAGCCGACAAGCACCTGTACGTCGAAAAGCCGTTCGCCCTGACCCGGGAGGCGGCTCGGGCAGTCCTGAACAAGGCGGCCGACAAGCACCTCCTGGTGGCGGCCGCGCCCGACACCTTTCTGGGGGCCGGCCTCCAGACGGTCCGCAAGGTGATCGACGAGAACTGGATCGGCGAGCCGACGGCCGCGGCTGCGTTCATGGGATGGGCGGGTCCCGAAAGCTGGCACCCCGACCCCGGCTTTTTGTATCTCGAGGGCGCCGGCCCCCTGCTGGACATGGGCCCCTATTATCTGACGGCGCTGGTCTCGTTGGTAGGCCCCGTCAAGCGGGTCATCGGCATGTCCAAGCGGACCTGGTCCGAGCGCACCATCACCAGCGAGCCCAAATACGGGCAGAGAATCCCGGTCGAGGTGGACACCCACGTCTGCGCCCACCTCGAGTTCCACTCGAACTTGATGGCGACCATGACCATCAGTTACGACGTGCAAAAGCACAACCTGCCCCGTTTCGAGATCTATGGGACCGAGGGGACCGTGACCCTGCACGACCCGGACACCTTTGGCGGGCCGGTGCGCGTCTATCGTTCCGGCGGGTCGGAACCCGCGTGGCAGGAGATGCCGCTGGTCAGCCCCTACCACGGCGAACACCGCGGGATCGGAGCGGCCGATCTCGCCTATGCCATGACTGGCTCGCGCCCCCACCGGGCGACCGGGGAGCTGGCGACCCACGTCCTGGACGCCATGCTGGCGATTGACGAGTCGGTCCGGCTGGGGCGGGTCGTCGAGTTAGAGACGGCCGTTGACCGGCCGGCCGCGCTTCCGACCGGGTTGCGGATGGGCCAACTGGACAACTAGTCCGGACCGCTTGGACCCAACGCAGCAGATACCGATACTGGTTTTGTCGTTCATTCAATAGGAGAGTCTTGCAGTGTCAGACCACAACATCAAGTTCGGCACCGACCTCATTACCTTTTACGCCCCCAGCTTTTGGGGCGGCCGCGGCGGGCTGAACCAGCTCCGCAAAACGATTGCCGACGGGGGGTGGGACCCGCCCAGGTTCTGGGAGCGAATACTCGACAGCGCCCAGGCGGCCGGGATGGACGGCATCGAGATCACCTTCCCGCCTGGCGACTGGAGGAGCGCGCTCCAGGCCTTTGGTTCCCCGTCCGCGTTCAACGCGGCCTTGCACGACCGGGGGCTGGAACTGGCGGCCGGTTTCTTTTGCGAGATCACCCCCGACGGGCAACGGCTCAATTTCCTCGACCCGGCCGATCATGACGCCATCGTCGAACTCGCCGGTGGCTATGCCGAGTTTCTTAGCGCCTGCAACGCCGAGGTGCTGGTGACCGCTTTTCCCAGCCGCAAGAGCCGCGACGCCGACCCACCCCTCTTTTTCGACCTCCGGTTGGCCGAATTCCTGGCGGGCCTGCTCAACCGGATGGGCGCGGCCGCCTTGCGGCACGGGGTCAAGCTGGCGATGCACCCCGAGGCGTTCTCGCTCTTTCGCAACAGCCGGGACGTCGATCTGGTGATGACCCTGACCGACCCGACCTATGTCTTTTTGTGTCCGGACACGGCCCAATTCGTCGTCGCCGGCTCGGACCCGGTCCGGGTCGTGGATCGACACCGCGAGCGGGTGGCCCTCACCCACTGGAAGGACGCGGTGGGTTCTGCCCCGGCCGATACAGTTATCGACGAGACCATCTTTGAGCGGCAGATCGAGTGGTTCACCGGGGTCGGCGACGGGGTCGTCGATTGGCCGGCCTGGATGCGCCTGATGCGGGACATGCGCTACCAGGGCTGGGCGCTGTTCGAGCTGGACACGGCCGCGGACCCGATCGCCGAACTGCAACGGAATCGCCGGTTCGTCGAAAAGGCGCTGGGCCACATCTACCGCTAGGTCACGAACCCCCGCCCTCGTGCGCGCGGGGCTTGCTATACGAAAGGAGATCAGAAATGCGATTGGGAGTGTTGACCGTACTGTTCAAGAGTTTGCCCCTGGAAGAGGCGCTGGACCGTTGCGTCGCCGCCGGCGTGTCGGCCGTCGAGATCGGGTCCGGCGGCTACCCGGGCGACGACCACTGCCCGGTGGACGAGCTGCTTGCCAGCGAGAGCAAGCGCCAGGCGTACCTGGAGGCCATCGCGTCGCGGGGGCTGATCCTCAGCGCGCTTTAGCTGCCACAACAACCCGCTGCACCCGGACGCGGACGTGGCCCGGACGGCCGACGAGACGCTGCGCAAGAGCGTGCGCCTGGCGAGCGCCCTGAACGTGCCGGTGGTCAATGGCTTTTCCGGGCTACCGGCCGGGGCGCCGACCGACACCCAGCCCAACTGGGTCACCTGCCCCTGGCCCCCCCACTTTCTCGACATGCTGGACTACCAGTGGAACGAGGTGGCCATCCCCTACTGGACCGAGGCTGGCCAAGTACGCCGACGATCACGGGGTCAAGATCGGGTTCGAGATGCACCCCGGCATGCTGGTCTACAACGTGCGCACGATGCTCCGGCTGCGCGAGGCGGCCGGGCCGGCGATCGGCTGCAACTTTGACCCCAGCCACCTCTTTTGGAACGGGGTCGATCCGGCCGCGGCGATCCGCACGCTGGGCGAGGCGATCGTTCACGTGCACGGCAAGGACGTCGCGGTGGACCGGCTGAACGTCGCCGTCCATGGCTGTAACGATAACCAGCCCTACGACCGGATCATCGACCGCTCGTGGAGCTTTCGGACCATCGGCTATGGTCACGGGCTGACGGTCTGGAAGGAAATCATGAGCGCGCTGCGCATGGTGGGGTACGATTACGTCGTCTCGATCGAGCACGAGGACGCGCTCATGTCACCGGCCGAGGGGTTGGCCAAAGCGGTGGCGGTCCTGAAAGAGGCGATCATCTTCGAACCGCCGGGCGAGATGTTCTGGGCGTAGGCACGCGGCCGCGCCACCTGCCCCCGCTCACGCTGCCCACCCCCGCTCGCGCCGGATAACAATCCGGCGCTCTGCCGCGGCCGCCCACTCGGGCAGCAGCGGAGTCAAGTAAACATCATGCTTCTGCTCTCCCGCCGTTTCCAGCATCGACGAGTTGACAAAACAGATCCTGTATGCTAGACTGATGTGTACTTGTATGACATCCTACCGACGAGGACGAGCGCGTATGGAGACTGATGCCCTGCAGCCAATCGAAGTGCCCTCAATGCACCAGGAGGTCCAGAATCGGATCAAGGATTACATTCTGCATCAGCAGCTAGCGGCCGGCAGTTCCCTCCCGTCGGAATCCGAGCTCACACGGCGGCTTGGCGTCAGCCGAACCGTCATCCGCGAGGCGTTGCGGTCGCTTCAATCGCTGGGCGTCATCGATTCTCGGCGGGGAGACGGCCACTACGTGCGAGGGTTCAATCTGGACCCGATCGTAGAGAACCTTCAGTATGGCATTCTATTTGACGCCAACGACGTCAAGGAGGTGCTGGTCATTCGAGAACGCATCGAGCTGGCCTTCATTCAAGACGCCATCGAAGCGATGGATCCTGAAACCATCCAGGAACTGGAGATGATAGTCGAAGACATGAGGAACAAGACCCGAGTAGGCAGCCGCATCATCGAGGTGCAAGAACTTGGGTCCCTGTTCCATGCGGCTATCTACCGTGGAATAGACAACCAACTGCTCCTCAAACTGCTAGACGTCTTTTGGCGGGTGATCCGCAACCTGCGGGATCAGTCGCTGCTCACGCCGGCCGACCCTCTTCAAATGATTGACGATCACGAACGACTGTTGAAGGCAATTGCCGACAGGGACGTTGAGCAAGCTCAGTCCTGTCTGAACAGCCACTTCACGTGGCTCAAGGAAAGACTCGTTTAGGAGACCACTATCCTGGCGCCCTCACAGGGCTCAACACCAACTTGCCGGGTGGATCGACTCTGACTTTCACACCTGGCACTCATCACATGCTGGCATCCACCTGTCGATACCAGGCACACATGTAAACACAGGCATGGAAACCACGTTCGAGAGCTTGCGTCAGTTGTGTGACGTCGAGTGAGGCTAGCTGATGACATTGCAGGCAGTGCATCGTGTAATCGATACGGATTTTCCTCAGCACCTGGAGGCGATCCGCGAGATCGTGCGTATCCCCAGCGTTAGCGCAGAGGGGACGGGTATCCGGGAGATGGCCCACAAGGTCAGGGAGATCATACAGGCGCTTGGTGGAAAGGCGCAGCTAGTCCCTACACAAGGGAATCCCATCGTTTTCGGCACGCTCGACCGGGGACGGCCCAAGACGCTCCTCCTCTACGGTATGTACGACGTGATGCCAGCCAACGAACCCGGCTGGGTCGTGCCTCCGTTTGGCGGGGACATCGCAGAACTTGATGGATTGGGCGAATGCGTCGTCAGTCGCGGCATCTGCAACTCCAAGGGACCGCTCCAGGCCACGTTCAACGTCATTGATGCCATCCAGTCCGTGGGGGACCTCCCGGTCAACCTTGATCTTTCTCATCGAGGGAGAGGAGGAACAGGCGAGCCGGAACCTGGAGCCATTCGTGCACGCTTTCAGAGATCGGCTGAGGGCCGACGCCGTGTTCTCTCCCTATTTTGCCCTTGACCGGGAAGGCATTCCCGCGACCTACCTGGGATTCAAGGGGGTCATTCAGCTCGAGCTGATCAGCCGCGGCGGCGAATGGGGAGGGCCACGGGCGGCCGGTATCCACAGTATGCATGGCGCCTGGATTGGATCACCCGCCTGGCGTCTGGTCCGTGCCCTGAATACCTTGCTCGACGGGGATGAGCAAGTGCTCATTCCCGGCTTTTACGATCAGGTGTCGGGTCCGGGTCCGGAGGAGGAAGCGCTCCTGGAAGACCTGGGTGATTTCTTTGACCCGGTCGCTATCCTGCAAGAGCTGGATGCCGGGCTGTTCAAACTCCAGGAGCCCTGCAAACTCGACCTGTTGCGCCGCTACCTGTATTCACCGGTGCTCAACCTGGATGGACTGGTCTCGGGCTACACGGGCAAGGGCATCAAGACGATGATAGACTGCCAGGCGGTGGCCAAGATGGACATCCGGCTGGTGCCCGAGATGCGCAAGGACAGAGTACTGGATCTCTTGAGGCAGTATCTGGATCGAGGCGGATTTCCAGATATTGAGATGCGCGTGATCGGTGGCTACGAATGGAGTCGAGTATCCATTTCCGAGCCAGTGGTTCAAGCGCTCCTTGCCAGCTATGAAGATCATGAGTATCCCCGCGGCGCCATCTGGCCCTTCCTGGCAGGCTCTGGCCCCCAGTACCTGTTTACCCAGGTCCTGGGATTGCCGGCCGTGTTGGGCGGTCTCGGTCACGGCGGGAACGTCCACTCAGTCAACGAGTACGCGATCCTGGAGCATCTTCCTTTGTTCGAGAAATCTGTCGCCACCTTTCTGTACCGTTACGCATCGTGGAAGGCATAGGCGCCCCCGGTGAGGACAGGCCATGGGACCTGTAACACTGGCGACATGGCGAGAGTCGCAATCGAGCAGTATCGGGCGCGTCAAGTCGGTCAAGTAGAGGAGGGCTGTCATTGGAAGCGTTGTGAGATAACAGCGAATGCAGGTTGAGACCGTTGGGTATCCCTTTTTATCGAGCGCACAGACACAGTTGAGGAGGCTGAAATGACGCAGAAGAAACCCACCCCCCCTGAAGGAATGACCGAGCAGCATCTGATGGAGTTGTACACCAAGCGCGGGCGACTCACGCGGCGCGACTTTATCCGCATTCTGAGCGGCGTAGGTCTGACCATCCCCCTGGGGATGGTCGCGTGCCAGGCGACCGATACCCCGACACCCGAGAGCAAGTTGTCGAACCAACCGCGACTCAAGCGGCCCCGGCCATGCAGGCCCCGACGGCTACTGCAGAAGCGATGCCCGCGTCGCAAGGAACCGGGATTCTCATCTATGGATCGACCCACGAGATGGAGTCCATCGACCCGGCCGTGGGCTACACGCTTTGGTCTCGCTACATCGATGACAACGTGTACGACGCTCTGTTCCGTTTCGACGGCGACCCGCCGGAACTGGTCAACCATCTCGCCAAATCCTACGACGTGAGCGACGATGGGCTGGAATGGACCTTTTACCTGGAGGAGAACGTGCTCTTCCACGACAGGACCCCGCTGACTGCCTCGGACGTCAAATACTCCATGGAGCGCATGCTGGCGATGCAAGATGTGCCCTCCTTCCTGTGGAGCAACGTCGATGCGTCCAAGCTGGAGATAATTGACGACCTGACCGTCAAGATCGTGCTAACCGAGAGCTTTGGACCCTTTCTCTACACGCTGCCCTGGCTCTACATCGTCAACGAGAAACTAGTCAAGGCAAACGAAAAGGACGGAGATTGGGGCGGCGAATGGATGCGGGACAATGACGCTGGTTCTGGTCCCTTTATGATTTCGTCCTTCCAGGCCGACGTCCGCATCGAAATGCCGTATTTCCCTGACTATTGGAAGGGGTGGCCTGAGAAACGATTGGATGGCTGGGTTTACGAGATTCACCGCGAACCCGGCACGCTGAAGCAGCTCCTGAGCACCGGAGCTGTTCACCTTTCGGACCGTTTGGGCGAGGATGACTATGACGTTGTGACGGGGTACGACAATGTCATGGTTTCGCAAAACCCCACCCTGCAGCCTTTTATGCTCAAGTTGAACAACCAACGACCGCCGACCGACAATGCGGATTTCCGCCGGGCGCTGACCTACGCTCTGGACTATGCTGCGATCGTCGATGGGCTCTTTGGCGGCCACGTTGAATACCTGGATGGACCGGTCCCCGCGGGGTATCCCGGCCGGCTGAGCCTGACCACACCCAAGCAGGATATGGACAAAGCCCGCGAATACCTGGAGAAATCAGGCATCAACCCGGCCGACGTGCTCCTGACGTGCGAGTTTTTTGCCGGCGAGGACATCCAGCGTGACATGGGCCTAGTGCTGCAGAATAACCTGAAGGAACTGGGTATCGAAATGACGGTCGAGGGAGTCACGTGGCCGGTGCTGGCCGAGTCCTTTTTGAACCCGGAGACCAACTTCCACGTCTGCCCGGTCTGGGCATCGACCGATTATCCCGATGCAGAGATCCTTCTCTACCCCCAGTATCGATCTCACGAACCTGGCACAGGTAGTTGGTACAACTGCAGCTGGTACAATAACCCCAAGTATGACGAAATGGTTGACCGAGCCCGCAACTTGCCCAATGCTGAGGATCGCATTGCCGTCTACCAGGAGCTACAGAAGATGCTGGTGGAGGACGCGGTGGATATTTGGATCTTTACCACCCAGTGGCGCGTCGCCATGCTGGACTGCGTCAAGGGCTACGAGTTCCAAAAGGCCGGCATGCAGAGCACCTATTTCTACCCGATGTCTCTGGATTGCTAGGTGGCTAGAGAGCTAGCGGGGCGCGCACCGTTCCCGCTAGCTCTTCCTTTTCAGGCGAAATGAGGGTGACGTAGGTGAGGGTTCTTCGCTTCCTGACGCTGCGACTGCTGGCGATGATCCCCATTGGATTGGGTATCCTTACGCTCACCTTCATCCTCGGGAACGTCATCCCCGCCGACCCAGTCCGTGCGGCGGCCGGTCCGCAGGCTTCGGAAGAGACTGTCCAAAAGATTCGATCGGACTTTGGCCTCGACCGGCCGTTGCACATTCAATACTTCACGTACCTGGAACGGCTGTTGCACGGCGACATGGGTAAATCGCTGGTCACGCGGCGGCCGGTCCGGGAAGATCTGACCACCAAGGTGCCGGCGAGCATCGAGCTGGCGGCGATGGCCACGCTGCTGGGAGTCGTGCCCGGCATCGTCTTGGGCGTTCTCTCGGCTGTTTTGAAGGGTCGATTGATTGACCACCTTTCGCGGCTGTTGGCCATCACCGGCGTCTCTTCACCTGATTTCTGGACCGCGCTGGTGCTACAACTGGTCTTCGGGCGACTGCTCGGCCTATTCCCCATCACCGGCCGCATCGACCCTAACCTGGCCCCCATCCGGGTGACCGGTTTCAACGTGGTGGACAGCCTGCTGGCAGGCAGTCTCCCCGGGCTGATCTCGAGCCTGAGGCATATGATGCTGCCGGCCGTTACCCTTTCGCTACCCATGCTGGCCGTCGTCACCCGCCTGACCCGTTCGGGCATGCTAGATGTGCTCAGCCGGGATTTCATCTTGAACGCGCGGGTCGCCGCCGGATTGCCGGAACGGCTGGTCATCTTTAAATTCGCCCTCAAGAACGCCTTGTTGGCGCCCACCGCCCAGGTGGGATTGAGCATCGCCTACCTGATGGGGGGCGCCGTCATCGTCGAGACTATCTTTGACTGGCCTGGAATGGGTCTCTATGTCGTGCACGCCGCCATTCACAACGATTTGCGGCCGGTAATGGCAACCACGTTGGTCGCCAGCATGATATACATACTCTTTAACGCGATCACAGATCTGGTCTACACTTTTCTGGATCCAAGGATTCGCGTGTGACCGGATGAACGAGATGCCACCTGCTGACATGGAAAACGCCAGAACTGAAACCAACTCGGAATCGCCGAGATCGGTTCTCGCACGGTTGCCAGAGGGCACCGAACACACAATACGCATCTTCCTGGCCAACCGGATGGCTGTTTTCGGTCTGCTCATTCTGCTCTTCTGGATGTTCATCGCGGTTGCTGGCCCTGCGATTGCACCTTACCACTATGAAGACCAGAATCTGTTCGAGCGCCTCAAGCCACCCAGCGCCGCCCACTGGATGGGCACCGATTGGTTGGGCCGCGACGTGTTTAGCATCGTCCTATGGGGAGCTCGCATCACCTTGCTGTGGGGCCTCTTGCCGATTGTCGTAACCATGTTGCTGGGGGTCCCGGCGGGGGCGATCGCCGGCTTTTTCGGCGGTTGGCCGAGAGCGATCATCATGCGCCTTTCCGATCTCTTTCTGGCCATTCCGTCTCTACTATTGGCCATTGCCATCACGGCCGCGCTTTCGCCCTCGCTGTTCAACGCCATGGTCGCCATCTCGATCGTCTGGTGGCCATCCTACAGCCGCCTGGTGGAAGCGCAAACCCTTTCGCTGAAAGAAGAGGTCTTTGTCGATGCCGCTCGCGGTCTGGGCGCCAGCCGCCTCTACATCATCATTCGCCATATCCTGCCCAACTGCCTGCCCATGTTGTTGGTGCGTGGCTCGATGGACATTGGATTTAGCATACTATATATGGCAGCCCTCGGCTTCATCGGGCTGGGCGCTCAGCCCCCTACTCCCGAATGGGGTGTAGCAGTCAGCAGCGGCCGGTCCTATATGCCCGAATACTGGTGGGTTTCGCTGTTTGCTGGGCTGGCGGTCTTTAGCGTGGTGCTCGGCTGCAACCTGGTCGGCGATGGGATTCGAGATGCGGTCGATCCCAAGATACGCGGAAGGTAGAGGGTGTCCACGCATCCGTTGCTCGAGGTTCAAGATCTGGTGGTCCGCTTCTCCACCCTGCGGGGCGTCGCCAACGTTCTCAACGGCGTGTCCCTGACCGTCGAGCGCGCGCAAATTGTCGGCCTGATTGGCGAAAGCGGCAGTGGAAAATCGGTCACCGGCCGGTCGATTCTGCGTGTGCTGGATACCCCCCCCGGCATCACCGGCGGCTCGATCCGGTTTGATGACACCGACCTATTGGATCTGGATGAGCCGGCCATGCGGAGGATTCGCGGCCGTACGGTCTCGATGGTTTCCCAGGATCCGCTCTCCTCCCTCAACCCCGTCTTTACCATCGGCCAACAGCTTGTGGACAGCATCCGCTGGCGAGATGACCAGAGCAGGGTCTCTCGCCGCGATGCTACCCAGCGCGCGATCGATCAATTGGCGGTCGTCGATCTACCGTCACCCGAACGTCATCTGAGAATCTATCCCCACCAGTTGAGCGGCGGGATGCGCCAGCGGGTCCTCATCGCCATGGCCTCCTTGGGCAATCCGAAACTCCTGATCTGCGACGAACCTACCACGTCACTCGACGTGAGTGTACAGGCACAGATTCTCAACCTGTTTCGCGACCTGGCGGATCGGACCACCATGTCGATTCTGTTCATCTCGCACGACCTGGGCGTAGTGGCCCAACTCTGCGATCGCGTAGCCGTAATGTATGCCGGGCAGATCGTCGAAGATGCCGCCGTGGAGGCGATCTTTCGCAACCCCAGCCACCCGTACACCCGGGCGCTGGTCAAGGTATCCCAACTCGAAATCGGTGAGCCCTTTACCGAGATCCCCGGCGAGGTGCCGGATGTGATTCGACTGCCGCGGGGATGTTATTTCTCGCCCCGTTGCCCGGAAGCGGTGCGTACCTGTTTCGAACGCGAGCCGCTGGCGGTAGAAGTTGAGACCAATCACACGAGCAAATGCGGAAAGGTGCACGGTCATTGGAGAGCGGAGTGAGCAGCGCCATTCTGCGCGTCCGCAGGTTGAAAAAAGTCTTTCCGATCAGGGGAGGTTTTCTCAACCGGGTGCAGGCGCGCGTGCGTGCTGTGGACGGCATCTCGCTGGACGTGGCTGAGGGCAGCACGCTGGGTATCGTGGGCGAATCCGGCTGCGGCAAGAGCACACTGGGTCGCTGCCTGCTGCGATTGGTAGAACCATCCGAGGGAGAGATCTGGTATCGCGGCAGAAACCTTTTGAGGCTGTCGCGCGCCGAGATGCGCGAAATTCGGGCCGAGATGCAGATGGTCTATCAGGACCCGTATTCTTCGCTCGATCCTCGAATGAACATAGCCCAGATCGTTGCCGAACCGCTGCACATTCAAGGAGTGCGCGGACCCGAGGCGCGTGGCCGGGTGAAACGGGCCATCGAACAGGTCGGGTTGGGCTCGTCGGAACTCCAAAAGTATCCCCACATGTTTTCCGGTGGGCAGCGGCAGCGCATCAGCGTCGCCCGCGCCTTGATCCTCAATCCATCCCTGCTGATCCTGGATGAGCCCACTTCGGGACTCGACGTTTCAGTCCAGGCCCGCCTCCTTGCGCTATTCAAGAGCCTTCAACAAGCGCTCGATTTGACGACTGTCTTTATCTCGCACGACATGCGGGTCATCAACTATGTCAGCGACCGGGTGGCGGTTATGTACCTGGGCAGAATTGTCGAGAGCGGTCCCACCAAGGCGGTTTTCCGGAACCCCAAGCACCCCTATTCGATCGGCCTCATTGCTTCCATGCCCACCGCCGACCCCGGCCGCGACCTGCGCGATCTGATGGGACTCAAGGCTGAGGCGCCGGACCCGACCCGGGTGCCGCCCGGTTGTCGCTTTTCGACGCGCTGCCCGGTCAGGATCGGTCCAATTTGCGAGCAGGAGGAACCACCATTGTGGAGGTGTCGCTCGATCACCGGGCCCGGTGCCATCTCTTCTCGGGCCCCGGCGGTCCGGTCAATCAGGAAAAAGAGGAGTAGAAGACCATGGGAATGATTCTCGAAAACTGCCGGCTAATCGATGGAACTGGTGCGGTGGCGGACGACGTCGCGGTGACAGTGGAGGGGAATCGCATCACCAGAATCGACCGGCCTGGTCGCCGGGGTCAGCCGCCAATTGATGCCGCCGACCGGGTGATCGACCTGCACGGATGGACCCTGATGCCAGGCCTCATTGACCTCCACGTGCACCTATGGGGAGACGTGTCCGAATTCCCCGAGGGCCGCCCCCATCCCCGGTTTGGCGAGATGGTCAGCATGGTCGAAGAAACCAGCGGCTATCTGGCGATCTTTATGGCGGAGAACGCGAAGAAAGCGCTCATGGCGGGTTTCACGACCTTGCGGGACACCGGTTCCCCCCGGGACGCCATCAACGACGTGGCCCGCGCTCAGCGAGACGGGCTGTACGTGGGCCCTCGCATCGTGACCTGCTCTACCATCGACATCACCTTTCCTGACGGGAAAAAGCAGAACCACGGCGTGACGGACAGCAACGTCACCGGCCCGGTCGAGGCGGTCCGAATGGTTCGCAAAAAGATCGGCGCCGGCGCCGACTGGATACACCTGATGGCGACCGGCTCGGCCGAGGGCTTTTGGAGCGCCGAGGACCAGGTGTTGACCGTCGAAGAGATGAAAGCCGCCGCCGACGAGACCCACCGTTTGGGCCGGCGGGTTACCTGTAATGCCTGCGGCGCCAGGGGTATGATGAACGCCCTCGTGGCGGGCGTTGACTGCATCGAGCATGGCAGCTATATCGGCGTTGACGACAGGGTCATCGAGCAGATGGTCCAGCGACGGGTCGGATGGGTACCCGCCATATGCGTGTACGAAGCCCAGCTGAACGCGGCCGAGGAGGCCAGGCAGGGCGGCGGCAAGAGCGATCTTCCCGAGTATTGGCTGGAGCGGGTGCGCCAGGAGCACGAGATGCTCGCACAGGGCTTCTATAAAGCGCACCGCGCCGGCGTGCTGGCAGCCATTGGTACCGACGCCGGCTCCCCCCACGTGCCCCACGGGAGCAACGCCCGCGAGATGGAGGTTTATGTCAAGCTTGGCTATTCAGAGATGATGTCCATCCGGGCCGCAACCAGCGTACCGGCCGAGATCCTGGGCATGGCCGACCAACTGGGCACAGTGCAAGAAGGCAAAATCGCCGACCTGATTGTGGTGGGTCCCGATCCATTGCAGGACATCCGTGTGCTCCAGGATGTAGAGAACATCAAACTAGTTATCAAGGACGGCACGATCGTGGCTGATCGCCTTTAGGCAAGTGCCGGTCGCGCGCTCGAGAAGAACGTTCGTTTCTCCACTTACGAAAGGATTAGGAATGAATCGAGTAGAGTTTGCCAACTTTGAACGGATCGACCGGCTGGTCCAGAGCAGCGGGCTGGACGCCATCATCGTCACCTCGCCGGAAAACATCACCTACTATTCCGGGTTCTACGACATGGACCTGCCCCAATTGCCGGGGGTGCATTTCGTGATCAATCCGGTGCAGGGTGAGCCGGTGCTCATCACACATGCTCGCGGGGTGGGATTCGGGAACATCGAATGCTTTCTCAAGGACGTCCGCGTGTACAACGATTCGTATCTCTGGCACTCTGAATGGGGCAAGCCGGACCCCACCGCTGTGGAGGTGTTTGCTCAGACGATCAAGGAGATGGGCCTGGCCAAATCTCGAATGGGGCTCGAGATGAGGCGACTGGGGGCCCTCTACTTCAAGCAGATCGAGGCGCTGCTGCCTGACGCGACCTTTGTCGATACCACTGAGGAGAGCGACATGGTGCGAAGCGTCAAGACGCCGGCCGAGATAGAACTCTATCGACGCGCCGCCTGGGCCACTAACAAGGCGATTGTCACCGCCTACGAGTTGGCCCGCCCCGGGGACCTTGAAAAAGATGTGGCCGACACCATCGGATATACCGTGGCTCGTTTTGGGGCTGACCTGGTGCACTTTAACGTCATGGCCTCGGGCGAACGGCTTCCCCTCGGGCACCACTTTGCCGAATCGGTGCCGATCCAGTATGGAGACCTATTGCGCGTCGATTACGGCGCCATGTTCTCCGGATATCTGACCGACATGGTGCGCATGGCGGTCGTCGGCAAACCATGCAGCCGGCAGCAGAGCATCTACAGCAAGGTGGTAGAGATCCACTACGACATGGTCGACCAGGTACGGCCGGGTGCTGATCCCGGCCCACCTTTGCAAGAGAGCACGCCAGATGTATGCTGACATGGGAATGCCGCCCGACCGGGAGGTGTTCGGTCACTGTATCGGCATGGAGATCCACGAGCGCCCCATCTGGACCGAGAAGGAGGTGCAGCCGCTCGAAGAGAACATGGTCCTGTGCATCGAAAATGGCTGGACGGATCAGGAAACCAACGAGCGCTACCATGTGGAGGACATGTTCGTGGTGACCGCGAACGGCGCCGAACTCTTGTCCAATTATCGGAGCATCGACGAGCTTATCGTAATCGAGTGAAATAGGACAGGTGTCCTCAAGACTTTCGGGGATGACTTGAGCCTTGAGAGTGTGGAAGTCTCAAGCCACCATGAGGCCGGCAGGTCTCCATTCTCCCCGTTGGTGTGACAACACGCCGGCAACTGGTATCGTGGACCTGGTAGGCAGTACAAGCAGGGTCCACGCACCTGCACACGATCTCATATGCTGTCTTCCTTCGACTGGAATGAAGCGAATATGCTGCCCGAGCGGTTTGTCGAACCTTTTCTTGCTACCTCGGGCAGCGCCAGGTTGGCCGTATTTCATGAGGTCATGCCAAGAACACGGCCTGTCCCCTTACTTTATCGCCCCGGCAGTAATGCCTTCCACGAAGCGACGCTGAAAGACCACGAATATGATCAGCAGCGGCACGATGCTGATTATCCGGCCGCCATCTGCAGATCGTAACGCGGTGTCGCGTCACCCAATGCACCAACCAGAGAGTTGATGAGGATCACCATTGTGTACTTTTCTTGGGATCGCAAGACTACCAATGGCCACAAATAGTCGTTCCAAGCCCTCATGAATAGTATCAGGCCCAGACTGACCAAGCCGGGCCGGATGATGGGTACAACAATCCGTGTAAAGATTCCGAATTCGCTACAGCCATCGATGCGCCCGGCGTCCAGCAACTCGTCGTTCACCGTCGATATGTACTGGCGCAAAAAGAAGACGCTAAAGGCGTTGGCAGCTGCCGGTACGATGACACCTCGAAAGGAGTTGAGCCAGTCAAGGTCGCGCATGATCTTGTAGAGTGGCACCATCAGGACTGTGAATGGGACGATGATCGATC
Organism: uncultured Chloroflexia bacterium; assembly: GCA_963695825.1. GTDB lineage: Bacteria > Chloroflexota > Anaerolineae > Promineifilales > UBA4811 > CAVOHX01. Next base: position 79,838 of record CAVOHX010000021.1, read on the forward strand.
CCACCAGGATCGCAAACAGCCTGTCCCGGCCGCGGAACTGGAACTTGGCGAATCCATAACCCGCGGCGGAACACACCACTAGCTGAAGCCCAGTTGTTGCGCTGGCAACCAGCGCACTGTTTCCGAGCGATCTCAGCACACCGTGCTCAGCAATCAGGGTGGAATATGCCTGCAGGCTCGACCTGGCCGATATTAGAATCGGGGGGTATCCGAACACTTCTTCCATCGGCTTGAGAGAGGTGCTGAGCATCCACAAGAAAGGCAAGATCATGAAAAAGCCGGTGCCCACGAGCACTCCATAAAGAAAAAGCGTGTGCACCGAACGAACTATCCGGTCTCTTGGTCGCATCGTAATTGACTCCTTGGCTCAACTCTTACCGTCTCGGCCCACATAGCGCAGCTGGAGCAGGCTCAAGAAAAAGATAGCCGCGAAAAATGCATAGGCCATTGCGGATGCATAGCCGAAATCAAAGTCACGAAAGGCAGCGCTATAGATGGCAACAATAGGCGTTACGGTCGCGTTCAAAGGCCCTCGGCCGACCGTGTTCCTGAACAGGGCCATGTTCTCGGCAAAGAGCCGAAAACTGCCAGAGGTAGACAGTACCAATGTAAAGAGTATCACCGGACGCATCAGTGGAATCGTGATTCTAAAGAAGGCCTGAATCTGATTTGCGCCGTCCACCTGCGCTGCCTCGACCAACTCCCCCGGGATAGTCTGAAGCCCGGCCAACATGATGACCATGTTGTAACCAAGCCACGCCCAAATCACCAGCAGCGCCAGCGACACACGGGCCCCCCATATGGTCTCGAGCCATGGCACAGCCGGCACCCCAATCAAGCCAAGGATGCTGTTGACCAGCCCACGCTCCTGATGCAACATCAGTTGAAAGGTGAACCCAGCTGCAACCATGTTGGTTATGTAGGGTAGGAAGATCATCAGGCGAAAGAACCTGAACCCGCGTATGCGTTTTGAGTTCAGGAGCACTGCGAGCGCCAACGATCCAAAGATCAGGACCGGCACGGTCAAGATCCAAAAGTAGACCCCATTGAGCATCGACTGGCGGAAAACCGCACTGTGGAGTAATCGCCGGTAGTTGTCCAGCCCGATGAACTTTGAGCCGTTTCGCTTTTACACCACATTTGGCTGTCTTCTCCTGCTTTGAGCAGGTTCAGGGCGATGTGGCGTACGACAGCCATGTTCTGAGCACCGTCGCCCTGTCGAACTGGCTCTCATCCTCCCGAAAGGCGATGTCGAGTACCCAGTGAACGCAGTTCTCAATCTCCCAATGGGTGCGTACCGCGTAGAGCGCTTGTTTGGCTTCTCCATCCAAGCTTGCGATGAAGTATCGGTCTTGCAGCGAGGTCTTGTCACCAACGCGGCGTTCCGCTGTCACCTTCACTATGCTTTTCAGTTTGGAACGATCCTTCCACGTCGGCCAGGGTGCTGAGATACTCCGGGTCGGAGATGGTCCAGCATTGTCGAACCTCTATCCGACCATGTTCCTTGCTAACCGTTCGGTGATAATCGGATTCGATCTTCCCAAATCCTATTCGCTCCGCATGCTGGAAGAATCCCGTGACATCCTGGTACAGTCTTCCTTGATTCTCTTTTGAGCGCCAGCACATAGTCAGCTCCCTGCCTGACAATTTGGCTGGCAATCTCCTTTTGACACCCAATAGCATCGATAGTGACAATGCAACCAGCGATTTCCAATACACGCAGCAATTCGGGAATCGCCGTAATCTCGTTGGACTTGTCGTCCACTTTGATCTGTCCCAACACCAGCCGGTTTGTGGAAGCCCAAGCGCTAACCATGTGAATAGCGGCCTTGCCCAGCGTGTGGTTATGGGAACGGCGTAGCTTTTTCCCATCAATGGGAATCACCTGTCCCGCGGTCACCACGCTGACGGCCTGTACCCAACTCAGGAAGCAAACTCAAACCGTTCCGGGTCCAGCCGGGCAAAAACACGGCCAAAGGTGTCATGAGAGGGGATGCCGTTGGGTAACCCCAGAAAAGTCTCCAGCCATTTCCGCTTGGCCTTGCCAAAGTTCTCAACGTCTACCCAGTTATCGGCACCGCAAATCACGGCGCAGATAGCGATAACGACGATGTCAAGGAGTAAATGCAACTTGGAACGCTCGATCTGAACTTTCCATGCTGGTGAAATGGCTCGAGATGGTCGCGGCTGGCGCAGAATCCATGATTCTCCTCCCGTAGCTCTATGTCAACAAGAAAACGGGATTCTACCCCAAGCTAGACGAAATTTGATGCAATCGCCCTTCGGCGGTTGCCTAGCTATCTTCGGGGATGGGCCGTATTCCCTTGTAGATGCGCCGGCCGCCCAGGGTGCGGCGGATTGTCTCTGGGGTGCGGCCCACCTGTCCGGCCAACTCGTCAGCCGTAAGTGGCGAGTTGCCGTTTGCCAGGAACACGCGAAAGATGCCGTCGATCAGAGACGTGTTGGCGGTGATATAGTCTGGCTGCAGGCTACAGTGGGTGTGAAGGGTGTGCTCCAGTCCATCGACCTGGCGCACCTCGGCCGTGCGAGGGTCGATCCAATCGACCGTCTCCAGACCGGCATAGTCCGCAAAGATTCCCTGGTGCTCTGGACACAGGTGACTCTGCAGGTAGACGCGCAAATCGCGATCCGTCTTGTCCCACCACTCGAAATCAATGTGGTAACGGGTATCCAAGTCAACCGTCGCGACGGGACCTATTTTCGGTGCTCTGTGTAAGGCCACTCGGTCTCTCCTTGTATCCCGATCCTATTCACCGGTCCAGAGGTCAGAATTGTATCGCCAGTAGTTGTCTCCCATCGAGACAAAGCACGGTTGGCGAACCAGTTCAGCAAAGATTGGAGCTGGTGGGCAGCGTCGGACGATGTTCACAGCCGAGTAGAGGGTCTTGGCGTGACAGGTGTTCTGGGGGCTCAGTCGGGCCAGCTCTGGGAAAAGCCGCACCATGATTTGGACAAGAGACCACTTTTGTGTGTGGGCTGTTTGCCAGACTGCGTCGGCCGAGGAGAAATCGTCCATTCCGATGAACATCATGTCGTCGTACTGGCAACCTACGGTCCGCTTTTGCATACCAAACTGCAACCGGTTGTCATCGACCCGGGCGACACGAACCCATTCACTCTGAGGCCGGCGGGTATCGAATTCTATTTCTGCCATGCCCGGTTCCGACCCCGGCGCCACGTGAAGCTGCGCCCCGATCGGCAATTCGTTCTTTTCGTACCACTCCCACAACCCGTATACGAACCGTCCATCCCAAACCACCCAGGCCTTGATCTCTTCACCAGAGTGCTTGTCAACAAAGGTGCAGTAGATTCGCGGCGCCTGGTACGCCGTAGGAAAGAGCGGGGCGATGTGTGAGGAGAGTGGAATGGTTCCTTGTCGCCGGTGGGGGTACGTGAGCGTGAATGACACCTGACCGGGTTCTTTGGAGGGTCTCCACGCACTGGACCATTCGTCGTCGAGCTCTGCCTCGAGACGCCGCAAGTTCATGTTGAGTAGATGGTGGTCGTATTCAACGGGGCGGTACACCAGTCGGCGGGGGGGCGACAGCACATCCGGCGGTTCCAGGCGTCGCAGATACCACAGCACCTGGCCGGCCGGACCAACCTCGTCAAAGCGATCATCGTGGAATAGCGCATAGTTGAGCGAGTACTCGAGTAGTTCTGACGGTGCTTCCTGGGGCAACCCCATATCGCGTAGTAGCACGGCTGCTGTCAGAGGACCACCCCCGCTGATGTCCAGAATCGCCTCTGCAATGTTCAGATATCCGGGACCTATCTCGGGGACCAGGGCTTTCAAGAACCAAAGGCCGAACAACTCGACCAGCGTGGTTTGTTGTTCCAAGGCGTCTGAAAGGGCAGCTTCAACCCGTGAGCCATACAGCGAGTAAAGCTCATCCAGTGATTGGAGTGTGGGGTCGCGCTCGATCAGCGTCTGCATCTGGTCGTTCAGGACATGGGGGTGCGATAGCCCGGAAGCAAACTCGCGTGTTCTCCCGGTGCGCTCGAATTCGACTTTAATGATGCTAAACTCACCGTATTCTGGGTTGTGGCCTAGCCGCGTACCGGTGACCGTCGCGGCGGAAAAGTTCAAGGCAGGGAAAACCAGAGTGTCGCCCATCTGGTGACTAGCGGCCGGCTGGTAGACCTCCCCGCGAGCTAGGAGCCGGGCAAGCTTGTTCTCCTCCTGTTGGACCCGGTGGCGCATGATGGCCGTGGCGAGATCGGACAGGGGAAGGGGCCGCTCCTCCTCCAGTAGAAGGTTGTTGATGCTGTCTACGTCGTCGGCAGTGACAACGAAATCACGCACCCAGTACTGTTCGGTCTGAGTTAGGCGATGAAACACGAATTCTATTCTCCCTCACGTTGCAGAATGACCCGGCGATTATATCAATTCCTCGCGGCCTTGTAAACCGATCATGGCAGTAGGACGGGCAGCAACCAATCGGTGATGCCGGCCACGACCGGCGAAACCAGCAAGGCCACGGCGACGATGACGCCGGCGAGCATGGTGGCAACTGCCAGATTGCCCTGGGCAAGCTCTGCTGCCTCGTCCAGTTCCCGCGTGAGCCGGAAGAAGAGCCACATGGCAAAGAGAATGGCCGCGATTCCCAGCACCAGCCCGAGAAGCGCCCGTGCGAGCATAAGGAGCAGCAGCATGACTGGTAGCAGCGCTGGCCCAATATCGGGCGCCAGTCGGCCGGCGGACGCGGGCAGGCCGCCGGCCACCGCCGGCTGCAGAATAATGGCGAGGCCGATCACCACAGCCGCCAGCGTCAGGCCGACGGCCGAGTTCTGTTCGCGCAACGCTTTCCATTCGTCGATATCCGGGGTGCTGCGCTGGAACAACCATAGCCCGAGGTAGGTGGCAAGGGCCGCCAGTACAACCGAGAGCACAAACTGTACTATGCTGATGAATACCTGAACCATCTCACCCTCCTCTCGAATCACCTATCAAGGGATAACTTGCCACACCCATTGTAACGCAGACACTGGCACATTGCCCACTCGCATCTCCCAATGGAGGTGCGGGCCGGTGGAGAGACCCGAATTTCCGGTATCAGCGATATGTTGCCCTTGAACCACACTGTCGCCAGCCTGAATGTGGCTGGCAGACAAGTGCCAATACCCGGTCATCACTCCCCATCCGTGGTCGATAATGATAATGGTGCCCCGGACTGTCAAGGAGCCGGTATAGACAACCGTGCCATCGGCCGGGGCGTAGACCGGTGTGCCGACGGGGGCTCCAAAGTCTGTGCCCGTGTGATACGCGCTGGCCTCCGGTATGTTGTACGTTCGGCGCGTGCCAAAGACCGAGGTGATGTCGCCGCTGGCGGGCAGGGCAAAAAAGCCCTGCCACCGCTGTGCATTGGACTGCAGCGAAAAGAGCTGGTCCAGTAGCTCGAATTCCGCCACGACCACCTCGGGCGTCATGGCGGCCGCAATACTCTCGGACACGACGACATTTTCGGCGCTGTATTCACCGGCGATGATCGGGATTCGTTGCACATAGCGTGCTAGCATACCGCTGGGCAGCGTCGAGGTGACCACCAAGTTGTGTATTCCCAGTTCCTCTAGCGCACCCACACCTAACAACGCGGTCTGCCCTTGCGCGTCAGCGTGAAAGTAGAGTGGCGCAGAGTCGAGGGCTCCGCTGAGGGTAGCGGTGAGGGTTGTGCTAATCTGGAGGGCGACGGTCTCCCCTTGAACGGCCGGCAGTGGGTAAAGGCGTATCCCCAGGGCGGGAAAGGACCAGTCGAGGTACACGGTATCGAGTGTGGGATCCGGCACCCAAAGCCGGCTGCCCGGAGAGGCGTAGAGCGGGGAGGCGAGCTGATTGGCGGCCGCTAGAGCCCACGGCGATTGCCCGAATTGCAGCGCAAGTCCGATCAAGGTTTCCCCATTTCGCACCACGTGTGTCTGACCGTAGAGGGGAGGGGGTTCTGTGGATTGCCCAAGAACGCTGACACCGGTGCCAGCAAAGAGCATCTCTGGGTGCACCAGGTGGTTGGCGCGCGCAAGTTCGAGCGGGGAGAGGCCAAATCGAAGGCTGACCGAATGCAAGGTATCACCTGGCTCGACCAAGTGGACGAGAACCGGCTCCACGTGCTCGGGGGGAGACGGAATGATCAGTCGCTGCCCCACCGAGATCCGAGCAGGATCGGCGATGTCGTTGGCTGCCACCAGCAGATCCAAGCTGACCCCATGGTGCTCGGCTATGCTGAACAGCGTGTCGCCAGGCTGCACGATGTAAACGGCCGGCTGGTCGGCCGGGGGCGACTCTTGGGTTGGATTGGTTCGAGGCGGCGGGCTCGCCTGGTGGATGGGTCTGGCAAAGACCGGCTGCCGGCTCAAGCCAGCAAGCAACAGAACGGCAGCCACGCCCCAATGGGCCAGCCGGGCGCGCAGTTTACGGCGAGGCAGGCACGAATTCGACCCGGTCACCGGGACGGAGTTCCTCTAGCAAACCGACTGGTCCCTCCAGAACATAGCGCGCAGGCGCCGAAGGTACATAGATCGGCCGGAAGGGGCGAGCAAGCCGGCAATCAACGACGGTACCGGCCGAGTCGATCCATATCGCTGCAATGGGAAAAAAGACAAAGAACATGTGGATGGTGGTGGCGCTCCGGCCGTCGCGGTTCTCAACCAGGATCAAGGTGTCCCTGGCGGTGAGTTTTCGCATAAAGGTCAAGCCGCGCAGCTTGCACCAGAAACTCGCACACCAGCGAGCTTGATGGAGCAGTATCTTTCCGTCGTTTTTTCGCTTGATGCCAACAGAATCCATGTTCACAATAAAAAGAGGCTCTCTCACAGAATACTCTGCTAGACAGCCCCTCGTGATTTGGGGCGTTGTAGTTTACAACCAGCCCCTGGCTGCGAACCGTCAACTGCCCAGAATGCGCTCGATACTGGTTCGCAGCTCTTCAGGGCCAAATGGTTTGGTAATATAGTCATCCACCTTGGCGATGTGAAGCCCCAGGACTTTGTCGATGCTCTGGGCCTTGGCCGTCACGACGACGACCGTGACGTTCTTCATCTCTTCATCAGCTTTCATCTGCTGGTAAACCTCCCAGCCGTCCATGTCGGGCATCATCAGGTCCAACAAGACCAGGTCTGGTTTGTGGGTCCGGACTGCCTCCAGCCCTGCTCGTCCTCCGTTGGCTCCGATCACCTCAAAGCCGTATCGACTGAGGATGAGCTTGACCAGATCGATCATCTCACGTTCGTCTTCAATGCACACGATTTTGCGAGGAGCGTCTGCCATCATCCTGTCCTTTTGGATCCTCAAGGGTGGAAGCTACCGGAACACTGAAATGTAGTTTACCACAAGCGAGTTTGGTTGTCCACCAACCAGAGCGGGCACAAATCGAGTCATTTGACCAGCTCTAATACCCAGTAGGCGGACGCGTTGCCGGCCAATGCGACCAGGATGCCCTGAGCGGTCTTGCCGCACCAGGCGACGAGCAAGAAACGCCACCACGCGAAACGGAGCGCGCCGGCAATGACCCCAGCGATATCAAAGAAGGGGTTTGGGATTGTGGCCAGGACCAGCAGGGCGAAGAGGCCGTGACGTTGCATCCAGCGCTCGAAACGCCGGTAGATGGCATAATTCTCAATTGCGGCGCGTCCTGAAAACCCGGCAAGATATCCTGTCAACTCGCCCAACGCCGCTCCCGCCCCGGCCGCCAGGCCCACCAAAACCGGGTTCAGGACCGATCCCAACGCAAACACGATCGTCAGACCGGGCGCGGGCAGGATGATGGTGGCGTTGCCTACCAACATCACCACAAACGCCCCCAAGTAGCCAAAGGTCTGGAGCTTTTTGATCTGGTCGCTGAGGGCGAAAACGGCGGCACTAATGGCAACGACCAGCAACAGCCCGGCGATCCGGCCTGCTATGGAAAGCCATCGAGGCCGGGGCCGCTGGTCGTTTTCGGGATTCATCCGCCAGATACCTCGCCCGTCTTACCATGC
>CAVOHX010000022.1:0-100398 GCA_963695825.1 uncultured Chloroflexia bacterium
GCCCTCCCGCTCGTCGAAACCTCAGCCACCGGCCGCGCCGGTTCCGCCGGCGCCGCCAGTTCCGCCAGTTGCGGGATTTGATGCACCTGAGGAGCCGAGCTCTGGCGAGCCCAGCGGCCCCGGCTTTGAGGCGCCGCCCCTGGATTCGGAAGGCCCGTTCCCAGAGCAGTAAGGTCCTGCAAGATCCAAGAACCGTGGGGCTGTGGGTGACCACAGCCCCGCTTTGCGTTGCGGGCGCGACCGCTAAAGGCGCCCGCTACCATTGCCAAATCCCTCATCCTTGCTAGACTTGGGGCATGGTTGAACGTCCTTTGATACTACTCACTAATGATGATGGCTATGGCTCTCCGGGCCTGCGATCTGCGGCCGCTGCTCTGGAGGACTTGGGCGAGCTTTTGATCGTCGCGCCATTGGTCCAACGATCGGGCATGGGGCGAGCATGGCCGCGAGACGCGACGGGCGCGATCACGCTGCACGAAATCCAGGTTGCCGGCCGGGCGCGACAGGCGTACGCCATTGATGGCTCGCCAGCGCAGGTGGTTGCCCGGGCGCTGCTCCTGCTGGCGCCACGGCGGCCAGCCCTGACGGTCTCTGGGATTAATTACGGGCAGAACCCGGGGGTGACAGTGACCAGCTCGGGAACTGTTGGAGCGGCCATGGAGGCCGCTCTGAGCGGAATCCCCGGCATCGCCGTGAGCCTGGAGACGGACAGGGCATATTTCCACAGCCAGAGCGAGGCGGTTGATTTCAGCGCCGCCGCGCACTTTACCCGGCTCTTTGCGAGTCGCCTGTTGGCTCTGCCGGGCCTACCGGCCGATGTGGACCTCATCAAGGTGGAGGTGCCTGCCGACGCAACGCCCGAGACCACCTGGCAAGTCGCCAGCCAGTCTCGCCGGCGGTATTTTGTCGCCATACCGCCAGAGCGCGCAGGGCTGATGTTGGACGAGCCGGTCCAGATTGATTTTCGATTGGATCCATCCGGCAGTGAACCTGGCAGCGATGTCCACACGTTGGCCATCGGCCGTCGCGTCGCGGTGACTCCTCTCAGCATTGACCTGACTTCCCGGGTGGACCTCGCGGAGCTGGGTATACTCTTTTCCGATGGCGTCGATCCCGCCTCAGCCTGATTGCCGGTTACGTGGCAATAGAGTGACCATCAGGTCGCTATCGATGGTGGACCTGCCCGAGATGGCGGCCTGGGAACCGCACACGGACCCCCTCTTGGCAGACTATAACATGAGCTGCAAATCGGCCGACGACTGGCGCGATTGGCTTCAACTGCGTCTGCAACATCGATGGTGTTATGGCATCCACAACCTCAATGACGGTCTGGTAGGCCACATCAGCCTGCGTGAACTGGACCCGCCGCGATCCAGTCGCCTCGGGATTACGATTGCCGCCCAGTACGTGAACCAGCGATACGGGCACGACGCGCTGGGCGCCTTTTTGGACTATTACTTTGGCCGGCTTGGATTTCAGGAACTGCGTCTGGACGTCAGCGGCGCCAACCTGCGCGCCCGGCGAGTCTACCAGGATCTTGGTTTTGAGCAGGTGGAGAGCTCTTGGCGGCTGGCGTCGCCGACGGAGCGATGGGGGCTGGTTAGGGATCGGGCGCGGCTACGCCACTTTCACCGCGGCCGGGTGCGTTTTTTCGAAATGCGTCTTTTGGCGGCCGAGTGGCGGCGCGTTCGCGCAACTCTAGCATAAGATTGGCCCACGCCAGCGCCAACCCCTCCTGGTCGTCAAATGCCAGGATGGTCACTGCAGGTACGGGGATATCGTTTTGATCCAGGTGTTGATGGTGCACCCGGAGCGCAGCGCGCAGCCGCCAGCCGTGAGCCGCCCGGCCCAGCTCCACCTTGACCAGCGCATTGGGCTTGATGAATTGGTACCAATATCCCCACTCGTCAGCATGCGAGCGGCCCACCAGCATCCAGCGTCTGGATCGCAGTCGCGCCATCAGAATGTGTTCCCGGCTGCCTGGGGTGGTCAAGATTGCGGGCTGATCCGCCAGGTAACGCGCCTGGTCCCGGATGGCGAACCGGCCGGTGGCTCTCACCGAAAGCTCAGTGTTGGGTCGTGGCGCGGCGAGTTCCAGGGGATGACTGTCCTGACCAGCCGGCCGAAAGAGGACATAGCCGGCTCGCCTGGAAACGACCGCCAGAACCAGGCCGCCTAGCGCGAGGACCATCAGCACGGCGCCCACCATCTGGTCGCCGGTGCGTAGGGCGACTAGAGACCCCACTGCGCACCCCACCACGCACAGCACGTCCATTGGCCAGCCCATGACATAGTGTCGTCTCAGGCGGTAACCCAGTCCAAGCAACATGCCGAGGAATCGCACGACCGATCCTGTACCGTTATCCGCCGCGCAGCACGCCCAGCATCTGGTCGTGGATCAGGCCGTTGCTGGCGACGGTCCAGCTCTTGTCTACGTTGTCTTGCCGGCCGTCGGGGTCGGTGATTGACCCGCCTGCCTCCCGGACCAAAAGGGCGCTGGCGGCGACATCCCAGGGCTGGAGACCCATCTGCCAGAAGCCATCCAGCCGGCCGCAGGCGACGTAGGCCAGATCAAGGGCAGCCGCCCCAACCCGACGTATTCCCTGACAGCGGCGGATAAACTGGGCCAGATTCTCAACGTTGTTATCGGAGGCAGTGCGCCGGTCGTAGGCGAAACCGGTTCCTAGCAGCGCCCGATCCAATGCGTTGACGGAACTGACGGCGATTGGTGTATGGTTCAGCCGGGCGCCCAATCCGGCCGCGGCAGTAAAGAGCTCGGGTCGGAGCGGGTCCAGCACCGCACCTACAAGCTCCCGTCCATGATAGGTGTGGGCCATGCTCACCGCAAAGACGGGAAATCCGTGTGCAAAGTTGGTGGTGCCGTCGAGCGGGTCGATCAACCTGGCATGGGGCGAGTCGAGCGGCCCGACTTGGCCTTGCTCCTCGGCGACGATGTGATGGTCTGGAAAAGTTGTGCGCAACGCCGAGACGATGAGGGTCTCGGAGCGACGGTCGCGCATGGTACCCACGTCCACCTCACCCTTGACTTCGATCCCGTCTGCGCTGCCCCAGCCTTCAAGGGGCAACGTTCCAGCCTGTTCGGCGATCTGAATGGTGGTGTCGAGGTTACGAGGAAGGTTGAGGGTCATGTTCTTTCCACGCGGCGGCTGTCATACGGGTCTCCCCCTGTCAGGGCGACAGGGGGAGTTCTGAAGCAAGGGTAACCGGCCGCGAGCGACCGGCCGAAAACGCGACTACCGTTTGCGCAAAAAGGTTGGCAGATCCAGGTCAAGCGGATTCACCGGGCGCTGTCGAGACTCGGAGGCAGCGCGGGACGGTGGCTCTGATTCCTCCCGGGAGGGCCTGACCGTGCGTGGTTGCACCCGCGGCCGCGATGCCGGACGCACCACGTGGCGTACAGGCACCGTGGTGTCAAAGCCGGTGGCAATGACCGTGATCCGTAGTCGATCGTGCATCCGCTCGTCGATCACCGCGCCAAAGATCAGGTTTACGTCGGGATGTGCTACCTCGCGGATGATAGAGGCGGCCTGGTTCACCTCAAACAGGCTCATGTCGGGGCCACCGGTGACGTTGAACAAGATGCCCCGCGCTCCATTGATCGAGATGTCAAGCAGTCGGTTGTTCATTGCTTTTTCGGCGGCTATCTGCGCGCGATCATCTCCTTCGCCGGTGCCGACCGCCATGAGGGCGGCCCCGCCCTCGGACATGATGGTCCTGACATCAGCAAAGTCGAGGTTGATGAGGCCGGGGACGGTGATCAACTCCGAGATGCCCTGGATGCCCTGGCGCAGGACGTCGTCGGCGAGCCCAAAGGCATCCGACAGCGAGACGCGCCGGTCAGTCAGTTCGAGCAGCCGGTCATTTGGGATCGCGATCAAGGTGTCGGCCTGCTCCTTGAGTTTATCGATGCCCGTCTCGGCTACCTGCGCGCGGCGAGCGCCCTCAAAGGTGAACGGCCGGGTGACAACGCCGATGGTCAAAGCGCCAACTTCCCGTGCAATCCGGGCAATGATGGGCGCAGCACCGGTGCCAGTGCCACCGCCCATGCCAGCGGTCACGAAAACCATATCAGCGCCGTTCAGCACCTCGTACAGTTCGTTGGCGGATTCTTCGGCCGCTTTTTCACCGGTCTCGGGGTTGCCACCCGCGCCGAGGCCGCGCGTCACCTTTTGGCCAAGGCGCAGGGTTTGAGGGGCCAAGGTGTGCGTCAAAGCCTGGGCGTCCGTGTTCACCGAAATGAACTCTACCCCCGCCAGCTTTTCTTCGATCATCCGGTTGATGGCGTTGCAGCCGCCGCCGCCAACCCCGACCACCTTGATCTGAGCAAAGTTTTCGACTTGAGGTGCAGGTTGCATGGTGTTTCTCCCTAGCTAGAACAGAGTCGCTTTCTGGCCTGGGCGCGGGTCATATCGAGACGCGAATTGCTCCAGGACATCGCGTTCAATGAGCCATTTGTTGGCAAACCGGATGGCGGGCAGCTTGCCTTGCCGGATGAGCCGGCGCACTGACTCGGGGTGGATGTTCAGCTTGCGACTGGCCCCTAAAACGTCGGTGAATTTCTCTAGTAGAGTGTCTTTGCTCATCGGCCTGTCCCAATTGTTGTGCTGTTGAACAGTACTACATTACAATAAAACGAAGAATATGTCAAGTTTTATGTTATAATGGTGCGCATGGAGAGTCCTGAGGCCAAGCGCCGCAAGTGGGGCCAGTTCTACACAGCGCCCGAGGTGGCGGACCTGATCCTAGGCTTTTGCCTGCGTCAGCCGACCGACCGATTGCTCGACCCCAGTTGTGGTCAGGGCGCCTTTTTGTTGCGGGCAGCACGCTACCAGCGCTGGTTGGCAACCTCGGGCCAAGCCGGAGCGGCCGGGAGCCTGTGGGGGGTGGAGATTGATATAGAGTCGGCCGCCATGGCGCGAGAGGCTTTGTCAAAGGCCGACTTGGACGCCACCATCCTGGTGCGGGATTTCTTTTCGTTGCTACCCAGAGATGGCGAGGATGTGTCTCCTGGTGGGGGCCTACCGGGTGTTTTCAATTGTATTGTTGGAAATCCACCCTACACCCGGTCCGAGTGGTTGGGCAAGGTCAATGACGACGCGGGATACAAAGAGACGCTCGCACGCAAAGTGGTGACTGGGCCCGACGGCGATCTGGCCCAACTCAGTCTGCGAGCGGGCCTCCACGCGTATTTTGTCGTCCACGCCGCCAAGTTCCTTCGGCCGTACGGCCGCTTTGGGTTTGTGGTCTCCAACTCGTGGCTGGACGTGGGTTATGGCGTTGGCCTCAAGGCGTTCTTGTTGGATAGCTTCAAGATCGTCGCCGTGATCGAGTCGGCCGTGGAGCGGTGGTTTAGCGAGGCTGAGGTGAACACCTGCCTGTTGATCCTGGAAAAGTGCCCAGATCAGGCCGCACGGACGCTCAACCAGGTGCGCTTTGTGCGGCTGCACCGCTTGCTCAGGGAGCTGATTCCCAGCCACCCGGATGATCGGCGACGGGCTGTGGAGGTTGAAACACTCCTCATGCGGCTGCTGCCCGGCCGCTCGCGCCTCGCTGGTGATGTGACCGTGCGGGTGGTGCCGCAGGCCGGGCTGGATCCCAAGCGCAAATGGGGGCCGTACCTGCGAGCACCCGAGGTCTATTTTCAGACGCGAGGTGGGCCTGGAACCGTGCGACTGGGCGAGATCGCCGAGCTGCATCGAGGGCTGACCACGGGCGCCAATGGATTCTTTTATCTGTCCCCCGAGATCGTAGACCGGTGGGGAATAGAAACCAAGTTTACTCAACGGTTGCTGAAATCCCCGCGAGAGGTAGAGCGAGTTCGCATGCCGGCCGACGCCTTGAGCCATCGCGTGTTGATGGTGCATCAAGAGCCGACGACTCTGAAAGGGACGAATGTCCAGCGCTACATCGAGTGGGGCGAGAGCCAGAATTATCACCGGCGAAGCACCTGTGCTCGCCGACCGCTATGGTATAGCCTGTCCGAGTCAAGGTGGGCGGCTGACAGTTCGGAAGAGACCGGCCAACTCGTTTGGATCAAGGGGATATGGAATCGCCATTTCGCGCCGCTGGTGGAGGGGCAGGCGCTGGCCGATCAGCAGTTTTACTTGATTGATGCCCAACCCGAGATGGCCGAGGTGTTGGCGGCGCTGCTGAACAGCACCTGGGTGGCGCTGCAGGCCGAGTTGGCGGGGCGCAGCAATTTCGGTGAGGGCGTGTTGTGGCTGGCGGTGTACGAGGTGCTCGACCTGCAATTGCCGGACCCCCAAATCCTGCTGCCTGCCGATCGCCACGCGCTGCGTGAAGCGTTGGCAGAGGTGGCTTTGCGGCCAGTACTTCCCCTCGTGGAGCAGGTGAGCCAGCCCGGGCAACGCCGCCTGGACGCGCTGGTGTTCGACGTGCTAGGGCTGCCGCCCGGCGAGCGCGACGCGGTGGTGGAAGCCGCGGTGGAACTCACAGAGGCGCGCCTTGAACGGGCGCGTTCAAATCGAGCGGGTTGACAGTCAGCAACGCTGCCATAAGTTACTCTCATGGACAGGTACTCCCAGGTTTATCAGGCATTGCTCGAGATGTATGGCGAGCCCACCTGGCGGCCGCATCTTCCTCCCGTGGATGAGCTGGTTTCCACCATTCTCAGCCAGAACACCAACGATGGCAATCGAGATATCGCATTCGACCGTATCCAGGCTCGTTATGAGGACTGGACGGCCGTCCGCGACGCGCCTGTTGACGAGCTGATTGAGGTCATTCGGCCGGCCGGATTGGCTGGACAAAAGGGCCCCCGCATCCAGAACGCGCTGCAGGAGATCACCAAGCGAGCGGGGGAGATCAGTCTGGATTTTCTGAACACCATGTCGTTGGAGGAAGCGCGGACCTGGCTGGTCGCGTTGCCGGGCGTTGGACCCAAGACGGCTGCAATTGTCTTGTTGTTCGCCTTTGGCCGGCCCGCCTTTCCCGTGGATACTCACGTGCACCGCGTGACCCGACGGCTGGGGTTGATACCGTCCAGCATGTCGGCCGAGCGTGCCCACCAGGAGCTCGAAGCGTTGGCGTCGCCCGAGCACTACTATCCGCTGCATCTCAATCTGATACACCATGGGCGCGCGGTCTGCAAGGCGCGCAGCCCGATGTGCCATTCCTGCGATTTGCAGGTATACTGTGAATACTACCGGTCACTGGACAGGTAGCCGGTATCGGACTCACGAGGGTGATGCCATTCCTTGCGGCCCGTGACACGCCGAGGGGCTCATGGGATGGGCGTCAAAAGAAAACAGGCCACAACGCATGACGCAGATCGCTACCTCCTCTCCGGTTGACGAACACGCACGGCTAGTTCAGCTTTACGAGGTGAGCCAGATCCTGGGGTCATCCCTGGATTTGACCGTGTTGCTCAACCGCGCAATGGATGCCATCATCCAGCTGACGGGCGCCGAGCGTGGCTTTCTGATGCTCGACGATCCTGTTACCGGTGGGTTGGAACTGCGCGCCGGCCGCAACGTGGACCGCGAGACGGTTGAACGGGAAGAGATGGAGGTGAGCCGCACGGTGATCCGTCGGGTTGTCGAGTCTGGAGACCTGGTGGTGACCAGCAATGCACAGGAGGACCCGCGGTTCTCTGACCAATCCAGCGTCATTGGCTACTCGCTGCGCTCGATCATGTGCGCTCCTCTGCGGGCAAGTGGCAAGATAATCGGGGCTGTCTATGTGGACAATCGGGTGCGCACCGGCATCTTTTCCACGGATGACCTGGGTATGCTTGCGGCGTTTGCCAATCAGGCAGCGATAGCCATCGAGAACGCGCGGCTTTTTACGCTGACCGACCAGGCGCTCGCGGCAAGGGTGGAGGAGCTGTCGGTCATGCAGCGAATCGACCGGGAGTTGAACGAGTCACTCGACTTTAGCCGCGTAATGGATTTGACTATCGAGTGGGCAGTCAAGTTGGCCCATGCTGACGGCGGCCTCTTGATGCTGTTGGAGGACGGGTCAGAACAGGCCCGGGTGGTAGCCAGCCGGTCGGCCGATGGCGCTCCTGATTGGGTCCCCCTGGCACATCCGGTCATAAAGCAGGTGTTGGCCCGTGGCGAGACCATTGTCACCACCGCACCGTCTATCTCGCTGAGTGTGGACGGCAGTCCGGCGCCCGCCCAAATGGCGGTGCCGGTCAAGAGGGAGGGCGATGTGATCGCTCTTATCTCCCTCGAATGCGATACCGATAACGTGTTTCACAAAGAGAGAGTGGCGTTTGTGGAGCGGCTGGCGGATCACGCGGCTATTGCCATAGAAAACGCGCGCTTGTACGACGCCGTGACGGCCGCCAACCAGGCCAAGTCGGCCTTTATCTCGGTGGTCACTCATGAGCTGCGCCTCCCAATGACCTCGATCCGGGGGTATACAGATATCCTCAAGACAGAGGCGGTCGGCCCGCTCAACGAAATGCAACGCGAGTTCTTGACCACTATTCGCCGCAATGTGGACCGCATGAATGTATTGGTCACCGATCTCTCGGACATCAACCGGATCGAGAGCGGTCGTCTGCGCCTCGAGTGTGGCGAGTTGAACGTGGTCGATGTGGTCAACGAGGCGGTGGATGGCCTGGAAAGCGTGTTCCAGCAAAAGGAGCAGACGATTTCGGTTCAGGTTCCATCAGACTTGCCCCCCGCGTTCGCCGACCGCGGACGGGTGATCCAGATAGCGACCAATCTGCTCAGCAACGCAAGCAAGTACAGCCCGGCTGGGAGAAAAGTGACCGTCACGGCCGACCAGGTCACCTTCGAAGGCCGGTCGTTTGTGCGCGTCAGTGTGGTAGATCAGGGCATCGGCATCTCCCCTGAAGATCAGCCTCAGCTCTTTACCCAGTTTTTCCGCTCCGAGGATCCGGCCGTGCGCATCGAGGCAGGCTGGGGGTTGGGGCTCTCGATCGTCAAGATGTTGACTGAGGTGCAAGGTGGTCAGGTCGCCTTAAAAAGCGCGCTAGGCGTCGGCAGCACCTTTGCGTTCACATTACCCACGGCGGTAGATCCATGAGCGAATCGTCTCCTTTGGTCAAGTTGGTCATCAGTTTTGACATCCGGCCGGGCACGCAGCAAGTCTATTATCAGTTCATGATCAGCCAACTGATCCCCACCATCCAGGGGATGGGGCTACAAATGTCGGATGCCTGGCATACGGTTTATGGAGATTACCCGAGCCGCATCACCAGCTTTGTGGGATTGAACCTGGAAGCGCTGCAGCAAGTGCTGCGCAGCGAGGAATGGCTTCAGATGGAGGAGCGGTTAAGAGAGTACGTGGCCAATTATTCCTGGAAGATCATTCCCCTCCGAGAGGGCTTTCAGTTGTGACGAGAAAAGCCAAGAGGGCGACCAAGTTTCCGCTGCTGGTTTACCGCCGGCTGTATCAGATGTGGTTCTGGCCCAGTCTGCTGGTGTCTGCCAGCACCACGGCGCTCATGGTCTGGAACCCGCCGCTCATTTCCGAAATCCGCTGGGTCTTTTTGCCGGCTACGTTGGTCGGGGCCTTGCTGATGGTCTATTCATTCGTCGCGCGCCATTCTGCCTGGGTACAGGCTCACCCCCGGGGACTGTACGTCCAGGTTCCGTTTTACCGGCTGGTCGTTTCCTACGGCCGGCTGAACGTCGTGCGCACCGCACCATTCAAGGCGCATTTCCCGCCCGAATCGCTCTCCTGGACTCAACGCCAGTTTTCGGCCAAGCTCTACGGTCGTACCTGCATACTTGCCGAACTCAAGGGGTTCCCGATCCCCAAGCGATTGCTGTCGATGCTACTCAACCGGTTTCTCTTGCCAACCAGGGCGATCGGTCTGGCCTTCTTGGTGGATGACTGGCTGCAGTTGAGCAATGAGATAGAAGGCGCTCGGTCCGAGTGGGTCAACCGGCGATTTTCCCGGCGCGAACCGCGCACAGTAGAGCGCATTCTGCGCCGCTAACACCATTGACTTTCCCAAACGGCTGTGCTAAGATGACTTACCTTGGTGTGAGCCGAGAGTGGCATCTGCCCGCAGGACTCATTTTCACGATTATCGTGCCAGTCATCATCGCCACCGGGCTGATATTAGCCCCGCCCGGGGCCGGCGGAAGAGCCGATGCATTGCGTCAGGGTGTTGCTGCTCCCGGCATCGTCTTTTCGCTATTGTTCAGGAGTTTTCCAAATGAGTGCCGATTTTGTGTCGCGCCTGTTAGGCATGGTTGTGTTTGCCGGTCTGACGGGATGGGGGGGCGCCGCACTGGCGCGCCCGTTGGACGGATCTGAGCTCGCATACACCGTCATCCTGGGGTTGGTGGGGGCTCTGATCGGGCTGGTGCTTACTCCCTATATCACCGTTAGGCCCCTGCGTCGTCTTCGCCGTGCGGTCCAGCAGATGCCGATCCACCGATTGTTCGCGATCATGATGGGTTTGGTCGTGGGGCTCATCATCAGCGCCCTCATTGCGCTGCCATTGTCGCTGTTGCCTGACCCATTTGGCCAAGTGCTGCCGCTGGTCGGGGCGGCGTTGTTTGGCTATGTGGGGGTGGCCATCATGTCGTTGCGGCAGAGTGACGTCATGAACTTTCTGCGGCCGCGCACTGGGGGGTTTCTGATGCGCCCGAACGAGTCGTCCCCGGCGGATACGGGTCGCGGGGTCCTGCTGGATACGAGCGTGATCATCGATGGCCGAATTGCTGATATCAGCCAGACCGGTTTCATTGCCGGCCCGCTGCTGGTGCCCAACTTTGTGCTCAATGAGCTTCAGCACATCGCTGACAGCTCGGAAGCGCTGCGGCGCAATCGTGGCAGGCGAGGGTTGGAGTTACTGAACCGGCTGCAAAAGGATTCGTTGGTGCCCATCCAGATCACCGACATGGATGTGGAGGGGGTGTACAGTGTCGATGACAAGCTGGTGGTACTGGCCAAGCAGTTGCGGTGCCCGGTGCTCACCAACGATTATAACCTGAACAAAGTGGCCGAGCTGCAAGGCGTGACGGTGCTCAATATCAACGAGCTGGCGAACGCCGTACGGGCGGTCTATTTGCCGGGCGAGTCTCTAGCCTTGCGGGTCATTCAGGAGGGCAAGGAGCGAGATCAGGGCGTTGGTTACCTCGATGACGGAACCATGGTGGTCGTCGAGGATGGGGAGCGGTTCATCGATCAGATGGTAGAGACGGTGGTGACCAAAGTGCTGCAAACCGCGGCCGGCCGGATGATCTTTGCGCGTCTCCAGGACGTTTCATGATCGCTGATCGCGCGTGAACGCGGTGCATGGGGCGCGGGCTCTAGGTCGGAATTCAAGGATATCAGAATGGCTTTAAACGTTTACAATGTCTTGACGCGAGAAAAATCCGAGTTTGAACCCATCCGGGAGGGTCGCGTACACGTGTACGTGTGCGGCCCGACTGTCTATGACCATTCGCACGTCGGGCATGCCAAGCTCTATATCTCGATGGACGTCATCGTGCGCTATCTCCGGTACCTGGGGTATACCGTACGCTATGTCCAGAACATCACCGACGTAGGGCATCTCTTGGACACGGGGGAGGACCGGATTATGAAAGGGGTCCGCCGCGAACGTGTCGAGCCCATGGAGTTGGTTGAGCGCTACACGCGCTCGTATTTCGATGATATGGACGCGCTCGGCGTGGTGCGACCGGATATCTCGCCGCGTGCCAGCGGGCATGTACCAGAGCAAATCGCGTTGGCGCAGTTGTTGATTGAAAAGGGCCTTGCGTACGAGGCGAACGGGTCCATCTATTTCGATGTCATGTCCTGGCCCGCTTATGGCAAGCTTTCGCGGCGCCGGGTGGAAGAGATGGAGGCCGGAGCGCGGGTGGCGAGTCCTGGACGAAAAGCGACACCCGGCCGATTTTGCGCTGTGGAAAAAGGCCGAGCCGGAACACATTCTACAGTGGGACAGCCCGTGGGGCATGGGGTACCCCGGCTGGCACGCCGAGTGCACAGCCATGGCAACCAAATACCTTGGACAGCCCTTTGACATTCATGGGGGTGGGCTGGAAAACATGTTCCCCCACAACGAATGCGAGATAGCCCAATCAGAGGCGGCCGCCGACGGAGCGCCTTTTGCTAATTACTGGTTGTTGGCAGGCTCGCTGACCATCGACGGTGTCAAGATGAGCAAGAGCCTGGGCAACTCGGTGACCATCAAGGACGCGCTCACCCGGTGGCGGCCGCAGGTGATTCGCACCTTTATCCTCTCCACGCATTACCGCAGCCCGGTCGATCTTTCCGAGCGAGCCGTCGATGCAGCCGGCAAGGGGTGGGAGCGAATCAACGGCGCAGCCAACCGAGTCCGGCAGCAATTGCGTACCGCGCCAGAAGGGGAACTTGACCCCGAGTTTTCGCTCTTTATGCGCGAACAAGAGGCAGCCTTTCGGGCCAAGATGGACGACGATTTCAACGCCCCGGCCGCGATCGCAGTTTTGCAGGAGCTGACGCGAGGGGTCAACACCCTATTGGATGCAGACGGTATTCCAACGCGGGGGACGTTGGCAGCCATCGACAAGGTGTATGGCGACCTGGCGGGGCAGGTGCTTGGCATCCTCGGAGAGGACACGGCCGATGGTGCCAGTGCAGAGCGGGAGGCCGGTCTGGTCGAGCTGTTGATCGAGATGCGCGCCCACGGCGCGCCAGAACAGGTCGTGGCAAGAAGCGGACCGTATCCGCGATCGTTTGAAAGAGCTGGGCATCAGCCTAGAGGACCGAGCCGAGGGGACCGTGTGGCGAATAGACGGTTAGCCGGCCGGTTCATGGTTATCTAGCTACACAGGGCACCCAATGCGGCGCCCTATGATCTGTGCGAGCGCCGGGCCAAACGCTACCGGCCGGCTTGGGCTGTTTCACCTCCAGCGATTGCTGCATCGCGTTGACCGCCCTTTCGAGATGGTCTATACTCCTGCCTTGAGGCGCCAGTAGGCGAGGTCGATGCCCGAGGTATTATACGGTCGCAACCCAGTTCTTGAATCCCTGCGCGCAGGGCGGCGCTCCCATCTGCGTTTGCTCGTCGGTGAAGGAGCACAGGCTACCAACGATCTACAAGAGATGGAGCGGCTGGCCCGCTCGGCCGGCGCTGCTGTGCGCCGCCTTGCTCGACCAGATCTGGATCGACTTGTTGGCCACCGTCATCATCAGGGCGTGGCGCTAGAGAGCAGCGGATATCCCTACGTTGGTGTGGACCAGATACTGACGGCAGACGCGCGCATCGGGCGAGCCGCCGTTCCTGCTGCTGCTCGATCTGGTGCAGGATCCCCAGAACGCAGGCTCGCTGTTGCGCACGGCCGAGGTCGTGGGCGTGCACGGGGTCATTCTGCAGGAGCGACGCGCGGTGGGCGTCACGCCGGCGGTGGTGAACGCTTCCTCGGGTGCCAGCGAGCACCTGTCCATAGCCCGTGAGACCAACCTGGCACGAATCATGCGCCGCCTGCAGCAGGATGGTGTCTGGCTCTATGGCATGGACGGCCGACCCGAGTCAACCCCGTACCACGAGGCGGACCTGTCAGGTCCGATCGGCCTGGTGGTCGGCAGCGAGGGGGCTGGGCTGCGCCGCCTGGTGCGCGAGCGCTGTGATGTGCTGATCAGGTTGCCCATGCGGGGCCGGATCGAATCGCTAAACGCAGCAGTCGCCGGCTCGGTGGCGCTCTATGCCGTTTGGCGCTGCAGGGGATTCGGTGCTCGATGAATGGTTACTGGCGATGGATGGTGGTTGGGATCGTATTGTTGGCCTGCGCGCCCGGCCCGGCAGTGGCGCAGTCAACCGGGGTGCGCTCCGGGACCTGGACCCAGTCTGGCTCAAAGGATTGGGCTGCAGGGACGTTGACCAACTTGGAGCTCGATCCCTCGGGTGACCTCAAGTTTGAGCTGCCTGGTTCGGGTTTTGGCAACGTGGGCAGCTATGTGACGGCCGAGGGGGAGGCTGATTTCCTGTTCACCCACCTGGTCGCCCGCTGGGAGGCAGAGGTGCCCGACGGGGCGGCATTGATCGTCGAGATTCGCGCCCAGCCGCGCACGGGGGATTGGACCCCGTGGATGTCGTTGTTCGACCCCCAGGAAAGCGATTCCGATGGCGGCCCGCTGAACCGGCTGGAGGCCAACACGGGCATCTTTGGTGAGAACCTGGTGGCACTGCGGGATGGAGAAAAGATGCAGGCGCGGTTCACCTTTGTGAGCGCTCACCCTCAGGTGAGTCCGGTTCTCCACAGCGTTGACCTGATCTACATGGACGCGAGCGCCGGGCCGACCGCTTCCAAGGCGGCTAGTGAGGCCAGAACCCTGGCGCCACATTCGGTCGGGTCTGTACCGCCGCCAGCCGTCATCTCGCGAGCTGCCTGGGGGGCGAACGAAGCGTGGATGGATTGGCCACCGGCGTATTCGCTGGTGAACAAGATCGTAGTGCATCACACCGTCACCGAGAACGACGAACCCGATCCGGCCGCCACGGTGCGCGCCATCTATTACTATCACGCCGTCGTGCGTGGCTGGGGTGACATTGGCTACAACTATTTGGTGGATCGCTTTGGCAATGTCTATGAAGGACGGGCTGGCGGGCTGGACGTAGTTGGCGGGCATGCCTACGGCTACAATGTGGGTAGCCTGGGGATAGGCAGCCTGGGCACCTTTGGCAACACGGGCGGCAGCACCGCGCCAACGCAGGCCATGTTGGACGCCATCAGCACGTTGAGCGCCTGGACTGCCAGCCGCCGGTTGTTTCACCCGGCGCTATCGAGTCAGTTCTACGACCGTTACACCCGCAACATCACGGGGCATCGGGACTACGGCACGACGGCCTGCCCGGGCGATTATATGGTGGGCGATCTCAGCGCTCTCCGAGATGCGACCTGGCAGCGGATTCTCTCGTACCACCCGGGCTATTTCACGCGTTGGGGGGAGCACGGCACACCAGTGCACATGACGCCGGGCAGCACGCGTACTGTGTCGATCGCCGTCAAAAACGCGGGCACACTGGTGTGGCCCAGCGGTGGGTCCAACCAGGTGCGATTGGGCTATCATTGGAGTGACCAGGCCGGGAACCCGGTGATACTGCCGCCGACGGCCGACCACCGCGCTGCGTTGTCGGCTGACATGGGTTTTGCTGCCGAGGCCCGTTGGGCGAACGCGCTGCTCACGGCTCCCGACATACCGGGTACCTATACCCTGCGCTGGGACATGGTCCACGAAGGCGTGACCTGGTTTGCCGATCAAGGCAGCGCTCCTCTGAGTGTGTCGATCGTGGTAAGTGAGCTGCCGGAGCGCGCTTTTCTCCCGACGCTGTACATCGACCACCTGATTGCCGGTCCAGTTCCGCCTCCGCCTCCAACGCCAACGCCAGAGCCCAGCCCTACACCGCCCAATTGCATGCAGTTGTTGGTCAACGGGGGTTTCGAGAATGACGACGGTTGGACGCTGAACGACACCCCGGCCGACGCGCACTATACCACTGATCCGGTGTACGCCGGCGCCCGGGCGCTGCGTGTTGGTATCTCGGCGGGAGGCGCCAATCTGTACAGCTACTCATCCGCCGATCAGACCGTCGTGGTCCCTTCCAGCGGCAGCCAGGTTACGCTCAGTTTCTGGCGCTACTCGCTGGCAGATGACGACGCTGGCGATTTTCACTATGTGATGGTTCGGGATGGCGACGGCAACTGGCACACCCTGTTGTCTGACCATGACAACGACGGCAGTTGGCTGTTCACCGAGATGGACCTGAGCGCCTATGCCGGGCAGACGGTCACGTTGCGCTACGGCGCTTTTAATGACGGTACCCGAGGGGTCACGTCGATGACGGTGGATCAAGTTGAATTGATCTCTTGCCCATGAGTCTTGATGGCTGGCGAGGCTCGGGCCCGATTGGCTTGGCAGGAGGTACCGTGAGACTGGATGTGACAACAACTCTTTCGTGGCCGCTTGAGCGGTGTGGGCGTCGCCGTACCTGGGTCGAAATACGAGGTGGACGGCAGCCTGTGCCCGAATTGACAGGATGAGCGTTGACTATGACACCCCCAACGCACCCATTGACGATCTATGTAGTTTCGGATGCCACCGGCAAGACAGGGTGGCGCGTCGTGCAAGCGGCTTTGCTCCAATTCGACGACTCGGAGGTAACGATCAAGCGCGTCGGTGGGGTCATTGATGCAGCCGCCGTGAGCGCGGTGATGGAAGAGGCGGCCGGCACCGGTGGTTTGGTCGTGCACACGCTGGTGAGTCCCGAGTTGCGCCGCATCGCGTTGGAGGCCGGGCGGAGACGCGGCATTGTGGTCATCGATTTGCTGGGTCCCGTGCTGACACGGCTGACCGAGGTTTTTCAGGCCTCCCCCAAGGCCGTGCCCGGGATTTTCGAGCAACTCGACGACGAGTACTTTGCGCGGATCGACGCCATCGAGTACACAGTTAACCACGACGATGGTAGGAATCCAGAGGATCTCAAAGAAGCGGACCTGGTATTGGTCGGCGTCTCGCGCACCGGCAAGACGCCGTTGAGCGTTTTTTTGGCCTATCGGGGCTGGCGGGTGGCGAACGTACCCGTTGTGTTGAACTTGGACCCGCCAGCGCAGCTCTTCAGGGTCGATCCACGGCAGGTCGTGGCGCTCACCATTGATGCGGAGCGCCTGCTGTCGATCCGCCAGGTGCGCGGACAGCGTTTGTCCAGGGGTTTGGCGTTCGATTATGCGACCAGAAACCACATCGTGGAAGAGATGGCCTGGTTCCGCAAGGTCCTCCGGCGCGGAGTCTGGCCCGTAGTAGATGTCACCTATCGCTCCATTGAGGAGACGGCCTCCGAGATCATGGAGATGGTGCGGCCGCGCCGCAGAACTGTGTAAAAGCCCCGGGTTGGGTTAACCTGGCAGCTTGAAAAACGAGAGCAAGTTCATGATGGCGGTCACGTCGCCGGAGACTTTGATGCGACCAGTCATGTATGCGGCAACAGCGTTCTGTTTGCCCGTAAAGATGGATACGAAATCTCGATCGCTCATTTTAAT
Organism: uncultured Chloroflexia bacterium; assembly: GCA_963695825.1. Lineage (GTDB taxonomy): Bacteria > Chloroflexota > Anaerolineae > Promineifilales > UBA4811 > CAVOHX01. Next base: position 16,998 of record CAVOHX010000022.1, read on the forward strand.
GGTGGCGACCGGATTCTTGACCCGGCCGACGCTGGTCTGGCAGACGCCATCAGCGATCGATATTCCCCACTCTCCACCTTGTTCGCCGCTCAATTCAAATTGGAGGGCAAGCTGCGCCGCCCCTGCTTTTTGTGGCTGAAAGGAATCTGGCAAGGCGTCGAAAACCGCCTGTGGTGTATCCAACATGGCATGCTCCTTGAATCTATTGCTGAACTGGTCACGCGGCGTGGAGTATATCCACGGGCGCATCTCCTGTCAACCCATCGGTCGCGGCGGCGCAGGCGCTGTCGCTCACACGCCATTTCTATTGGATACGGTTACCAGCGTTGGATAGACGTCCGCCAGCTCTGTTGCTATAATCAGAAAACAGCCCGGTAGCAAATTGCTGGGGCGGTCAAGTGACTGCGGAGGAAGCTATGGAGATACCAAACCCGGGAGTTGTGCTTCCGCTCATCCTGTTGGTGATGTTCATTGCCATGGCGCTGTGCCTGGTGGTTATTGTTCGGTTCCTGATGCGCCCGAGGAAAAAGCCATCGGAAGGCGAGCAGCCGGCGGACAAAAAAGCGAGACAACCTGGAGGCGTATCGCGGCTGACAAGGTGGTTGAGCGAACCGGTGGCCGGCTCGCCGGCCGACCGGAGTATCGAGTCGTCTGTGTCGCCCGGTGTGCGGGCAGGGGTTCCCGCCCGGGGATCTGTGCCTGGTAATGCGGCCCATGATCTGGAGGATGGTATCGAGATCATGCGGGTGCTGCGGCTTGGGACGCTTGGGCAATTGGTAGTAGAGGCCGACGGGAAACGGTATCATCGGTTGTCAGAAATTGTGGATGGCGCTGCCGGGCGGCGGGTGCTGTTGGCTATCCAGGAGCTGAACGACTTTGCTGGCCCTCACCTGCGCGCCAGGTTGCCCGAAACTCACAGGGTGAGGCCGGATTCGCTATCGGAATCCGGTGGAGCCGACGTAACCGCCGAACAGCGTGCGTTTCTCGACCAGATTCGGACCTCAGGCGCTGAGGAGCAGGCGCCTGAGACGAGAGCTACGCTGGGCCCATATTGGCGCCGGGGGTTGCGGCGCACGAAACCGGCCGCGGACCCAGAGACTGAATCGCAGCCTGGCACCTTTGTGGATGAGCTGGAGCAACTCCTGCAAGAGCGACTGCTGATTCACCCAACGCTTGAAGGTCGGTCCATCCACTTTCGTGGCACACCAGTGGGTGATCTGACGATCGAGGTGGACGGCGGTCAGTACACCGCCATAGACGAGGTGCCCGCGGCGGATGTTGTTGCCTTGCTGAAAGAGACCGTGCGAACCTGGGAGCAGCGCTGAGGCCACTCCTCGTTGAGATCTGACTCACAGTTCGACCTCATGATGACCGCCCTGCACGGCCGGCGGTTGCTCCATCTGGGACACCGCGACGCTGACTGTGATGCGTTGGGCAGCGCCTATGCCATGAGTTGCCTACTTCCGGGCGACGTGGCAGTGGCAGCTGGACTCAAGACTTCTGCGCTTGACCTGGCCGAGTGGTTGGGGATCAGGCCGCTCATCGATCCACGGCCGGCTGAATATGACTATGTCATCATCTACGACACGCCCAGCGTAGAGTTGCTGGGAGTTGACCTACCAGCCCAATACTCGCTTTTCGACCATCATGTGGCTGGCGGGCATTTGTACAGCGACTTTGACAACCAGCTGGCAGCGGGCGCCGAGTGGGCCTGGGTGCGACCGCTCGAGTCGACCTGCTCGGTGCTGATAGAGCTGTTGTTGGCTCACGGCGCTGCCGCTCAGCACAAAGATGTGCGTCGCGCTGGCGGCCGGCCTGGTGACTGACACAGCCTGGCTCCGGGTGGCGGATGGTCCAGCCCTGCGCCGGCTGGCGAATGTGTTGGAGGCGGCCGATCTCTATCTCGAGGACGTATTGGCGGCGATCGACAGCCCGGCGCGCCAGGCCGAACGTCGGGCGGCAGTGCTAGCCGCGCTGCGCGGCGTGACAGAGTGGCGGGCGCTCGGCTGGAGCGTGTTGTCGGCCGAGACTGATTCCCACGACCACGGTTTTGCGCTGGTGGCGGCGCTGCAGCGGCTGGGGGGCGATGTGCGGGTGGTCGCCTTTCCCCGTGACCACATGGCGATGGCGATGATTGAATGTGACGCCGCTCTGGTGGAGCAGGCGGGCGTGGACCTGGCCCGGCTGGCGGCCAGGGTGGGGGTGCAGGCCGGCGCAGTGGACTGCTGGGGGACGAGAATGTGGGGCCGCGTGGTGGCTCCGGTGCCGGTTGGAGAGTTGCTGCGACTTTGCACCCGGGCGACGGTGCACGCGCGCAGGATCGCGAACAAGTGAGTGCTTGATCGGGAGTGATGGATGAGAATAGTGCGTTTCTCGCATCAGGGCGGCGCCCCTCAATGGGGCGTTGCCGATGGGGATGCGGTCCGGGAGTTGGCTGGCGGACCTTTTCCGAGCCCGGTTCCGGGACCAAAGGTCGCCACTCTGTCGGAGGTTCAGTTGTTGGCGCCGGTGACGCCGAAGAAGGCAATTGCCGTCGGGTTGAACTATGCTGCTCACGCGGCCGAAGCCATTGCCGAGGTGCCCAAAGAGCCGTTGATCTTTCTCAAAGCGCCCAGCGCGGTGATCGGGCCGGGTGAAACGATTCGACTGCCCTCACAGTCGAATCGGGTGGAACATGAAGGCGAGTTGGTGGTGGTCATTGGCCGCCGCGGCCGGGATATTCTCCCGTCCAGCGCGCTGGAGCATGTACTAGGTTATACCTGCGGAAACGATGTCACCGCTCGCGACATGCAGGCAGCGGATGGTCAGTGGACCCGCAGCAAGGGGTTCGACACCTTTTGTCCGCTGGGCCCCTGGATCGAGACTGATCTCGACCCGACCGGTCTGGAGGTGACGTGCAGCGTCAACGGCCGGGTCCGCCAGCGTGGCAATACGCAGCAGTTGATTTTCCAGGTGACGACTCTGATCTCTTATATCTCGGCGATCATGACACTAGAGCCCGGAGACGTTATTCTGACGGGAACCCCGGCCGGGGTAGGCCCATTGCAGGCGGGTGACATAGTCGAGGTCCAAGTCGGGGGGATTGGTGTGTTGCGCAATCCAGTAGCGGTGAGGCAAGGCTAGGCTGTGGCTGGAGGTAGTAATGGATGAACATCTCGAAATCTGGCAGGCGCTTCACGATCATTTGGCGACGATCTTTGCTGGGGATTCGGCGGGTTATGCAGCCAGCGTGACGGAGGACCTGTCACTCTATGAATGGTTTGTCACGCCGCATCGTCAGGATGGCGTCGATTTCCATCTCTTTATGATTCGGCAGGGCTGGGCCGGCACTGACGGCGAGTGGCGATATGATCTCCTGGAACCCAAGTTGCAGGTGTATGGGACCACGGCCATTGCCAGTTATACCTTTATGCTGTCGCGCCAGGGACCTGAAGGGCTGGCACACCGGGTGCATAATGAAAGCCGGGTGCTTGTGCATCAGGGAGGACGCTGGGTCGTGGCGCACGTGCACAAGAGCCCAGCCTGGCGCGCCCCCTTTGATGCTCCCAACCCGCAGTAGGGTGGGTGCCCCATGTCGCGGTTGACGGGCCAAGAGCGCGCAAGGGCATGGTGTTGTTGCTTTTCTGGCGCGGAATAATCTGGTATAATGTTAGCGCTTGGGGATGACAGGCTTCGACGGGGAAGGCTGGGCACGGACGGCAAGCCGAGGCGCTCTCCCTCGTTAATCCAGAGCAAAAAACTTAGGTGCCAAAAACACCAACTTTGCGGCTCTCCCCCTCGCTGCATAAGCGAGGCGTGAGCCGGGCCCCTTTCGAGGGGCTTCGCCTCCGACGATTGTTGGCCGGTCAGTCGGCGGTCAGGCGTCATAAAAACCGGCATGCGGTCTCTGTACGCCGATAGAGGGACTCAAGAAAAAATCGGCTGGTCGGTGAGCGACCGTGTCCGCCCGGGCGCCACCGACGAGAGCTAAATAGGCAGACTATGCTTGTAGAAGTTCGTGGCTGAATTCTTCGGACCCGGGTTCGATTCCCGGCATCTCCACACCAAGTAAAACGTGGTGTGTGGTAACTCGACCGGGTGACCGCACATCACGTTTTGCTATTCCTGCGATTCCCGTGTAGAAAACCGCTATCGACCACCAAATCAGGGCAACCAAGGAGCGTTTCATGGCTATCTATCTCGAATCGGCGAGCCACGATCAGGTGCGCGAGGTCATGACCTGGGGGTACGTGGCTGGCGTTGCCACCAACCCGAAACTGCTCGCGGCCGCGGGTGACACGTCGTTGGCTGCGTTGGAGCCGCTCTGCAAGCTGACCGCCGGGCGGGTGTTCTTTCAGTTGACGACGCGCAACTTTCACGCGATGCTGTTGCAGGCCCAGGCCGCCTTTAGCGTCAGCCCGAGCCAGGTGGTCCTGGTGATACCCTGCACGTTGAGCGGACTGCAAGCCGTTGCACGCCTGTCGCTCGAGATCCCCTGCGCTCTTGCCGCCGTGTTCAGCCCCGGTCAGGCCTATCTGGCGCGAGAGGCAGGTGCGCGATACGTGATACCTTATGTCAATGAGTGTACACGCCTCTTGGGGGACGGAGTCGGGTTGGTGGCATCTATCGTCCGGGCGCTGAACAGCAGCGGCCGGGACTCGACCGAGGTGTTGGCAGCCGGGATCGAGTCATCGGCCGAGGCAGTGGCGACCGTCAGTGCAGGCGCGCATCATCTGGCATTGCCGATCGAGGTCATGCGAGAGATGGCGCGCCACCCGGCGACCGAGCAACTGGTGGAGCGATTTGACCTGCTGGGCGGCGGCCCCTAGGCGGTATCGGGTTCTTTAACCCAAATCCCCTCACGATAATCCCCCCTGGACTCGATACGGCGGCGTTTGGTGCCGCGCCCCTGGCACTTGAACGCGGTTTCCGCCAGCATTGCGCTGCGCCGGTTGGGAAAACGCCAGGCGGCGAGCAGCCGCACCGGCCGCCGGGAAGACGTATAGCGCGCCCCATGACCGGCGTTGTGCTGGTGCACGCGGCGCGCCACCTCTGTAGTGATGCCAGTGTAGAACGTGCCACCTCGGCATTCGACGACGTACAGGTACCACGGGCGCCGCGTCATCGTGGCGCTGCGTCCACGATCTCGGCAAGTCGCTGTAGCTGGTCCGCTAGCGCCGAGCTGTCACGCCAGTACTCCAATGTCACGGCCTGGGGGCCGTTGGGCTGGCAGCGGCGTAGCACCCACTCGAGGAGCGCATAGTCCTCTGCCTGCAGCGTTTCGTGGGCGTCAACCAGCCGTCCACCCGGCTGCGACAGCCGCGGACCGCTGAGGTGAATCTCGACCACACGGTCGAGGGGTAACCCTTGCAGGTAATCGCGGACCGGCTGACCGCGCATGGCGACCGACACTCGGGCGTGGGCGAGGTCGAGCAACAAATAGCAGCCGGTTTCTCCAACGACCTGGGTGAAAAAATCCCGGGTCTGCCGGGTCGGCGTGACCGTACCGCCTGGCAAGGCGCGCGGCATATTCTCGACCAGAATGCGAACCGTGGAGCTGGCGATCCACCGGGTGATGGTGTCAATCGCCCATCGCTTGGCAAGCGCCGGCGGGATCAACGCCGGGAGAGGCCAGTGGTAGTTCAGCAGGCTGTGGCCGAGTTCCAGGTGGGCGGAGACCCAGGGCACCCGCAGGACCTCGGCGCGGGCGCACTGATCCGCTATCCAGCGCCGGCCGCGAGGCCAGGCGACACCCTCAGAGATGTGCAACAGCACCGGCCGGGCGGCCGCGGCGACGGCCAACTGGTCGTCCGCCATCCAAGAGCCGACCTTGAGTCGATCGAGTCGCTTCTGGTCGCCCGCCAGCACTGCCTCGATCGTTCGACTGTCCCCATTGGCGTGACGAGCGAGATTCGGCTCACAGGGCGTTTGCCAGCAGCAACCCCGTCAGGCTTACCAGAATGCCCACGTGCAGGAAGAGATTACTGTGGCCCAGCCATCCTACTCCTGGAATGAACTGCAGATCAGGTTGATGAACACCAGGCCGATGCCGATGAGCGTGGGCACCGCGCGATAACGCGCCAGGAAATCGACCGTGCGATTGACCATGCTCTCGATCACTCCTTCAGATTCTGGTAGCGGTAGGCAAGACGTCCTGGCAGGCGGCCCACGATGTGCACGCCGGCCGGGGTATGGGTTACGTGGTCAACCATGCCCTGCTGATGGAACTGGGCGACGAGAGCCCCCTGGTCGAAGGGAATCACCACATCGAGGGGAACCCAGGCTATGAATGGACGTCGCGTCCTCAATGGCGGCTAGCAGCAGCTCAATACCTGCCCCGGTGAGGGCAGAGATGGGTACGGCGTGTTCGTACCTGGCAGTGAGTGCCGTCAGCCCGTCTTGCTCATCGCCCAACTGGTCGATCTTGTTCAGAGCTACCACGATGGGCAGGGTATCGATTTCAAGGTCGCCCAGGGTGTCGTCCACGGCCTCGGCCTGGGCCACTGCCTGGGGGTGTTTGGCGTCAACTATGTGAAGCAGCAGGTCAGCTTCCGCAATCTCTTCCAGCGTGGCGCGAAAGGCCGCCACCAGCGTGGTAGGCAGCTTTTGAATAAAGCCTACGGTGTCGGTGAACAACACCTCGTGTCCGCCGGGCAAGGTGACGCGGCGGGTCGTGGGGTCGAGGGTGGCAAAGAGTTTGTCGGCCGTCAGGACATTTGCCCCGCTTATGCGGTTGAGCAGGGTCGATTTGCCGGCATTGGTGTAGCCGACGATGGCAACAATCGGAACGGCGCTGCGCTGGCGCTGGGCGCGATACCGGCCGCGGTGTGCACGCACCTTTTCGAGCTGCTTTTTGAGGTGCGATATGCGCTGACCAATGATCCGCCGATCCACCTCGAGCTGTGTCTCGCCCGGACCGCGCAGGCCGACGCCTCCGGCAGTGCCCCCAGCCCGTCCGCCGGCCTGGCGAGCCAGGTGGGTCCACATGCGAGTAAGGCGCGGCAAGCGGTATTCGAGCTGCGCCAGCTCCACTTGCAGCTGCCCTTCACTCGTAAAGGCATGTTGAGCAAAGATGTCCAGAATCAACGCAGTGCGATCCAGCAGTCGTACCTCTTTGCCAAAGACCTTTTCCAGTTCGCGCTGGTGGCGCGGTGACAGCTCGTCGTCAAAGATCACCACTTTGGCGTCGAGTTCCTCGACGAGCGCCTGGGCCTCGGCGACCTTGCCCGAGCCGATAAAAGTGGTCGCGTCGATCCGATCCAGACGCTGGGAGACTTGGCCCACCACCTGCACGCCGGCGGTCTCTGCCAGCAGGGCAAGTTCGGCCAAGCTCTCTGTGACGGTCAGCAGCGGGCGGCTCTGTTTGATCTCGGCGCCTATTAGAAACGCGCGTTCTCGTATATCTTGGATAGGTAGTGTCATTCTTCCTCTGTCATTCAAGTCCGACGATTTGGATTGATCGAGGGTGCTCGATCTCGAAATCAAAGCGGATCGTCTGTGTCTCGCCCGCCTGGAGTAGCGATCTCCATTCGAGTATGTGCAACTCTGAACTCTCGCCAGGCGGAAGGGCAGCGGAGGTCAACTTGACCTTGATCTGTTCGTGCCGTGAGAAGCGGATAATGGTCGCGTACGATAATGGTTTCCGCCACTGGCCTCAGATTCTCGACCTCGATGCGGTAGCCATAGTTGAGGCGGCGCTTGTCGCCGATGAATGTCTTGTCCACCTGGCGGGCTGCCAATTCTCGCTTGACCTTGACCCGAGTGTCAATTCCCAAGGTCAACTCAAAGCGTTCGCCGGGAGCAATCTGGTCCAGATGCGTCCGGCCGATGAACTCGTCGCCGGCAAAGACGTTCGCAGGGCCGGCCAAAAAGAGGGCCTCGGTGCTGTTGTCTACCTGGGCGCGGCGAAAGACGGCGTCAACCAGCTTGGGGGTTGCCAAATAGTCCAGGTCGGGATGCAGGTCAAAGAGGCCGACGGTGACCTTGTGGGGTTGTCCGTCGGACGGAATGTTCGCGCGGGCACCGAGATGGTAGGTCACGGCCGCTCCGCTGGCGTCGATGGTGGCGGTAACGGGCGTGGCCTGATCGAGCATGGCGACGGCCGCATCCATCTCTATTTCGGCGCCAGCGACCATTTGGGCCATGGCTGGCATCGGCGCCTTGCGGGCCCGTATTGTTGGAGGCGGGGGCGGGGCGTACAAATTGACGTACCACGGCCTGATTTCGGGAAGGTTGCCACTGATCGCCGGCTGTGCGGTGGAAAGGGTGAGCTCGACGTCAGACCAATCCTCGCCCGTGCTTTGCTGAACCTGGCCCAGATAGGTCATCTCCAGGTTGGGTTTGGGGAGCTCTTGGGTGGCCTCCCACAGACGCAGGTCGTACAACGGCCGCCAGGACGCGCCCCGAATCAAGTAGATAAGGTCAACCTCGCAGCGACCGGACTGAGATATCTCCAGCTCGATCTTGGCCGCATAGCGCTGGCTGGGACGAGCACCCCTTTGCTGCTCGAGTTCCTGGCCAAGTTGGTTGATGGCTTTGGCCAGATCGCGCCGCCCAATTTCGATCTCCTGCAGTTCCTCGGCAAGGCCGGTGGCCTGCTGTTTCAGGTAGGCCCAACAGATCGGCTTGATCCGATACTTTGGTGCGGCCCAGGGCAAGCCCCTTGGCAAAAGCCTCTGTCTGACCGCCCAGCTCTTTCAGGTGGTTCTGGTGGGCCAACAAAACCTGGGCGCGGTTCTTTTTGGCGGCGTCCTGGTCCTCCAGCGCCTGAAGACGAGCTTCGAGGTCACGAACCTGTTCGACGGGCGATTCCCGGTAGGTGACCTTTTCGACGCTCACCCCCATCAGTCGGGCGCCGGCACGGCCGCGGGCGGCCGCCCGCACGGAATCGGGATCCAGACCCAATGGGAGATCCGTGACAATCAGCGTGTGCACACCGGCCGCCAAGTCAGCGTGGCCGCGCCGCGCAACGCGCGCCCGGTCGGAATAGACGGTTACTTGAGTAATAGACGACGTTAGTTGTTCCACCATATCAACCTCGCTGATTCTGTGTCTCGATTACTGGGTGATCGACCGCAACGCCGTTGGCGTCGGGCTGACAGAAATGCGCTCTGGCCCGTCAGGCGGGGGTAAGAGCCGGTTAGGCAGGCTAGCTGGTCACGTTCTCTGGAGGCTCATCGTACAATGGGAGCAGGATGTGGAACGTGGACCCTGGCAAGAGCTCTTCATCATAGCCCGGGCTTTCGGCCCAGATTGCGCCGCCGTGCGATTGGATGATGCCCCGGGTGATTGCCAACCCCAGGCCTGCCCCTCCACCCCTGAACTTGTACTTGCTGGTCGAGTGGAGCGCAACGTCACCCAGTCCAGAGAATTTGGAAAAGATGAGCTCAAGGTTCTCGGGCGCAATCCCAATGCCGGTGTCGATGATTTCGAGCTCCAGATACCCACGAATAGTCTCCGGATCCTCTTCCGCCACCGGCCGGTGGCGGTTTTTGATGTGGATCTGACCGCCATCCGGGGTGAACTTGATCGCATTGCCAAGCACGTTGAATATGGCCTGGTAGAGTCGCTCGGGGTCACCCAGCGTGGGCGCGCCATCCTGGTCAAATTCGTCGATCGTGAGCTCGATCTGCCGGATGCGAAAGACGTCCGAGAGATCCCTGGTAGCCATGGTGATTATCTGGCGCAGATAGATGGGTTGGAAGCTGATGTCGAGCACCCGGCTGTCGATCAACGACACGTCAATCATACTCTCGATGATTTCCCGCAGCCGGTGGGTGCCATTGGCGATGCCGCCCAGGAGTATCTCGGTGTTTCCGCTGCCGAGTTTTTCCAGCTCGGCTATCAACATATTCGCGTATCCCTCGATCAGGGTGAGGGGGGTTTTGAGCTCATGAGCTGCGATGCTGATAAAGTCAGCCTTGCTCTGGTCAACTCGTTCGACCTGTTGTTGTGCTTGAGACAATCGCTGCTCAAGCTCTGCCATACGAAGATTCTGATCCAGTTCGGCCGCCAGCGCCACAGCGTGCATGAGCAACCCTTCGAGGACCCGCAGATTCTGGAGCGCCTTGACCGGAGAGAACTCGGAGATTACGCTGGCCCATGTCTCCTGTCGGATCGCTGCCAGTGTGCTGGTCCAATTGCGGCCTTGAATCCCGGAGGAGGGGACTTCTTTGTGCCACTGTTGGAGCAGGATGTCGAGCACCGTAGGACCCTGATCGATCGCCACCGATAGCGCCAGGACCAAGGCGGAAACCTGGGGGTGGGTGAGGATGCGGGCTTGGGGTTCGGCCGTGATGGCAGCTTCCAGCGAGGCGACCAGATCGGACTGTTTGCTCTCCAGCCAGCTTTGCAGGCTAGTCACTCGCACCTCCCGTCGTCGCTTCGGATTCCAGGAAAACCTCCACCGTGCGTCCCACTCGCTCCAGACTGTCGGAACTCACCTTGTCGGCCGTGTCGGCCGTGGTGTGGTAATAGGGATAATCGAAATCGATAATGTCAACGGCTGCAATACCCAATTGGACAAAGGGTGTGTGATCGTCCAACATCGAATGGCGATACTCGGGTAAAAAAGCATTGGCATAACCCAGATTGGCCGCGACCTGCCATATCGCCTCCATCAACGCCGGGTCAGAGTTATACTCGAAATAGATTTGCTGGTCCGCATCGCCCACCATGTCCAACACCAACACGAATTCGGGTCTGATCTCAAGGTGTGATGCCATGTAGCTGCTGCCCACAATCCATTGCCAGTCGTCGAGATGCCCATTGTCCTCGGCGTCAAAGAACGCGAGCCACACCTGGTAGGGGATTCTATCAGATTCCAACACCTGAGCCAATTCCAGCAACACTGCCGTCCCACTGGCGCCGTCGTTGGCGCCCATTACCCCGGCTTGCGGTTTATCCGGGTCCTGATCCGCCCGGCGACGCGTGTCATAGTGCGCCCCCAAGATGACCACCGGAAGCTCCTCACGGCCGGCGCCCGGCATCTTTCCAATGATGTTGCGGCAGTTCACACCCAGATAAACAAACTCTTGGGTCTCCACCAGCCAGCCGGCGGCCTCTAGCTCCTGGATGATCCAGTCACCCGTCGCCCACCCCGCCTGGGAGCCAGAAGGCCGAAAGCCGAAATCGACCTGGTCCAGGACCCGCTGATATGCTTGAGCCCCGTCAAAGACGGTGCGGCGCGGCGGGGTGGGCGTTGGCGCCGATTCGGTTGTGGCGCGGCATCCGATCAACACCAGCGTGGCTGCCAGGAGCACAAGCAGACTGGTCGAGCGCATCGTCGGCCGCGAATCCAATCGGGCGCGTTTCCGTCCATCTCGGTTCTGGTTCATAGTAGGTTGGGGGTAGTGGGGACGATGTCGTAAGATCGGATCAGGCGAGAGAGCGCTTTGTGGGAGCGCTCGGCGTAATAGTCATACCGCTCCTGCTTTCTCAGTTTGTGGTCAGGCGGAGGGAGTAGGCCGAAATTCGCCTTCATGGGCTGAAACGAGCGGACATCTGCATGGGTGGCATAGTGAACCAGTGCGCCCAGCATCGTGGTGGGAGGCAAGATGATGGGATGCTGATTGCTTGCCATCCGCGCGGCGTTCAGCCCTGCCAGGAGGCCGGTGGCAATGCTGCCAACGTACCCCTCGACGCCGGTAATCTGACCGGCAAAGAACAAGTCAGCTCTCAGCCGGGACTGCAGCGTGGGCTGCAGCAATGCAGGCGAACTGAGAAAGGTGTTGCGGTGCATCTGCCCGAACCGGACAAACTCGGCTCTTTCGAGCCCTGGAATCATCCGCAAGACGCGCTCTTGTTCCCCCCAGCGCAGGTTGGTTTGAAAGCCGACTAGATTGTACAATGTACCTGCCAGGTTGTCCTGGCGCAATTGGACGACGGCGTGTGCTCGCCCCCCGTCAGCCTCGAGACCAACGGGTCGCAGAGGGCCAAAGGCCAGCGCGTTCTCCCCCCGGCGGGCCAGCACCTCAACCGGCAGGCATCCCTCAAAAAAGCGGGCGTCGTTCTCCTCGAAACCGTGCAGCGGGGCTTGCTCGGCGGTGACCAGCGCCTGCCAGAACCGAGTGTATTCCTCCTCGGTCATAGGGCAGTTGATATAGTCCCCGTCGTCGCTGCCCCGGTCGTAACGCGAAGCTCGAAACGCTTTGGTCATGTCAATCGAGTCCAACGTCACGATGGGGGCGAGTGCGTCGTAGAAAGAGAGGGCTGCTTGACCCGTTAGCGCCTGAAGGCTCTGCGCAAGTGCGTTGGAGGTCAATGGGCCGCTGGAGATGATCGTCGGTGCGTCCGAGAAAGCCGGTATCTCGGTGACCTCTTGCCGGCGCACGGCAATGTTGGGGTGCGCGGTCAGCGCTGATGTCACCGTACGGGAAAAGAGTTCGCGGTCCACCGCCAGGGCGGTGCCAGCCGGCACGGCCGCTCGCTCGGCAATGGCAAGCAAGAGGGAGCCGAGCTGCCGTAACTCGGCCTTGAGTACGCCTGGAGCTCGGTGCGGACATGTGGAACCCAGCGAATTGCTGCAGACCAGCTCGGCAAAGTGGTCGGTTGCGTGAGCCGGCGTAGAGGCAACCGGCCGCATCTCATAGAGCGTGACCGTTGTACCGCGTTCTGCCGCCTGCCAGGCCGCCTCACTGCCCGCCAGCCCGGCGCCGATGATGGTAATTTGAGCTTCGATCTGCATCACGTAATTTTACCCTTATCTGGTGAATGGGCAATGGAACGAGAGTCCGGTGCTTGGCCCAGCGAAAAGCTGGCATGGTATTTGCATCCTCATTTGCTGGAACCTGTGTACAGTGCTATACTCGGACTGTCAGCCATGAGCCTACGATCATATACTTCCGCGAACCTCGGGACTTCTGTCACGACACATATTATCGTGACAACTAGTCTATTGACCTTGACCAACACCGAGTTGGAGGCGCTGATCGAGACCGAAGTTGCCGATAACCCTGCGTTGGAGATGGTCAGTGAACAGCGTTGTCGTCGTTGTGGCGCGTTGATAGAAAAGCCGCCCTGTCCACAGTGCCTACGGGAATTGCTATCGCGTTCTCGGATAAACGTGGACACCGGCTATCGACCCACGACATCGGCCGCCACCTTTGATGATGATTACGACCCGTTGAGCATGGTGGCCCAGCCGACCCGGTTGGCCGATCACATACTGCAACAGCTTCGGCCGCATCTGTCACCGGCGGATGTTCCGATCGCCACATTTCTTGCAGAGGCGCTGGATGGGCGCGGCTTTTTGACCGTGACAGTTCAGCAAGCTGCGGCCGCATTGTGGGCCTCCCCCGAGGACGTCGAGCGGGTGTTGCGCCAGCTTCAAATGGTGGATCCTGTGGGAGTTGGCACGCATTCGCCCCAGGAGTGCCTGATCCGTCAGCTAGAGGCCCTACCCTCCGATGGCAATGGGGTGGATGGCATGAGGCCATTGGCGCACCAGTTGCTCGGTGAGTACTGGGACGCATTTCTCCACGCACGTTGGAGCGAGGTACCCATACCGCTACATCAGATACCGGCCGTGCTCGCTTTTGTTCGCGCCAACCTGAGCCCGTACCCGGCGTTGGCGGATTGGGAGGGAGAGGTGGCGCGCAGGCGAGGCCCGGCCGAGCCAACGCTCTACACCCGACCGGACATGGCGATTTACATTGACCGGGACGGCCATCTGGCGGTGGAGATCTTTTCCGTAGGGCCGAACTGGCTGCGGTTCAGCGCCAGCTTTAAGGCGATGCTGAGTTTGTGCGCCGGCAAAGAGTTGTTTGACGACGCCGATAAGAATGGGTGGATGGAAATGGCCGAACGGGCACGCCTGTTCATCAAATGCCTTGGGCAGCGTCAGCAGACGCTGCGACGGGCTGTGGAGGCCCTGGTGTCCCACCAGGAGCAGGCCATTCGATACGGGGACGCGCTCATGGTCCCGCTCACCCGCACCCAACTGGCTCGGGAACTTGAGGTCCATGAAGCGACAGTCAGCCGCGCCATTATGGCCAAGACGGCCGCGTTGCCGGATGGGCGTATCGTGCCTCTGTCACACTTTTTCGAGTCAGGCAAATCTACCAAGGAGCTGATCCGTCAGATGATCGCCGACGAGGACACTCCGTTGAGCGATCACGCCATTGCCGAGCGCCTCTGCACGATGGGGGTGCCCATCGCGAGGCGGACGGTCGCCAAATACCGCACCGCGCTGGATATCCTGCCCGTGCACCTGCGGGCGCGCCAGCGAGAGCAGGGGTTGTCATGAAGAGTCCCCACACGACAGTATCTCTCTCTAACACGCCAACCTCCAGCGCCTATCAGCCGCCCTTTTTTGAGCTAGGGGCCAACGTGGCGGACCTGGGGCTACTCTGGGATGACCTGGACAAATGGCTCGAGGCGCTAGAGTGCCTGTTTGTGTCTCCATCCCCGCGGCAGGCCGAAGCGCTGCAACAACTGGCGCGAAACTTTCGCGCGGATGCGATTGGCCTGTACATTTCGCCGCGGCCGGGGCAACTGTTGGAACTTGTCGCCGAGCATGGTTTCCCACCCGGCACACCGCGCTTTATGGGCACGACCGTGCCTGGAGCAGGCCCAGGGCGACTTGAACCGAGGGTCCGCTCGCATCGACCCTCAATGCAGAGCGGCCGGTGGGCTCAGGCGGCGCAGGATGGAGATTGGAAAGAGGTGGTCATCTATCCAGTGCCGCGGTGCCAAGCGGCGCTGGCGCTGGCCTACCGTGAATTGGCGCCAGCAATGGAAGATGGAGTGGCTGCGGTCGCTCTGAAAACACTGGCGCTGGCGGTCCGCCAGAGGCAAGCCCTAGGCCACATCGAGGTGCTGCGCCGCCGCAAAGACGAACTCGATCACTTGTTGATGGCGGGCATCACTTATTCCAACGACGGAGTGATCCTGCTGGACAGCGAGGGCAAAATCATCACTTGTAATCAGCTTGGCGGACAGATGCTCGGTTATGCGGTTTCCGAGATCGCCGGCCTACCGGCTGAGGCGGTGCTGGTGTCCCACACAGACACCAAACAGTTGATCGCTTGCATCCTCTCGGGTGTGAGCGCACTCGAGGAGCGTACGCTCACGTTGTACCAGCGTTCCGGCGAGCCGCTGCCCGTCGCGTTGCGTGTTGCGCCCGTCATCGTTCCAGGCCGCTCGAGCCCCTACGGCGCGGTGGTGTTTTTCGCAGATCGTCGCACCGAGCGGATGGAGGCGGTGGAGGAGAACCTGCGCCAGCAGAATGCCCAGCTAGAGCACACCCTTTCGATTCTGGCCCACGAGATACGCAACCCGCTCGGCAGCATCAAGGCGGGGTTGGATTACCTCGAGACCGAACTGCGTCAACATGAGGAGGTGCACGGCGATGTCAAGATCATCCAGAACGAGATTCGCCGCCTCGACCGCCTCCTGAGCGATGCACTGCTGGTCACCCGGTCAACTGAGATACAGACGACGCCTCAATCGATCACCGATCTCTTGGACGGACTGCTTTCAGGCCGGGCCCGGCCGCTGGCGGAGCGTGGTGTGATCGTGTACAAGGATTACCAGGAGGATTTGCCTTTCACGCTGATTGATCGGGCCCAGATGGAACAGGTCTTTGATAACCTGATCGTGAACGCGATACACGCCATGCGCGCTGGCGGTCATCTCTCGGTAACGGTAGGCAGGGGTTCTGCATGGGCTGACTCGAACGGCAACCGGCCGACGATCGAGGTCAAGATAGGGGACTCGGGCCCTGGCATTGCGCCCGAGCTGCACGAGCGCATCTTTGACCCCTTTTTCACCACCAAAGAGGGAGGCACCGGGCTGGGGCTGGCGGTCGCCCGCCGGATAGTCAAACAGCACAATGGCACCATCCGGGTGGAGAGTTGGACGGGTATCGGGACCGTGTTCACGGTGGTCTTGCCGGTGGAAGAGTAGGCGATGAGCAAGACGATCCTGTTTGTTGACGACGAGGCGACGTTGCGTACCTACCTCTCCAAGACCTTGCGGCGCCACGGCTATGAGGTGCTGGAAGCCGATTGCCTGGCGGCGGCTCGTGGGGAATTGGCCACGCACTGGATCGACATTGTCATTCTCGACCGAATGTTGCCCGATGGCGAGGGGATTGCTCTGCTCAAAGAGCTGCAGCGAAATGACATCGCGCTCCCAGGGGGTGGACCTCCCGTCATTATGCTCGACGGCGCACGGGGCGATTGAGAATGCCGTGGCGGCCATGAAGATGGGCGCCCAGGACTATCTCACCAAACCGGTAGACACGGACGCGCTCCTCGCTCGATTGGAAAAGATCTCGGAAACGGTCACGCTGCGCCGCGAACTGGAACACCTGCGCCAAAAAACGAGGTCCCAGGAGCCGGAATGGATCATTGGGGGACGCCCACCATGCAGCGCGTCGCGGAGGATATTGAATTGGTGGCGCCCACCAATAGCACGGTGCTGATAACCGGCGACAGTGGCACCGGAAAGGAAGTGGTCGCCCAGGTCATCCATCTCAAGAGCCGGCGCAGCACCAAACCATTCCGGCCGATCAACTGCGCGGCGGTACCGGATCAGCTTCTTGAGAATGAGCTGTTCGGCCACGAGGCGAACGCCTTTACCGGAGCAGGGCGGCAGAAAAAGGGGCTGTTCGAGGTTGCCGACGAGGGGACGCTCTTTCTGGATGAGATCAGCACCATGCGACCCGAGATGCAGGCCAAGCTTCTGCGCGTCATCCAGGACCGCCGCGTACGGCGCGTGGGCGGCACCAGGGACATACCGGTCGACATTCGATTGCTGGCCGCCACCAACCAGAATCTGACCGAGGCCATGAACAAGGGCGAGTTCCGCCGCGACCTCTTTTTCCGACTGAGCGTGGTGGGCGTCCATTTGCCCCCGCTTCGGGAGCGGGCCATGGACATTCCTCTTTTCGTGGCGGCGTTTCTGGATCAGTTCAACCGCGAAATGGGAAAGAACATCGCCGGAATCGACCCGGCCGCTTTGGACGCGCTCACCGCCTATTCCTGGCCGGGCAACATTCGTGAGCTTCGCAACGTGATCGAGCGTGCGGCCGTCTTCTGCAGCGGCGACCAGGTGGAGGTGTCCCACCTGACGCGTGAGATACTCGACGCCCATTAGATATCCATCGTAATCAGAGGGCGAATCAGAGGGGTGGTCCACGGCGGAACCACCCCTCTCTGTTTGTAGGGGCCGCTGGTGGCCGCATGTCGGCGGCGCCAACCCATCTCATCCCCAGCGCAGGCAGGCGTTGCTGGCACGTTTCCTGTACCCCCTGAAAGCGCTTGATTGGGTGATTCTGCACGGGAGATGACGATGGATCCTTCAGCGATGATCGCACTATTACTGGCGGGGCTGCTGGGTATGACAGGCTTTGTGGCCTGCGTTCAGGGATTGCGCACGATGTTGGCCCAGGACTACCAGCAGACGCTACGCAAACTATCGGTTCAGTCAGCCCAGATCGGCCAAAAGGGGTTGGGCGACGAAGCGCTCGCTCCTACGCTCGAGGCGGCTGCTAGCCTTATCGAAGCAGTGGGTCAGCTGGTGCGAACGGCGGTCGGCGTCGGTGTGTTTCTCTGCCTGATGGGAATCGGCATGATGGTGGCGGCCTACTGGATGGTATCCAGGTTGCCGTTGTGATCCGCCGCGCCAAAAGTGTCTTCTGCCAGCAAGAGGAGGGGGCCCGGTGACCCAAAATCGCTCCACCAGTTCCAAGGCCGCTGCACTGTCGGACCATATCGCTGCGCTGGTTGCGGATCGGGCGCAGGTGACAGGCGTGCAGTATTACCTACGCCGGTACCGGCCGGTTTGGGACGCGGTCCACGACATAAGAGTTCTGGACGCGCTGCTCGAGACCGCCCGGGGTAACGAACCGCAATGGTGGCGACCAGCTCGGATTGCCCTGCTTACCGTCGCCGTATGGCATGATTTGCCGGACGCTCAGGCTGCCCGGGATTGGCTGAATGGCGAGGGTCGCGCAGTGCTCCAGGCCGCCGCCGGCCGCGATCCAGAATCTGCTCTGCCCAACGAGCTACTTGACCAGGCGGAAATGCTGCGATCCCAGATCCTCACACGCGATCTGTGCCGCGCGTTATGGCAATACGCCACCGGCAACAGGTCCGAGTGGCCCAATATGGCGGCGGGCGAACTGGTAATACTCTACGATCTGGACACGCCAGCAAGCGGCGCCCTCGCACCGTGGATGATCTCGCTGGCGCGGAGACGGCCTGCTGATGCCGCCCAGGCGGTGATCCTGAACCACGAGGAGAGCCGGCTGATGCCGGCCGTTGCCGCGGTCTCGTCTGCGCTCTCGCCCCGGCAGGCGCTGGTCTTTTTGCAGGCTGTCGAGCAGGCAGGCGCGGCCGACGTGGCAGCCGAGTTGGCGCTGCCCATTGTGGACGCAATGCCGCGGCCGGCGCCAGCCGGGACCACTGAGGGTCTGGCGGGCGAAGTCGTCCTGCGACTGCAACGGGGACTGGCCAGCAAAGCGTCGGCGCCAGAAAAAGCAGCCAAGGAGATGAGACGGGCTTGGGAAGGCGGGCGGACGTTGGTGGCCGAACTGTCAAACCAGCTCGGCCAGCTATACCAGTCCAGCACCGATCCGGTGAACGCGCTCGCCGCTTTCCAATTGGGCCTCGAGTTGTCCCCGGCGGATACGCGCCTGCGCGTGGGTTGCGCCGCAACTCTGAACCGCCTTGGGCGTCATCAGGAGGCGTTGAACGTGCTTGACGGCGCCTCGGCCAAGGAACGGCGAGAGCTGTTTACCCTGGCTCTCCAGCGCGCCAGAGCGCTATCAGGGTTGGGCCTGGACGCAGAAGCGACGCAGGGGGCACGGCAGGCGGCCGATCTTGCCCAGGGCGGAACTGAGTGGTACGAGTCTGGAGTGCTGCTGGCAGACCTGGCGCACAAGGATGACGCTATCATCTGTCTGGAACGGGCGGTTGAAGAGGCGCCGCTGGAGACCGGGTGGTACGAACTCTTGGGCGATCTTTATGCCACCAACGGCGTCAGCCCGCCGCGCTGGCAGGCGGCCGAAGCATGCTACCGTCAACTGGCGACGCTGGTGCCGCAAGAGCGACGTGTCGCTGTTCTGCTGCGGCTGGCGACTGCGGTTCAGGCACAGGGAGATCACAAGGTGGCGCTCGGAATCGCCTCGGAGGCAGCTCACCTGGAACCCAAGAACCCGGAAACCCTTAGAGCATGGTTGCAGGCGGCGCATACCGCCGCACAGTGGGATGTTGCCGTCCGGGCAGGCCGTTCGGCTCTGGCGCTGGACGCCGACTCGGCATTCGCTGCACATGCTCCTGGGCGAAGCGCATGCAGCGCTGGGGCAGGATGAAGAGGCAGTATATTATCTCCGTCGGGCGACCCGGCTGCCGATGGACGAGACAACCCCGGCAGTACCGGGTTGGCCACTGGTCGGCCCACGCGGCGCCTTGCCATGGCTTGCGCTGGCGCGCTACTTTGCCGGGCGCGACCGTATCCAGGAAGCCGAGCACGTGCTACAAGAGGGTATACAATCGCTGGATCCAGAGGCCGCCATCGGACTGTACACCCATCTGGGGTTGCTCCTCGAGGATCTTGGTCGTCTGACCGAAGCTCATGCGACGCTCCGGCAGTCGTACGACGGCGGCGGTCGATCGCAGGAATTGCTCACCAGCCTTGGGAGAATCCTGCGCCGGCTGGGGCATCACCAGCAGGCGGTTGCCGTGCTCGAAGAGGGCGCTACCCGGCCGGACGCCACCGCAGATACCTACCACGCGCTGTCGCAGGCGCTGGAGCAGGTCGATCGACAGGTTGAGGCGGCCGCAGCCGCTCATCAAGCAGCCGCGCTTGCCCCTGATGATGGGCAGATTCTCTACGATGCCGGCCGGCTGGCCCTGGACGGCCAAGATATCCACGAGTCGGCCAAGCTGCTGCAAGCCGCAGTCGAACAGCTTTCGCAGGCGCCTCATGCCTGGCACTGCCTGGGTAAGGCGCTACAAGCGGGCGGCCGACGCGAGGAGGCGTTGGATGCATTCTGGACGGCCTCCAGACTGGCGCCGTCGGACATGGTCATCCAACGGCACATTGGGCAGACATGCACGGCCCTGGGTCAGCACGAGACGGCCATCACTGTGCTCACCGAAGGAGTGCGGCGGGCGCCCTCTGACCGGCCGATGACGAAAGCGTTGGCGGGGGCTATGGAAGCGGCCGGGTGGTGGAGAACGCCAGCCAACTGTGGCAGCAACTCGTCGAGGTAGAGCCGGACAACGTGGGCTATTTGATCGGCCTGGCGCGGACGGCTAGGCAGGCGAACGACTTGTCGGCGGCGCGCGACGCCATCACCCAGGCCGAAAAGTCGGCACCCGGATCCGGCGCCGTGCTGCTCGAGCGGGCGTTCTGGCAGCGCGCCAGTCGGGACCCGGGCGGCGCGGCGGCGACGTTGCGAGGGGTGGTGGCCGACTGCGAGGACGGGCATATTCTCTGGCAGGCTGGCGATGTGCTCATCGAGTTGGGCGAACGTGAGGTTGCTCTGGCTGCCTTTGCTCGCGCTGTGGACCTCAATCCCAAGGACCCAGAGGCCCAGGCCCGTCTCGCGCGTTCAGCGGCCGTGCTCGGAGACCTGAACCAGGCGCTGGCGGCCTATCAAGTAGCCATAACCCTCGATCCGGGAAATCCGGCCCATCGAGGCGGCCGTCGGAGAGATACACTGGCAATTGAAGAACGTGGCGCAGGCGGCCAAGGCATGGGAGAAAGCGCTACAACTGGACCCGCATGACCTCCAATTGGCTGAACGGCTCGCTTTTGGGTTCTCCCAGATGGGCAAGCCCGACGCAGCGCTGGCCGTCTTTGAGCGATTGGCGGCCGGCCTGGTTGACGATCCGGAGCGCATCGGAGGCGCTCTATGGCGCGAAGCTGGTCGGGCTGCGCTGGGTCTCAACAACTTGGATCAGGCAAAGCAGTTTCTTGCCCAAGCGCTCAAGCTGGCTCCCTCGGACCCGCAGGTATATAGCCTGATGGCTCGGTTGGCGGACCAGTTGAACAAGCCGGAAGAGGCCCTCGCTGCCTGGCGTCGTGCATGCGAATTGGCGCCGGCCGGCTCTATTCGCGAATACCAGCACCAGTTGGCTAACGCCCTCACCCAGCGCGGTCATGACCTGGAGGCGCTCGCCGTGTGGCAGCAATTGGTGGGCGCTGAGGAGGGCCAAGGCGACACGGTGCGAATCTTCACCCAGATGAGCGAGCTTTATGCTCGGGCCGGTCGGTACCCAGAGGCGGAACAGGCTGCGCGCCAGGCCCTCGAGCGAAGGCCGGCCGACGAGAGGCTACAGTACCAGGTCGCCGCCTTGAACGTCGAGCGGGCTGAACTGGCGGATTACAGGCGTCGCGGTGGTGTCCATGATCGGGGTGCTCCGGTTGATCTTGAAGGAGCTATGTCTGTCTTGGAGGCGACCGACGCGGCCGAGGCACGCCGCGATCTAGCGCGTGCCTTGTTGCTTCAGGGTCGGGTCAACCAGGCGATTGCCGGCCTGAATGCCTATCTTGCCTCCCAGGCGCCGGACGGGGCCAGGGATATGGCGGCCCAGCGCGCGCTGGGCGTGGCGTATCGACGGACGGGCGCGATAGGCGTGAGCCTGGACGTGCTCTCGACAGCGGTGAGGCTGGACCCGACTGACTGTCGCACGACCGTGGAGCTCGCGCTCACCTACATAGCCGCCGGCCGGGCACCAATTGCGGTGACACTGCTGGAGAGGTTGGCAGCCGAGTTCCCGGCTGATCCCATCCTGTATTACCATGGGGCCGTTTCGAAACACGCGACTGGGCGGTCAAGCGAGGCGATAGACATGCTCCAGCAGGCCATCGTGCTCGACTCTACCGTTGCCTCCTGGCGGCGGACACTTGCCGGGTGGCTGCGTACCGGCGGCGACGTCGCTGCAGCGCTGCCTCATGCCCAAGCCGGGGTGGAGCTCGGCGGTGAGGATGCCAGTGACGAGGAGCAGGCCATGGCCCACGCAGAACTGGCGGTCGTCTATCGTGATCTCGGACGAACCGATGAGGGGATCGACCAGTGGCAGCTGGCTGTGGGTCTCGTTCCGGAGCGAGCCGAGTGGCAGATTGCACTGGGCTGTCTGTTGCTGGCGGCCGGTCGCCCGCAAATGGCAGTTGACTGCTTTGCGCAGGCGGCGCAACATGTCAGCGCGACGGCTGGCAAGCTTGGCCCTTCATCCCGGACGCAGGCAGCTCTGTTCCTTGGCTGGTCAGAAGGCTTGATTGCGCTCCGGTCGATGGACGAGGCTGGGATAAAGATTCAACGCGCGCTCGACATGGACCCAGACCTACCCGCGGCGCATGCTACCCTCGGGCGCTGGCAAGCGGCTGACAACCGTTGGAAGGACGCGTTGAGCAGCTTTCAGACTGCGCTGCTGCTCACCGGATCGACGTGTGATTGCAGCGGCGAGTGCCACTGCGATACAGCCGGCCGAGCAGCCATGAAAGCCGGTTACCTGATCCAAATAGCCCGTGCCTATCATGCGTTGGGTTCGTCGGAGCAGGCGCTGCAAGAGCTGGAGCGGGCGGTTCAGCATGATGCCACCCAGGGGGAGGCGTTCGCGCTGATGGGGGAAATACACCAGGAACAGGGTCATCGGGACCTGGTTCGCCAGGCGTACCAGCAGGCCGCGGCGGTTGAACCCACGAACATGACATACACTCTGCGGTTGGCACGCTTCTTGCAAGATGAAGGGCAACTGGATCAAGCATTGGACTGGTTGATGAAGACGATTTCCCTTCGACCGACGGCCGAACTCTATCAAGAAGCCGCCCGCGTGTACGATCGACGGGGCCAACGCGGAATGCAGATGGAATCTCTCTATCGCTCAATTGCCCTCGAACCTTCACACGCTGGCGCGGATTATTCGCTAGGTCTGGCGCACAAACAGCGCAAAGAGTACCAGGCAGCCATTCAAGCGTTCGAGAAGGCAATCGATCTGGAGCCAGGCAATCAGGAGGCTCACAAACAACTGTCGGCAGTGCTGGCTATCTCTTTTTCAAGCGGGGTACGCAGGCGGCAAGGCTGATCAACTAGAGACAGGTGGCGTTTCGATGGACTTGCAACAGACCAAGAGCATCATTAGAGCGGCGCTGGATACTCCGGACCGTCAACTGGACTATGGACGGCAGACGGCCGAGCGTTGGCTGCAAGCTCAACCCGGGCACCACTCGATCTCGGTCCTTCTCACCGAGGCTCTCATGGCGGCCGGGGATGTGAGGGCGGCTGAACGAGTGGTGAGACAAGTGCTGGCGGCCGATCCCGAAAACGCGCTGGCTCTGGGGCTTGAACTGGGGCTGCACGAGCAGGCTGGGGATTTCGAGGCTGCCCGCAAGACGGCGGCCGCTCTTAGACTGGTGGAGCCGAATCACGTTGCGCTCAAGGGCAAGTTTATCCAGATGCTGGTACAAATGCCGGTCGGTCCGCCAGGGGAGAATGGGGATCGCTCGACGCTTGTCACCCGACTGGGCGAGTTGGAGCAGGATTGGCGCGCCGGCCGGATCGACGATGCCAAGGAGCGGGCGAACGGATTGCTGGCAACCTTTCCCGAGTTGGTCAAGGCGCACCTGATCATCGCCGATTGTCTGATGGCGGCTGGAAACGAAGGGCAAGCAGTTGCCCACATCCATCAGGCCGCCAGCCTCGATCCAGGTGGGGAGGTGGCGCAACGTTTATGGGACGGCAGTCAACCCTATGTCTCCGCCTGGCCTCGGGCCCAGGTTCCCGGCGTTGCCGGTCCGCTGCCACATCCGATTGCCGCCGCACTGGGGTTGAACCTGTTGTCCACGCCTGGGACCGCCGATCTACCCAATGCGGCTCCCAGGAACGGTCGCAACACAACGCCGACCGCCGCGCCCGAGCTGGCCCAGGAGAGCCCCGCCCCACCGGGTGGCATATCTCCGCTTCAAGAGACCCTCATCAATATCCAGACCGAAATCAACCGGCTGAGCGGGCGGTCGGAACCCAAGATGAAACGCGACAAGACCCAGTGGATTCGTCTCAAGCCGGTCTATGCCATGATCACCAGCAAGCGTCGCCTGCAGGCGAAATATGGCCCTGACGGTTTTCAGCAGATTGACGGTGCGCTCCAGGCGTTAGCCAAGGCGGCCGAGGCGCGGCTGCGACTGCCGGCCGGTGTGCTCTATGTGGACGATGTTGACAGCCTTGCCACGTTTCAGCTCTCGCCAGTGGAACCCTCTGATCCCTGGGCGGTCAAAGAGTTGATCCGCCAATTGGACAGGCGCCTGGGGGAAAAGGAGCAAGAGGTAGGCTGGCTGCTGCTGGTGGGCGGACCCGATGTGATCGCTACCCACCGCCTGCCAAACCCCACCGACGATGGCGATCCGGATGTGCCTTCTGACAACCCGTATGGCTGTCGTGACGAGAACTATTACATACCCGAGCGAGCCGTGGGACGGCTGCCGGACGGCGCAGACGGTTCACCCAAGCTGCTTCTTCAGAACATCGCCACCGCTTTGGCGGCTCACCATGCGGAGCGGCGGGCCCACAAAGGGTGGCTGTCATCCTGGTGGGAGTGGTTGGTCTGGATGGTGCGCGGGCAGCGAGCCGCCTCTGACTCTAGCTTTGGCTACACCGCCAGCGTGTGGCGCAAGGCGTCGCTGGCGGTCTTTGGCAAGATCGGACCTGCTCGCAAGCTGCGCGTTTCCCCACCCATGACGGCGGCCGAGTTTAGCAGCCTTTCCATGGGACCGTCACGCTATGGCTATTTCAACTTGCATGGTGTTCCAGACGGCCCTGCGTGGTACGGTCAGCGCGATCCTACCTTCCCGGCCGATTATCCGGCTTTTCCGGTGGCGTTGCGGCCCGAAGACGTAGGTGCGCTGGGTTGCGTACCCGAGGTCGTCTTTTCTGAGGCGTGCTACGGCGCGAGCATCGACGAGAGGACCGCCCAGGATGCGCTGTGCCTGAAATTCCTGATATCGGGCAACCAGATGTTTGTCGGCTCGACTTGTATCGCATATGGCGGCCTGAACTCCACCCCTGAGGCTGCCGATCTGCTGGCTCTCTACTTTTGGCAAGAGGTCATGGCCGGCCGTTCCGGAGGCGTTGCGCTTCAGCAGGCCAAGGTCGCCTTTGCCCAACATCTCAACACTCGCCAGGGCTACCTCGATGGCGAAGAGCAAAAGACGCTGATCAGCTTCTGCATGTACGGGGATCCAACTTTGACCGCGCCGCCAGCGTCGCGATTTGTGCTCAAGAGCTTGGGCGCCAAGAAGAGTTGGAAGGAACTCGCCACCTATCCACCGACCGCCTGCGCCAAGCGAGGGGATTGCCAGCCGGCCGGAGCAGTGCCGGATGAGCTGGTCAAGCAGGTGCGGGCACGGGTGGCGGACTATTTGCCGGGCATGGAGTCGGCCAAGCTTACAGTTACGCGGCAGCGGGTGTGCCAGCGTCAGGGTTCGGCCTGTGCTGGAAATGGAGGCTGCCAGGTTTCGAGCAAGAAAGGTCCGTCAGGCAAGGGCGACAAGATGGTGTTTACATTGCACAAGGCTGCCAAGGGGAACGGCGAAACCCATCAGCAGGTTGTCAAGGTGACTGTCGATGGCGGTGGACAGATGCTCAAATTGATGGTGTCCAAATGAGAATCGCGGAATACCCACGCCCACACAATGACTCTGGGATCGGGTTTCACTTTTTCCCGGACTCGAATCATACCACCAGGGCGGATGCCGACCGGTGGATACCGCGCCTGCGCGCCATGGGCGCCAGCTGGCTGGTCCTACAGACCCCTCCAGAACGGCCGGTGCCGGATTCATTCCTGCAGCGGCTCATGATGGCCGATATCGAGCCGGTGGTAATGCTTTCTCCGCCCCGCGTAGTGAGCATGGAGACGCGTCCTCTGCGCGAGACGGCACGCGCGTTGGCAGACAGCGGCGTGCACTATGTCGTGCTCTATGATCGGCCGAACGATCGAGAGAACTGGTTGGTAGACGAGTGGGGCCGTCCGTCACTGGTCGAACGCTTTGTGGATTACCTGGTCCCGGCGTTAGAGGTGACCGCGGCTGAAGGCCTGCATCCGGTACTGCCGCCGCTGGATCCATTTGGCGCGTATTGGGATACGGTTTTTCTGCGGGCCATGTTGAACAGCCTGATGCGGCGAGGGCTCGGCGGGGTGCTCGAGCGATCGGCGATTGGGATACGCAATTTTGCCAACAACCGGCCGCTCAACTGGGGCGCAGGTGGACGCGATGCCTGGCCCAAAGCGCGCCCCTACGTGGAGCAGCCCGAAGGGCAGGATCATCGCGGCTTTCGATTGTTTGAATGGTACGAGCCCCTAGTCCGCGAACAGGTGGGGCGATCGCTGCCGCTGATTGCATGTGCCAATGGTCCTCAGGCAACCTGGACCCAGCGACATCAGTTGGACCCCGTGATGCACGCCCAACGAGTAGCAGAGATGTCCCGCATGATCGTAGAGCGCAAACTACCCGATTTCGTCTTTAACCACGCATTTTGGTTGCTGGCGGCCGGGCCGGGAGATCCAAACCACTCCCACGCCTGGTTCGATCCGGATGGAAACGCGCGCCTGCCGGCGACCAAGGCCCTGGTCGATTTCTGGAATCGGCAGGAGCGTTCAGAGTATCAAGAGATTGCGTCGGCGCCGGCCGCTCGCAGCGCTGCGCCGCCCCCCCGGGCTGTTCGTGGGAATGGTGGAAAGCCAATCGAGCACTATTTGCTGTTACCTACGTTCGAGTGGGGGATCAGCCAATGGCACCTGGTGGCAGTACAAGAGTACGTGGAGGCTTTTCTGCCGACCTGTGGCTTTTCGGTCGATCAGGCGAGGCTTGCCAGTCGGGTCACTGTTGTCGGCAATGAACAGGGAGTCAGCCGGGAGGCTGTTGAGCAGCTTCAAGCCGCCGGCTGCCACGTGGAGAGGATAGCGGGTCGATCAGGCGCCGAAACCCAGCAGTTGCTCCGAGAACTGGCACGGAATAAGCAACGATCCAGGTAGCAATGAATCTGGTTAGGAGGTCGTTCTATGAACCGCGAAAGAGCTGAATACACCGCCGAACGGGATAGCGGATGTTTCGCCCCCAGGATCAAGGTGATTGGCCTGGGAGGGGGCGGAAGTAACGCAGTCGATCGTATGATCACTGTGGGTATCCCCGGCGTCGATTACATCGCCGCCAACACCGACAAGCAATCGTTGGCGTGCTCCGAGGCCGCGGTCAAGGTGCAGTTGGGGCCTCAGGTCACGAGAGGCCTGGGCGCTGGCGGTGAGGCCGAGGTTGGACGGGCTGCTGCGCAGGAGAGCGAGGCAGCGCTGCATAACGCGTTGGCGGGAGCCGACATGGTTTTCATTGCTGCGGGCATGGGGGGCGGAACCGGCACCGGGTCAGCCCCGGTGGCTGCCCGCATAGCACGCGAGCTCGGCGCCCTGGTCGTTGGGGTCGTCACCACGCCATTTGCGTTCGAGGGGGCCTACCGCGGCCGCACAGCTCAGGCGGGGCTGAGGCAGCTTGCCGGACAGGTGCATACATTGATCGAGGTTCGCAACGACCTACTGCTCGAGATAGCGCCACGCGACCTGCGGCTGGAAGTCGCTTTTCGGGTGGCGGACGACGTGCTGCGCCAGGGAATCCAGGGCATAACCGAGCTGGTGACGCAGACGGGGCTTATCAACCTGGATTTCGCGAACGTCCAGTCCGTGATCCGGCACGGGGGGCGCTCACTGATGGCGATAGGCCACGGGAAGGGAGACGCGAGAGCAGAGCAGGCGGCCGAGGCCGCGGTGCACCACCCGTTGCTAGACCACAGCCTCATCAATCAGGCAAGTGCGCTCCTAGTGCATATTACGGGCGGCACAGACCTCGGGCTCGACGAGGTCAGCCAGGTAATGTGCCACGTCTCCAAGACGGTATGCCCGTCGGCCGAAATCCTGTTCGGGGCCAGCGAAGACCCCGAGATGGACGGCCGGGTGCAGGTGATCATGATCGCCACCGGCATCCAGGCAACGTCAGACCCGATCGCCGTGCATTCGCTGTTTGGGGTGCCAACCCCGGCGGCTGAGGATGAGCCGGCGCCACAGCCGGCTGGCTCTTTGGCGCCGGAGGTCCGGAAACTGGATCTGCCGGCGTTCATGCGCCGTCGCGAACTGTTTAACCCGAAAGGGTTGAGGGGAGCACAAGGATGGGCAGCCGACTGACACGGAATCAGATTGACGCCATCTGCAAGCGCGTATACGCTCGATTCCCTGAGCTCCAAGGCGCGCGTCCGCAAGTCAAGCCACAGCAGGCCAATGGCAGGGAGCTTTTTCTACTCCGGTTTGAAGCCAGGGTGAACCTTTCAGATGGCAACACGATGCGGACCGCGGTGCGGGTGATCGCGGATGTTGACGGCAAGGTGGTCAAAATGACCTCCGGCCGATGACCGGCGGGCCAAGGAGACGTCATCAGTGAGTTCGTTGGATAAACCCTTTGGCTGGCAACTGGTATCGCGGCCCATGCTATGGCTCTATTATCGGCCGCAGTTCCGCGAAGCGCTGCCATGGCTATCGTTGTGCGCCGGCATTCTCCTTGGTGGGCTGGCGGCCGCCGTCCTTGCCAGCCTGCTGGGCCTGGTCTGAGGGAGGCAGCAGTCCATTGCGTGGCAGGCACATCGGCGCGCTCGCGAGCAGCCTATTGTTGCTGTATGCCTGGCTGGCGCCAGTCGCACAACTGGATTCGGGCGTCAGTGCAGCAGGCCCGGCCGATGGGCCACCCTCTCCTTCCCTCATCGACCGCATTGTCACGGCCTCGCAACCGGCTAGCGGTTCGGATGCGCACGGGTTTGCCGAGCGCCAGATCATGGATCTCTCCTCAGTGGTAGGGACGCCCGGGCGACCCACCTATGGGATTACGGTCCAACTCTTGGGCCAACCCATGGACTTGCTGCTCAACGGCGTGTCGAGCATGCGCCTTGGTTGGATCCGCCAGCCGGTTTCGTGGGCCGAGATCGAGCCTGCTCCGGCGCACTACAGGTGGTCCGATCTGGACCTGGCCGTGGACCGAGTCCGAAATCGCGGAATCTCACTGATGGTAGTGATCTATGGGACACCGAGCTGGGCGCGACCCGCCGGATTTGACCCCGCGCGCGACGGCCCGCCGGCTGACACGGCAGACCTGGCGTCGTTTATGGCAGCGCTGGTGCAGCGCTACGGCGACGCCATCGACGCAGTCCAGGTATGGCAATCGCCCAACGCTCATCGGAACTGGGAATCGCTCCGCGCGGACTCGACGACCGGTCAGAGAGCGGCCGAGTACGCACAGGTGCTGCGGGTGGCCCATGACACCATCAAGAGCATCTCGCCCGAGGTATTGGTGGTTACCGCCGGCCTGGCTCCTGCCAGCCGCGGCGGATGTCTGGCAGCCGAAGACGATCTTGAGTTCCTAAAGAGCCTCTATCAGGTTGGATTCAGCGCCTGGTACGATGTGATGGGAGTCCAACTCGTCATAGCCGACCAAGATCGATGCAACGAGTCGCTCGTGGGCGTGAGCGCACCGCCGTCGTCCAGATTCTCGCTCTTTCGTCATCACGAGGTAATTCGCCGGACGATGACAGAGCACGCCGATGACAAGCCGGTCTGGCTAACGCAGGTTGGGTGGCCCGTCGCGCCGGATGGTTCAGAGACCGGGAGCGTCGTAGGCGAACAGCAGCAGGCGCAATTCCTCATCGATGCGCTCTGGCTGGCCGAGACTGCATCCTACATTGAGGTTGTTCTGATCGACAACTTTAATCTCGTCACGGCCGCACCTCAAGACCCCTTTGTCAGCCACAGCCTGATTCGACCTGATTGGAGCGCGAGGCCTGCGCTGGTTCAACTGGCACGAGCGAGGCAGCAGCAAGCGCTAGCCGCGGCCGGCGCGCCGCTGGCGTCGGCGCGAAACCGGGCGCCGCAGTCGGGAATCAAACCGCACCTGCGCCCCCAATGCGGCGTGAGGGGGATTCATGACCGAGGCTAGGCCTGTGTTGAGATCTCTGATCCGGATGCTGGTCGCGCCCGCTCTGCTGGGGGCGCTGTTGGGATTCTCTCTGGTCCTCTTCTTGCTCACCCGGGACCAACCTGCGATAGTAGCCGCCGTAGGCGCGGATCCGGTTCCGTTGGCCTCCCATCCCGTGAGAGTGACGGTCATACTGTTGGATGGCAGCCAAGAGACCGCGGTCGGACTATGGCAGTGGTGGTCGCGGCCGCAGCTGGTCGCATGTGTTGCGGCCGAGGATTGGCTATTGCAGCCACAGGGCGCCACGTTGGGCGAGGTGCTGAGGCAGGCGTTGGAAATCGGCGATGACACCTGGGTCGCGGGGCACACAATGCACCTGGGTGATAGATGTGGAATTGACGATAACGGCGTCACCGACCAGGTGGTTCTGATGACCCAACACGATTTCATGGCGCTTATCGACGCAGTGGGTGGAGTAGAGCTGGCTGGGAGGTTGCTCGACGGCGACTCGGCGTGGATCAAGGCCACATCCCCGTCCCTTTCGGCCCGCCAGCGGCAGTTGAACCAGGCCGAGATCTGGTTGGGGCTGGCGACAAGGACGAACCACAACCTCTCGCGGGTGTGCCAGCGCGGCCAGCGGTACGAGGCGATGTTCAGGGCAGTACCGTCAGTCGCGGATGGCTGTCTGGCGGTGGAGTGGATGTTGCAGCACACCCCATCGTCAGTGCTGGCTCCGTGAACCTTGGCGCCGGTCCAGGCTAGAACAGTCCCCAGTCGTCGGCCGCGCCCTCTTCCATCATGCTGGGATCCCACATCTCAACGCCCATCTCGACGGTTGTCGGCAATCCAGAGGCGGCTGCGGCCGTCTCGCGTACGTCGCGCAGCATCTCTGGAGCGTATGGGCAAAAGGGGGTCGTCAAGAGCATCTCGATTTCGCACTTTTCCCTGACCACCAACTTTCGAATCAGGCCGAGTTCCACCACGTTCATGCCCAACTCTGGGTCATAGACCTGGCGAAGCGCCTCCATTATTCGGTTCTCTTGAACCGTCTGTTCGATTGTTGTCTCGCCCACGTCAGGGGCGTCCTGGCTCTTTTCATGCATCCGATTACCTCGAGTCGGCGATCTCAGGGTACGCCGTGCTGGCCTACCTGCACAACGTACACACACCGCTGATCTCCATTGAGCATGCAGCTCGTCCTCTCTGATCGGGTTTCCAGCACCGTGTCGATCAGGGCCTGATCCAACATACACACATCGGGATGGCGGCGGCCTAGATTGCGATAGGGACAGTTGTGCTCGATTATCCTGGTCCCGTTGCCGCTCTCCTCCAGGCTGACCATAAAGCCCTCGGCCTCGAGGATCTCTGACAGCAACGCCAGACGTTCGCCCTGAGATTTTCCTTCAAGTGTGGCGCTGTGGGTAGCGGTGATCTGCCTAGCCATCCTCTCGAACAGATCGGAAATCGTATCCGCGGGGAGGTTGGCTTTCATCTGGTCGAGTAGGCGCTTGGTGAGATTCAGATACTGGCGTGGAAACGTCTCTTCGCCAGCGTCCGTCAGATGAAAGACGTGATGCGGTCTGCCTACGGACCGGCGCTCCACCGTTGCTGTGACCAGGTGATCGGCCTGCAAGGAGCCAAGATGGTGCCTGACCGTCACTGGCGAAACCTCTGCCTGCGCGGCAAGCTCAGTGACTGTCGATCCACCGCCTATCTTGAGCGCTCTCATGATCTTGCTGCGAGTATCAAGCGAGCTGGTATTTCCGTCTGACATGCTTCTTCTACACCTCTGTTCACGGCGCGGCCTATTTGATCACAGGAGCGCAACAATGGTGTCACAGGCTAGTTGCTCAGCACAGTATAGCACAAGCCTAAACTTTTGTCAATTTATCCTATATTTATAATAAATATTGACATTTGGTGGCTGCTGTGCTACAATGCGGCCAGACTGAATATCAGGCAACTTGAGAACAGAGGAGATTGGTGGATGACGGTCTCGACCTTGGAAGTGCGGAACTTGCACGTGAATGTTGAAGGGCAGCCTATCTTGCACGGCGTTGACCTGAAGGTCAAACAGGGCCAGATTCACGCATTGATGGGGCCAAACGGGTCCGGAAAGAGCACTCTGGCCAAAACGCTGATGGGACATCCTGACTATGAAATCACAGCCGGCGATGTATTGTTCAAGGGCGAGAGTATCCTTGAAATGTCGCCGGACCAGCGTTCCCGGTTGGGGTTGTTCATGGCGTTCCAGTATCCGGTTGCGATCCCCGGCGTGAGCGTGGCCAACTTTTTGCGGATGGCCATCAATGTTCGGCGCAAGATCGAGAACCCGGAAGACAAGGGGATGCCGATTCCGCAGTTTCGCCGCTTTCTCAAGCTAAAGATGGACCGCCTGCAGGTGGACCATAGCTTTGCCGGCCGGTATCTAAACGACGGTTTTAGCGGTGGCGAGAAAAAGCGCGCAGAGGTCCTGCAGATGGCTGCTCTGGAACCTCAGATCGCTGTGTTGGATGAGACCGATTCTGGCCTCGACATCGACGCGCTACGGGTGGTCTCTGAGGGGGTGAGTGCGTTGGCGGGACCCGAGCTGGGGATATTGGTGATTACCCATTACCAGCGGATTCTCAACTACATCAAACCCGAGTTCGTGCACATCATGATGGGTGGACGGATCGTAGAGAGCGGTGGTCCCGAGCTCGCGCTTCAACTGGAGGAACGCGGCTATGACTGGCTGCGCAAGCGGGGGAGCAACGGGCGTGGATAGGAGCATATCATGAGTGATGCAACGCTGCAAGGCCTTCGCTCCGACTATGCGGAGCGGTACGGATTTCACGATACGGAAGATTATGTCTTTAAATCGCGGGCGGGTCTAGACCGGCAGATCGTGGAACAGATCTCGGGGATGAAAAGTGAGCCCGACTGGATGCGAGAGTTTAGACTGCGGTCGCTCGACATCTACACACGCAAACCAATGCCCCAATGGGGCGGGGATCTATCGGGGATTCGTTTTGACGACATGTTTTACTATGTCAAGGCGTCTGAGGGGCAGGAGCGCGACTGGGACGACGTGCCGGCTTATATCAAGCAGACCTTTGACAAGTTGGGCATCCCGGAAGCCGAGCGGCGCTTTCTGGCTGGCGTCGGCGCCCAGTATGAGAGCGAGGTGGTGTACCACAACCTCCAGAAGCATCTGGAGGACCAGGGGGTCATCTTTCTGGACACCGATTCCGCCCTTTCCGAACACCCCGAGCTTTTTCGGCAGTATTTTGGGACCATTATCCCGCCGGCCGATAACAAGTTTGCCGCGCTGAACAGCGCTGTCTGGTCAGGCGGATCGTTCATTTACGTGCCGCCGGGTGTCCAGATCGAAATGCCCCTACAGGCCTATTTCCGGATCAACGCCAAGAACGTTGGTCAATTCGAGCGAACGTTGATTATTGCCGATGAGGGGAGTTTCGTCCATTACGTAGAGGGGTGCACGGCGCCCATCTATACCTCTGATTCCCTGCACAGTGCGGTGGTCGAGATCGTTGCCAAAAAGGGAGCGCGGGTTCGCTATACGACTATTCAGAACTGGTCTAACAACGTGTACAACCTGGTGACCAAGCGGGCATTGGCGTACCGGGATGCAACGGTCGAGTGGGTCGATGCCAATCTGGGTTCCAAGCTGACCATGAAGTACCCCGCCGTCCACATGATGGAGCCCGGGGCGCACGGCGAGATCCTCTCCATTGCCTTTGCCGGACGAGGGCAGCACCAGGACGCGGGCGCCAAGGTGGTCCACCACGCGCCCCACACGACCTCCAAGATCACCTCCAAGTCCATCAGTATGCATGGCGGAAGAGCCTCCTATCGCGGCTTGCTCAAGGTGCACCCGGGGGCCCACGGCTCCAGGTCCAACGTCGTATGCGACGCGCTCTTGCTGGACGAGCACAGCAGGTCCGACACCTATCCATACATCGAGATCGACGAGGACGATGTGAGTATTGGTCATGAGGCGTCGGTGAGCAAGATTGGAGACGAGCAGCTTTTCTACCTCATGAGCCGCGGGCTGAATGCAGAGCAGGCAACATCGATGGTGGTAAGCGGTTTCATAGAACCGTTGGTGCGCGAGCTGCCCATGGAGTATGCGGTCGAGATGAACCGGCTGATCCAACTGCAGATGGAAGGATCCATTGGATAGCGGGTGCCGGCGCACCTGCGGTTTGGCAAGGAAGCAACAGTGACAACTGCTGGATTTACACGAGAGGCGGTAGAGCAGCTCAGCTCGATGTTGAACGAGCCTGACTGGTTGCTCGGGCGGCGATTGGAGGCCTTGAAAATCTATCAGTCGCTGCCCATGCCGACCACCAGCGACGAGCCCTGGCGCCGGACCGACATCCGGCCGCTCCGGCTGGATGCGATTGGCCCGCATCTGAATGGCAATGGCGTTCAACCAGGCGGCCCAGACCTCATTTCGGCCGCCGGTATGGGTAGGGACAAGGTTTCGCCGGCGCGCTCATTCAAGTAGATGGTGAAACCACCCATAGCGCATTGGAGTCGGGTCTGGCGGCGCGTGGGGTTGTATTTACCGACATGGGGACAGCCGTCAGGGAATGGCCCGATCTGGTACAACAGTACTTTATGACCCGGGCGGTGGTGCCTGCTAGCGGCAAATTCGCAGCCTTGCACGCCGCCTTCTGGCGCGGAGGCGCGTTCCTGTACGTGCCGTCGGGGGTCGAGATTGATGCCCCGCTGTATGGGCATCTGCGCGGCACTCTGGGCAAAACCTTCACGCACACGTTGGTGGTCCTTGACGACCGGGCGCGAGCGGTGTTTGTCAATGAGTTCAGCTCAGTAACGGCCGACCACCAGGCGCTGCACAACGGCGCGGTGGAGTTGATTGTCAACCGGGGGGCCGGCCTGAAATATGTCTCGTTGCAGGAGTGGGGTCGGCATGTTTGGCAGTTCACCCACGAGCGCGTCGCTGGCTTGGACAGCAGGCTGACCTGGACTGGGTGGTGAGCTCGCTGGGGAGTAGACTGACCAAATCCTTCCAGACTGTCGAGCTCGACGGTCAAGGTGCGACCGCGCGCATGACTGGTATCTTGTTCGCCGACGGACGGCAGCACATAGACCTCGATACACAGCAGAACCACAACATGCCCGACACGACCAGCGACCTGCTCTACAAAGGGGCCTTGCAGGAGCGCGGCCGCTCGGTATGGCAAGGGATGATCAAGGTGCTGCCGGACGCCCAGCGGACCAACGGTTATCAGGCCAATCGCAACCTGGTGTTGTCCAAAACGGCGCGGGCCGATTCCATTCCTGGCCTGGAGATCGAGGCGGACGATGTCCGCTGCACCCACGGGGCCACGGTGGGTCAGGTGGATGAAGAACAACTCTTTTACCTCATGAGTCGTGGCTTGCCGCGCCGTGAGGCTGCCCGACTCGTCGTGAGCGGGTTTTTCGCCCAGGTGATGGACCGGGTCCCGGTGGAAGCAGTGCGCGAGAGGCTGGCGGCTGCTATTGAAGCGCGGGTGTAAATTTGGTAAGATTGGACCCGGTATGAACCACCGGGCTCCGCCGGCAGCGGCGCCAGGAGACAGATCCTGGGCGCCAAGTGACTCGCGCTGAAAACGCAGACAGGCGGCGCCTATTTCCTGTTTGTGCCAGCTTGATCGATACCGGATTCGGCCCTAAAGGCGCCAATTCGCGCCTGCAGTCAGTCGGCCGAAGGCCAGATCACCAAGCTCAATTAGTAGGAATTCAATATGTCTAGATACCCGGCCGACCTGATAGACGTAACTACGCTGCACGCTGATTTTCCTGTCCTGGATCAAGAAATCTCCCCCGGCGTTCCCCTGGTCTACCTCGACAATGCGGCTACGTCTCAAAAGCCGACGGCCGTCATTGAGGCGGTTGCCAACTACTATCGGCGGGACAATGCCAACATTCACCGTGGGATTCACGCCTTGGCCGAGCGGGCGACGCTGGACTATGAGAACTCGCGCAAGAGAATCGCCGGCTTTATCGGGGCGCGCAGCAACAAAGAGGTGATCTTTGTGCGCAATGCTACCGAAGGGCTGAATCTGGTGGCCCAGAGCTGGGGGAGGGCCAATCTCGGTCCTGGGGACGAGATTCTGCTGACCGAGATGGAGCATCATAGCAATATCGTGCCGTGGCAGATGCTAGCGCAGGAAAAGGGCGCCAAGATCCGATACCTGCCCGTCGATGGCGTGTGCTGTCTCGACATGGACCGATTTGACGAGATGCTAACCGCGCGGACCAAGCTCGTTGCGTTTACCGGGATGTCCAACGTACTGGGGGCGATCTCGCCGTCGCGCGAAATCATTGCCAAGGCTCACGCGGCCGGCGCGGTGACGCTCATGGACGGCGCGCAGGCGGTGCCACATGTTCCCATCAATGTGGTCGATCTGGACGTTGATTTCATGGCGTTTTCTGGGCACAAGATGTGTGGCCCAACCGGTATTGGTGTACTGTACGGCAAACGCGATTTGTTGGAGGCGATGAACCCAGTGATGGGTGGCGGCGACATGATCCGGCGGGTGACCTTTGAAGGTGCCGAATGGAACGACCTGCCATGGAAATTCGAGGCCGGCACGCCCAGCATTGCGCAGGCGATCGGGTTGGGGGCGGCAGTCAGTTATTTGCAGGCTGTGGGCATGGGCCGGATTGAGGCCTATGAACACGCGATCGCTGACTATGCGCTAGAGGCGCTCAGTGAGCTGAAAGGGTTGACCTTGCTTGGCCCTTCGGCCGCGGAGCGGGGCGCAGTTCTGGCCTTTTCCGTGGATGGGATGCATCCCCATGACATTGCCGAGCTGTTGAACAGGGATGGGATTGCGGTGCGCGCCGGGCACCATTGTGCTATGCCTCTGCATCAGAAACTCGACTTGCCCGCGACCACCCGCGCCAGTTTCTATTTCTACAACACCTTTGACGAAGTCGATCAGTTGGTAATTGGGCTGCGCAAAGCGCAAAAGTTGTTCAAGGTGGCATGATGAGTGATGATCTTTACCGTGAACTGATTCTCGATCACTATCGCGAGCCGCGCAATCGCGGCCGGCTGGAACCGGCGGATGTCTCGTACGAGGACGACAACCCCTTGTGTGGAGACCGGATTCGGATCGACCTGCAATTGGATCAGGATAACCGGGTTGTCGGTGTGGCCTGGGACGGGAACGGGTGCGCCATCAGCATGGCCTCGGCATCCATGCTGAGCGAAGAGATTGAGGGCAAGACCCTGGATGAGTTGCGGCACCTGGGCAAGGCGGACATCCTAGAGATGTTGGGGATCGAATTGGGTCCGGTGCGGCTAAAGTGCGCCCTGCTCTCGCTCAAGGTTCTCAAAGCAGGCGCCTATGGACTGACCGCCTGGTCCGGCGAGGATGAGGAATAACCATGGCCGGGTTCGTAAAGGTGGCGACTCTTGATCAGGTAACACCAGGCGAGCGCATGCTCTGTTTTGTGGACGAGCAAGCAGTCGTCCTCTTTAACATTGATGGGCAGATCTATTGCATCGCCGACATCTGCACTCACGACGGTGGTCCACTGGGCGACGGGGAGTTGTATGGGCACGAGATCGAGTGTCCGCGGCATGGGGCGACATTTGACATCCGCACCGGTGCAGCGATCCTTTTTCCAGCCACCGTCCCGGTTCCCATCTATTCAGTACGGATAGAGAAAGACGAAATACAGGTTGCACCGGGGTGATCTCATTGGCCGGACTCGATTGCCGTGACCGTGCGGGCCAGGCAGATAGGAGGGTTGAGAATGGCCGGTGAGAAGGTACTGGTCATCGACTCGTCGCCGGATGACGTGGCGCGCCTCGTGGGGGGCGTATTGCAGCCCGGGGGTTACCTGGTCGCCAAAGCGATGAACGGCGCCGAGGGGCTGCGCCAAGCGCTTTCCTGGAGGCCGGATCTGATCATCGCAGATTACGGCACGCAACAGCGTTCAGGTCTCGACCTTGTGGCCCAATTGCGCCATGCGGGGCGTGAGATTCCCCTCATCTACACGGGGGCGGTTGATTCGGCCGACATCCTTCGATGGGCGATCCGAGCCGGGGCGGTGGATTTCGTGCTCAAGCCCTTGGACGTCGAAGAGATGAGAGCGGCGGTTGGTCGGGCTCTGCTCAAAAGCAGAACCGCATTGGCCGCAGAAACCGCTCGCCTGCCAGGCGAGGATCAGAAACGAGCCAATAGCGAACTCGCCCAGCGGGTGCGAGAGCTCAACGTTCTACACGGCCTGGGAAAGGCCGTGACGTCTACCCGCGACCTTGAAAAGCTGCTGAATCGAATCGTAGAGGCAGCGATATTCCTTACCAAAGCGGAGGAGGGTTACATTCTCCTGGTCGATGAGGGGAGCCAGGAGCTCTACCTCAGGGCGGGTCAAGGCCTGGGGCAAAAGCTCGCCAGTGGTTTTCGCGTCAAGTCCAGCGACAGCGTCGTGTGGCGGGTGGTAGAAACGGGCCAACCGGCGGTGATCAATGCGGATCTCAAGGACGAAAAGATCAAGATCAAGACAGGGTTCCTGGTACGGTCTCTTTTGCACGCGCCGCTCAAGCTGCGTGGTAAGGTGATAGGCGTTATCTCGGTGGACAACAAGGTCGCCCGGCGCCGCTTTGGCGAGAACGACAAGCACTTGCTGCTGGCGCTCGCCGATTACGCAGCCATCGCCATTGACAACGCGCGCCAGATAGAAGCGGTGCAAGCAGAGACCTCCAGGCTGGCGTCGATGCTCTCAGAGCAAGAGGCGGCGCTCCCCGGACAGGCGGCAGCCGAACTTGACACCGGGCGGTTGGCGTCAGCGGCTGTGCTGTCCCAGGAACTGCGATCGCTCGCCGAGTCGGCCGGTCACGGGCTCAAGGAGGCGGAGACGCTGGCCCGGCAATTGGGTGATCAGACCGCCGCAGTCGAGCGGTTGGCAGAGATGTGGAGCAGCCATCGACTGGGCGCCGAAGCGCTCGCACAACGGCTGTCGTCGGCGCGGTTGATCGCCGTGGACCACACAGGGGGCACCCTTGCCGATGCGCTCGTAGGCCTGCAGGGCGTATTCACCCAGCTTGGGGCTGGGTTTCTCATCGCGGATGCACGAGGGGCGATCACCGCCGCCAATCAATATGCGGCCGGATTTCTCGGCGTCGATTCCCTTCTTGGCCGAGGTCTCGATCAACTGGCTCCGTTGGCTGCATGGTCCGGAGGACTCGTCGAAACGGGGGCTGATGTCGAGTCTGCTCCACCCGCCTGGCAAGAGTTTGCCTTTATGAGTGACGGCCGGCTCATCAAGGCGGTGGTCATGGCAGTGGCGGCGGGTGCAGAAAAGGGCTGGGCGGTGGTGCTCCGCGACCTGTTGCGCGAGCATGGTACCCGGTACTTTATGCGCGACGTGTCAGCGGCGCTTGGACAGGAGCTTCGTACCCCGATGACGGTCGTCTCGAGCTATGTCGAGTTGCTGCTGGCCGAGAGCGTCGGGTTGTTGGTGCCTGCGCAGCGCCGCCTATTGGAGCAGATGCGCGGCAGCCTGGTCAAGATGGGGCGCGACGCTGAGCCGGCCGTTGGACCCGCCGGCCGAGCCAGTCGAGGAGGACGATCGACTGCCGTGGGCGGCCGATCTGGGTTCAGTCATCGATCGAGCGCTAGAGGCGGCACAAACGTGGCTCGAGGACAAAGAGATAGAGGCGCAGGTGAATGTGCCCATGGCCCTGCCGAGGGTGGCGGCCGAGCCCGACTGCGTCCACCAGATGATTCTGGGTTTCCTCCGCAACGCGACGCTGGCAACGCCCCGCGGCGGGGCCATCGAGATACAGGCAGGACTGCAAACCGGAGGAGAGTCGCCCGCACAGGTACCGCACCTGGCGATTTCGGTGCGCGATCAGGGCGGCGGCATCCCATCCCAATTTCTGGGCCAAGTATTTGAGCGCATCTATAGCGAAGATGAGCAACCCATTCCGGGGTTGGGGGGCAAGGGGGCCGAATTGTCGGCCGCGAAGATGCTGGTTGAGGCTTTTGGGGGGCGGGTGTGGGTGCAGATTGAACCCGGTGTCAGCAGCACCTTTAGCTTTCTGCTACCGGCTGCGACTTCTGATTAATGCAACTGGCATCATTTCTGGCGCCTGATGAGCTGGACCGTCAGCTCCTCTAGCGCCCGGGCAGCCTCGCCGTGGGGCTTGGCCGCCTCCAGGTGCTTGATGGCGGCTTGCGAGTAACCCCTGGCGACAGTCAGCGTGTATTCTCGCGCTCGGATCGAATCGAGCAATTCGACGACCTGCGTCACGTCGATTTCCGGCTCTCGGTAGCACTGGCGCAAGTCGCTGCTGTTGGCCAGTCCATAGAGCACGGGCAAACTCTTTTTGCGCGTGCGGATATCGGTGGCGGTCGATTTGCCCACCATCGCCTCGTCTCCCCAAACGCCCAAGATGTCGTCGTAGGCCTGGAAGGCCAGCCCCACATTGCGTCCAAACTCTCGGTACTGCAGGCGCCGGTCAGCGTCCGCGCCGGCAACGATGGCGCCAATCTCGGCCGTGGCCGAAATCAGGGCTGCTGTCTTGCCGGCTATCATCTCCAAATACTGTTCCGTCGTGACCGAGGGCTGGTTTTCGAACCACATGTCCAGGTGCTGACCTTTGGTCAGGAGCAGGCAGGCGTTGGTAAAGACGCGCAGCGCTTCGATTGCCTGCGGGGGCGGCACCCCGCGATCTACCAGCCGGCCGAGGGCATCGAAAGCTGCACAGAACATGCTGTCCCCGGCGTTGATCGCCTGCGGTACCCCCCACAACATCCAGACGGTGTCACGGCCGCGGCGCGTGTTGCTGTCGTCCTCAATGTCGTCGTGGATTAGGCTAAAGTTGTGGAGAAGCTCAATGGCGGCCGCGGCCGGGAGCGCCTGGGCCCAGTTTCCGCCAGCGGCGTCGCAAGCCAATAGGCAGATGAGTGGCCGGATGCGTTTGCCTACCTTGCCATCCGCGGGCACAAAGTAGGAATCGACCCACCCGAGATGGTAACGCATCATCCCGAAATAGAGCGTCAGAGCGTCATCGTCCGAGTCCAGGACGGTTTTGAGCTCATGCTCCACGGCCGGAAGAAAGCGTTCGATGCAGCGTTCGAGCGGGGTGGTCATCGATTTATCTCTGCCTCGTCCATGTCTACGTAGAGGGGGCCAGGTTGGTGCTTGCGCTCAGACCCCAAGACCCGCACCTGGCGTCTGGATCAGCGGCGTCTCGCGCAACTGGGAGATGTCGGCGGCGCCGGCGGCAAACATGGCAATGCGAAGGACGGTGATCAGCTCGCGGGCCTTGTCCACCGCCGCCTCGGCCGACTCGGCCGCTGCGCGCAAAAAGGGCCCGGCCAATCCGGCGAGCGAGGCGCCCAAGGCGATGGCTTTGGCGATATCCGTTCCATCCCGCAATCCTCCGCTGGCAATGACCGGGATGTGGGGGACGGCCTCGTGCACCATGGTCAACGATTCCACCGTGGTCAGGCCCCAATCGGCAAAGGCAGCCGCCACGCGAGCAGCCAGGGGGGTGGGCGCGCGATGGTGCTCTACCTCACTCCAGGAGGTGCCGCCGGCGCCCGCCACGTCCAACACGGCGACCCCGGCGTTGACGAGGTCGCGCGCCGCATCGGCCGATAGTCCCCAGCCCACCTCTTTGGCGATCACCGGAATGGGGAGCTGCCGGCAAACTGCTTCTATCTTGGATAGCAGGCCGCGCCAGTCGCGATCGCCCTCGGGTTGGACCGCCTCTTGCAGCGGATTTAGGTGAAGAATCAGACCATCGGCCCCGATCATCTCGACAGCCCGCCGGCATTCGTCCACGCCGTAGCCATAGTTCAATTGAATGGCGCCCAGGTTGGCCAAGAGCAAGATGTCAGGGGCCAGATTCCGCACCTGGTAGGTTGAGACCAGATCCGGATCCTGAATCGCTGCTCGTTGGGAGCCAAGCCCCATAGCGACGCCTGTCTCTTGGGCGGCGATGGCGAGGTTTTGGTTGATGAGTTGGGCCTGGCCTGTGCCACCTGTCATGCTCGAGATCAAGACAGGCGCCTTGAGGAATCTGGCGAGAAAGGTGGTGCTGGTGTCCACGTGATCCAGATGCAGATCCGGTAGCGCCCGGTGCACAAAGCGGAGGTCGGCGAATCCAGCTCTCAGGCGCGGAAACTGAACGTCGGTTTCCAGATTGATGCGGATATGGTCGGTTTTTCTGTCCTGAATCAAGTGGGACTCCGTAACTACCGCGCCGGCCGCGTGTTACATAGTTAGAACGCGCCCAGTGATGATAGTGGGTGCGAGTGTACCAAGCCGGCCTGGGGCTGTCAAGCGCGGTGACAGTTCTTGACATTTCCGGGGCGCCCGTTACAATCGTCGAAACATTCATAACCAGAGGAGAGGACAATGTCGGAAACGTTCGCAAAGATCAAGGAAATCATCGTTGATTTGCTGGGGGTAGATGAGGCCAAGGTAACGATGGACGCGACTTTTCGGGAGGATCTGGAAGCAGATTCACTCGACCTGGTCGAGTTCATCATGGCGGTGGAAGAGGAGTTTGGCGGCGAGATCTCGGACGAGGAAGCCCAAAAGATCACCACCGTCGGCGAGGCGGTTACCTATATTTCCGCGAACATGTAATCGGTTCGCAAGCGTTATGATCGTGGCGGGCGGTTTCTGATTGAAAGCCGCCCGTTTTGTTTCCCCTGGAAGAGACCCAGGACCCCGGCGACGACAAGAACGGCCATTCCGCCCCTCGTGACCTGATAGCCGACCCCCGGGTCGATCAGATGGTTGTATAGCTGCTCAACGATGGGCTCGGCGGCCGAGAACGTCAGGCTGACAAGAGTCAGCCCGACGGCAGCGATCAGGGCCAGCGCCGCACCCCGTGTCCGAGACGTGAGTTGCCGCCACCAGACCGTCGTCGCTGTAGTTAGTCCCAGGAACGTCAAAGCAATCCGGCCTCGACTGGCAAGGATTCCCTGCCAGTTGTTGACCTCTTCCAGTAAAGGAACGGGCAGCAGGCTGAGCAGAACGGCGCCAGCCAAGAGTGTCCATCGCGCCCAACGGCGGGTGGTGACACATCCGAGCGCCAGACCGGCCGCCGCCACAACCGGCGGCCAATAGAAACCAGCGCGACTCGGGCTCGCGGCCCCCGACTGCACCTGAGGGGCGAACTTGATCCATTCACCGAGTTCAAAACCAGTAAGCACCAAGCCGGCTGACTCGTGCGGCACCCAGGGGGAAAAAAAGCCGGTGAGAACCCCGAGTGCGCCAACCAGTGCCAGCGTACTGAGGAAGCTTGGGGAGAGTCGTCTCATGCCCATCCAGACCTGGAGGCCCGCCGTGGCTTGATTGGGGCCTCGGATATGCTACCCTTGTAGTTTTGCCGTTGCCCGCAACGCAGCTTGGATCTCGCGGTCTTCCCTGGCTTGCTGGTCGATAAAGTCGCGCATGAAAGAGCTGCGCCGAAGGCGCAGGGTCATGGGCGCAACTAGATCGAGGTCGCGGACGGTGGCGACGGTGCGGCCGTCGGCCGCCGCCAGAGCGCGGGCAGCCTCGAACAAGGTGATTTCAGCCCGATGTGACTGGATCTGTAACTGCTGCACCAGTTTGAGGCCTACCTGCGCAGCAGTTGGATCCAGCTTGACGTCCGGCAATAGGCCACGCGCTCGCTCGATTTCGGCGGCCGCGTGGTGGGTCTCTTCTGCCCATTGCAGGGTCATGGCGTGAGGTTTCTCGGAATAGTTGCGCACCCGGTTATAAATCTCCAGGCGCAGGTTCTCGTCTTGAACTGTGTGGACGATCAGGCGCAGCCCAAAGCGGTCCATGATCTGCGGCCGAAGAGCGCCCTCCTCTGGATTCATGGAACCGATCA
This sequence comes from uncultured Chloroflexia bacterium, assembly GCA_963695825.1. GTDB lineage: Bacteria > Chloroflexota > Anaerolineae > Promineifilales > UBA4811 > CAVOHX01. The sequence continues at coordinate 60,793 of CAVOHX010000022.1, forward strand.
GGGTCAACCGGGACCGATAGGTCAGGCGCAACGGGCCGCGGCGTACCGTGTATCGTCCTTGTGCAGCCGCGTCAAGTATCGCGTTGACGACTATGTCGTTGAGTAGATTGACCTCGTCAACGTAGAGGATGTTCCTGTCGGCGTGGGCCAGGATGCCGCGCTCGAGGCGCACCCGCCGCTGTTCGATGGCGACTCGTTCGTTGATCCCCTCCCACCACGTCTCTGATTTCGGCGTTGAGCGGCAACTCGACCAGCCGCACGCGGTCTAAAATGGTGAGCGGCTCTCCGTGACCGTAGCCGGTGGCGCAGTCGGAGCAGACAGCGTCGATCCCCCATTCCTCGACTGCTTCTTCAGTGCAGCCATAAGGGCAGAGGCTGCGCGGAACCATCGGCAGTAAATCGACCAGGCCGCGAACCGCGGTTGTCTTGCCGGTGCCGCGTGACCCGATGAGCAAGATGCCTCCAATGTTGGGGTTGATCAAATTGATCAGGAGGGCGGTCTTGAGCTCGAGTTGCCCGACGAGGGCCAGAAAAGGAAAGGGCAGAGTCTCCGCCACCCCCAAATCCTCGGCCGGCTGCGAAAGAACTGTGCGGGACGGGGTCTGCTGCAACAACTCCAAGAGGCGCGATCTGGGCGCTGTCATCACTCACTCCAGGTCCGGCCGCAATTCAGACACATATTTGAATCTGTCGGGAAACTCTTCAAACACGTCAATCAGGCCAAAGGGTAGTTGGCGGAATAGCCGCGCCAGTGGGAAACGTTCGGGAATACCGCGCAGGCGCGGCGGCCACGACTCGGGAGGGGTGACGGGTAGTTGCTGCGGTGGGCGGCGGGAGCGCAACAGGCGGCGATCATCACTCAAGTAGCCAATGTATTCCCCGGTGGCGCCATAGACCTCGGCGCCCAGCAGGAATCCGATCCATTCGCCGTCCACGTTGTGCAGGTTTCCCCGGTGGACTAGTGCCACCACTTGACCGTCGCTGCGGTAGATTGGTTCCATGAAAATCTTGACCCGTAATCCGTTTAACTATCGTCTATTTGGATTATACTCGAATTTCGCTTCGCGGGTAGGGGGTCGCCGAGCCCCGGCAGCCGGCCGATTCAGGCCTGCAGTAGACGCTGGTACACAGCCAGGAGCTGTACCGCTGATTGGCTCCAGGAAAAGCGCGACGCCTGGGACCGGCCCCGCTCGCTCAATGCGCTGCGCAACCGAGAATCGGCGCGCAACCGGAACATCGAGGTCGTCCAGCCGGCGACGTCCAAGGGGTCCATCTGTAGACCGGCCGTCCCAGTGACTTCTGGGAGGCTGGACCGGTTGGAGGCGATGACTGGAAGGCCGCAGGCCATAGCCTCGAGGATGGGTATGCCGAATCCTTCGTATAGTGACGGATAGACGAAAATCTCGGCCGCGCTGTACAGGGTTGGGAGGTCCTCGTCGGCGACAAAGCCAGGGAAATGGACCTGTTTTTCGATTCCCAGGCGTGCTGGCTCTAGCAGGACCGGTTCATATCCCCAACCTCTGCCCCCTGCGATGACGAGGCTGAGATCGGGGTGCTGACGGGCCAGGGGCTCGAAGGCCTGGATCAGTCGCCGGTAGTTCTTGCGCGGGTGCAGTGTGCCCACCGAGAGGAGGTAAGGACCCTCCCCCAAGTAGTCGCGCGCACGGACGCGCTGCAACTCGGCCGAGTCTGTCACGGGGCGAAAATGAGGTTCGACCCCGCAATAAATGACGGTGATCTTGGTCGGCGGTGTGTCCCAGATGTCGATCAGGTCCTGACGGGTGGCCTTTGAATCCGCCAGCACATGATCGGCCCGGTGCACCGAACGCGGGACCACCTTTTCGAGGTAGGCCCGCAGTCGATTGTCGGCCGAGTCCGGGTCGCGGACAAAAGAGAGATCGTGGACCGTCAGCAACGTCTTGACGCCGGGCAGGGTGGGGGGAAGCGTGAAATCGGGCGAGTGAAAGAGGTCGAGCCGGCCGAGAAGAATCTCGACTGGAACCGGGAGGCGAGCGCGATGCCAGACGCGCATCAGCCACTTGTCGTGCAGCGGCAAGCGCTTCACTCTGTGCGGCAGATGAGAAAGGTCGGGCAATGGGGATTGGCTGGCAGCAAAGAGGTGGTACTGATTGGTCTTGTCGAGCAGCAGCAGCGCGTTGATCAACTCGCGCACGTAGCGCCCAATGCCGGCCGCCTGTTGGATGGCGGCCGTATAGTCGATCCCTATGCTGGCCATGACCCAAAGCGCCGAACTTGATCCCGAGACACCGCAGTTTGCCTGACCGTCAGTCTATGTCGCTATAGGTCCAGTAGCGGTTGACAAAAAAGTTCCAGAAAAGAACAATGATGGTTGCGATCGCCTTGGCAATATTGTACCCCAGCCGTCCGACCAGGTCGGTGAACAAAGGGTTAAGGAGCCACAGTACAAAGGTGTTGATACCCCAGCCGGCGACGTTTACCACGAAAAACTGAATCAGCTGGCGGCGAACGGGCTTGGAGCGCGAATCGGGGTAGGTCCAAATTCGGTTCCAGGTAAAGTTGCTTACGACTGCCAGCGAGAACGATATCGTGTTGGCGATCAGAAGCTCCAGGCCAAGTTCCGCGTGCAGCAAAAAGAGCGTACCGAAATCGACGACAAAGCCGATGGTGCCGACCACCAGGAACTTGAGAAAGCGTTCCACCTCTTTGGGTTTCGCGCCCGTGCGGGCAGCCACGGAGAAAACCGGTTTGGTGAAAAAAAAGAAGAGCTTGTCTATCAGTTCGCGCATGATTACGATGGAGAAAAGCGCACTCGAATACGCAGGTCTGGCGCCTTGAGATCGTCAGCCGGCCGCTCGAGCAGACAATAGAGGATGCCGAGCAACGTCCCCAGGTGCAGATAGATATTGTTGACGTAGAGCTTGTCAACCAGGTGATGGACGGACAGGTGCACCCAGATTCCCAGCAGGCCCAGCGCTAGACCGCGCAGCGGGTAATCGCTGCGGGCGACGACGCGGATGGTGAGCCAGAACACGGTTGCCCACAGCCCCAGGTAGGCGACCAGCCCCAAAAGCCCGGTTTCGGCCATGAGGTTGAGGTAATAGTTGTGGGCGTGACCCAGCGGGTAGGGCCAATTGACCAGCGCATGGTCGCTGTAGCCGGCTGCATAGTTGCCAAAGCCGATCCCCAACCACGGGGATTGATCTGCCATACTCAATGCCGCCTGCCAATGGGCCATGCGCTCCAACACAGCATAGTTTTCCGGCGTGATGTCCACGCCGCGGGCATCCCGAAACGTCACATAGTCGGCAAAGTCTGTCAGTCGGCCGGCAATAGAGTTGGGTACCAATCCAGCCTGCAGCCCGCCCACGACAGCGACTGCCAGCACTATAACCAGGGCGACGCCCAGCCACCGCCGGCGCGGCAGAAACAGGATCATCCCCGCCAAGGCTGCCGCTGCACCCAGCCAGCCCCCGCGGGACCAGGACATCAACAGGCCCAGACCGAGCACTGCGGTTGACGCCAGCAACACTATCAGTAACCCGCGGTCGGCAGCGCGATGACGCCATCGTTGGCTCATGAACACGCCCCAAGCCCAGCCGGCCGCCAGCGGCAACGCGAGGCCCAGAAACCCCGCATAGGGGTTGGGCTGCTCAAAAGTACCATAGGCGCGGTAGAATCGGCCGAGAATCTCAAAGTGTTCGGGTCCGTGGCCGCGCAAACCAAACTGCCAGACACCAATGACGGCCTGCACCAGCCCGCCAACCAAGGCAGCCGCAACAACCCACACAAGGTGTTCTGGCTGCTTTCGGGTGGTGTCCATGACCAGCCAGGCAATGAGCCCGATCTGAATCCACTTGACCAATTCCACCAGGCCGTCAGCGGGCGAAGGGGCGCCCAACACCGAGACGGCGCTCACCGCCACAAAGACCGACAACGCCACGGTGATGGCGCGGCCGCCCCGCGGCAGAAGGATCTCGCGACGCGCAATGCTGTGCGCCAGCCAGGAGGCAAGCGTCAGCAACAGCAAGAGTTGCCCGGAATCAAAAGCTGTGCCTCCCAGGAGGACGTTCTCCAGCGCGCCAAAAGGGCCGGCAATAAGCGTCAGCGCGAGCCCGAAAAGCGGGTTGATCAGGACGGCGAGGACGACCACGGCGCCGATCACAATCAAACCGGCGAGCGACAGCGGCAGGGTCGCGACGGACACGCCCAGGACGGCCGCCAGGAGGAGCCATATCCACCCGCGGCCGGGTTCCCACACCGACGCCAGCCGTCGCCGGCGACCGTTCACACCCGGTCCTTGAAATGCGTTACTGTGCGTTCCAGGCCTTCCCTGAGGGCCACCCCGGGTTCCCAGCCCAGCAACTGCCGGGCGCGCGCGATGTTGGGGCGCCGCACCTTGGGGTCGTCAACTATCCGTTCGTCGGTGGGTTGCACAAAGATGATCTCGGACGGACTGCCCGTGACCTCGAGCACCGTGTGCGCGAACTGGAGTATGCTCATCTCCACCGGATTGCCAATGTTGACCGGGCTGTGCTCGTCGGACATGAGCAGATTGTAGACGCCGCGCACCTGGTCGTCCACGTAACAAAAGCTGCGGGTCTGCGATCCGTCTCCATAGACCGTAAGTGGCTGCCCGGTGAGCGCCTGAAAGACGAAATTGGGCACGACCCGGCCGTCATTCAACCTCATGCGCGGGCCGTAGGTGTTAAAGATGCGCACGATTCGTGTGTCCACCCCGTGGTAGCGATGGTACGCCATGGTCATGGCCTCGGCAAACCGTTTTGCCTCGTCGTACACCCCGCGCGGACCAATGGGGTTTACGTTGCCCCAGTAATCCTCGGGCTGGGGATTGACTAACGGATCGCCGTACACCTCGGACGTGGAGGCCAGCAAGAACCGCGCGCGCTTGGCCAACGCCAGGCCCAACGCCTTGTGCGTGCCCAGCGCACCTACTTTGAGGGTGGGGATGGGAAAGGAGAGGTAATCAATGGGGCTGGCTGGAGAGGCAAAGTGGAGCACAGCGTCCAGCGGTCCGCGGACATAGATATAGTTGGTGACGTCGTGTTTGATGAACTCAAAATCCCCGCGGCCGGCCAGATGGGCGATGTTGTCTACGCTGCCGGTGAGCAGGTTGTCCATCGCGATGACCTGGTGACCCTGACCCAGAAAAAAGTCGCACAGGTGTGAACCGATAAACCCAGCCCCTCCGGTGATCAGAACGCGCATCGCCGCTCCTTGCTGCACAAAAAGGCATCGCCGGGAACGCCCGACGATGCCTGGTCTATTGCGTTATGAAAGCTGGAGCGGTTATTCGGCTTTTTCCGCCGCCGCCAGCATGTGCATCAGGCGAGACTTGCGCCGGGCAGCGTTGTTGCTGTGGATGATACCCTTGCTGGCGGCCTTGTCCAGGGTGCGGATAGCTTGTTGGGCAGCTGCCCGCGCCTCTTCCAGCCGTCCCTCTGCTACCAGCTTGCGCGTCTGCTTGACATAGGTCCGCGCCCGCGTCTTGAAAACACGGTTGCGCTCTCGTTTCTTTGCGCCACTGCGAATGCGCTTCAAGGCCGATTTCGTGTTTGCCACTCGGTTGCCTCCGCAAAAAAGGAGCCGTTACTGGCTTGGCTCCGTTTACGCTATCTGATTGACCGAAATTATAACCGATGCGTACCGATCTGTCTAGGGGGTCATCCCCGTTCGGCAGGGCGTGTGCAAAGTCACCAGGGGTCTCGCAGAATCAACTCCAGAGCCTGGAGCGGTTCTGCGCAGCACCAGCGTCTTGCTTCAGGCGCGTTTGTGTTGCCGTTTCTCAGGATCAGACCGAGGGCAAGGTTGTTGATTGCGGCCATCATGTGGGCTGCATTCCCCAGCTTCAGGCGGCAACTGTCTTCTCGGAAGGTCACATCACGTCGGTAGTGCAGGCCGTTTTCTATGCCCCAGTAGGATCGGTTGAGGGTCATCAGCCGTGCTGGTCCAGCATGATCCGGTGGCAGGCTGGTAACGCCATATATCGTTTCTTGGCCTTGAGATCCGCTTTTCAGAGAGACGAAGTGCCGCTCCAACTTGAAGACCTGCTGGGCTCCGGGCCAATCCAGATAGTCTTTTAGATCCTGGGTCACGGTAATGGTCCGTTTCTCCAAGCGACCATGTCCTTTGTCGACCGTGGAGGCAGTGCGCATATCGTCAGGCGTGGCACTATGTCCCGGCGCACAGGGCGCTGGTTCGAAGGCAGCGGCGATGTCCTTTTTGAGTTGCGGCTGGTTGTCTTTTACCTTCCATACATAGTCACCACCGCCGGTCACAATCTGAGCAGAGAGCTGACGCTGAGTGTGCAGAGCGTCGCCCAGGAAGATGCGATTGCGCAGTTCCAGGCGCTCTAGCACCTGCGGGGCCACTACGATTTCATTCTCCTTACGGTCCACCTCGACTTGTAGCAGCACCACTCCTTGCTGGGGGACATAGGCAGCCAATAGATGTAGTCCGTGGCTTTCATCGGCCTCAATAGTTCCTCGGATGGTCTTGCCATCGAATGTCACCACAATCTCCTGGTCCCCAGACAACCCATTCTCAAAGAAACACCCGATCTGCTGCTCGAATTCGTCCACATTGACTGCCTGCCCCAAGATGCGGCTAATCGTTGTTCGGTGGGGCATCGCTGGTCTGCTGAGCTTGAGCGCCTTGACCAGCAGCGCTGCCCGATGTCTGAGCCAGGTTGCCATCCCACAGGCTGTGTCCTGACCAGCCAGTTTCGCCAACAGAATCAGGGTCAATGCCACCGGCAGCACATAGCGGATTCCCCGGGCGGACCGTTGGTCAGCCAACTGCATAAAGACCCGATAGCAACTTCTTACATCAACAGCAACCCCTTCATCAAACGCTATGTTACAATACTCCATGATGACCTCCCGATATGTTGGTAGTTTGTCACCACTAGCATACATCAGGAAGGTCGTTTTTTGTCTCATCTCGCTGACTTTGCACACGCCCTGCCCCGTTCGGCCTCCTGGGAAATCGCGCTCCACAGCGCCTCCACGGCGGAAAATGACCATCATGGCGCGGTTGACAGGAATTGAGTAACACTGAATAATCCCTTGCTGATATCCGATTTTGGGGCGGCGCGATCAGGGAGCTGACGAGTCGAGGGCGTGCCACACGGACGCTTAACCGTCCCCACCAGCGAATCTTGGAGAGGTGCAGCATGTCGAGGTTGAGAGATTACTTTGAGCAGCGGCGATCGGCAATCATGGCGTTGCTTCAAGAGATGGTCGAGATCGAGTCTCCATCCCATGTCAAGTCGGCCGTGGACCGGATGGGTGATCGGGTTGCTGAACTGATGCAGACGGTCGGTGGGACGGTCGAGCGGTTTCCACGTCAAGGCGTCGGCGGTGCGGTCCTGGGCCGTTGGGCGTCTGCTAATCACGGCAAGCCGATACTCTTGCTTTGTCACATGGACACGGTGTGGGAAATCGGAACGCTGACGGCGCGGCCGCCACGATGGGACGGCGACCGCTATTATGCGCCGGGGGCGTATGACATGAAATCGGGTCTCGCTATTGCCCTCAGCGTGTTGCAGGGCCTGCAGGAGCTGAGAATCCCATCGTCGGCTCCGGTGTGGTTGCTGTGCAACGGCGACGAGGAAATCGGCAGCCCTGGGTCGCGCCAGCTCATTGAGGAATTGGCGGCCGACAGTTCGCTGGTGCTCTGCCTCGAGCCGGCGTTGCCAGGGGGCACGCTCAAGACCGAGCGCAAGGGGGTGGGCATTTGCACCGTCAGCGTGCGCGGCCGTTCATCGCATGCCGGCGGCGCCCACGAGTTGGGCGTCAATGCCATCGAAGAGATGGCGCACCAGATCATGGCTCTCCAATCAATCACCGACTATGGCAAGGGCACCACGGTCAGCGTGGGCACGATAGCAGGTGGTACGGCCTCGAATGTGGTTCCAGCCCACTGCGAGATCAAGGTCGATTTTCGCGCCGCGTCGCACGCCGAGGTTGAGCGGGTGATGACCGCGCTACATGGGCTGAGACCGCGGCTTCAGGGAGCCGAGCTTAAAGTCGGCGGTGGGCTGAATCGGCCGCCCATGGTGCGAGATGCGACCATGATGCGCACCTTTGGACAAGCCCGTAGAGATTGGAGTGCGCCATGGGCTGGAGCTGTGCGAAGGGGGCACTGGCGGCGGCTCGGACGGCAACTTTACGGCCGCCTTGGGCGTGCCCACGCTCGATGGACTGGGGCCGGACGGGGACGGCGCGCACTCGATCGACGAGCATATCCTAGTTGGTAGCCTGGTCGAGCGGGCGACCCTCTTGGCTGCGTTGCTGAGTGAATGGAAGGCGGCTGCACCTTGACTGTGACCTGGGCCTAATTATAATTTCCCGCGTGAACCACAAGACCGTGGACGGTGCTAATGGATAATACACCCTCCGGCGCGGCCGCTGGCTGTCTGGGGGTCGCCCTGGTGGCGGCGCTGGTCGCTATCGTGTTGCTGGCTGCCAGCGGATCGCCGGGCGGTGTTCAGACCATCGCGGAGGCTGGGTCGATGCCCCCCAAAGCGTCGGCAACGTTTACCTCATCGCCGACGGCGACGCCCACCCCGACGCACACGCCGACCCCAACTCCGTCGCCAACGCCCACGGCTACACCTACGCCTACCTCAACACCTTCGCCGACCCCCAGCAACACGCCTCCACCCAGCGCCACGTTGACGCTAACCTGGACCCCCACGCCGACGGCGACGCCAACGCCACTGCCAACGCCAGACGGGGTGGAACGCGGCGTCGTGGTGCCCATTTTGATGTACCATTACATCAGCGTGCCTCCAGAGGATGCCGACGACTATCGTATCAGGCTCTCCGTGGCGCCGGAGGACCTGGCGGCTCACCTCGCCTATCTAAGATCCGTGGGATACACGAGCATCGACCTGCACTACCTGCTGGACGCGCTGACGTGGGGGAGGCGGTTGCCGGATAAACCGATCATCCTCACCTTTGACGATGGCTACCGCGACAACTATGAAAACGCATTCCCTCTCTTGAGGGAATATGGGTTCACGGCCACCTTTTTCATCCTCACTGGGCCGCCGGACGAAAACTCGGAGCGCTACATGACCTGGGCGCAGGTCGAAGAGATGTCCGCGGCCGGCATGGACTTTTATCCGCATTCCAAGACCCACCCGGACCTCCGCGAACAGGACCACGCATTCCTGGTGTGGGAAATACTTGGCTCTGCTCAAACCATCGAGGCTCACACTGGGCGGTACCCGCGCTTTTTCGCCTACCCGTCGGGTCGGTATGACGAATACGTCATAGCGTTCCTGCAAGAGATCGAGTTCTGGGGGGCTGTCACGACCTGGAGCGGCTCGTATCACACCTGGGAGAACCGATTTGAAATGCGCCGCATCCGGGTAAGTGGGGGGGACTCGGCTGCCGTGCTGGCCGAAAAGCTCGCCATGCCTCCCGAGCCAGCTCCCTAATGGCGAATTGCCACCTCCTGACAGGGTTCTGATAGGTTTTGATAGTCAGGACAGTTTAATATTGTGCCTGAGGTCGGTGAGAGGCCCACTCAACATGGGCCTCTTTGCATGTCGGACCGGATATCATGAGGCATGGTGAGCTGAGTTGAGAACGTCGCGCATTTCTGGCTTTTATCGTCAAACCCTTGAGCAGCGGGTCACCCAGGTGGCCGAATGGGCCGAGCTGGATTCCGCTGATCGGGAGACGCTGCAAGACCTGATGGGTCTGCCGTTATCTCGAGCAGATCAGATGATCGAGAACGTGGTTGGTCTGTACGCGCTGCCGATGGGGATTGGCCTCAATTTTCTCATCAACGGCCGGGATTACCTTGTCCCCATGGTGATCGAAGAGCCCTCGGTCGTGGCTGGCGCCAGCTATGCGGCCCGCCTGCTGCGCGATGGCGGCGGCATCACGACCACCATGACGGACCCCATCATGATTGGCCAGATCCAGGTGGTGGAGGTTCCTGATCCGACGGCCGCCGAACGGGCGGTCCAGCAGCACAAGGCCGAGATCATGGTCGTGGCCGACGCCCAGGATCCGGTGCTGGTTCGGCTGGGCGGCGGCGCCCGTGACGTGCGCGTCCGCCACCTTCCTGACACCCCGGCCGGCCCCATGATGGTGGTGGAGCTGCTGTACGACTGCCGCGACGCGATGGGGGCCAATACGATCAACACCGCTTGCGAGGCGTTGACGCCACTGATAGAGCGCGTGACCGGCGGTCGCGTGAATCTTCGCATCCTGTCCAACCTGGCCGACCAGCGGTTGGCGAAAGCGACGGGCCGGGTGACGGCGGATTCGTTGGCGACAGACGACGCATCCGGATCGCTGGTGGCGCAGCGCATCGTTGAGGCCTATGCCTTTGCGGCCGCCGACCCTTATCGGGCAGCGACCCATAACAAGGGAATCATGAACGGCATCGACGCGGTGGTCCTCGCGACCGGGAACGACTGGCGCGCGGTGGAGGCCGGCGCCCACGCTTACGCCGCCCGGAATGGGCGCTACACTGCGCTTAGCGAATGGTGGCAGGACGAGAACGGCGATCTCTGCGGCCGATTAGAGTTGCCGCTGGCTGTGGGGCTGGTCGGTGGGGCGACCCGGGTGCACCCGGCCGCACAAGTGGCGCTAAAGATCCTGCAGATCAACACCGCGCAGGAACTGGCAGGCGTGATGGCGGCTGTCGGTCTGGCACAGAACCTGGCGGCCATCCGCGCCCTCGCCACGACCGGCATCCAGGCCGGACACATGCGGTTGCATGCGCGGCAGATTGCGATGGCAGCCGGCGCTCGCGGAGAGGCGGTTGACCAGGTGGTGGAGCAGCTCCTGCAGGCGGGCGTGGTCCGATTGGACAGGGCGGAAGAGATCGTCGCCGGGTTGGCTACTGAACGATGACAGTCGCACGTACCCCTGACGAGACTGCGCTCATGCGCCCATTCAAGCCGGTTGGCATCGTGGGTTATGGCGCCTATGTGCCGCGCTACCGATTGCCAGCCACCGAGGTGTCCCGTATCTGGACCGGTGGGGTCGGTGGGGTGCCGGTGCGAGAAAAGTCGGTGCCTGGCCTGGATGAGGACGTGGCGACCATGTCGATCGAGGCAGCACGAAACGCCCTGGCCCGAGCGAGGATCGATCCCCGCCTCATACGCGCGGTCTGGGTGGGCAGCGAATCGCACCCCTATGCGGTCAAGCCGACCAGCACCATCGTCGCTGAGGCGATTGGCGCCGTGCCAAACACGCAGGCGGCCGATTGGGAGTTTGCCTGCAAGGCGGGAACCGAGGCCATTCAGGCGGCTATTGGATTTGTCGGCGCCGGGATGGCGCGCTATGCGCTGAGCATAGGGATGGACACGGCGCAGGGACGGCCGGGCGACGCACTTGAATACACCGCTGCCGCCGGTGGGGCGGCGATTCTGCTTGGACCGGCTGAAGAGTCGTTGGCGACCTTTACCGCGTCCTATTCGTACGTCACCGACACGCCTGATTTCTGGCGCCGCGCGGAGGAGAGTTATCCGTCGCATGGCGACCGTTTTACCGGAGAGCCGGCCTATTTTCGTCACATCACCGCGGCCGGCCGGGCGCTCATGGAGGCGCTGGGAACTACAGCAGCCGATTACACGTGGGCCGTCTTTCACCAACCGAACGTCAAGTTCCCGCAGAGGGCGGCCAAGATGCTCGGGTTTGGAGCGGATCAGATCGCCCCGGGGCTTTTGGTCGGCGACATTGGCAACGTGTACGCTGGCTCGTCGATCATTGGTCTCACTGCCATCTTGGACGTTGCTCAGGCCGGGGATCGGATTCTGATGGTGTCGTATGGTTCTGGCGCGGGTTCGGATTCCTTTGACCTGATCGTCACAGAAAAGATCGAGGAGCGGCGCCACCGCGCGCCGTTGACGCGAGACTATATCGGTCGCCGTACAGAGATCGATTATGCCACCTATTCGCGCTATCGGCGCAAGCTAAAGTTATGAGCCGGAACGTAAGCGTGATCGGAGTTGGCCAATCTCCGGTAGGGGAGCATTGGACGTTGTCGCTGCGGCACCTAGCGCTTGAAGCAATCCAGGCGGCGATGCAGGACGCGACCGTGAAACGCGTGGGCGCCCTGTTTGTGGGAAACATGCTCGCCGGCGCTCTTTCTCGCCAGCAGCACCTCGGCGCCTTGTTGGCCGATTTTGTCGGGATGCGGGGCATCGAGGCGGTAGCGGTGGAAGCGGCCGATGCGTCCGGAGGCGCGGCGTTTCGGCAGGCGTTGCTCGCGGTCCAGAGTGGGGCGATCGATCTGGCGCTGGTGGTTGGCGTGGAAAAAATGACCGATACGGTGGGTCCCAACGTCGCTGCGGCGCAGACGATCACCACCGACGCCGATCACGAATCAGTGCATGGCCTGACCGCTGCGGCCGCCGGTGGGCTGTTGATGCGCCGCTACATGCACGAAAACGATGTTCGCCTGGAGGATTTGGCCGGATTCAGCGTCAACGCGCACGCCAACGGCGCGGGAAACCCCTTTGCGATGTTCCAGCGGCCGATCAAGCCAGAGAGCTACCTGCCGCGCGCCGCTGGTGGCGGACCCGGTGAACCTGTTCGATTCGGCGCCAACCGGCGACGGCGCGGCGGCCGCGGTGCTGTGTCCCACCGAACACGCGGCCGATTTGGTCCCTCATCCCGTGCGCGTCGCCGCGTCTGCCCTGGTCACCGAGGCGATCGCCATACACGATCGAAACGACCCGCTCTTTCTGGCATCGGTCAACACCGCGGCCGGGCGGGTGTACTCGGCGGCCGGGATAGGGCCCGACCAAATTGATGTGCTTGAACTGCACGATTCGTTCACCGTCCTGTCGGCGCTTCAACTCGAGGCGGCCGGATTTGCCCCCCGCGGGCAGGGTTGGAGGCTGGCTGGCAACGGCGCCATCGGTCGGAGCGGGCGAATACCCATCAGCACGTGCGGCGGCCTCAAGGCGCGCGGCGACGTAGGCGGCGCCACCGGTGTTTATCAGGTGGTCGAGGTCGTGCAGCAACTGCGAAACGCGGCCGGCAAGTGCCAGGTGCCAGACCCTCATTGGGGCATGACGATCAACCTGGGAGGGACTGGCGGCACTGCGGTGGTGCATCTCTTGGAACGTATCGACTAGAATGTAGAACAAGTAGCGGACAGAGAAGGCGCCGCTACCGGATTAGGAGGTTTGTCATGGAGCTATCACGACATTGGCGGTTGCAGAACCAGCGATACAACCTGGTGGGCGAAGAGTGCGACCAGTGCGGCGTCAAGCTGTTTCCGCCGCGGGATGTCTGTCCGGATTGTACGCAGCCGGCCCACGAGTTGTACACTTTTTGCGGGCGAGGCGAGGTCTATTCCTACAGCACGGTCTTTGATGCCCCGGCGGGCTTTGTAGAGTATGCACCCTATACGGTGGCGCTTGTCAAGCTGGACGAGGGGCCCATGCTCACGGCCCAGTTGACCGACCTGGGCGATGAGGAGCCCAGGATCGGCATGCCGGTCGAGATGGTCACCCGCCGGCTGCGCGCCGACGGAGACCAGGGCATGATCGTGTACGGGTACAAGTTCCGGCCGATGCTCGCCAGCGCCGGCTGATCCGGGCCTCGTCCGCGGCCGGTCGTCTATCGACCATCGACGGGCACCCGACCGGTCAGCCACCCCCTTTCAGTGGGGGAACGGTCCGATTGAGGCAGGTCTACGGCCGGTTGTCGTCGTTGCGCCAGGGATCAAGCGCGACAAGCAGGTGAAAGCGCCGCGCCGTGGGCCACCCGGGGCGCAATCCAATTCGGGTTTCGGGGGATTTCTGCAAGGTTCTGCTTGACGGCGGGTGAGCCTTATGGTAAACTGACACTTGACAGAAAGTGTCAGCCATCGAGGGGCTGGTCAGTTGCAATAGGTACGCAGGAGGCAGACATGGGGTTCAAGAATGCGCGCTCTTTTTGTCTAATCGTCGTGTTTCTTTTGTTCCCTCTGTTGTTGGCCGGGTGCAATCGGTCGGCTACCGAGGCCGATCCGACCAAGACACCGGGAGGCTCGGCTGCCGAGACGCCATCCCAGTCGATGGCGACGCCGGTTCCTGCAACAGCAATTGTGGACGCGTCGGGGGTGGAGGCTACGGCCGAAGTTGTTGTGGCGACAGAAGAGGCGCAGCAACCCGAGGCCACTGTGGAGGCGGCGGCTACGCCGGAGACTCCGGTGGTGGAGCCGACCCAGCCGCCAGCGGCCGAGCAGACCTATACGGTTGCGGCCGGCGACACACTCTTTAGCATTGCGCAGCGCTATGGCGTGACGGTGGAAGAGTTGGCCGCTCGAAACGGCATCGTCAACGTTCACCGCATCGAAGTCGGACAGGTTCTGGTCATTCCGGCCGCCGGGTCGCAGGGTGGGGCACCCGCCACCGGGGAGACGATCCACATCGTCCAAGCCGGCGAAAACTTGTTCCGCATCTCGTTGCGGTACAACATGTCCTTTGAGACTGTGGCCGCTTACAATGGGATTCCCTGGCCTTATTTTATTTACCCGGGACAACAGATCAGAATCCCAAGCACCCAGTAACCGCGTTTATCGCAGTTTCGTCCATTCCAGAGCCCTGCCGGCGCCTGCGGGCACCGGCAGGGCTCTTTGCAGTGCGCTAGACTTGTGAACCCCTCCCCACACGATCAGGACGGGCGGCATGCCACGGGCGGGTCAGATGCGGCCGCTGTTCGGATCATTTCTGGCCCGGCGGCCGAGGCAGTTCCACTGCTGACTGCGGTGCGGTCCATTGCCCGGCCCGAGCCTGCCTCTGTGCGCCGTCGGGTGCTGTCGCTGGCCTGGCCGGCGGTCATCGAACAGCTCTTGAACATGAGCGTTGGCCTGGCGGACACCTACATCGTGGGACACCTTGGCGCCGCCCAACTGGCGGCCGTGGGTCTCTCAATGCAGACGCTCGCCGTGTTCTGGGCCGTCTTTGGCGCTATAGGCGTGGGCAGCACGGCACTGGTGGCGCGCCACGTTGGCGCCGGCGAGATCCAAGAGGCCAATAGGGTTGCGCAACAGTCGGTGCTGCTGGCCCTATTGACCGGCGCCGTCGCAGCCGTTTTCCTCTGGTTAGGAGCACCTCTCTTCCTCACCTGGCTGGGCGCCGAGCCTGAGGTGGTTACCTTGGGGACCCAGTACCTGCGCGCGGTTGCCGCCACCATCTTTATGAATTCGGTTCTCTTTGTGGCCTCGGCTGTGCTGCGCGGTTCAGGTGATACTCGAACCCCCATGCTGGTGATGTTGGTGGTAAACGGGGTGAACATCTTGGTGGCCTATGTGCTGGCCAACGGGGTGAGTCCGTTCCCCGCTCTCGGGGTGCTGGGTACGGGCATCGGGGCGGCCTCGGCGCGTGGGCTGGGTGGATTGATCATGTTGGCGGCCCTGGTCAAGGGCCGGGGCCTCATCAAGGTTGGTCTGACTCTGGCGAGACCGGACTCGTCAGTTATTGGCCGAATTCTGCGCATCGGTTTACCGACGGCCGGAGAGCAACTGCTGATGCGGTTCGGCCAGGTCACGGTGACGACTTTTATCACCGGACTGGGGACGGTAGCCTATGCCGCCCACCTGGTGGCAATGAACTCTCTCTCGGTGGCCTACATGCCAGGATGGGGATTCGCGTTGGCGGCTACTACGCTGGTCGGCCAAGAGTTGGGCGCCCAGCGTCCCGATCGCGCCAGCCAGAGCGGCTATGAAGCCGCCCGTATGGTTGCGATCATCATGACAGTGATGGGTTTTGCTGTGTCGCTCATGTCCACCCAGGTCATGGGGATCTTTACCAGCGACCCGGCGGTGATCCAGGCGGGGGCGCCTGCCCTGCGCATAGCCGGCCTGGCAATTCCGCTGGTCGGCCTGAGCTTTACCTTCGCGGGCGGTCTTCGTGGGGCGGGCGACACCACTTCGGTGTTGGTCATCCTGGGGGCCTCGATCTGGGCAGTCCGGGTGTTTAACGCCTGGTGGCTCAGCGGGATGTTCGGTCTCGTCGGTGTATGGGTTGCGATCGGCCTGGATTTCGCGGTCAGGGCGATGGCGATGTGGGTCCGCTTTCGCTCGGGCAGGTGGAAGCTGATTCAGGTTTGAGGATCAGCTCCCGGCGGTGAATGCGCAGCGCCAGCGGGTCGATACCGAGCGTCAGCAGCAGTTCGTCCGGCCGGCCGGTGGCGCTGGGGAGCGCCGCTAGCCGCATCCCAATGCCGTTCGCTTCGAGCCATACCCCTTCCACTAGCGGCCGCAGATCATAGCGCTTGCCGCGCCGCTCACGAGGAAGCGTCTCGGCCGCCAGCAGCCCCTCTATCCGCTCCTGGTGTTCCGGCTGGGGCGGGATGGCTGCGTGATAGACCGTTGCCACCAACTGGGATTGCAGTGAAGGCGCCTTGAGTGGAACCTCGCGAACCGAGAGTACGGTCAGGCCGGGAGGCGCCGACCGATCCAGCCGTTCCTGAACCTCCTCGGGGAGGGATTCCCCATCCAGCCAAACGTCCAACAGCTCGCATTCGCTGGTGATTCCCAGGGGCAGCGCAGCCGCCAGGTTGATCCGCGGTTGGGGGTTGTATCCCTTGGAGTAGACCACCGGCAAGTTGGCGCGACGCAACAGGCGCTCCCAGGCCAGGGCCAGATCCAGGTGCCCGGTGAAGCGCATCGGCCCCCCTTTGGCAAAGCGCACGCGTAGTCGCTGCATAGTGAAAAAGAGGGGCCGTCAGGTTCGCCTGACGGCCCCGGAGGTTGTCAACTAGCCGGCCGGTTAGTAATTCTTGAGAACCAACGGCAGGTAGATGTAGCCCTGACCAACGCAGAGGTCCACGGGCAGGAATACCTTGGTCACGTACGGGTCGTTAAAGTCAAATGCTACGGTGGCGTTGTAGCACTGACCTGCCATCAACCCGTTCGTGTCAAAGGTAAAGCCAATCTCGGCCGAGTCGCCGACTCCGACCACGCCGCTGACCGGATCGACCATCAGCCACGGGGTCGTCCAGTCGATGCTGAGGGCGAGACTGACCGCCTCGTGGGCGTCAATGCGACCCCAACCAAAGACGTTGTTGGGCAGGGTGGTTGGACCGTCGCCGCCACAACTTTGGGTCGTGTAGAGCGCCAAGGCCGTCTGTTCCATGACCCAGTAGGTGAGGTCCACGTCGCCGTACAGCTCCGGCACTGCTGACCAGAGGAGCGCGGCTTCGCCAGTCACGTGAGGCGCCGCCATCGAGGTGCCGCCCCAGCCACCCTGGTAGACACCGCCCGGTACGCTGGAGCGGATGTTCACGCCCGGCGCCGAGACGTTGGGTTTGGTAAAGCCGGTGATGTTGGCCGGACCGCGGCTGGAGAACCCGGCGATGTTGTCGTTAATGTCGGTCGCGCCGACCGCCATCATCATCTCCATGTCGCCCGGATCGCCCATCGTCTTGCAGGCGGGTCCTTCGTTGCCGGCGGAGAAAACGCCAAGGATGCCGGCCGCTCGCCAGGCATAGATGGCCTGATTATACCACCACTGAGCCTGCCCCGCCGCCCCAGGAGTTGTTGACCACGTCAGCTCGCATGTCGGGGTTGGCGTTGGCGCCCGTCAGATCCCAAGGGGCAAGGATGAACTCGGCGCACTCGAGCAGTTCGGCGTTATAGCCATAGCCGGTGTTCTGGTCGAAACCCTGGCAGGTGAACCAGGTGGCGTCGGGCGCCATACCAATCTGGTTGGCTCCGCCGTCGTCGCCGACCATGGTGCCCATGGTGTGGGTGCCGTGACCGTGAAAGTCATAGGGCACCGTGGGTCCATAGCCATACGGGTCCCACCAGTTGTGGTTGTGGTCCCCACCGCCGCCGCCGCGGTACTGCGTCACCAGGGCGGGGTGATCCCACTGCACGCCGGTGTCGATGTTGGAGACGATGATGCCGCTACCGGTGGCGCCAAAGTCACTCCAGACGTCGTCGGCGTTGACCTTGCTGATGTTCCACTCAACCGCCTCGGCGCCCTCGAGCGTCTCCGAGACCTCGGCCGGGGCAGGGGCCTCAATGGCGGTGTTCGGTCCGATGTAGGCGACTTCGGGCCGGCTGATGAGCGCATCGACCAGCGCAACATCGCCTTCAACCACCAGCGCGTTGACGATATAGCGGGACTCGTAGGCCACGCGAGCAGCGTCGAGCGCTGAGATGATGCCCGCCTGGGTCTTGGCGGCCTCTAGCAGAGCGTCGAGTACATAGTGACCTCGAGCTGAGCGGTCCTGGATGCCAATAGCGGCCGACAGGTCTGCCTGATTGGCCATATAGACGATGAACTTTCCCGGTCCGGCCGCCAGGTCAAAATAGACCTGTTGATCCACGCCCGTGGGCATCACGCCGCGCGCCGCCACGTTATAGCCGGCGCCAGCGGGCACGTCCGTGACGTGATAGTTGAGATCGCCAGAACCGTTGTTGGACAGCGTCAGGGACACCGTCCGGGTGCTGGTGGGTGGTACGATGGCGTACACCTCGCCATGCGACAGGGAGGGCCAACTGGCGTTCAGGGTGTGGGTAAAGGTCTCGGTCATGCCGGCCGACACCACGACGTTTAGCCCCGAGTTGCCATAGTAGCCAACCGCTTCCACCTGCCCGTTCCACGGGCAGGCGTTCACGCCAGCGAGGGTATAGTTGCCGTCGTCATCGGTCCACACCTCGTGGTACTGGTTGTCATCCAGCGGAAGCTCCAGGTAGATATAGGCCAGCGGAATACCCAGCCCGGTGTTGGCGTCATAGATGGTGCCTTCCAGGTCGCCTACGCCCGGGGCCAACGCGGTGGTTTCGACAAAGGCCGAGTCGCTGGCCAGGGCTACCTGGGCCGTGGCGGTGATGACGCCGGTGTCAACCTGCTCGCAGTCGGCATCAAGGGCCACGGTAACTGTGACGACGAAGCGTCTCGTTGCCGCCGTTGGGCACGGGACCCACGGTCGCCGGGCCGGTGATGGCCCAGTTGCTGGCGTAGGAGATGTCAAAGGTCTCGTCGCTCCCCAGGTCGTTCAGGATTTCGAGGGTATAGGGGACCTCTGCGCCCGGTACGCCGTCGCCGGCCTGGGCGGGCGGAATGAGCTCCAACGCGCCTTGATCGCCAAAGCAGAGCCAGTTCAGGGTGGTGCTCATCACCTCGGTGCGATCCGCCAGGTCGGGCAACCACTCAAAGGGCCACCCCAGGTAGACGGTTCGGAAACCGGCGCCCTGGAAACGGGTCGAGTTGGGGCTCATCGAGTCAACGTAGAGCATGGGCTCAAAGCCGCCCGGCTTGACGGCGACTTCGTCGTCGTACGGGCCCTCGAATCCACCAACTGGCCAGTAGGCAGCCCACGCATCCGGCCGGCCCATGGTGTACGGGCCAAGGGCGGAGAAGAGCGGGTCGGCCGAGTTGCCCACCGTGTTGGTGATGATCACGTCCTCGCTGACCCCCGCCACCCAAAAGTAATCGGACATGATGGTGCTGCCGGGGAAGGCGTACTCTTGTTCCTGGCTCGACATGAGCAGGTTGCCGCCCGCGTCGAGGTAGCTCATCAACTCGATCTCTTCGGTGGGTGTAATGGGGGTTTGCCAGTCATAGCCAGTGAACCACACCACGGCGTTATACGCGCCCATGTCACCGGCGGTGGGCGTGCCCATGCTGATGGTATCCCAGAGGTTATAGTTGACGCCGAGGGCATCCAGCGTGGAAGTATAGTACTGCCGGCCGCCGTCGTTCGGCACAACGGTGTCAAAGTCCCAGTCGTCATCAACTAGGAGCACGTTGCACTGAGGCGCGTATTCCAGCCCATAGTACTCGGTGGGAGCAAAGGGCGGCGCGTCGCCGCTGTCCCAACGTCCACCAAAGACCCACATGCCCGGCAGGCCGTCGTTGGGGTCGGGGGTGTCGAGCGAGACGAATACGCCTGCGTGATCGCGCCGGTCCTCGTTCAGGTCGGGGAATGCCTGGTCCCAGAAATCGTTGGCGACGTCGTACTCCATGACCTCCAGCGAACCGTCCGACCAGTCGGCCGCGCCTACCACATAGATCTTTTCGTCAAAGGCGGCGTTCAGCCCCAAGGTGTCGGCGCCAAAACCAAAGCCGCGCCCTTCGGCGCCCGCGACGGGCATCGACGCGAGCGGTTGCCAGCCGGCGCCGAGGTTGGCCGTGTCCAGCGCCTCGACGACGTCGGTCGGCACGAGGTCGGTGGCCGGGGTGGTGACGAATTGGTAGACCCCGCCCATGGCATAGACCATGCTGCCCTTGACGGCGACCTGGGGGTAGGACCGACCTGGGCTGATGGTCAGGCCAAGATTGGTCCAGCGAGAACCGGAGGGCTGGCTGGGGTCAAAGGCCCAGGTGCCATCGTAGAAATAGGGAGGGGCTGCGTTCTCCCAGCCGCCAAAGACATAGATGACGTCGTTGACGACTGCGCTGCCCATGGCGCCAACCATAGATCCCGCCACAGTGGCGGTCCAATCATCGGCCGGCGGCAGCACCTCGACGGTGCCGGACTGCGGATAGTAGCGCTGCACCTGTCCGTGGTTGGCGGCCGCATCGGCGTCATAGCCGCCGATGATATAGATGGCGGGGCCGCGGGCGGTGCCATCGTCGTGCACCACATTGGCGACATAGTTGGATATATTGATCAGCATGTCAACGCCCGTGTCGGCATAGGCGCCGGTGACAGGGTCGAACGACCAGATGTTGCGGTCGTGGGCTGGGGCTGTGCCCGTGCGGCCGCCGGGGAAATAGACCTTGTTGGCCCACGCCTCCCCGGTGGGTCCCTCGACAAACGCCCCATCAAAGCGGGTCCATTGAAAGGGCGAGGGCGGACCGAACTGCCAGGTTGTGGCATCAGGCGCCGCCGGCGGATTCGCCTTTTCACTACTCTTGGCCGGTGCCGGAGCGCGTTGAACCTCAACTTCAGGGGTTGTCACAACGGTATCGGGGAAAGTCGATTCCTGTGCCGCCGTCGGGGTTGCCAACGGTACCAGCACCACCGAAAGCAAGATGAACAAGGAAAAGAGTTTGTGTTGTTTCACTTACAGGTCCTCCTACCTAATCTCGTGGAAACGCAACGTTGAATGACACCTTGCCAGTGTAATGGGTCTCTATCACCTCCCTTGATGCTGACCAGCGCCTACCCGGGGTTGGTGGATGCGGCATTGAGAATGGTTTTGGCGATTCCAGCAAGCTGCAAATAGACACGAAAATTGTAGCGTATTTCTACCATTCGAGCAACCCTCGGCCGATCGGGATGCTACTCCTCCATCTCTGGCAGGTCGTCCAGCGCAACGATCTCCTCGCAGGCGATGCACCGCGCCTGCTGCTTATTCTTTGCCACAAGCAAACCGCCGCACGATGGACAAGGGGTGGGCAACGGGCGTTGCCAACTGGAAAAGTCGCACTCTGGGTAGTTGGAGCAGCC
This sequence comes from uncultured Chloroflexia bacterium, assembly GCA_963695825.1. GTDB lineage: Bacteria > Chloroflexota > Anaerolineae > Promineifilales > UBA4811 > CAVOHX01. Next base: position 82,167 of record CAVOHX010000022.1, read on the forward strand.
GTAAAAGGTGCGCCCCTTACGGGTCCTGCGTTGTATCAAATCCCCTTTGCAGTCCGGCCGCGGACAACCAAGGCCGATCTTTTCCAGCCACGGCTCTGTATGCCGGCAGGTGGGGTATTGGTCGCAGCCGATGAATCTGCCAAATCGACCCCACTTGATCACCAACTCACCGCCACACTCCTCGCGCGGGCATTGGCGGCCGACCGGCTGGTCGCCAAGGTTCAACTCGGGCATGTTCTGTTCCGCCGCGGCGAGCTGCGCCGCGAACGGCGCATAGAATTCACGCACCACCGACACCCAATCTTGCTCCCCGGCCGCGATCTGGTCCAGTTGTTCCTCCATGCCGGAGGTAAAATCCACCGAGACGATGTCCCCGAAATGCTCCACCAGCAGGTCAGTGACCAGGATGCCGGTGTGGGTTGGTCTGAGGGCGTTGCCCTTTTGATCACCACGCTCGACATAATTCCGCTGTTGGATGGTCGATATGATAGGGGCGTAGGTGCTCGGGCGGCCGATGCCGTGCTCCTCGAGGGCGTGCACCAGCGTCGCCTCAGAGTATCGAGGCGGGGGCTGGGTGAAATGCTGCTCGGGCAGCAGGCGCACCAGGTCCAGGTCCTCACCCGGCTCAGCGGCGGGGGTCCAGCGGGCTGCTCCGTGGCCTCCTCTTCGTACACCACCAGGTATCCGGGGAACTCGAGGGTAGAGCCGGCGGCGCGAAACAGATACGGTCTTTTGCCGCCCCCGGCAGGCCCCGATTCGATGTCCACCGATCGGGTTTTGAAACGGGCCGGCGTCATTTCACTGGCGACAAATCGTTGCCAAATGAGTTGATAAAGGCGAAACTGGTCACGGCTGAGGTGAGGCTTGATCTGATTGGGCGTTCGCTGGACGTCGGTCGGCCGGATGGCTTCGTGCGCCTCCTGTGCCGCTTTCGTCTTGGTTTCATAGTGGGGCGGGGTTTTTGGCAGATAGGGCGAGCCATACGTGTCGCCGATCCACGCGCGCGCCTGTTGCCTGGCGACCGCTGCGACCGAGACACTGTCGGTGCGCATGTAGGTGATGAGTCCGACGGTCTCGTCCGCTTCCAGATCCACTCCTTCGTACAGAGATTGCGCCACGCGCATGGTGCGCTGAGCGCGGAAACCCAGGCGTTGGGAGGCGGTTTGTTGCAGGGTGCTGGTGGTAAAGGGAGGCCGTGGGCTGCGCCGTCGCTCGCCGCTGCGCACCTGGGCAACCTGGAAAACGCCGTTCTCCAGCGCATCGAGGATGGGTTCCACCGCCGCTCTGTCGGGCAGGTCCACGGGTTGACCGGCCACACGGTGCAGTTTGGCCATAAAGCCAGCCCCCCCTGATGGGTCGGCCGCCCGGCCGTTCGCCCCCACGTCTTGCCGCTTGCTCAACTCTACCTGGAGGCTCCAGTACTCGACCGGCTGAAAGGCCTCGATCTCACGTTCGCGTTCCACAACAAGGCGCACCGCCACCGATTGGACGCGCCCGGCGGTGAGCCGGTTGCGGACCCGCGCCCAGAGGAGCGGGCTGATCTTGTACCCCACTAAACGGTCCAGCACTCGCCGCGCCTGTTGGGCGTTGACCAGATCCATGTTGAGGGCGGCCGGTTCGGCAAAGGCGGCGCTGACGGCCGACGCCGTGATCTCGTGAAAGACCACCCGCTGTGCGCGCTGGGCATCCAGGCCGGTCGCCTCCATCAGGTGCCAGGCGATGGCCTCTCCCTCTCGGTCGGGGTCGGTCGCCAAATAGACGGTGGCGGCGTCGTCAACCGCTGCGCTGAGCTCCTTGACGACAGCGCGCTTTTCGTTGGGCACCCGGTAGCGGGGCTCGAAATCGTGTTCGACGTCCACCGAGAGCTGCGATCGCAGCAGGTCGCGCACGTGCCCCACTGAAGCCATCACCTTGTGGCCCTTGCCCAGGAACCGGCCGATGGTCCGGGCCTTGGTCGGGCTTTCGACGATGACCAAGTTGCCGGAGCGGGTCTTGGGTGGAGGCTCGGGCTTGACCAGTCCGGTGTGAGCCTCTGTGCGGCCCATGCGGTAAAGGCCGGTGTTGCACTCGGGGCAGGTCCCCCGCGTGACCGGGCCGCCTCGCTGATTAAAGGTGGCCTCGGGATTGGCGATGGGCCGCTTTTCGCGGCATTTCATGCAATAGGCGGTGAGAGAATCGCTCATGTTGACGCATCGCCAGCGGCCTGGCGGGTTTTATGCGAGATTGGATTCATCGTACTCGGGTTCGGGTTCGCGCAATCGCACGTAGCTCATGGCGTCCACCTGTCGCACCATGCCTTTTAACTCCATCATGGTTAATGCGCTGGTCACCTGGGAGATATGCATGCCGGCGCTGCGGCAGAGTACATCGACATGTACCGGCTGCCCCGAGAGGAACTGGAGCAGATGTGCCTCTTCGTGGGTAGCGGGCAAGGCGAGCTGGGTCGCCACCTGCTCGGCGACCATCGTCATGTTGAGTTCCTGCAAGATGTCATCGGCCGACATGACCAGCTTTGCCCCTTGCTGGATGAGCCGGTTGGCGCCGACGCTGGCAGGGGAGGTGATGTTGCCCGGCAATGCAAACACGTCGCGCCCCTGCTCCAGCGCAAGATCGGCCGTGATGAGGGCGCCGCTCCTGGTTCCTGCCTCTACGACCAGCACACCCAGCGAGAGCCCGCTGATGATGCGATTACGCCGGGGGAAATTGCCGGGCTCTGGCGGTGTGTTGGGCGCAAACTCGCTCAGCAGGGCGCCGTTGTCCGCAACCTGAGCTGCCAGGCGACGATGTTGGGGTGGGTACATGTGGCCAAAGCCGCTGCCCAAAACGGCAATCGTGCGGCCGCCCACGTCCAGAGCCGCCTTGTGCGCCACACCATCGATGCCGAGCGCCAGCCCACTGACAACTGTCACCCCGCTGCGCGCCAGGTCCGCCGCCATCTGATAGGCAGCCTGCCTACCATACGGGGTAGCCCGCCGAGTGCCAACTATGGCTACCGCCCATTGATCCTGCAGCGCCATGGCTCCTTTCACATAGAGAACCGGCGGCGGGTCCGGGATTTCCTTCAGGTACGCTGGATAGCGCTCCTCGTCCCATGTCAGGAAAGTGATTCCCTGGGACACAATCCGATCAAGCTCCGTTGCCGGGTCGAGTAGTTGCCGCGCGCTAAGCAGGCTGTCCAGAGCGCGTTGGTCCAGCCCCGCCAGGGTAAGTTCGTCTGAACTCGCGCGCCACGCCTCTTGGGCGCTGCCAAAGAAATCGAGCAGGGCGCGAAACTTGGCTGGGCCAATTCCCCGCACCATGCTGAGGCCAACCCAGTATCGCTGATCGTCCACCGTCCGCCCTTTGTTACCGTAGGCCTGGGATGAGGTTGACGAGCACCCGGCCGGCTTGAAGGTCGATCTTCAAGACGACATCTGGGAGATCGGGCAACAAGAGATCCTTGGTTTCGTCTTTGCCAGACCGAACTACAAAGACATCGTTGGCGCCGGTCTCGAGCACCTCCACGACCTCGCCCAGTCTTTCCCCCTCGAGCGTGAAAACCTGGAGGCCGAGCAGTTGGTACAAGAACATTTCGTCTTCCGCGAGGGGAATGGCTTCAGCTAGAGGTACCTGAAGCCACTGATTACGCAAAGCCTCAGCTTGGATGCGGTCATCGACTCGGCCCAGTTTCAGGATGACGACATGCTGGTGGAAGCGAACCCCCTCGATGGAAAACGGGACTGGCTCTTCCAGGTCGCCCACAAGAACCTCAGTGAGCCACCGAAAACGCTCTGGTTCGTCAGTGCGAATCTCGGCGCGCACCTCTCCCCGCACGCCGTGAGGCCTGGAGATGCGGCCAATGATCAAATACTTGGGATCAGTGGAATGGTTGCCTGACAGTGCGGATCAAGCAGCAATGGCTGCCATCAAAGGGTCTCGAAACTACAAGGCCCTAAAAGACTATTCGATTATTTCCAGGCTAGCTCGTTTTCCTTGTTTGGCCGCGACGACCCGGAGCAACGTGCGCATTGCGTTGGCCACTTTGCCCCCTCGGCCAATCACCCGTCCCATATCCTCTGGCGCGACACGCAACTCGAGGATGATGGACGAAGCCCCTTCGATTTCCGCCACCTGGACGGAGGAGGGATCATCCACCAAGGACTTGGCTATGTATTCAATGAGCTCTTTCATCGCGACTCCTCCCGACAGACGTGTGGACGCCGATGATTCGACACCTATAAGGAAAGGGAGCCGTCAAGCGTTTCGGATGCAGCGCGGTTTACTCTTCTTCGTCCCGCTCGGTTGCTGCTTTGTCCTTGCTTGCTCGCGCCAATGTTTCCTCGATTGGGTGCTTGTCTGCATCGGCCGCTTCGACGGACTCTCCCATCTTGAGCTGCGTGTGTTTCTCCATTATACCCAGTTTGACCAGAATGCGCAGCACGGCCTCACTTGGCTGAGCGCCAACCGACAACCAGTAGAGCGCACGATCCTCTTTGACTACGATGGTTTCTGGTTCCGTCCTCGGATTAAAATGGCCAATGGTTTCTATGGGGCGCCCGGTAGCTGGCGCCTCTGACTTTATGACAACGATGCGATAGGATGGTTGTTTTTTGGCGCCAACGCGGCGCAAGCGGATACGAACCATGATCTCTCGATTATCTCCTTGACGCTATAGGAATCAGTTATAGCCGTTCAAGCATGGAGAAAAGCCCTCCACGCCCGCGGCCGGTGCTCATTTGCTTCATCAGCCGCTGCATTTCGCGGAACTGCTTTAACAGCGCGTTGACGTCCTGCACGGTGGTCCCGCTGCCACGCGCAATGCGTCGTTTTCGATTGGCGTTGATGATCTTGGGAGTGCGGCGCTCGTCCAGTGTCATCGAATAGATCATTGCCTCGGTGCGACGCATCTCCCGATCGGTGACGTCGGGCGCCATCTGCTTGGACAGGCCTCCCAGCCCAGGGATCATGTCCAGTAGTTGGCTGATGGGGCCCATTTTCTTGATCTCTTGCAGTTGCTTTACAAAATCATCCAGCGTAAAGTCGCCTTTGATGAGCTTTTGCCCCATCGCGAGGGCCTGTTCCTGGTCCATCGTTTGCTGGGCCTTTTCGATCAGGCTCAGAACGTCGCCCATGCCCAGGATACGGGAGGCGAGACGATCTGGATGGAACAGTTCCAGTTTATCCGCCTGCTCCCCCACCGCCAGATACTTGATGGGCACACCCGTCACCTCGCGCATCGAGATGGCGGATCCACCGCGAGCATCGCCATCTACCTTGGTGAGGATGAGGCCGGTCAGGCCGACCTGGTCGTGGAAATCGGTCGCCACACGGACGGCGTCCTGCCCAGTCATGGCGTCCGCCACCAGCAACACCTCGACAGGCGCGGTTCGCGCCTTGACTGTCTTTAGCTCGGCCATCATTCGCTCGTCGATGTGGAGCCGGCCGGCGGTATCCAGGATGACCAAGGTGCGGTCTGTCTTTTTGGCCTCTTTGATGGCGTTGACACAGATGTCGGGCGGTTTAGAGTTCGCGCCCTCGCGGTAGACAGGAATGTCGAGCTGCCGCCCCAGGGTGACGAGCTGATCCACCGCCGCCGGGCGGTAGGTGTCGGCAGCGACGAGGAGCGGGCGTTTGCCGTCCTGTCGCATCTTGAGAGCCAACTTGGCGGCCGTGCTGGTCTTGCCGGATCCCTGTAGGCCGACCAGCATCAAAACCGCAGGCGACTGGCGGCCGAGGTCTAGGCGGCCGGGTTCTCCCAGCGTCTGGATCAACTCCTCGTGCACGATCTTGACGACCTGCTGGCCTGGCGTGAGGCTGGTCATCACCTCCACGCCGACTGCACGCTCTTTGACCCGGTTGGTAAAGCTCTTGACGACTTTGTAGTTGACGTCGGCTTCAAGCAGGGCAAGGCGAACCTCACGCATGGCCTTGTCAACATCTGTCTCGGACAGCTTGCCGCGGCGCGTGAGGGACTTGAAGGTGGCTTGAAGCCGGTCGGTCAGGCTCTCGAACATCAGACCTCACAAGGTAGCAACAATGGATTGTAACGTATGGCAAATCATTCGTCAAGACTCCCGCGGCCTGCCGGCAGGGCGTGTGCAAAGTCACCAGGGGTCTCGCAGAATCAACTCCAGAGCCTGGAGCGGTTCTGCGCAGCACCAGCGTCTTGCTTCAGGCGCGTTTGTGTTGCCGTTTTCTCAGGATCAGACCGAGGGCAAGGTTGTTGATTGCGGCTCATCATGTGGGCTGCATTCCCCAGCTTCAGGCGGCCAACTGTCTTCTCGGAAGGTCACATCACGTCGGTAGTGCAGGCCGTTTTCTATGCCCCAGTAGGATCGGTTGAGCGGTCACTGGCTCGGTACTGGTCCAGCATGATCCGGTGGCAGGCTGGTAACGCCATATATCGCTTTCTGGCCGAGATCCGCTTTTCAGAGAGACGAAGTGCCGCTCCAACTTGAAAGACCTGCTGGGCTCCGGGCCAATCCAGATAGTCTTTTAGATCCTGGGTCACGGTAATGGTCCGTTTCTCCAAGCGACCATGTCCTTTGTCGACCGTGGAGGCAGTGCGCATATCGTCAGGCGTGGCACTATTGCGGCCGGCGCACAGGGCGCTGGTTCGAAGGCAGCGGCGATGTCCTTTTTGAGTTGCGGCTGGTTGTCATTTTACCTTCCATACATAGTCACCACCGCCGGTCACAATCTGAAGAGATGAGCTGACGCTGAGTGTGCAGAGCGTCGCCCGGGAAGATGCGATTGCGCAGTTCCAGGCGCTCTAGCACCTGCGGGGCCACTACGACCATTTCATTCTCCTTACGGTCCACCTCGACTTGTAGCAGCACCACTCCTTGCTGGGGGACATAGGCAGCCAATAGATGTAGTCCGTGGCTTTCATCGGCCTCAATAGTTCCTCGGATGGTCTTGCCATCGATATGTCACCACAATCTCCTGGTCCCCAAGGACACCCATTCTCAAAGAAACACCCGATCTGCTGCTCGAATTCGTCCACATTGACTGGCCTGCCCCAAGATGCGGCTAATCGTTGTTCGGTGGGGCATCGCTGGTCTGCTGAGCTTGAGCGCCTTGAGCCAGCAGCGCTGCCCGATGTCTGAGCCAGGTTGCCATCCCACAGGCTGTGTCCTGACCAGCCAGTTTCGCCAACAGAATCAGGGTCAATGCCACCGGCAGCGCATAGCGGATTCCCCGGGCGGACCGTTGGTCAGCCAACTGCATAAAGACCCGATAGCAACTTCTTACATCAACAGCAACTCCCTTCATCAAACGCTATGTTACAATACTCCATGATGACCTCCCGATATGTTGGTAGTTTGTCACCACTAGCATACATCAGGAAGGTCGTTTTTTGTCTCATCTCGCTGACTTTGCACACGCCCTGGGCCTGCCGGACTGGAGCGGCCCGGTCTCTCGGAACCGGTAATCCAGTTGCCTTTGGCTGTATTGCGTGCTACACTGCGGGCGAGAAACGGAGCTGGCGGCGCAGGCTGCCCCAGCTCGACGGAACGTGGAGGTGGAATGGAGGCCCATTTATACCCTGTTCTCGCGTTGGCGCCGGTGGTGGTGCTTCTGATCCTGGCCGAATTCCGCCAGGAGAGGCGCAGGGTTTACCTCTTAAAGCCGCTGGCGACATGTCTGGTCATCTTGGTCGCTGCTCTCTCCTGGCTAACCCCGGCGGCCGATTCGACGTACACTGGGTGGCTGTTGGTCGGCCTGTCATTGTCCATGGCGGGCGACATCGCGCTCATGTTTCCGCAACCACGGGCCTTTGTGGTCGGGCTGGCGGCGTTTCTTTTGGCGCACGTTGTCTATGGGTTTCTCTTTGGCGCTTACGCCGGCTTGACGGCGGCCGATCTTTTCACCGGTGGGATTCTGCTCGTCATTGGTGTGATCGTCTACCGTTACCTGTCGCCCGGGTTGGGCCGCCTAAAGATCCCGGTTGCCACCTATATGATCGTCATCTGCCTGATGCTCCAAAGAGCGTTGGCAGCGTTTTTTGGCGGCCGGCTGACCACATCTCAGGCATGGCTGATCGGTCTCGGCGCCTTTCTCTTCTGGGTCTCGGACCTGATCCTGGGGATAAATCGTTTCCGCCGGCCGTTCGAGTACCATCGGATCAGCCTGGCGTTTTATTACGCGGGCCAGTTGTTGATTGCGTTGAGCGCCTCCTATTTCGGGTAGCAGCGTGACCGTGCTGGTGGGGACCGGCGGTTACGCTTTCAGAGAGTGGGTCGGGCCGTTTTACCCACCTGGGTCCAACGAGGGTGAGTGGCTGCCATTCTATGCCTCCCAGTTCTCCGCCGTAGAACTCGCTCCCGGTCTCCATTCAGGCCAAAGCATGACAAGATTGCGGGACCAGGTGCCGCCGGGTTTTAGGTTCGCAGTCGGTATTCCTCACGACATCATTTGTGATCGGTCCCAGGTACAGCCGTTGGCGGGCGTGCTCTCAAACACTGCGAGAGACACGCCAATTGGCCTGTGTCATGGTACGGACGCCCCGTGAGTATGGGAGAAGCCAGGAGAACATGGAGCGCCTGCTGCGGCTTCGAGATTGGTTGGGGGGATCAGACCTGGTCGTCGAGTTTGCCGACAAGGGCTGGATCGTAGAGGGTACCGAGAACTGGCTGCGCCAGAACCGCATTGGGTACTGCTGCGTTGACCAACCTCGCCTGGAGGGGGTTGGTTCCACCGGTGGGGTGGGTGACGGGGCAGGTGGCAGTGGTGCGCTTTTACGGACGCAACGTCATCGGCTGGGAGGCGCGAGGGGATAGGGAAACGCGGTACGATTACGGTTACAACCTTTTGGAGCTTGCCGAGTGGTTACCCAAGATCGAGGAGATGGCGGCGCGGGCCACAATGACGCTGGCCCTCTTTCATACCTTCCCGCGCGGCCAGGCGGTAGAGGCTGCGCGTCAACTCCAAGAGCCTTGTGCGCTCCGCCTAGTGCTGCCTACCAACTCGGGGCCGCGGAGTTGATCGAGGGGTCGGCCGGGTTCAGATCGGGCGTTCCCACACCGGCAGCGGCGCGCCGACCGGGCGGAATCCAAAGGAGGCGTAAAGGCGACGAGAGGCCGCGTTGTCGTTCTGCGTATTCAGGGTGACGTGAGTCAGGCCGGCTCGAGCGTATTGGGTGATAGCATCTGCCAGTAATTGGGTGCCAACCCCCTGATGTTGGGCGTCAGGTCGCACCGACAGCCGCACCAGGTGTCCGCGTTCTCCTTCGGAGAGGCTGAACTGAAACCCAACGGTTTGGCCGGCAGCCTCGGCGACGGTAAACAGGGATACCTGCTCCCGTACCAGGGAGAGAGTGTCAGCGCTGTGGCGCCACCGCGGTTCAAAGGCGGCTCGTTCGATGCTTTCCAGGACCGGCATGTCATTTACACGCGCCTCGCGTATCAAGATGGTCGATCGGCCCCGAGGGACGGGGTGCACGTCACGCTTGACCCATGTCTCCACCTCTTCGACAACCGAGAACCCGAGATCATCAAGGATTGGAGAGAGCCAAGGCTCCGTTGGCAAGGCGCTGAGCGTCGTGGCGCCCTGGGACGCCAGTTGGGGCATGCAGGCAATGAACAGCTTGGTCATCACAGCGATGGTGGGAAAACCAGATCCGACCGCGGCCGCGCGCACCCAACTGGCGGGCGGCGGGTCGGCTGGTGCAATGAGGACGCCGGACAGCCCAAAGGAGCTTCTGGCTGCCAGGGCGACTGCGTGACCGATCCATTCCGCTGGCGTGCGCCAACCCGGGTGTACGTGACCGTGGGGCGCTGTGTTGAGCAGGGCGTCGATCTCGACGGCGTCGTCAGGGCCGGCCGCCCCAACGGTCATCGATTGCATTGCTTGAGTAATCCAGGGTAACATGGTACAGTACGCAAGTGTAACATGGTGGTCACTGGAGGGCAATCTTGCGCCGGTCGAATGTCGCCTACCTCTTGCGAGAGAGCACGTTGGTGCTGGCGCTCAGCTTTTCTCTGTTGCTGGGGGGGACGTATAACGGGCTAATTTCGTACCGCCTGCGGCTGATGTCGTGCGGCCTGATGGCGCTTTCAGGCGGCGCGTGGCTGATTCTGGAGGGACAAGGTGTGATCCGGTGGCCGGAGAGCCGCTGCAGTGGCCCTTGCTGGCGCTCGTCGGCAGCCTATGGGTTGGCCGTTGTCGCCTCAATCGACCCTCGCCGCAGCCTTATCGGCCTGTGGCAGGTGGCCTTGGCGATCTGGGTCTTCTGGTTGGTCTCGGACCTGTCGGCGGCCGGTTGGCCGGCCGAGTTGTGGGTGAAAGCGCTGTTGATCGTCGGGTCGGTGACGGTTGGATTGGCGCTCTTTACCATCGCGAGCTGGTATGCTGATTGGTTCGCGCTGGCAGGTATGGAGGACCTCTTCCCACCCGTCACGCTGCGCCTGTGGAGCCTCCCAGGCAATCCACAACTTTGTGGCCGCCATGCTCAATCTGCTGTGGCCGCTGGCGCTGGCGCGGCTGTTGGGGCGTCGTGGACGGCTCATGCGTGTGGTGCTTGCGCTTTGGGTGGTGGGCGCTTGGGTAGTACTGTTGTTTACATCCTCACGCGCCGGATGGCTGGGTGCGATAGCCGCGATGGTTACCCTGGTCTGGTTGTGGGTAGCCGAGCGGGGAGGGTCGACGTGGATCGGTGGCTTTTGGCGAGCGATCCGCTCCCGGCCGATCGCAACCCTGACGCTGACGTTGTTCGTCAGCTTGGTGTTGGCGGCGGCGATGGGGGTAGCGTGGCGGCAACTGGACCACTATACCCACCTTCCAATTCTCGAGTCACGCCAGAGATGGTGGGTCCCCGCCTGGGATGCGTTTCTACAGCGCCCGTGGTTGGGCACCGGGCCATATACCTATGCTGCGAGCTTTTGGAGCCACGAATCGGTGCCGCCGGCAGGCATCTTTGTGCACGCTCTACAGTGTCTACTTGCATCTGCTGACCGAAACCGGCATTGTCGGCGCCATTGCGCTTGTTGTACTCTCTTGCCTGATGACATGGCTTGCGATCAGAAACTGGCGCAGCGCTGCGGCTTCTGATCGACCCGAGGTGACCGGAGCGCCTGGCGGCTCTGGCGGGGGTGGCGGTCCACGGGCTGGCAGACACGGTGCAGATGATGCCTGCGTTGGCGTTTCTGGCGGCGGCCGTGGGCGCTATCGGCCTTTATCCGGGTATCAAACCAGCGCGCCCGGGTCGCGCCGCGCCGCTGCTGTGGTGTGCGCTAATGGTCACGTTTGCATGGACTTTGTGGAGCTATACTCCGGCGTCGCAGGGCGTGTTGCTGGCCAATCTGGAGGATTGGGACGCGTCGGCGCCGCTTCTGGAAGTGGCCGCCCGGCGCGATCCCGGGCTAGCGCTCAACCACGTCCATCTGGGTTTCGCCTATGGTGTCGTCGCCGAGAACGAGCCGGCCGCCTACGCGCGGGCGATCGACGAATATCGGCAAGCGACTGACCGCGAGCCTGACTATGCTGTCCATTACGCGAACCTGGGCGCACTGCTGTGGGCGCACGGTAGAGCGGATGGCGGCCGTCGAAATGCTTCCGCAGGCGTGCGCCAAGGCCCCGCGCTCCTATCTGTTCTTCATGAATCTAGGTTTCTATCACGAAGAGATGGGCGACCAGGAGCCGGCCGCGCAGGCCTATCGGGCGTGCGTTCGAGTTGTCCGCAAACGCACGCGAGCCAGCGTTCTTTTGGCGTGAGACGGAATTTCGACAGCAACTACTGGCAGAAGTGGCCGCTGGCGCCGACAAAGGTTGGGCTGAGATGGCGGCCGGAAACCTGACAGAGGCGTCAAGCGTCTTTCAGGTCCGAGTTGGAGACCAGACCCAACTCGATCTCGGCCTATCGTGGGTTGTCGGCCGTGGCGGCGGCCGAGGGCGATCTGGACGAGGCCGATCATTATTTGCGAGTGGCGCTCTTTGTGCGCAACTCGGCGCTGGTCCGGATGGACTGGGCGCGGCTGGCGGCGGCGCAGGGCGAATTATCGGATGGCGATCGCACGCGCTCAGCCGGCGTTGGACAGCTTTCGGCGCCATGGGTGGCGCGGCCCGGGTAGAGAAGCAGGCGCCGACTATGGCTGGTACGTCTTTGGGCGAGAGAGCCTGTTGCGGGAGATGGCGCCTCAGGCGATTCTGATTCCCATGACCGACCAGGTCGCAGGCTGGCTGCTAGAGGTGGCGGATTGGCAGCGCCAGATCGGCGAACACGATCGTGCGACGGCCTTGTGCGCTGAGGTTCTCGCGGCGGTCCCTGACAATCTCCTGGCAGAGGCGTGTGCAAGTGAATAGGGGGATGACTGGCCTGCGCGGGCTGGGGTTCTACCTGGCGCTTTCCATCCTGTGGGTCGGCGCCTATCTCGGCCTGGCAGCGAGTGGCGGCGAATCCGGGTTTCCGCTGGACGATGCCTGGATTCACCAAACGTACGCTCGCAACCTGGCGACCAACGGCCGGTGGGAGTTCGCGCCCGGTGTATCCAGCGCCGGCTCCACGTCCCCGCTCTGGACCCTCATGCTCGCTGCTGGATACCTGGTTCGCGCCCCATTCCTTTGGTGGACGTGGGGGCTCGGGGCGGTGCTGCTGGGGTTGCTCGGTTGGCTTGCGAGCCGGTTGGCGGTACGAGTCGCACCTGAATCAGGCTGGCTTGGTCTGGCGGCCGGCGTGTTGTGTGTCAGCGAGTGGCACCTGGTCTGGGCGGCTGTCAGCGGAATGGAGACCATTCTGTTTGCTGTTCTGGCGGTGGCCCTGGTGGACCGCTATGATACAGCGCGACAACGCCCGGAGGGCGGGCGGCTCACCGGCTGGGGCTGGATGGGTGTCCTGGCGGGCCTGCTGGTGCTCACGCGGCCGGAAGGGGTAATTCTGGCGGCGCTGGCGGCGATCGGGCTATTGTATGGTGTCTGGTGCGTCCGGTCATCGCCAGGGGACCTGGTGCGGTCCGCGGCGCTGGCTGTCGTTTCGTTCTCCCTGCTGGTTGGCCCCTATCTGCTGTACAACTTGGACGTAAGCGGCCGGCTATGGCCCAACACCTTGTACGCCAAGCAAGCGGAATATGCGGCCGAGATGGCCGTACCCCTGGTGACTCGATTGGGGCGCGTAACGCTGCCCGTGGTGACAGGATTCCAGGCGCTGTTGCTGCCCGGCTGGATTGCGCTGGGATGGCGGGGGTGGGAGCGCCTTCGGGTGTGGCGCTCCGCCCGTTGCACCCGGGCGCCCGGCGCCTATTCAGTGCTGGCTGGCTACGTGGTCGCTCATCTGCTCATCTATTCCATGCGCCTGCCGGTGACCTATCAGCACGGCCGGTACGTAATCCCGGTGATTCCATATGGGAATCCTGCTGGGGGTGCGGGGTACGATGAGCTGGCTGCATCTCCGCCATCCCCGGCCGTGGCGCAGGGTCATCAGTCAGAGTTGGGGTCTGGCCACTGCCGTGCTGCTGGCGGTATTCCTGGTCGGGGCGCGTCCGCATTTGCCAAGGACGTGCGCATCATCCAGAGTGAGATGGTTGCCGTGGCGCGGTGGATCGCCGACAACACCGGGCCACACGACCTGGTGGCGGCGCACGACATTGGCGCGATTGGGTATTTTGCCGGACGGTCGATCCTGGACCTGGCTGGCCTGGTATCCCCCGACGTGGTCCCGTTCATGTCCGATGAGGGTGCGCTGGCCCGGTACGTGCTCGAGAGCGACGCAGGCTACCTGGTCACGGCGCCGGGTTGGCCGTACGATGGGCTGACCCGGAGGGCGGGGGTGGAGATGCTCTACAGCGCTGACTCGGTCTGGACAGCGGCCGAAGGGATGAACTCCAGCAAGGTCTACCGTCTTTCAGCCGATCAGTGAGGCAGCGAGTCGGCCAAGTCGTCACCGGCGGGCCAGGGTCGAACGGCGGGCAAAGTCATAGTTGCCGCGTCTGTTCCTTTTATGATATACTGACGTGAGGAATATGTATAGTTGAGCCAGGTGAGTAGCACCACGCGGTATGCCGGGTGAAGGAGGGCAAGCAATGGAGACGATTCGTATCCTGATCGTTGACGATCATCCCGTGTTTCGACAGGGGGTGCGTGACGTGTTGGACACAGAGACCGATTTTCAGGTGGTGGGCGAGGCGGCCGACGGTCAAGAGGCGCTTCAGCAGTCGCGGGATTTGTGCCCAGATGTGGTCCTTATGGACATCAACCTCCCCACCATGAATGGGCTTCAAGTTACTCGTCAAATCAAGGCCGAACAGCGCGAGATCAAGGTGATCATGCTGACGGGCTATGACAACGAAGAGCAGGTATTCCATGCAATACGCGCTGGCGCGTCGGCGTATTGTCCCAAGGATATCATGCCGGATGAATTGGTAAGGACTATCCACACGGCCGTAAAGGGTTATTACGTCGTGGGTGAGGAGGTGCTCACGGAAGCCGGGGTAACAATCTGGCTGGAGGACCAGTTGACGGCGCTTGCCGGGTCGCTTGGCGCCAGCCCGGACGAAGTGTTCATGCCGCTCTCGCCGCGCGAGATGGAGATCCTCACTTTGGTGACCAAGGGCCTAAGTAACAAAGAGATTGCGTACCAACTTGGCATCAGCCACCAGACCGTCAAGAACCACATGACCTCCATCTTGCGCAAGCTGGACGTTGATGACAGAACTCAGGCGGCCGTGTATGCATTGGCGCGCGGTTGGGTCCGGCTGCAGGACACTCGCAGCACCTAGATAAAGGACAATCAATGGTCACCTCCGGCCGCAATCCCGAAGAGTCCCCCCTGAAACTGCTGGTTCAGGACTGCCACAAAGAGTTCGAACAGGTTCAGCGCGAGCTAAAAGAGATCGACGTGCTCATCCAGCAGAGCACCGGCGAGGTCGAAAAGCTCGCCCGACGACACGCTCAAGCCACGAATCACCTGCACCACATTCAAACCAACCTCGAGACTGTGCCCCGCGAGGATATTCGCGAGGCCTATGATGGAGTGCAGGACGCGCAACAGCGTCTCTTTACCATGCGCGGTCAATTGGAAAAGCTCCAGAGCGACCAAAAGAACATCGAGCGCTATGTTACCCTGCTCCGGCGGTTTCTGGAGGTCACAGAGGGCTCGACCGAAGCCGGGACCGGTAGAAAGCGGAACGCCGCTGATGGAGATCAACCCATTATCGTGCGGGTGGTAGAGGCGCAGGAAGCTGAGCGACTGAGGCTTTCTCGGTCCATGCACGATGGCCCTGCCCAATCGATGACTAACTTTATCCTCCAAACCGAGATTTGCCAACGGCTCTTTGAGAGTGACGCCGAGCGTGCGCGAGATGAACTGGTTGGCCTCAAGAACGCCGCGACGGTGACCTTTCAGCAGATTCGCGATTTCATCTTTGAGCTGCGGCCGATGATGCTGGACGACCTGGGGCTGATCCCGACTATACGACGGTACGCCGAAAGATTTCAGACCAAGAGCAATCTACCCGTCGAGGTGACTATCGTTGGCAAGGACAGGAGGCTCGCGCCACACGTCGAGGTGACGGTTTTCCGCATCGTGCAGGAATTGCTCAACAACGCGCGAGATCACGCTCACGCTACCCAGGTGCGCATTACGGTCGAGATAGATGACGATGCAGTGCGAGGGGTGGTGAGCGACAATGGATCCGGGTTTAATGTGGACGAAGCGCTGTCTGTGGCGCGCACGCGACGTACGGTTGGTCTGAGTACCATGCACGAGCGGCTCGGCTTGCTCGGGGGACAGTTGGATATTGACAGCAAGCCAGGTCAGGGGACCCAGGTCACCGTCGTCGTGCCAATAATTGGAGAGTGAGCGGCCGATTTGATGACCCGGTTCCTATTGCGGTGTTGGGCCTGGCTGGGTACAATCGATACATTAGGAGCGCAAATCGGCCGTAGAGGGAGGATCACCTTGGCTGGCTAATGATTGGCATGCCGTGGAGCGGCGCGCGAATTGATCCTGCTCAGAGGCGTAGCGTCTGGGCACGGTTATTGCAACCGTCTCTATCAGTGATTGCCGGGTTTGCGGAGGCTACGGTACGTTCAAGTCTCTTCGCATCACCCCCACAAGAGGGTGATTGACAAAGGATATGAGGTGGGTATACTTTCAGCATCCGGGCACATCGCTTTCGTCGGTCAAGGCAACCCACAGTAAAGGAGTCTTTCCATGAGGCGGGGAATAATCATAATCGTGATCGGTGTCCTGCTGTTGGTCATTACGGCGGTGGTTTACGTTGCGTTTCAGGCTGGGCTGATTGGTGGGGGAGGCGACGTCAAGGTTGATCTGCCCATTGTCGCGCCTATTACCGAGGATACGCCGGCGCCCCCGGTTGTTGCCGTGAACACTACCCAGATCGTGATTGCCGTCCAGGATATTCCGCGAGGCTGGGAGTTGACCACAGATTCGGTCAAGCTGTGGGATTGGCCAACAGATGCAATACCGGAGGGCGCCATCGAAGGCTCGACAACCGATGATGTCAACGGGGATGGAGTGCCGGATGCGATCGAGCAGGTGCTCGGGATGCGGATGCGAACCAACGCGGTGCGGTTCGAGCCAATTCTGACCGATATGGTGGCCGACCGGATAGACCTCAGTGGGACGGGCAGCGACGCAGCTCTGGCGATACCGTCCGGCAGGGTGCTGATTGCGTTTCCCTTGCCGAGTATCGAGGATGACCCCACCGCCGCCATCGCCTACGCGCTGCGGCCGGGTGACCACCTTGACCTGGTCATCTCCCTGGCGTTGGTAGATCTGGATGAAGAGTTCCACACCAAATTGCCCAACAACGTGCAGGTGCTGCTGGTCGCGGAGAACGAGGATGGAGAGCAACAACTCTCGACAGTCGATCTGATTGCCGGCCGTGTCGAGGAAGGTCCGCTGGGACTCATTTTCAACGTTATCCCGCAAGTAGGTGAGACTCAGAGATCGCGATTGGTCACCCAACTGACGGTTCAGGACGCGATGGTGGTGCGCGTCGGCCGCTATCCTACTCTGGAAGAACAATTGCGCGGTATCGACCCCCAGGCGCCGCCCACACCCACCCCAATTCCTGAGGGTGACGAGGCGCCGCCAGCGCCGCCGCCGCCGCCGCCCATGCCCGAAGTCATTGTGTTGGCTGTTTCTCCCCAGGAGGCATTGGTCATTCACTTTGCCTCCAAGATCAACGCCGAAATCGACTTTGCGTTGCGGGCGGTTGGCGACCAGGCGCTCTACCAGACCAATCCGGTCACCTTGCAGTACTTGATGGAGACCTACAACATCGCCGTTCCACCCAAGCTGCAGTACGGGGTTGAGCCGCCATCTCTCAATCTCGACAGCTTGATCGAAAGTGTTGGAGGAGGCGAGGACCAGTAACGAGCCACTCAACCAAAGAGCAGATGCGCTGCCTGACCAACCATCGGTCAGGCGCGCATCTTGATAGTGACATAGGCGCCCACACAGTATGCAGACACCCGAAAAAATACGCGTACTCATAGTTGACGACATTCCAGAGACGCGAGACAACCTGCGCAAATTGCTGCAGTTCGAGGCCGACATCGAGGTGGTGGGGCAGGCCAGCACAGGCGATGAGGGGGTTGAGGTAGCAAAGCAGATACTGCCCCACGTCATTTTGATGGACATCAACATGCCTGGCCTGGACGGCGTCACGGCCAGCGAGTCCATTACGCGGGAGGTGCCGACCGCGCAGATCATCATGATGTCGGTCCAGAGCGAGTCGGACTATTTGCGACGGTCGATGCTTGCCGGGGCCCGCGATTTCCTCACCAAACCGTTTTCGGGTGACGAGTTGGTGGCTACCATTCGACGAGTTCACGTGCGCAGGCGCGAGGCATTGGCGCGCATGCCCATGTTGCAGTCCGCCGGACCGGGAGATGTGGTCACCGCACAGCGTTCGCCCGCAAGAAAGGGCAAGGTGATCACGATCTTTAGCCCCAAGGGAGGTGCCGGCTGCAGCGTGATTGCAGCCAACCTGGCGGTGGTTCTGGCGCAGTCCGGAAAACAGACTGTCGTTGTGGATGCCAACCTGGCCTTTGGCGACTTGGGGGTGCTGTTGGACATTCATGGCACTCACAACATCGTTGACCTGGTAGAACGCGCGGAAGAGCTGGATGTTGACCTGGCAAGCAGTGTGCTTACTGCACATGGTTCGGGTCTCAAGGTATTGCTGGGCCTCCAAGACCAGAGATGGCCGAACTGGTCACCGCCGAGCACCTGCAGAGGATTCTGTCGATACTGCGTGCTCGCCATGACTATGTCGTTGTGGACACCTTT
>CAVOHX010000023.1:0-85495 GCA_963695825.1 uncultured Chloroflexia bacterium
TCCAGCACCGGAACGGGATGGTGGGCCATTTCATCACCACCACGGCCGAGGCCCCCGGTACGAACCGGCTGGAGATCGCGGCCGAGAGGGGCAAGCTGGTGCTAGAAAACGACGAGATCACCTTTTATCGCAATCGCAGGTCGATGCTCGAATTCATCGTGGAGGCGACGGGGAGTTTCGACAAGGTGGAGCACCAGGTGGTTCAGGTCCCATTCGAGCACCACGGGGAACCGGGTCATCGCCTGGTCATCGAGAATTTTGCCAACGCCATCCTGCGGGGTGAACCGTTGATCGCCCCCGCGGCCGAGGGACTCTGGTCGGTCATGATGGGCAACGCCATCATTCTGTCCTCTTTCCTTGGCAAGACGCTTGCGATGCCCATCGACGAGGACGCCTACGAAGCGAAACTGATCGAACTGATCGCGGGTTCGCGATACCAAAAGGTGACCAGAGAGGCGAACGAGGTGGACCTGAGCAAATCGTTCGGCTGAATACATGGCGCTTGTTTAAGGACAGAAGAGCGCCAAAGTACGGTACAATAATCACGTGGACGATGGTCGATGACGTCCGAAGAAACATCCAAAGCTCAGATTCTTGGAGGCTAGCGCAGATATGGGTGACAACTATCCCGTGGTCCGTGTAGCGGTTGTCCAGGCCGCTCCAGTCCTTTTTGACCGAGAAGCGACTATCGAAAAGGCGTGCCGGCTGATTGTCGAGGCCGGAACTGCCGGGGCCAGATTGATCTTGCTTCCGGAAGCCTTATGTCCCCGCCTACCCGCGTGGGTTGAGCTTTGGGGCGGTGGTCGGCAGCCGGAGCCGGCCGGAAGGGCGAGCTGCTGGCAGAGGCTATTGGGCCAACTCGGTCGATGTGCCCAGCCCGGCCACCGAGGCGCTGGGCGGCAGCGGCGCGACAGGCGGGCGCTTTATCTGGCGATTGGCGTGATCGAGCGCGATGGCAGCTCCAGCCGGGGGACGCTCTACTGCACGCTGCTCTACTTTGGCCCCGATGGACGCCTGCTGGGCAAACATCGCAAGCTCAAGCCGACCGGTTCGGAGCGGCTGATCTGGGGAGAAGGGGATGGCAGCACGCTGACCGTAGTCGAGACGGAGATGGGGACGGATGGGCGGCCTGATCTGCTGGGAGAACTATATGCCGCTGGCGCGATGGCCGCCATGTACGGCAAGGGAGTGGAAATCTACCTGGCGCCCACGGCCGATGCCCGCGACACCTGGCATGCGACCCTGCAGCACATCGCCTGCGAGGGGCGCTGTTTTGTGCTGGGCTGCAACCAGTTCGTGACCAAAGAGATGTACCCTGACGATCCCGAGATCGCCAAGGAGCTGGCCGATCAGCCCGAGATCATGTGCCGGGGGGGCAGCGCAGTGGTTTCACCGTTGGGCGAGGTGCTTGCCGGCCCGCTCTACGATCAGGAAGGCGTCCTGTATGCCGACCTCGATCTGGCACAGGTCGTCCACGCTCGCTATGATTTTGATCCGGTCGGGCACTATGCGCGGCCGGACGTGTTTCGATTGTTGGTGAACGAACGGGCGGCCGTGCCAACCGCGCCCATGATCCAGGGCGGGCGCTCCTCGGCTGCCGGCGACCCGGAGCCGGTGCATGAGTGACACTTCCGAGGCCATTTCGCTTCTCAATCGAGCGATACAACTCAAGATCGAGGAGCATCAGGTTCCCGGAATGGCGGTGGCGATCACTGATCGTCACCGCCTGGTGTGGGACTCGTATTATGGCAGTGCCGACCTGGCGTCCGGCGCCGCCATCACTCCAGGAACACTCTTTGAGATTGGCTCCATTGGCAAGTCCTTCACCTGCATTCCGCTCCTCCAACTCTACCAGGAAGGCCAATTGGACCTTCACGCGCCGATCGATCAGTACCTGCCGTGGCTAGAACTCCAGACCGAATACGATCCAGTCACCGTTCACCACGTCATGACCCACACGGCCGGTTTTGGGATCGGGGCGGATTTTGCGCCAAGCTCGTGCTATGAAGCGTGGGCGCTACAAGAGACACCGCTGCCCTACCCGCCCGGCCGCCATTACCGCTACTCTAACGTTGGCTACAAGCTGTTGGGTTGCCTGGTCGAGCACCTTATTGGGCGGCCGTATGCCGAGATTCTGCAGGAGCGTATTCTGGACCCGGCGGGCATGGCGTCCTCGGATGCGGTTACCACCCACGATTCCCGCAAGCGTATGGCCGTGGGGTATGAGACCTTTTACGACGATCGGCCCTGGCATTCCAGCCACCCACTGGTGCCGGCAACCTGGTTCGAGTACGGTGCGGGTGATGGCAGCCCGTCCTGCACCGCAATAGACCTGGCTGCCTACCTACGCATGTTGTTGAACCGGGGTCAGGCGCCGGGAGAGCGGATTCTCACCGAGGACAGTTTTGACCTGATGCTGCAGCGTGCTGCGCAAAGGCCCGTAGGCTACTATGGATATGGCCTGTCGATCAGGGATGTGGAGGGGCACGCTTTTGTAGGACACGATGGCGGCACTATCGGGTACCTCGCCACCATGTTGGGGGATATGGACGAGGGAATCGGCATCGTGATCATGACCAACGGCCCTTACCACGCTGACAAGGGCGCACTCGCCGAGTACGCTCTCCGGCTGTTTCGCGCTGTCCGGCAGTCCACGACGGTTCCCGAACCACCTCCCGTGGCGGCCGACCCAACCATGGTCGAAAATGCCGACGAGTACAAAGGCGCCTATTCCCACGAGGGCGACGTCATCAACTTGGTCGCGGAGGGCGGCCAACTCTGCCTGGTCGCTGACGAGCTGGTACCACTGGAGCGACGAGGAGCGGATGCTTTTTACGTGAATCATCCCGCCTTTTATATGAATCTGCTCGCCTTTGGGCGCGAGGAGGAGCAGGTCGTGGACGCCTGGTACGGCCCGCGCCGGTATCTCAGGGCCGGAGTCAAGCCGGACAAACGAAGCATCGACGCCCCTCGGGAGTGGGAAGCCTATCCCGGTCACTATCGCTCCTACAATCCGTGGCTTGCCGGTTTTCGGATCATCCTGCGCGGCGACTCGTTGATCATGTCCTTCCAGATCAAGGTGACCACCATTGAGCGGCGTCTGGTTCCGCGAGGAAACGGCCTCTTTGTCATCCAAGGAGATCAGGATCCATCTCCGGACTGGCTCCAGTTTGACACCGTGGTGGACGGCCGAGCACTCCGTGCAACGGTCTGGGGTGGCGACTATTATCGGACATTTACCCCACCTGCCTCTCTCGGCGCCACTTGACGCTGGTGCGCGAGGCGAAACCCAGTCGAAAGGTATTCCGCTGGCAGCATCGTTGCCAAGCCTGACGATAAACGCACTTGAGATTCAAGAGACGAGGATTGACATGGTAGAGTTGACGGGTGAATCCCTCACGATTGAGGATGTGGTGGCGGTGGCACGCGAGGCCCGGACGGTGGCCCCTTTGTCAAAGCGGGTGATAGACCACATGCAGACCAGCTATCTGTGGTTAATGGAGGCCGTCAGAACCGGCGGCCAGGTTATCTATGGGATCAACACCGGTTTTGGGCCGCTGGCACGCACTACCATTGCCGCGGACAAAGCGGGTATGCTCTCGCGCAATGTGATCCTCGCTTGTGTGGTCGGTGTCGGCTCCCCACTGCCGGTCGATGTGGTAAGAGCCATGATGTTGGTCCGCGCCAACACATTGGTCAAGGGCTATTCCGGCGTCCGCCCCCGCGTGGCGCAAACCTTGATCGATATGTTGAACGCCGGCGTCACTCCCGTGGTGCCGGCGAAAGGTTCGCTTGGGGCCAGCGGAGACCTGGCTCCGCTGGCCCACATCGCCGTCGTGATGACCCGGGACAGCGGCGATGACTATAGCGGACAGGCGTGGTGCGACGGCCAACTGATGAGCGGGGCCGCAGCGATGGAGCGTGCCGGAATCCCACGCCTGGACCTCGAGGCCAAGGAAGGAATAGCCCTGACTAACGGGACTACGTTCATGGCTGCAGCGGCCGCCTTGACACTTGCGGACGCCGAGAACCTGATCGTGCACGCGGAAATCGCGGCGGCGTTGAGCATGGAAGGCCTAAAGGGGCTGTCGGCCGCCTTGAACTCGGAACTTCACCAGGCCAACAACCAGCCAGGCCAGATCAAGAGCGCAGCCAACATGCGCCGCTTGATCGACGGCAGTCAACTGATCGACTCGGCGCCGGATCGCATTCAGGATGCCTACAGCCTGCGTTGCGTCCCGCAAGTCCTGGGCCCCACCCACGACATCCTGGCGTTTCTGCGAGAACGTATCACCGGCACACTCAATTCAGCGACTGACAATCCGTTGATATTCGTTGATCTGCCAGGAGAGACTGGAGGAAGGGCGATCTCTGGTGGGAACTTTCATGGTAAGGGGTTGGCAATGTGGCTTGACCTTCTAGGCATCGCGTTGGCCTCGATCGGCAACATTGCAGAGCGACGCACCTTCCGTCTACTCACCCCCGAACTGAGTGATGGGTTGCCCTCGATGTTGGTGCCCCAACCAGGATTGAACACCGGGCTAATGATGCCCCAGTACACCGCGGCCGCCCTGGTATCGGACAACAAGACCCTGTCCCACCCGGATAGCGTGGACTCGATCCCCTCGAGCGGCAACCAGGAGGATTACGTCAGCATGGGCGCCAATGCCGCGCGCCACGCAATGGAAATAACCGAGAACGTGCAGTACATCATTGCCATCGAGATGCTGACCGCGGCCCAAGCCATTGATCTCCGGCCGGCTGGGCCCGACATGCTCGCGCCTGCCACAGCGGCCGCTCATCGAGAGATCCGACGGTGGGTCAAGCCTTTGCAACACGATCGAGAACTGACGCCAGATATCGAGGCGCTGACGGCGCTCGTCCGGTCAGGCCAGATCGCCCAAGCGGTTCAGAGCATTGTGGGCGATTTTGAGAGCTGAAACTCGATAGCCAGTCATCGCAGAACGGGTACACTGCTAATCTAGATAGTCTTGTGTACATGTTCTCGGAGAAAAGCTCGATCACAACCGCGTGTCCAGCCGGGACCGAGCTGCCAGTGAAAAGAGTCTGAAATGATTGTATTCTGTCCAGATTGTAATGCTAAAGCAGAACTGTCACCGCGCCGCTGGCGCTGTACATGTGGCGGGGCATGGGAGCCACCGGATAGCGGCGATGTGCCCTGGGGCGCAGTGGACTTGGCTGACCAGTCTATTTGGCGTTATCGGCGTCTGTTTGGCTTGGACTTGAAAGAGCCAGAGATCCGGCTTGGGGTTGGCTGGTCCCCCATGGTCCGCATCCAGTGGCAGACTCGTGAGCTCTGGTTCAAACTAGAGTTCCTCGCGCCCACCGGGTCGTTCAAAGACCGCGGCACCGAGGTGATGATCAACATACTTGCCCACCAGGGCGTGACCCACGTCGCGGACGACTCTTCAGGAAACGCTGGAGCCTCGGTGGCGGCCTATGCCGCTCGCGCGGGAATGGCGGCCGACATTTATGTCCCTTCATATGCATCGCCGAGCAAGCAGGCGCAGATCAGCGTCTATGGAGCCCGCGTTCATCCAATACCTGGCAAGCGGGCAAATGCCAAACATGCAGCTATCGAGGCTACCGAGACTGGGATAGCATTGGCTTCCCATGCGTACCATCCTGGCTTTTTAATGGGACAGCAGTCAGTCGCCTGGGAAATCTGGGAGCAGTTGGGTCACCGCATCCCCGACTGGGTTGTGGTACCCGTTGGTCAAGGGGTTCACCTTCTGGGTTTGTGGCTCGGCTTTCGCCGGTTACGCTCGGCCGGGCTGGCGGACCGGTTACCGCGCCTGGTCGGGGTGCAGGCTGCCAGGCTTGCTCCGGTATGTGAGGCTTTCGAGGCGGGACTGGATACGGTAGAGGGCATCGCGTCTGGCGCCGCCAGTGTGGCAGAGGGGCTGGCGATCAGTGAACCGGTCAGGGGACGACGGCTGCTGGAAGCTCTTCGGGAGACTGGGGGAGTGTGCCTTGCGGTCGATGACGACGCCATCCTGATGGCACAACGGCGATTGGCTGGCCACGGTTTGTACGTGGAGCCTACCAGCGCCACGGCCGTAGCCGCCTTGGACAGCCTGCTGTCTATTGTGCGAGAGAATGAGACTGTTGTGGTGCCGTTGACTGGGAGCGGACTAAAGGGCGCTCCCAGGTTGGAATGAAGGAGAGGCTATGAACAACCAAGAGATTATTGACCTGAATCGCGAGCACGTGCTGTTTTCCTGGGCGGCCCAGAGCAAGATTAATCCAATCCCGGCCGTCCGCAGCGAGGGCGTCTACTTTTGGGACGCGGATGGAAAACGCTATTTGGACTTTTCGTCCCAGTTGATGAACGTCAACATTGGTCACGGCAATCAAAAGGTGATCCGGGCCATTCAGGAGCAGTTGGAGCGGATGGCGTTCGTCTATCCGGGCATCGCGCACGAGCCCAAGGGGCGCCTGGGACAACTCTTGGCAGAGATCACCCCCGGAGATCTGTCCAAGACCCTCTTTACGCTGGGAGGCGCCGAGGCGAACGAGAACGCCATCAAATTCGCCCGGCTCTACACCGGCCGGCACAAGATCATCACCCGCTATCGTTCGTATCATGGGGCGACGGCCGGCGCGATGGCCCTGTCGGGCGACCCGCGCCGACACCCGGTCGAACCCCTCATCTCTGGCGTGGTCCGCGTGATGGACCCTTACTGCTACCGCTGCCCTTTTGGTTGGACGCTGGAGACCTGTCACCGGGAGTGCATCACTCACGTGGAACAGGTTATTCAGTTCGAGGGACCGGAGCATGTAGCCGCGCTATGCCTGGAGGGCGTGACGGGCACCAGTGGCCTCATGATCCCTCCCGACGACTATTGGCCCCGCATGCGGGAGATCTGCGACCGCTATGGCATCCTGTTGATCGATGACGAGGTGATGAGCGGCTTTGGCCGCACAGGCGAATGGTTTGGTGTGGACCATTGGGACGTTGTGCCGGATATCATGACGATAGCCAAGGGGCTGACGGCCGGTTACGTGCCATTGGGTGCGGTGGTGGTGTCCGGCGCCATCGCCGATTACTTTGAGGATCGGCCGCTGCCCATGGGGCTGACCTACTCGGGACATCCGGTCTGCACGGCGGCTGGTATCGCCACCATCGACGTGTACCGTGAGGAAAAGCTGATAGAGAACGCGCGGGAAATGGGTGCGCTCCTCAAAGAGGGCTTGGAGGAGCTAAAGGAAAAGCACCCCAGCGTCGGAGACGTGCGCAGCATTGGGCTCTTTGCAGTCATCGAGTTGGTCAAGGATAAGGAGTCAAAGGAACCTCTGGCGCCGTTTAACGCCAAGCCCCACGAGATGGGTGTGATGGCCCAGGTGCCGGGGGCGCTGCGAGAGCGCGGGATGTACACCTTTAGCAAGTGGAACTGGATATTCGTGGTACCGCCCCTGAGCATCAACGAGGTGGAACTACGCGAGGGCCTTGACATTCTTGACGAGGTGTTGGAGCTAACCGACGCGGGTTGAGTCCGGGCGCATGTAGGAGGCAACTCGGCGCGGTTTGTGCAGCGCCCGGTCACTGGCAAAGTGCGGCGAGTTGAGCCGGCCGGGGGAGTGATTCCGCTCTCTCCGGCAGAGATGGGCATCCCCATGCCGCGAACTGACCGATCACCTCCTCTGTCAGGTTGGAATCAAGTTAATTGATTACTACTTGACGCGCGGCGGCCGGCGTGCTAGAATAATCCACAATACCTAGTACCGATTGTCGGCGGGCATCTTGAACTGACCACCTTGGGAGCCATCTCGATCGCTGCTGTCGATCTTGGGTTCAGGCCTTGGGACAGCTTTGCCGTTGGAAGCTCCCGGGGTCCCTGTGGAGCAGTTGTGATGACAGACCGTTCCCTATTCCGTGCCAGCTCCCTGAGGTTGTCGCAGGGGGTGCCAGAGTTGACCCAAGCTGGTCGCCTCGGCCGCTGGAAGAGGGCTAGCGGGAAACGTGCACAACGGCTCTAGTGACGGAGGCTCTGAATACTCGAAGGGGCTCTGGCTGATGTGGAACCAGTGGATTTGGGTGATGTCAGACCAGCCTATGCGTGAGATTAGCCAGCAAACCTCGCTCAGTGTGACCAGGTGTGGTAGAATCGCCCAGTCCAGGTCACACAACGCGCCACGCCCAGTCAAGCGTGAGGCAGAACCGCAAGTGATCGACAAGATATAATTAGCCAGGATAGGTCTGTATGGTCGGCAATTTTGGTCAACGAATGCGAGAGCGGCGCACGCAACTGGGTCTGACGTTGAGCGACCTCGCGGGCAAGTTGGGCGTGACTTCGAGCTACCTGAGCTATGTGGAGCGAGATGCAGTCAGCCCGAGTCTGAACTCATTGACCCAGATTGCCAAGGAACTGGGTGTCCCTCTGGCGTTCTTTTTTGCCGGAGGCCAGATTACGTCACACGTTGCCCGGGACGGTGATCGCTCGACTCTGCAGCTAGCGGGCGCCGATGTCAAGTACGAGCTGCTCACCCGGTTCCCTGTGTGTCGATTCGGTTGCATGATCGTGCATCTCGAGTCGGGCGCTTCGACCTTTGAATCCTTCCAGCAGCACCCGCAGGAGGAGTGTCTGCTTGTCTTTGAGGGCGCGCTTCAAGTTGAGATTGGCCCCGAGCGGCACATGCTTGAACCAGGGGATAGCGTGCATTTCGATGGCCTGATCCCGCATCGCATGACTTCCATCGGGGACAGGCGAGCTGTATTCCTCCTGGTCGTCTCCCCCCATGTCATCTGAGATTCTCACGGATAGATTGGACGGGTCAGCGGACCTGGTTGCACAGCAAGGTGAACACATGAGCCTAGATTTACCGGCCGAGAAACCGCCGTCGTCAAAGAGGGACAGGATAGTCTGGTTGAGAATACGCTGGCCTCTGACATTGGCAGGCTGATAAAAGTGCGGCGCCATGAGCTGGGCATGAGCCTCCGCCAGCTTGGGGCGGTAGCGAACCTGAGCGCAAGTTCCCTCAGCCAGATCGAGCGCGGAACTGTCAGCCCAACCCTCTCTTCGCTCAGCGGGATCGCTCGGGCCCTCAAAGTACCTTTGTTCGACTTTTTCGTCGGCAGCTATGGAGACTCGCTGGTTCTGAAAAAAGATCAGCATCTTCGGCTCGAGCTTCCGGGGAGCAATGTCAACTATGAGTTGATCTCCCGCCGTGGGAGCGCGACTGTCGCTGTCATGCGAGCGCGGCTGGAGGCCGGGCACTCGGTCTATGATGAGCCCCAGTCACACCCTCAGGAAGAGTGCTTGTTCGTGCTCCAAGGGCAGATTGAAGTCATCCTGGGTGACGAGGCGATTCTCCTCAACAAGTACGACGCCATCCATTTCGACGCCAGCACACCCCATCGGTTTTCCGCCGTCGGCGATTCGG
Source organism: uncultured Chloroflexia bacterium (assembly GCA_963695825.1). Classification (GTDB taxonomy): domain Bacteria; phylum Chloroflexota; class Anaerolineae; order Promineifilales; family UBA4811; genus CAVOHX01. The sequence continues at coordinate 9,406 of CAVOHX010000023.1, forward strand.
ACGCCGAGTATATTCTGTGCATTTCTCCGGTCGTCTTTTGATCGCCCGGCCGATACTGCCATCGGACACCATCTACTGAAAGTAACAGCTATTCCTCAACGTTCTATCCCCATGAGAAAAACTGCGCGGACTCGGGTCCTCCTCCGGGGAAAGCCGAGCTGCTGACGGTTTCCGCGTCAAGGAGGTACCATGCCATCCGCGGACGAGAACACGATTGCCGTAGAGCTGACCGTCAATGGGCGGCAGTATGTCACCAACGTCAAATCCAATCTGACATTGCTCCGGTTCCTCCGGGACCATCTCGGTCTGTTGGGAGCCAAGGACGGTTGTGGGCAGGGCCATTGTGGCGCCTGCACCGTGATTATGGACGGCAAGGCCACTCGCGCCTGTTTGGTGCCGATCAAGCGGGCCCACGGACGGCAGATCGAGACGATCGAGTCTTTGGGGGCAGGCGGTCAGCTTGACCCGGTGCAGCAGGCCATGGTGACCGAGGGAGCGATTCAGTGTGGCTTTTGCACCCCTGGCCTGGTCATGGCGGCCAAAGCGCTACTCGACAAGAATCCTGAACCCAGTGATGAGCAGATTCGAAAGGGGTTGCAGTTCAACATCTGCCGTTGTGCGTCCTACAGCAAGATCATCGCGGCCGTGCGGACAGCCTCGCGCCTGATGCAGGGCGGCGCATCCGACCCCGAGTTGCCAGGTGGGATGGAGCCAGTCGGTCGCTCTGTCACGCGAAAGGACGCCGTACCCAAGGTCACCGGCCGCATCCAGTATGCAGGTGACATGTCGTTACCAAAGATGGCTTACGGCAAGGTGCTGTGGAGCCCGGTCCCTCACGGGCGGTTGGTGGGGCTGGACACCGTGATTGCACGAAAGATGCCTGGAGTGTTGGTCGTGTTGACGGCCGACGACATACCGGGCCAGAATCGCTTTGGCTTGATCACCGCGGATCAACCGGTGTTGGTTGAGGATCGTGCACGCTTCCTGGGCGACGCACTGGCGGTCGTGATCGCCGAGTCGGAAGAGCAGGCTGCGGCCGCGGTGGACTCGATCCAGATCGAGATTGACGAGTTGCCGGCGCTGCTCGACCCGGAACTAGCGCTAGCCGAGGGCGCCGTGCAGCTACACGAGGGCGGCAACCTGCTCGACCACATCGCGATTCGCGTGGGCGATCCAGCGGCCGGGTTCCTCGAGGCGGAGGTCATGATTGAGGGGATCTACCGCACCCCCCAGATCGAGCACGCCTATCTGGAGCCCGAAGCCGCGTTGGCGGCCGTGGATGCCGAAGGAGTGGTGACCATCTGGACCGGAACTCACGAACCGACCAAGATACAGCCTCAGGTCGCCGCCTCGCTGAACCTTGCCCTGGACAGGGTGAGGGTCATCCATGTGCCCACCGGCGGAGCATTTGGCTCCAAACACGACGTGCTGTTGCAGATCTTTGCGGCGTTGGGGGCGCAACGAACCGGCCGGCCGGTCAAGATGGTCTTGACCCGCGCCGAGTCGCTGCGCGTTCATCCCAAGCGCCACGCCATCACCATGCACTATCGCACCGGCGCCCGTCACGATGGAACGCTCACCGCAACGGAGGCTCGCCTCGTCGGGGACGCAGGCGCCTATGCCTCTGAGAGTGTGCCCGTCATGAGGACGGCGATCGGAATGGCGTGCGGCGCCTACCACGTGCCGAACGTCGCCCTGGACGCCTACGCCGTGTACACCAACAACGCGACGGCCGGCGCCATGCGGGGCTTTGGCATTCCACAGGTCATCTTTGCCGTCGAACAACAGATGGATCGCCTGGCCCGTGAATTGGGGTTGAGCCCCTTTGAGATCCGCCGTCGCAACGCGCTGGTCGCCGGCAGCACCTTTGGCACCGGCCAGGTAGTGCGGGAGCAGACGGTCTTTCCCGAGGTGATTCGGGTGGCGGAAGAGGCAACACATAACCTGCCGCCGCCAATCCCGGGAAAGCGACGAGGGGTGGGCGTGGCGGCTGGAATAAAGTCCACCGGCCTGGGGTATGGGCGCGACCCGGGCGCCAAGGCGGTGGTAGAGATGACGGCCGAGGGAGGAATTGCGGCCAAGGTCGGCGGGGTCGAGCTCGGTCAGGGATTGGAGACCATGGTCGCCCAGGTCGCCGCTCAGGCGGTCGGGGTGGAATATGAGCGGGTCCAGGTGACCATGGGCGACACGGGCCAGACCCCCTTTGGCGGTCCCACCATCGCCTCCCGCCAGACCTTTATCACCGGTAGCGCCGTCCTCCAGGCAGGCCAGGCGCTGCGCAGCCGCCTGCTCGGACAGGTGGCGGACGAGTTTGGCGTGGAGTCCGAACGGTTGCTGCTCCAAGACGGGACCTTTGTGGACACGGCGTTCGAGGAACCGGTCTGCACGCTGGAGGAGCTGGCGGCGAATGGCCCCCGACAAGGGATGGACACTGCGCCAGGAGGTGCACTACATGCCGCCCGAGACCCACAGCCTCCGCCAACTCCCGGCCCAGGGAGGGGGTCGATGCGGGCCAGCCAGATACCCACTTTGGCCTCGCTTTCAGCATCCAGGTGGCGGCCGTGGACGTCGATGAATCCTCAGGCCAGGTGGAGGTGGTCAAGCTCATCCTGGTCCATGACGTCGGCCGGGCCATCCACCCCGGAAACGTCGAGGGCCAACTGGAGGGGGGCGCCATCATGGGGATGGGCTATGCACTCACGGAAGCGTACCAAGCCTATGGACCCGATGCCACCGACACCTATCGCAAATGTGGGGTGCCCGACATCCGTCAGGCGCCGGAGGTCGAAATCCACCTGGTGGAATCGACGAGCATGGTGGGCGACTCGGGCGGCAAAGCGGTGGGCGAGGTTGCCGTCATTCCCACCGCGCCTGCCATAGCCAATGCCATTTACGATGCGATCGGCGTGCGTATCACAGACCTGCCCGCTACCAGGAAAAAGGTGCATGCCAGCCTGGCAGAACGTCACGCGTAGCGGGCATCAGCCGTCTACACCGAGACAGACGGGACAGCGTCCTCCTTACTAGCCTCGCCTAACCGGCATGCTGGTCGATCTGGTGCCAGTCAACCGTTGATCGGCGCAGACCAAGCCCCGATCGGACTTGGTCGACCTGTTGCCAGGGAACTGGGCCGCCCGGTCCGCGGATTTGGTGCTCCTGGTCGATTCGCAGAGGGACCGGTGCACCAGCCGCACCGTTCCGTACCCACTTGTTCATCTGTGCTGTTTTACTCAATAGAATTGACTGTCACTTGACAGATTCTGGCGTTTTAGATAGAATGAGACCTGGCTAGTCACCCTGCACCGGCTTACCGCTGACTGGTGGCGTGCAGACCTTGACAGGTACCATGCCAGAGCTGATTGACCTTCAAAATGAACCAACTCGCCCATATTCCGCAGGCGCTCGCATGGCACATTGGCTCGCCCCCCAGCCACGCGAGAGTTACCTGGAGACCTATGCCTGTACTTGCCTTTGCTGAGAACTTGAGCGGCACGAAGGGAGGACTAGATGCCCAGAGATTTTCGGAGCCTGATCGAGGCGCTGGACGACCGGAAGCAGCTTCTCCGCGTGGCGTGCGAGGTCGACCCCGAGTATGAGGTCAACGCGGTCCTCAAACGGGTTCAGAAGACGGTCAATCAGCCGGTATTGTTCGAGAATGTCCGCGGTGCCCGGTTCCCACTGGTGTCCAACGTCTTCGGACGCCGCGCCACGGTCCCCTTCGCCCTGGAACTCGCCAAGGAGCGGCTCCTGGCTGAGATGACAGAGCGCGAGACCGAGCCGCTGCCTACTCATCAGGTGGACACGGGGCCGGTCCAGGAGGTAGTGCAGATTGGGTCCGAGGTCCGGCTCGACGAGTTGCCGATCATTGTCCACACCGAGGGGGACGCGGGACGTTATATCACCGGAGGTGTTCTGATTGCCCGCCACCTGGACACGGGCGTGCACAACGCTTCGTGGAATCGGGTCCAGATTGTAAGCGATGAGAAGCTGCGCGTACGGATGATGCCGCCTCAGCACCTCGGCCGGCTGCACGCTCTGGCCGAAGAGCGCGGCCGGCCGCTGGAGACCGCCATCGTCATCGGTTCACCGCCGGGGCTCATGTTCAGTGCTGCCTCCAAGATCCCCTACGAGCAGGACGAACTGGAGATCGCCGGAGCCTGGCAGGGAGAGCCGCTAGAGGTGGTCCGGTGCAGAACGATCGACCTGGAGGTGCCGGCTCACGCGGAGGTCGTCATCGAGGGTGAGGTGCTGCCCGGCGTGCGCGAGGAGGAAGGGCCGTTCGGCGAATTCACCGATAGCTTCGTGCCCGTGATGGAGAACCACGTTTTCAGGGTCAAGGCACTCACCGTCGCGGGATCCGCTCTATCACACGATCTTCGCCGGCGGAGAGGAGGACCTGCGGCTGCTGGGCATCCCGATCGAGCAACAGGTCTACAAGCATGTGCGCCAATACGTGCCGGATATCGCCGGAATCTCGACCACGGGGTTCGTGTTTGGCTGCGTGATCGCCATCAAGAAGAAAAATGAGGATCAGCCCAAGAACGCGCTGCTTGCGGCACTGGCTTCATACGCCTGGATCAAGCTCGCGATCGTGGTGGACGACGACGTCGATATCGAGGATCGCGGGACGTACTCTGGGCCATCCAGACGCGTTGCCGGCCGGATACGGGCGTGATGTTGATTGAGGGTGTGCCAAGTTACACGCGGGAGGACGTCCGGGCAATGCACTCGGGCAAGATGGGCATCGATGCCACCCTGCCGCTCGACTATCGTGATATCGGACAGCGGCGTCGTGTGCCGGGCGAGGACACCATCGATTTGGCTGACTACCTGGGCGATCAGATCCCGCCCATCTTGGCTGACCGTCCAATGATGTAGGACAAGATGGAGGAAGGAGGAAAGCGGTGAGTGGTCTGCCCGTGGCACACATCGGGGAGGCGGTGGATCGCCTGATCACGGTGCCTATGTCCAACTGGGCCATTCTCAAGGGCATCCCGGTGTTGGACGTGTACGATGCCTGTCGAGCCAAGGCAGGCGAGCCCTTGACGCTGGCGGCTCCCGCATGCTGGCCGAACGGGTGAAGCCCGGGACACTGTCGTGTTCATCACCGGTTTCCTGATGTTGAGTTGTGGCAAACCCGAGACCGATGGACCGGTCGGTGCGGCGTCGCTGGCACGCGCCATCGACGTCGGGCTCAAGGCGACGCCGGTATTCGTGACAGAGGAGAGCATCGTGCCGACGATGGCCGCCACGGCGGCCGGCGCCGGCCTTCATCCCTGGGACGCGGACACGGCTAGCGCGGGTATACATCGAGCCGTCATTGAGGGGTTTCCCATCGAGCATGAGGCCGCCAAGGAAGTGGCCCAACGCATGTTCGATCGGTACCGTCCATCCGCCGTGATCGCCATCGAGCGGCCCGGGTGGAACAGAGATCGTGTTCATCACAGCGGTGGTGGCTTCGGCATCTCCGAGTTCACGGCGAAGATCGACTATCTGTTCGAGGGAGCCAAGGAGCGCGGCATCCTCACCATCGGTATAGGTGACCTGGGCAATGAGATGGGCATGGGCTATGTGGCCGACGCGATTCGCGCGTTGATCCCACACGGCGACGTGTGCCAGTGTCCCTGTGGGGGCGGCATCGCCGCCAGCTTTGAGCCTGATCTGGGCATTATGGCCAACATCTCGAACTGGGGTGCCTACGGCGTGGAGGCCTGTCTGGCCGCACTGCTCGACGAACCTGAGGTGCTCCACGACGGTCCGACGGAGCGCTGGATCATTGAGGAATCGGTCCGCGGTGGGGCGATCGATCCCGTCTCGGGTATGCTCCGTCCATACGTGGACGGCACGGCGACCGACGTCAATATCAAGATCGTCGAGCTTCTCCACAGCATCCTACACCATCGCATCCCTGGTAGCGTCTTCACGCGCGAATACGTGGCGACCTGGGAGGAAGGGGCGGATGATGGAGGGAATTAGGCGCAATCCAAACATCGGCCACACCAAGGTGGGCCTGATCCTGCCCTCGGTCAACTGTATCATCGAGCCGGAGTTCTACCAGATTGCGCCCAAGGGCATCTCGTTCCACGCTACGCGGGTCTTTCTGGCAGAGACGACGCCCGCGGCACTGATCAAGATGGAGGAGGACCTCGACGCTGCCACCCGGTTGATGGCGACGGTGAATCCACACGCCGTGATCTACGCCTGTACCAGCGGGAGCTTTATCAAGGGGCTTGGATGGGACCGCGAGATCATCACCAAGATCGAGGCGGCCGTGGGTTGTCCGGCGACCACGCCTTCCACCGCTATGATCCAGGCCCTGCACGTGTTGGGAATTCAAAGGGTGGCCGTCGCCACCCCATACCTCGACGTGGTCAATGAACGCGAGGAGGAGTTTCTGGACAAGAACGGCTTCGAGGTGGTCGCCTGTCGGGGCCTGGGCCTCTCGGGGCCTGCTGTGCGGGAGGCGACCCCAGAGACGGTGTACGAACTGGTCAAGAGTGTCGATAGACCCGAGGTGGATGGGATCTTCGTCAGTTGCACCGATTTCCGGGCCATGGAGGTCATCGACCTGTTGGAGCAAGAATTCGGCAAGCCGGTCACCAGCAGCAACCAGGTCAGCTTGTGGGCACTGTTGAAGATCCTCGAGTATCCGGAACGGGTGCAGGGCTACGGGCGCCTGCTGGCCGAGATGCCCTGAGGGCGAGACGCTGGCTAGGGCTGCGAGAGGAGAGCTGCATGGCGTGGGAGATCGAGCAGGTGGCAGACCGTGTTATTGAGAAGGACGTGCTGGTCATCGGCACGGAGGCCGCCGGGGCCGTAGCCGCGATCGCCGCCAGCGAGAGGGCCGACGTCTTGATGGTGACTAAGAGCGTGATGGCCAAGAGCGGCGTCACGATTATGGCGGTAGCGACCTATACCGCTCCGCTTGCCGAGGGGGACGGCCCCGAGACCACGTTCGGCGATACCATCGTCGGCGGTCGTTTTTTCAACGATCAGCAGTTGGCGAAGATATTCGCCGAAGAGGCGGCCGACTCGGTCGCCTGTTGGAGGGGTTCGGGGTTCGGTGGGCCAAGGACGGCGACCGCTACATGCAGCTCCAGATGCCGGGCCACGCCACGAGCGCGGTTGCTACACACATCCTATCGGTACGACTGGGCGGCAGATCACACGCGCATTGGCCAAAGAGAGCCAGCAGCGCAAGATCCAGCTGCTTAATGATACCTTGGTGACCGATATTCTGGTCGAGGATGGTCGGGCGGTCGGTGCGACGGCCATCGATTTGCGAAACGGTGATTTGGTGGTGATCAAGGCCAAGTGCATGATCCTGGCCACCGGTGGTGGCATGGAGGTCTACCGTGGCAACTGCGCTGCCCGCGAGTCGACAGGCGATGGCTATGCAATGGCCTATCGCCTGGGTGTACCGTTGCGCGACATGGAGTTCGTCCAATACTTCCCGACGGTGATGGTCTGGCCCAAGCGTCTGTTCGGCCAGCAGACGCCGACCCGCTTGCGCTACGAGCTGAATGCTCGCCTGCTGAACTTCTACGGTGAGCGGTTTATGAGACGATACGATCCCAAGCGGATGGAGAAATCGACGCGCGACATCGTCGCCCGGGCCATCCAGACCGAGGTGAAAGAGGGTCGTGGCACCGAGAATGGCGGAGTCTACTTGGACGTTTCCTATCTGCCCGCGCAAGGTGATCGATGCGGCCATCGCACGACTGTATCCCGGCTATGACTTTGGCGGGGTCAACCTGCTGGACGAGGGGATCGATATCCGGGAGGAACCTCTGGAGGTGGCGCCGGGCGCCCATTTCTTCATGGGCGGTATCGTGGCGGACGAGTGGGGTGAGGTCGGTCTGCCAGGGCTACTGGCGTGTGGTGAGGTGGTGGGTGGTGTCCACGGCGCAAACCGGTTGGGCGGCAGCGCGCTGCCGGAGATGTCGGTCTTCGGCAAGCGAGCCGGTATTCGCGCCGCCGAATACGCCGCCAGTCAAAAGGGGTTTGAGGAACCCAGCGAAACGCAGGTGCGCGAGAAAAGGGACCGGTTGCACGCCATCGCATCCGGCCATCGGGAGTAGCCCCGTTGGATGTCCGTCACGAGGTTCAGCCGATTATGTGGAACAATGTGCTGGCATTCCGTGACAAGAGCACGCTGACGACGGCAGTGGACAAGTTGGCTGCCATCCGGGCCGAAAAGCTGCCCCATTTGGCCCTGGCAAGCTATACCCGCACCTACAACCTCGAATGGATGGTCGCGCTGGAGGCCGAGTTCATGGTCGATGTGGCGGAGATGATCGCTCGGGCGGCCCTGGCACGAGAGGAGAGCCGGGGTGCGCATTATCGGGCTGACTTTCCGGCCGAGGACAATGAGAGCTGGCTGCAAAACATCTTAATCCGGCAGGAGGCAGGGGAGTTCAAGCTCGAAAAACGCCCCGCTGCCCTGACCCACGTCACGCTGGACCAGGATACTAGAGGAAAAGAGGGGGTCAAGTAAGATGGAGAATCACGTGATGAAGGTCAAGGTTTTTCGGTATGACCCTGCCCACGACCGGGAGCCCCATTACGACACCTTTGAGATCCCGTACGACGAGCAAGAGACGATCATGGGCGTGTTAAAGCAGATCGCCGAACACCATGACGGAAGTCTGGCTTTTCGCGAATCCTGCCGGATCGGAAACTGTTTGATCTGCACCGTCAAGGTAAACGGCCGCAAGCTGTTGAGCTGTCGCGAGACGCTAAAGGATTTCGAGGGCGATGAACTGGTACTCGAGCCGGCGGCCGATGATCAGGTCATCCGTGACCTTATTTGCATCATCTAGCGGACGATACAGGGCGAGGGCGACTCGGAGCCTGATGAGATAGGAGCGAGCATATGGCAGAGAATCACGTTGCGGTGGCAATTCGGGGTCTTTCCAAAGTGTACACCAGTCGAAAGAGCTCGGTTGAGGCATTGAGCGAGGTTAACCTCGACATACCCCAAGGCGCGTTTATATCGCTGGTGGGTCCCAGTGGGTGCGGCAAGTCCACCCTGCTCAAGATCGTGGGTGGCCTCATCCCCAAGACAAACGGCACGGTGCAGGTGGAAGGTCAGGAGGTGACTGGGCCGCAACGCGGGGTGGGCATCATGTTTCAGACGCCAGTGCTATTCCCCTGGCGAACCATCCTGCAGAATCTCCTCCTGCCGGCCGAGGTATATGGGCTCAAGAAGGACGACTTTGTCGATCAATGCCGTGAACTACTCGAGATGACCGGCCTCACCGACTTTACCAATGCGTACCCCCGCGAGCTCTCTGGTGGCATGCAGCAGCGGGCCGCTCTTTGTCGGGTCCTGGCCTATGAACCGGACCTGCTGCTCCTGGATGAGCCCTTTGGCGCGTTGGACGAGTTCACCCGTGAGCGAATGAACCTGGAGGTGCTGCGGATGTGGCACCTCAATGAACCCGCCATTGTCTTTGTCACCCACAATATTGGCGAGGCCGTCTTTCTCTCCGACTATGTGTGCGTCATGACGCCCTGTCCCGGGTGTGTCGCCGAGATCGTCAAGATCGATCTACCACGACCCCGCGAGGTCACCCTGATGAAGACCCAGCAATATGCGGACTATGTCTTTGATATCCGCGGGATCCTAGGAGTATAAAAATGAGCGATGTCTCTGGAATGGAACTCGAACCAGGCGTAGAGGGGATTGTGACAGGCGCGGAGCAGACGGCCAAAGCGAAACGCCGCAGTTCACGAGAAACGCTGTCGGTCATCTATGAGAGCAAGGCGTTCCGGATCAGCCTGGTCCCCCTGTCCTTTGTCATTATCGTTTCCATCTGGGAGTATATCACGACATCCGGCATGGTGGCTGCCATCATTCTCCCGGCGCCGAGTGCGATTTTCAGGGCCCTGATCGAGCTGGTTACCTCGACCTTCTTTTTCGAGCACCTGCAGGCCACGCTGTACGAGACGGTGGTCGGTTTTCTGATCGCGGCCGTCTTGGGGATCTTTTTGGGGTCAATCATCTCCCAATTCCCCATCATGCGCTCCACCCTATATCCCTACATTATCGCCTTTCAGGTGCTGCCCAAATCGGCGCTGGCCCCTCTTTTCATCACCTGGTTCGGCTTTGGTGTGGCCTCCAAACTGGTGATGTCGGCCGTCATTGCCTTTTTCGTGATTACGCTGAACACCATGGTGGGCCTCGAGTCATTCGAGGAGAACGAGTATCTCCTGATGCGATCCCTTCAGGCCAATCGATGGCAGATCTTCTCCAAGCTCAAGGTGCCAACAGCGCTCCCCTTTATCTTTGCCGGTTTCAAAAACGGCATCACCCTGGCGCTGGTGGGCGCGGTCGTCGGCGAGTTCATTGCTGCCCAGGCCGGCCTGGGGCTGCTGGTCGAGGTCTATAATTTTCAAATGAAGATCCCACTGGTCTTTGCCTCGATCATCGTCCTGTCGCTCACCGGGCTGGGGCTGTACGGCATCATGGAATTGCTGGACCGCAAGATCGTCTTTTGGCGGGCAACCTGGGAAAAGGACATTCTCTAGCCAGGCTGGCATCAAGGACGCAAGTCCACTCTGACGGCGATGCATGACCGGCGACATGATACGAGGAGAGACAATGTCATCGAGCGAGGTTCCCTTTATCCACACCGAGATTCCCGGCCCCAAAGCTCGGCGCCTGTTGGAGCGCCAGGAAAAGATCCTGGTCTACACTCTCCCCACCTGGATCCCCATCGTATGGGAGGAGGGTCACGGAGCAATCGTCACCGACGTAGATGGCAACCGCTATATCGACTTTTCCTCCGGCGTCTCGGTGATGAACACCGGGTACAGCCATCCGACCTTTGTGAAAAAGCTAAAGGATCAGGTTGAAAAGCTTTCCCACTGCTACTTTGCCCCCACCGAGGTGCAGGTGGAGGCGATGGAGGTCCTGGCAAGCATCCTGCCCCCTCCCTCCGGCGGGTGGTGTTCACCAACACGGGGGCCGAGGGAATCGAGATGGCGGTCAAGGCGGCTCGCGCCTTTACCGGGAAGGGCGAATTGATTACCTTCCACGGCTCGTTCCACGGGCGGACTTCCCTGGACCGCGCCATGACCGGCATCTGGCACGTGAGAAAGGGCGTTGGCCCGCTGCCATCGGGACACATCCACGCCCCGTACGCCTACTGCTACCGCTGTTCCTTTGGTCTGGAGCGCGCAAGCTGCGAGCTCCAGTGCCTCCGCTATCTGGAGGAGCTAATGATCACCGTCGCGCGAGGCGACACGGCCGCTGTGGTGGTCGAGCCCTACCTGGGCGTGGCGGGCTCTATCGTGCCGCCGCCCGAGTTCTTGGAGGGGTTGCGGGGCTTTTGCGACCGCCACGAACTGCTCCTGGTCTTTGACGAGGTGCAGGCCAGCTTTGGCCGGACCGGCAAGATGTTCGCTTTTGAGCACTATGACCTGCTGCCCGACCTGGTGGTGCTGGGCAAGGGAATCGCCAGCGGCGTACCGACCAGCGCGGTGGCCATGCGGAGCGACATTGCCGACGCATTGCGGGCAGTGGGGTGGCCCAGCACCTTTGCGGCCAACCCTCTCTCCTGCGCTGGCGTGGTCGCTTCGGTGGAGGCGCTGGTGGAGGAAAAGCTCCCCGAAAAGGCGGCCCGCACCGGCGATCACATCATGGCGCGGCTGGAGGACATGAAAACCCGCTGGCCTTTGATCGGCGACGTCCGCGGAATCGGCCTCTCTATCGGAGTCGAATTCGTGCGGGATCGCGCGACCAAGGAACCCGCGCGAGAGGAGACGCGGCAGATCTTTGAGGGACTCGCTCGCCGCGGCGTCATCACGCTGCCGCCGGGCGGGCTTTACAACAACATCATACGGATCACACCCCCATTGGTCATCTCCAAGGAGCTCACCGACAAGGGCCTGGACATCTTTGTAGAGGCGGTCAAGGAGGCCAGCCAGCGGTAAGGCGACTGGCCGAGAGCACAATGCCCCGTTTTGACGTCCTGGAACCCCAGACCTTGCCCGAGGCCGTTGGGCTGCTCCGGCAGCACGGCGCGACGGCCCGCCCGCTTGCGGGCGGCACTGATCTGATGGTGGCTATCAACCTGCGCCACCTTCAGCCGCGTTACCTGGTCAATCTGAAACACATTCCGGGTCTGGAGGGGATAGAGCTGGAGCAAGATGGCCTCCGCATCGGGTCCTTGACCAAGGTCGCCGATTTGGCCGAATCTACGCTGATCCGAGAGAGATATTCCCTGCTCGCCCAGGCGGCCGGCGAACTCGGCTCGGTCCAGGTGCGGAACCTCGCCACGGTGGGCGGGAACCTCTGCAATGCATCGCCCTCGGCCGATACGGCGCCGGCGCTGATCGCACTCGACTCGCAGGCTCACATCGTGGGGCCAGCCGGTGAACGGGTGGTCCCGCTGGAGGGGTTTTTCACCGGGCCGGGAACGACGGTCCTGGGAGAGGGCGAGCTGCTGACCCACCTGTGGCTGCCGCTCCCATCACCGCGTGCTGGCGGCTGTTACCTCAAGAGCAGCACCCGCAAGACCATGGACTGTGCGGTGGTCGGCATCGGGGTCCTACTGGAGGCAGATGAGGCGCGATCGATTTGCGTGAGAGCGCGGATCGTCCTGGGCGCCACCGCGCCCACCCCGATCCGCGCCCGAGAAGCCGAAGCGTTCCTGCTGGACCGGCCGTTCACGGCCGTCGATCTGGACCAGGTAGGCCAGGCCGCCGCCTCGGCCGCAACTCCCATCGATGACGTGCGAGGGTCGGCCGGCTACCGGCGTGAGATGGTCCGGGTCCTGGCGCCCAGAGCCATCCGCCAGGCATGGCTGGCGGCGCAGGCAAATCCCACGGGCACCCGGCCGCCTGCTACCTTGGGCGAGAAGCCATGAAGCGACTGTTACGTCTGTCCGTAAACGGCGAGCAGGTCGAGATAGCGGCGAGACCGCACCAGTCCCTGTTGGAGGTGCTGCGAGACAAACTGGAACTGACCGGCGCCAAGCAGGGATGCGGCACCGGCGACTGCGGCGCCTGCACTGTGCTCCTGGCCGGCCGGCCGGTGCCCTCGTGCCTGGTCCTTGCAGTGGACGCGGACGGCAAAGAGGTCCTCACCGTTGAGGGGCTGAGCCGGAACGGCGCTCTCCACCCACTACAGCAAGCGTTCGTCGATCATTGGGCGGTCCAGTGCGGCTTTTGCACGCCAGGTATGATCCTGTCGGCCGTCGCGCTGTTGGAGCGGAACCCGTCACCCACCGAGACCGAGATCAGGCGGGCCATCGCGGGAAACCTCTGTCGCTGCACCGGCTATGCGCAGATCGTAGAGGCCATCATGAGCGTCGTCGCCTTCCACGGCGCCGCAGTGAGTCGATAGACGATGGAACACCGAGTCATCGGCAAGCGCATCCCCCGGGTCGATGCCCTGGAAAAGGTCACCGGCCGGGCGGCCTTTGGCGCTGACGTGCGCCAGGCGCGCATGCTTTACGGCAAGATTTTACGGAGTCCGTTGCCCCACGCCCGAATTCTGCGCATCGACACCAGCCGCGCCGAGCGGTTGGCAGGGGTGGCGGCCGTGGTCACCGGCATGGACGCCCCAGACGTTCGCTATACCATGCACTATATCTTTGACCAGCGCCTGTTGGCTCGCAACAAGGTTCGTTACGTGGGAGAGCCAGTGGCGGCCGTCGCCGCGGCCGATGCGGACGTTGCCCAGGAAGCGTTGGAGTTGATCGAGGTAGAGTACGAGGAGTTGCCGGGGATCTTTGATGCAGAGGAGGCGATGGAGCCTCAGGCGCCGGTTATCCACGAGCAGCTCGCTGACTATCGCGCCAAGTACGCCGCCATCAGGGGCGGCAACATCTGCAGCTATACCCAGATCAGCCATGGTGACGTGTCGGACGGATTCTGTCGGGCCGATCTGGTGATCGAGAACAGCTTTTCCACGCCGCGGGTGCACCAGGCCTACATCGAACCCCACGCCTGCCTGGCCAGCGTCGATCCGGCCGGTGGGGTCACCATCTGGACCACCACTCAGGCCCCTTTCAAGGTGCGGGCGGCCGTCTCCCAGGCGCTCCAACTGTCCATGTCCAAGGTGCGCATCATCGCTACCACTGTGGGAGGCGGCTTTGGCGGCAAGGAGAGCCTCCTGGATGGCATTGCCGCCCTGCTGAGCCAGCGCACCGGACGGCCGGTGAAAATGGTCCTCTCTCGATACGAAGAGTTTATCGCCGGCCGGCCGCGCCAGGCAACCCGCATCACCCTCAAGACGGGCGTCAATCGGGATGGGAGGCTGACCGCCCTGCAGGCACGGCTGGTCTATGACGCGGGCGCCTATGCTGACCAGTCACCTGGCACCACCGCCTATGGCGCGACCTTTGCCAAGGGGCCTTATCGAGTCGAGAACGTACTGGTCGATGCCTACTGCGTCTACACCAACAACGTCATCAGCGGCGCATGTCGCGGCTATGGCGGCCCGCCCCAGTGCTGGGCCACCGAGTCGCAGATGGACATCGTCGCCGAGGCGCTGGGGATGGACCCGGTCGACCTGCGGCTAAAGAACGGCGTGAACGAGGGCGATACTCTCTCCACCGGGCAGGTCTGCCGAAACGTGAGCATGAAGGCGACCCTGCGCGCGGCGGCCAGCCAGGTGAGCTGGGACCAAAGAGCCGGCAACGCGAAAAAGTCTTATCGAGGTATTGGAGTCGCCTGTCATGAGCGCGGTTTCGCCCTCTTTTCCTCGGGAATTGAGATTCATTTGAACGAGGACGGCACCTACGTGGTCCACTCGGGCTCGGTCGAGATCGGCACCGGCGCCAAGACCGTCCTGACGCAGATCGCGGCCGAAGAGCTGGGCGTCGAAATGGACGCCATCTCGGTGGTCATGGCGGACACCGATGCCACACCATACGACTATGGCTCGGTTGCCAGCCGAACCACCTACACGGCTGGCAACGCCGTTCGTTTGGCCGCGGCCGATGTCCGGGACCAGTTGTTTCGACTGGCGGCCTCCAAGTTGGAGGTCGAGCCCGACGAGATGGCGCTTCAAGGGGGCCGGGTGGTGGTGCGGGACGCGCCCGACCAGAGCGTCCCGGTAACCGCGCTGGCGGGTGAGGCAATCCGCAACTGGGGCGGCCCGATTCTGGGTCGGGGGACTTTTCTCGGTCAGGGAACCCCCCTGCAACCCGGCAACGTCAAGGGTTATCCCATGGGACCCTTTCCCGGCCTGGTTTACAGTGCTCAAGTAGCCGAGGTGGAGGTCGATCCTGAGACCGGCCAATTCACCGTGCTGCGGCTGGTCTGCGCCCAGGACACCGGCAAGATCATCAACCAGGCCGGCCTGGAAGGCCAAGTGTATGGCGGCCTGGCCCAGGGGCTGGGCTTTGCCACCATGGAGGAGTTACAGGTCAAGGAAGGCCGGGTGATGAACCCCACGTTTCTTGACTACAAGATTCCGACGGCGATGGACGTAGCGCCGGCCGAGATCATCCTGATCGAGGTGCCCGACGACAAGGGCCCGTATGGCGCCAAGGGAATCGGCGAGGCGCTGGTGGCGCCTACCGCGCCGGCCATCGCCAATGCGGTCCATGACGCTACCGGGGTGCGGATTCGCGATCTGCCCATCACAGCCGAAAAGATTCTGAACGCTTTGCGATCCAAGGTTGGGAGCTAGGAGGTAGTCCGTGCGATTGTTTGCCGAAAGCGCCAAATGCTCTGGATGCCACGCGTGCCTGGTGGCGTGCTCATTCCACCTCTTTGGCGAGAACACACCCAAAAAGGCCGCCCTTCGGATCACGGGACTGTTTCCCGACCCCGGCGGCTATGCGGTGGCGGTCTGCACGCAGTGCGGCGAGTGCGCTGACGTGTGCCCGAGCGACGCCATCCTTCAGAACGTCAAGGGCGCCTTTTATATAGAACCAGAGCGATGCGATCTGTGTATGGCTTGTGTTGACGCCTGCCCCGAGGAGGTTGTCTTTGTCAGGGGCGACGTCGATTATGCCTGGGAGTGCGATCTCTGCGGCGACTGTGTTGCGGTGTGTGGTATGGACGCTCTGTGGATTGGGGAGTAGGAGATACAGCAATGTATGGCTATGGTGGCAGACTCTTGCGGATTGACCTGACCAACGGCTGCATCGCCTTGACCTCCACTCCAAAAGAGGTCATAGGGGGGTATCTGGGCGGCCGCGGTCTCGGTGCCTACCTGCTCTACCAGGAGGTCCCGCCGGGAGCTGACCCCCTGGGTCCCGAGAACACGCTCTTTGCCTCGACCGGCCCCCTCTCGGGTACCCTCTTTCCGGGT
The DNA here is from genome assembly GCA_963695825.1 of uncultured Chloroflexia bacterium. Lineage (GTDB taxonomy): Bacteria > Chloroflexota > Anaerolineae > Promineifilales > UBA4811 > CAVOHX01. The sequence goes on from CAVOHX010000023.1 coordinate 25,682, forward strand.
GCCTGCAAGATGGATTTTGCCGCGAAATCTCCCCTCACTGGGGGCTATGGGAGCTCTAGCGTTGGAGGCAAGCTGGCGGCCGAGCTCAAGTTCGCCGGAATAGACGCCATTGCGGTGCAAGGCGCCAGCGACCGGCCGGTCATCCTCTATATCGACGATGGTCAGGTCGAGATACGCGACGCCGGTCATCTCTGGGGGCAGGGCGCCATGACGGCCGAGCAGAGCGCTGAAAGCCGAGCTGGGAGAGGACTTTCAGATAGCCACCATCGGGCCGGCGGGTAAGAACCTGGTCCGGTACGCCTGCATCCATCACGATATTGGCCGCCAGGCGGGGCGTTGCGGCATTGGGGCGGTCATGGGCTCCAAGAAACTCAAGGCGATCGCCGTTCGCGGCAGTGGAAGCATCCCCATCGCCGACCCCGAGGCCTTTCTCGACATCTCCCGCCAGGCATATCAGGCGGTCAAGGGGGCCGAGACTCACGAAAGGTGGGTGCGCGAGGGCACCACCAAGACCACCGAGTGGGTGAACACAACGGGCACCCTGCCCAGTTACAACTTTCGCGCCGGCGCGTTCGAGGAGGCGCCCCAACTGTACGCCGACGTGGCCCGCTCCTACGTGGTCGCCGACAAGGGCTGCTTTTCCTGCCCGGCCCCCTGTGGCAAGTACACCTATGTGCGCAAGTATGACACTCGGATCGAGGGGCCGGACTATGAGACCATCGCGATGCTGGGTCCCAACGTCGGTCTCGCCGACTGGGAGGCGCTCGTCCAGGCCAGTTGGATCTGCGACGAGCTTGGTATGGACACTATCTCGGCCGGCGCGTCGATCTCCTGGGCGATGGAGTGCTTTGACCGCGGCATCCTCACCACCGAGCAGGCCGAGGGGGTCGATCTGAATTGGGGTAGCATCGACGGCATCCTGACCCTCCTGGAAAGAATCGGCCGCCGCCAGGGCTGGCTGGGCAGCTTGCTGGCGGAAGGGTCCAAACGGGCGGCCGAGACGGTGGGCCAGGGATCCGAGAGATGGGCCATCCAGCACAAGGGGATGGAACAAAGCGCCTACGAGACCCACAGCGCCACCGCCATGTTGCTTTCCTATATGACCAGCGACATCGGCGGTCATCACGGACGGGCATGGGCCATCTGGCACGACATGTCCATGGGGCGGGAAAAGTCGATGCCCGAAAAAGCAGCCACCATCATCGAGCTGCAGCACATTCGCCCGCTCCTCGATTGCCTGGGCTGCTGCCGCTTTCTGTGGGTCGAGCTGGGTATTTCCTTGGAGAGCTATGCTGCGGCGATGCGGGCGGTGACCGGAATCGACCGGTCGTGGGACGACCTTCTCTTTATCTCTGAGCGGGTCTGGAATTTGACCCGCCTCTATTGGGCCCGCGAGTTCCCCAACTTTGGGCGGAGCTACGATGCGCCTCCGCCGCGCTTTGTCAGCGAACCCGGCACCTACGGCCCTACCAAGGGGGTGTTCACCCGGCCCGAGGTCATGCAAAAGATGCTAGACGATTATTATGGGCAACGCGGATGGGATGCCGATGGCATGCCTACTGGCGAGACTTTGGAGCGCTTGGGGCTGTCGGGCCTCCGTCCCGCGGGGTGAGGTGCGTGGGATAGACAGGACGGCCGTTCTTGTACAGTCGCCCGCAGGGTGCTGCTGTCGGTTTAGGAGGACTTGAGGTCCAGAATTGAAAGGAGGTGGTGTGCATAAGGAGCGGAGCAGGCTCATCCGGTCACATCGACGATAGGAACATGGCCCGTGACAGTATTACTACCTTGGAAGTATTGAAGGAGGAAAAAAAGATGAAAGCGTTTCGCGTTTTGAGTCTTTTGGTTGTTCTGGCGATGCTGGTTAACGCCTGCGGCACCCAGAAGGAAACGCCCGAAGCGACCGTGGCACCGACGCAAGAGGTGGTAGCTCCAACCAAAGCGCCGCCGCCTGCTGATCTGAAAAAAGTTACCCTGTTGCTCCCCTGGCTGGAGGGCATGACCTTCTATGGACCGCTCCTGGCCAAGGAATTCGGCTTCTTTGAGGATGAGGGCCTGGACGTAGACGTTATCGGCACGGAAGGCGGCACGCTGGTGGTACAGCAGGTCGCGGCCGGAAATGCCGAGGTCGGCATGGCCAACCCTGGCTCGGTCATACTGACGGTCGCCGGCGGTAATGACCTCAAGTGGTTTTACACCGACAAGGCAGAGAACCTCTTTGGGATCGTCGCCCTTGATGACAGCCCGCTGCAGACGATCGACGATCTGAAAGGCAAAATCCTGGGCGTCACCGGCATGGAGTCCGGCGAGATGCCCATGGTGCGCGCCGTGTTGGCTCGTGCTGGCCTGGTCGTCGGTCAGGATGTCTCCATCGTACCCGTGGGCGAACAGGCGGCCGGCGCGCTCAACGCGCTGCAGACCGGCACCATTGACGCCTATGGGGCCTCAGACACCGAGTTTGTGCCCATCGAGGCATTGGGCGAGGTCAAGCTCCGCAGCATCAACTACCCCGAGTACGATCACATGCCCTCGGAGGGTCTCTTTGTCACCGCCGCGACGATGGAGGAGGATCCCGACCTAGTCGTCGGCATGGCTCGTGCCATGGCCAGGGCCTCCTACTATTGCGAGGTGAGCCCGGAGGCGTGCCTCTCCGCCATGAAGAACGTAGTGCCGGAAGAGCACGACGACGTAGAGTATGCTTGGCGCTTTTGGGACAGCGTCATCCAACAAAAGTCGTTCCACATGGAGAACGGCGAGTACGTCTTTGGCTACAACGATCCGGCCGGGTGGCAGACGGTCATGGAAATGCTGATGAGCGGCGACGAGGGCGAACGTGCCCTCGAAGAAGCAGTCGATACCAGTACCATCGTGGTTGACGACTATATCGACGACATCAACGGCTTTGACCACGCGGCGATCGAGGCTGAGGCCAAGGCATATGCGGCGGCGCACCCCTATCCCGCGCGGCCTGGCGCCGAGGCGGGTGAGATGCAAGAGATCACGTTCTTGCTGCCGTTCATCAAGACCATCGCCTTTTACCCGGTGATGATCGCCGATGAGATGGGCTACTTTGCGGAGGAGGGCCTCACGGTCAACATCCAACCCGTGGATGGCAGCTCCTTCGTGGTGCAGCAGGTTGCTGCCGGCCGCGCGGAGGCTGGTCTCGCCGGTACCGGCGCGGTCCTGAACGGCATGGAAGAGGGTCTACCCTTCAAGGACGTCATGCGCTGGATGTGGACCCAGACCTTCCCCCTCATCACGTGGGCCGAGAGCGGCGTAGAGTCGATCGCAGACCTGGATGGCATGGTGATTGGCATCTCGGAAGCGGGCGGCGGCGACGTACCGGCCCTGGAGGCGTACCTTCGCGACGCCGGGTTGGAGCCCTACGTGGACGTCCAGCTCTTGCCGGTGGGTGAGAACGTACCCAGCCTCATCAACGCGTTTGAGACTGGACAGATCGCAGCCTACTCTTCATCCTGGAACCGCAACATCTCCTTCCGGGCGGCAGGCTTTGACCTGGTCGAGCTGACGCCCGAGGCGTTCCGCACGCTACCGGCTGAGGACGTGGTGGTGTCGATCGACTTTGTGGAGAACAATCCCGAGTTGGTGGCCGGCCTGTGCCGCGCCATCGCCAAGGGTATGTTGGTCGGCCTGGAGAACCCTGCGGCGGCTCTGGCGATCATGCAGCAGGTGACCCCTGAGGAGCATGACGACACGGCGTATGCCTGGCTGTACATGGAAGGCGCCCAAGAGACGGTGCGGCCGCCGATGCAGGGCGGACGCTACTACTTTGGCATCTTTGACTTTGACGAGTGGCAGGCGTTTGCCGACCTGGCCGGCGAGAAACCGTTCGACCTGGCAGCGTTCCTGACCAACGACTTTGTCGAGGAGATCAACGACTTTGACTATGACGGAGTGATTGCGGAAGCGGCCGCCTATGCAGCCGCCCATCCCTATCCCGAGAAACCAGAGATGCCGGGAGCCGAGGGGCCGATGGAGATGCAAGAGATCACGTTCTTGCTGCCGTTCATCAAGACCATCGCCTTTTACCCGGTGATGATCGCCGATGAGATGGGCTACTTTGCGGAGGAGGGCCTCGACGGTCAACATCCAACCCGTGGATGGCAGCTCCTTCGTGGTGCAGCAGGTTGCTGCCGGCCGCGCGGAGGCTGGTCTCGCCGGTACCGGCGCGGTCCTGAACGGCATGGAAGAGGGTCTACCCTTCAAGGACGTCATGCGCTGGATGTGGACCCAGACCTTCCCCCTCATCACGTGGGCCGAGAGCGGCGTAGAGTCGATCGCAGACCTGGATGGCATGGTGATTGGCATCTCGGAAGCGGGCGGCGGCGACGTACCGGCCCTGGAGGCGTACCTTCGCGACGCCGGGTTGGAGCCCTACGTGGACGTCCAGCTCTTGCCGGTGGGTGAGAACGTACCCAGCCTCATCAACGCGTTTGAGACTGGACAGATCGCAGCCTACTCTTCATCCTGGAACCGCAACATCTCCTTCCGGGCGGCAGGCTTTGACCTGGTCGAGCTGACGCCCGAGGCGTTCCGCACGCTACCGGCTGAGGACGTGGTGGTGTCGATCGACTTTGTGGAGAACAATCCCGAGTTGGTGGCCGGCCTGTGCCGCGCCATCGCCAAGGGTATGTTGGTCGGCCTGGAGAACCCTGCGGCGGCTCTGGCGATCATGCAGCAGGTGACCCCTGAGGAGCATGACGACACGGCGTATGCCTGGCTGTACATGGAAGGCGCCCAAGAGACGGTGCGGCCGCCGATGCAGGGCGGACGCTACTACTTTGGCATCTTTGACTTTGACGAGTGGCAGGCGTTTGCCGACCTGGCCGGCGAGAAACCGTTCGACCTGGCAGCGTTCCTGACCAACGACTTTGTCGAGGAGATCAACGACTTTGACTATGACGGAGTGATTGCGGAAGCGGCCGCCTACGCCGCCGCACATCCCTATCCGGACAAACCGTAGCGGATAGCGACAAGCCAATTAGGAGCGGCCATGTGCGTCGTCCGTGGCCGCTCCTTTCCTGTTTCGGCATCTGCCGAATCCGATACTTGAACCAAGGAGTGAGAAAGATATGCCAAAAGACCTGAGATCCTTCATGGCCGGCCTGCAAAAGATGAGCCCGCCGGGCCTCTTGCACGTCAAGCGAGAGGTGAGCCGCGATCTCGAGCTCACGGCCGTCCTGCGCCGCCTGCAGGAAGACGGACAATATCCTGCGGTGCTGTTTGAGAACGTCGCCGAGTCGGATCTGCCCGTCATCGCCAACGTGTTGGCCAATCCCGACAATCTGGCGTTGGCCCTGGATACCACACCGGACCAGATGCTGTGGGCGTATATCGGCCGGGAGGATCAGCGGATCCCTTGAACGTCGTAGAGGGCGCCGGTGCAGGACGTGGTCATCGCCGGAGACGATCTGGACGTCAGCCGGATCCCCATCTGCACTAACTGCGAAAAGGATTCGGGCCGCTTCGTCACAGCCGGCGTTACGGTGGTGCGAGATCCAGATACAGGCGCCCATAACGCGGGTATCTACCGGCTGATGATCCTCGGCCCCAACGAGCTGGGCATGAGCTACGAGAAGCACACGCACATCGGCCACATCCACCGCAAGTACGAGCCCAAGGGAGAGCCGCTCCCCGCCGCCGTGTTCGTGGGCCATCACCCGGCGGGCATGCTCGGCAGCCAGTCGAAACTGCCGTTTGGGACCGACGAGTACGATACCATCGGTGGCCTGCTCGACGAGCCGCTCGATCTGGTCCAGTGCCGGACGGTCGATCTGAAGGTGCCGGCCTACGCTGAAGTGGTCTTCGAGGGCTATATCCTGCCCGAGGTCCGCAAACCCGAAGGGCCATTTGGCGAGTTCACCTGGTACTACGGCCTGGAGCGGTACAGCCCTGTCATGCAGGTGACGGCGATCACGCACCGCAAGGACGCCATCTACCAGCATCTGTTTGCCGCGCACCCCGAGCACAACTATACGGGCAAGTTGGGACGCGAGTCAATTCTCTACAAGCGCGTCAAGGCCGCGGTGCCCACGGTGAAAGACGTGCGCATGCCCATGTCGGGGATATGTCGCTTTCCCGCGTACGTACAGATTGCCAAGGAGTACGATGGTGAGGGCAAGATGGCGGCGCTGGCGGCGTTGGCCTCCGATCCTTTCGTCAAGCTTGCGGTCGTCGTCGATGAGGACGTGAATATCAACAGCGACAGCGAGGTGCTGTGGGCCGTCGCCACCCGGACGCAGCCGGATGTCGCCACTTTCTTCGTCCAGAACTCGGCCGTGTCGCGGCTGGATCCGGCGGCGTATTCGATCTGGAACCGGGTGGAGAAGGACACTATGAACACCAAGTGGGCCATCGACGCGACGAAGCCGATCGAGGCCCCCTTCGAAGAGCGGGCCGATGTGCCTCGTGAGATGTGGGAAGTCGCTCGATCTTTCTGAATACATCGCCGGCGGAGTAGCCCCGGGAGGTGATAGTTGGAAATCAACGAGAACGACGCTCACCTCGCTGCAAAAACAGGTGCGGGCCAACGCACTGGCGTCAGGTGGTCCTCACGATCGATCTCTATCTGTACAAAGCGCAGATTGCCCAACAGCGCTGGGGTACGCCGGGCGGCAACGACGTGGCGCTGCAGCACTACGCCTACGTTGCGGAATTGGCAGGCTCGGACCGATTGGCCGTCCGAGTTGGAACAGCAGTGTTGACGGATTTTCGAGACCCATCTGGGACGGTTCCACGAGCTTCCTGAGAGGCGAGGACGTCACGCGCGTCAGCTTCCGGAAGCGACTCGGCTGGCGGCGTCGTTCGTCGCGCTGCGCGAGGGCCTGGAGGCCTGGGCGTCTGAGCGAGTAGTTCAACTGTAGTGTTGCCAGGGCATCGGCCGGCGCACGACGATCGGCCGCCGACACCTCTGTGCTTGCACGTACCAGGAGATTCAATATGCCTTTCGCCGGACCTGCGTGCGTTTCTCGACCTGCTGCGGCAGCGGGGCCAACTGGTGGACATTGACCGGGAGGTTGATCCTCGTTTTGAGATCGCAGCCTACATCCGCAAGACCTCCGACATCCAGGGGCCGGCGCTCTTGTTTCCCAAGGTGAAGGGACATGCAATGCCCGTCGTGGGCGGGGTCTTCGCCACGCGCGAACGGGCTCTCTTGGCGCTGGAGTCCGACAACGCTACGGCGCTGGATAGGTTTCATCGACGCGCTGCGAAATCCGATCCCGACCCGACCGGTCCCCGAAGGTCCGTGCCAGGAGGTCGTCTACCTGGGAGACCAAGTCGATCTGAGCCGTCTCTCCATTCCCACGCAGGGACGGCTGGACCCGGGCCCCTACATCCTGGCCGGCATCCAGATCAGCTACGACCCGCACGACACTGGCTCGCGCAACGCGTCCATCTATCGGATGCAGTTGAAAGGCCGGAACCGGCTGGCCCTGTCGGCGCACGCCTTTCAGGACATCTCGGTTCAGTTCAGCCGGGCCGAGGCCCGGATAGGCCGCTGGAGCTGGCCGTAGCTATCGGCGTGGACCCGGTGATCTCGCTGGCCACGCAGGCCAAGGTGCCCTACGGCCAGGATGAACTGGCTCTGGCGGGTGCGCTGCGCGGAGAGCCGGTTGACGTCGTTCAGTGCCGGACGGTGGATCTGCTGGTTCCGGCCACATCGGAGATCGTGATCGAGGGCGGTGCTACCCGGCATCCGTGAGGAGGAAGGGCCGTTTGGCGAGTTCGGCGGGTATTACGGTCCCAAGGAGCAGCGATCCCGATCGTGGAGGTGACGGCCGATCACGCATCGCGAGGATGCGATGTTCCAGACGGTGCTCACGGGCATCCCCATCACCGAGAACCACGTGATGAAGGAGCTGCCCTACGAGGCGGCGCTCTATGCCGATCTCAAGCGGCTCCTTCCCGGACGTGCGCAATGTCCACTACTCCCCGGCGGGGGGCGCACAGCACCTGGCGATCGTCTCGCTGGAGCAGAAATATCGCGGCGAGGCGCGCAATGTGCTTCTGGCCGCACTAGGCCATCATTCGCGCCCCAAATACGTGATCGTCGTGGACGAGGATGTGGATATCTACGACCTGAACAAGGTGATGTGGGCGATGGTGTTCCGCTCGCAGCCTGATCGGGACGTCATCATCGTGCCGCGCATGGCGGGTGGGCCTCGGGATCCATCGACGCCGGAGCTGGATGTCACCGCCGTCATGGGATTTGACGCCACCGAGCCGATCGGAGAGGGTTTTCCGCCCTTTTTCGAGATCCTCGGTGCGGACGACCTCAAAATACCGGGCTGGACGGACTAGAGCACCAGAACCCGTGCCGGCATCACAGGAGGAAACATGGCTCTGATAGCTCGAGACGGTCTGATTGTCGACCATGGACGCCGGACGTCGTGTGCTGGAGCTCGGCAACCTGGTGGTCGAGGATGGAATGATCGTCGAGGTGTCCACCATGTCTCGAAAGGGGGCACGAGAGGGACACGCTCATCGATTGCCATGGAAAGCTGGTGCTTCCGGGTTTGATCAACGTCCACGCACACACCACGGAGGTCCTCTTTCGCGGTTGCGCGACCGATCTCCCTTTTCTCCAGTGGCTGTTCGAGCGCAATCACCCGCTCTTGGAGCGGATGGATGGAGATGACGCCTACGTGGCAGGGCTCCTGTGCGGCCTGGAGATGCTGCGTCAGCGGCACGACCTGTTACCTGGACCCTGAGGTATGGCCGGAGCAGTTCGACGCTGTCGCCACGAGCGATGGACGGGTAGGCGCTGCGGGCCTGTCTGGCGCTGGCGATGGAAGGCAGCACCGGCTACACAGTGGAGGATGGCCCGCAGCTCTCGGCCAACGGTGGCCCGGACGACGACCTGGCCCAGGCCAAAAGGTGGCACGGCGCGGCCGGCGGACGCCTGCAGCTCTGGCTCGGGTCCTCGCGTCCTGAGCGCCGTGGACGCCCCCCTGGCGGATTTCCTCCGCCGGAGCGGCGGCCGACCTGGGGACCGGGATTACCGTCCACTTTGCCGAGGTCCCCGAGGACGTCGAACAGATACGCCGAGACCAGGACGTCGGACCGGCCGCCTACCTGGACCAATTGGGGCTATTGGGGCCGCACATGATCCTGACCCACGCCATTTGTCTGGAAGAGGAGGACATTGTCGCCATCGCGCAGTCCGATACTCGGATTGCCCACTGCCCGGCCTCTAACCTCAAGCTGGGGAACGGCTTTGCGCCCTATCCCCCAGTTGTTGGAACGGGGCAGTCCTGGTGGGTCTGGGAACCGACGGCGGACTGTGCAACGACAGCTATGACATTCTGCGGGAGATGATGCTGCCGGGCTGATCCACAAGGCAAACAGCCGAGACCCGCGGGTGACCCCGGCGGAACAGATCGTCGAGATGGTGACCTGCGACGGGGCCCGGATGCTAAACCTCCACGAGGAGATAGGCTCGCTAGAGGTGGGCAAGCGGGCCGATATCACCATCCTTGACCTGAACCAGGTGGGATGGCATCCTCTGCACAACCCGATCGCCAACCTGGTGTACGGGAGCGCCACCCGCGGCGCCGTTGACACGGTGATCGTAGACGGCAGAGTACTCCTTCGGGAGGGACAGGCTCCGCATCTGGATCGGCAGTCCATTCTGCGCGAGGCCCAGGCGCGGTCCGAGGCCATCGTGGTGGCGGCCGGGCTAGCCACAGTTGTGAGGTCGCCCTGGCAGGCATAGATCTGGGAAGAGACACAGGAGAGCCACCAATGGATTACAGGGGCGGTTATGCGGGGAGGATTCTGGTGGTCGATCTGACCCGGGCACGACCGAGGCCCGGCCGCTGGACCCGGCGCTGGCAAGGCGCTTTGTCGGCAGCCGTGGTTTGAACTCGTGGTTCCTCCACGAGTTTGGCACGCCGGGCGCCGAGCGCACTTGGGCCCGGAAACGCCCTGATATTCGGCCTGGGACCACTCACCGGCACCGGCTTTCCGACATCGGCCCGCTATACCGTCACGGCCCGCTCGCCGCTGACGAACCTCTTTGGGGACAGCAACTCGGGCGGCTATTTTGGCGCTGAACTCAAGGCGGCCGGCTGGGACCACATCATCATTCAGGGCCAGTCCGACCGGCCGGTGGTCCTCTGGATCCACGATGATCAGGTCGAGCTCCGGGATGGCCGGTCGCTGTGGGGGCGGGACACCTGGGAGACTACGGCCGCCCTGGAACAGATGGCGGCGATCGCGAACTGCGGGTGGCATGCATTGGCCAGGCTGGAGAGCAGTTGGTCCGCTATGCCGCCATCATCAACGAACGCAGCCGGGCCGCCGGCCGTACCGGCATGGGCGCCGTGATGGGCGCCAAGCGCCTCAAGGCCATCGCCGTGCGAGGCTCGGCCCGGCCCCAGCTCGCTGACCCATCTGCGTTCCGGCAGACCGCACAGGAGCTCACCAAGCGCATCCAGGCCGATCCGGGCTTTGAGGCCCGTTCCCGGTTTGGCACCGCCTCGCTGATGAAGCTCCTCACAGGCTTGGCACCGACAGCACCCGAAACCACCAGACCGGCTATTTCGAGGGCAACCGGGCCATCGGGCCCGAGGCGCTGGCCAAGAGTTACTGGCTGGAGCAGGTTGGTTGCCACGCGTGCCCGATACGCTGCAGCCACAATTATCGGGTCGATTCGGGCCCCTATGGCGGCACGATTGGTGAAGGGCCCGAGTACGAGACTCTGAACGCTCTGGGCTCCAAGCTGGGAATCGACGACTTGCCCGCCATCCTGAACGCCAATACGCTGGCGAACCGGTACGGCCTGGACACCATGTCACTGGGGACCACCATCGCTTTCGCCATGGAGTGCTATGAAAAGGGATTGTTGACGCCGAGCCCAATCCGATGGCCTCGATCTGAGTTGGGGCAACCATCAGGCCATGATCGCCCTGGTCCACAAGATCGCCCGGCGGGAGGGAATCGGGGACCTGCTGGCCGAGGGAAGTTTGCGGGCCGCCCAAACCTTGTCGCCCGAGGCGCTGCCGTACGCAATGCATGTCAAGGGGATGGAGCTACCCGCCAGCGATCCGCGCGGGTCGCCCGCGGCCGCCCTCAGCTACGCCGTCTCTTCCCGCGGCGCCGACCACTTGCGGGCCGGGTTTGTCAAGGCGGAAAAAAGATGGAAGCCGGCCGACGCTCTGCGCATCGTCGGGACCCCCGCTGCGGTTGACCCCACGACCCCGGCGGGCAAGGCTGCTCTGGTGGCGTGGGAGGAGGACCTGTGCGCGATAGCCGATTCGCTGGGGGTGTGCCTGTTCATTTGCTCCTCGTTGATGGCGGTCACCATGGCCGATTTTGCCCTGGCGCTGAGCCAGGCCACCGGCTGGCAGGTCGATGAGGAGAGCCTCTGGCGCTCGGGCGAGCGCATAACGACGCTAGAGCGCGCCTATAACCTGCGCCACGGTCTTGAGCGGGCGGATGACACGTTACCGGACCGCTTTCACGAGGAGCCTCTGCCCTCAACCGAACCCCCTGGGCGGCTCGTGACCGAACTGGACCGCATGGTGGAGGACTATTATGCCCTGCGCGGCTGGGATGAGGACGGGGTTCCCACGCCAGAGACGCTCGAGCGCCTGGAACTGGGGGACTTGATCCCAGACCTCTGGCCCCCGGAAGGGCAGTCCAGTTGATGGGAAACGGGGAGAGCGAAACCCACTTCCCAAATGAACCTGGCGCTCCCGGCCTGTTGAGCACCATTCGCCGGGCGGCTTCCTTTGAGGTGCTGATCGCCTGCGGCATTGCATTTGTCGGCATCTCGGTGGTGTCGGCTGCGAGCCCGGTGCTGGGCAACATTCAAGATGATTTCCTCATCCCCACCGCCTTGGTCGGGCTGATCGGCTCCTCCTTTGGCTTGGCTCGACTGCTCGTCGATCTGCCGGCCGGCAATCTGGCGGGGAGGATGGACGTGCGCCTGTTGGCGGGGGCGGGCCTCCTGATAGTGGGGGTTGGCTCGGCGGCCGGAACGCTGGCGGGATCGTATCCCATTCTGCTGGTCGCTCGGGTCCTGATGGGAATCGGCCAATCGGTTACCTCAATTGCCAACCTCACCTGGATCACCAGCGTATCGGCGCCCGAGGTGCGGACCACAGTGATGGCCATGTATCAGACTGCTATCGTGACCGGCCTCTCTTTTTATCCGTTTATGAGTGGCGTTTTGGCAGAGGGTTTCGGCTGGCGGGCGGCTTTTGCAGTCTGCAGCGTCTCGGCCCTGGTCGGGCTGGGCCTGGCGGGCCTGGCCCTGACGCGCGGCCGCCGGATAACGCCAGAAACCGTCGCACCCCAGGGCGGTAATCAAGGGCTGCGGGGGTTGACCCAACTCCCGCGCGCTCAGCTCCTGGGCCTGGTTGGCGTCTATGCCTGCATCTTTTTGCTCATGTTCAACAGCGTTGGGTTCTTGGGGACTGCTATACCCTTGTACGGGCATGATGTGCTTGCCCTCAGCCCGGCCGCCATTGGCACTGGCCTGGCGATCGCCTCCTTGATTGGCCTGGCGGTCACCATCCCCGGCGGCGCCTGGGCCGACCGTTTTGGACCCATGCGCATCTTATTGCCTGGCCTGGGTGGCATCGTGGCCGGATCCATCGCATTCCTGTTTGTGCGCAACACAATCGCCTTTGTGATCGCCGCCGCCATCGTCGGCCTCTACTCGCTGGCTTCTAGCGTCCCGTCGGCGATCCTGGCCCACATGGTTCCGGCCCGGCAGCGCGGCCCAGCGGTGGGAGTCTACCGGTTGGCTGGCGACGTCGGCGTGTTGAGCGGCCCCTTGATGCTGTCCTGGATCATTGATGTCGCTGGTCACCAGGCTGCCATCCTGGTGGCGGCCGCTGTGGCTGCTGCAGTGCTTTTCAGCGCCTGGCGGCTCATCGGCCCCTGTGTAGCGGATGACATGTGTTAGGCTTTTCGTTTGAGGAATAGAGATCATGGCACGATTCGACTACCTGGAAGCCCGCTCGACCGACGAGGTGTTGACTGCCCTGGCGCGGCACGGGCCTTTGGCGCGTGTCATCGCCGGGGGTACCGATGTCCTGATGGACATCCGCCGCAAAAAGATCGCGCCGCCCGTTCTCATCGGGATCACTGAAATCCCCGAGCTGCAAGGGGTTCGATCAGACGGCGATAGCCTCTGGATCGGAGCGACCACAACCCACCACGCGGTAACGGCGTCGTCCCTGGTACGTGACCGGTATCCCATCCTGGCTATGGCCTCGGGTAAGGTTGGTTCGCGGCAGATACGCAACGTCGCGACCATTGGCGGGAATGTGTGCAACGCGGTCCCCTGCGCCGACACGGCGCCGGCGCTACTGGCTCTTGGGGCCGAGGCGCATATCCTGGGGCCATCCGGCCGCCGGGTGCTGCCGCTCGACGCCTTCTTTGTTGGGCCGGGGCGCTCGGCGCTAGAGCCTGACGAATTGCTGCTGGGCCTTTCCCTGCCAGGCGCCTTTGCCGGGGCTGGCGGCGCCTACCACAAGCATGCGTGGCGCGAGGCGCTGGACATCCAGATGTGCGGCGCGGCCGTTGTGCTGACTGCCAACCCGGAGGACAACACTTGCCTGCGCGCCCGGGTCGCCCTAGGCACCTCGGGTCCCACTCCAATGCGCGTCGGCGAGGCTGAAAAGGCGTTGGCGGGCGCTTGCGTCACCGAGGAGGTGGCGGACGAAATCGGGCGGCTGGCGGCCGACGAGGCCCGCCCGCGCACGTCGCACCGGGCCACCCAGGGCTACCGGCGCGACATGATCGAGGTCCTGGTCAAGCGGGCGGTGCTGGATGCGCTGGCAGCGGCGAAAGGAGGTGGATCGTGATACCGGTCACGCTTAACGTCAATGGGAAGAGCTATCGAGTCGAGATCGAGTCCCATTGGACCCTGCTTCGAGTCCTGCGGGAGGAGTTGGACCTGATCGGGTCCAAGGAAGGGTGCGGCGCGGGCGATTGCGGCGCCTGCACGGTACTGATCGACGGTCAGGCGGTCAACTCTTGCCTCTACCTCGCTATTCGAGCGGAGGGAAACGGATCATCACCATCGAGGGCCTTGCCCAAAACGGGAGGCTCCATCCGCTTCAGCAGGCCTTTATCGATACGGGCGCCGTCCAGTGCGGCTTTTGTACGCCCGGTATGATCCTGCGGGCCAAGAGTTTACTGGATGAAGATGCCCAGCCCAGCGAGAGCGAGATTCGACAGGCGATTGCCGGGAACCTGTGCCGCTGCACCGGCTATGTCAAGATTGTCCAGGCGATCCAGCAGGCATCCCTGGTGATCGCCAAGGGAGGGGAGGGGTCCGATGAGTGATCGGTTCGATGTCATTGGCAAACGCGCGCCGCTCATCGATTCGGCCGAAAAGGTGACCGGTAAAGCTCGCTTTGGAGCTGACGTAAAGCTGCCGGGTATGCTGGAAGGCAAGATACTTGCGCAGCCCTCACCCCCACGCCCGCATTCGGCGGATCGATGTCACTGCCGCCGAGCGGTTACCGGGAGTCCACGCCGTCATCACGGCCGACGACACCCCCAAGGTCCGCTACGGCACCATCATCCCCGACCAGACCGTCCTGGCGGTGGACAAGGTGCGCTACATCGGGGACGAGGTCGCTGCGGTGGCGGCCGTCGATCTCGAGACGGCCGAGGCAGCGTTGGATCTCATCGAGGTCGAATACGACGTCCTGCCGGCGGTCTATGACCTGGAGGCGGCGGTCGCGCCCGGTGCCCCCCTGGTGCACGACGACAAGCCGGGAAACATTGCCGATCACATCTTTTTTGAGCGTGGAGACGTCGATTCGGCTCGGCGCGCCGCCCATGTGGCCCTCAGCCAGCGCTACACCACCCCCCTGGTGCACCAGTGCTACCTGGAACCCAACACCTGCGTGGCGACCTGGGAAAAGTCGGATAATCTGACCGTCTGGGCCCCCAACCAGGGGCCATTTGCCGCCCGACTGGTCCTGGCCCGGGCGCTGGACATGCCCGAGGAAAAGATCCGCTTTATCCAGACCTTTACAGGAGGCGGTTTCGGCGGCAAGACGTGGCAGCAGGTGTGGCCCATTTGCGCTGTCCTGGCACAAAAGGCGGGGCGACCGGTACGCCTGGTCCTGACGCGCGAGGAAGAGTTTGAGGCCACCCTGCCTCGGGTGCCCATGATCATCGACCTGACCATGGGAGTCACCCAGGACGGCCGGCTGGCATTCAAAGAGAGTCGTATCATTAGCGGGAACGGCGCCTACTCGATCTCGGCGCCGGCGGTGCACTATGTCGCCGCCACTCGCTACGACAGCCTTTACCGGCTCGAGAACATCCGCTGCACGGCCGACTTGGTCTACACCCACACCGTCCCCACCGGGATGTTCCGCGGGTTTGGCAACCCCCAGATGCACTTTGCCGGGGAGTCGATGCTGGACATGCTTGCCCAGGAGATCGGGATGAGCCCGGCTGAGATCCGGCTGCGGAACGCCGCCCAACCTGGCGACACCTCGGCCCACGGCTGGTACCTGGGCAGTTGTGCGCTCTCAGAAACGATCGAGGCCGTGGCTCGGGCGGTGGACCTGCCGGACCCGCAGGACGACGCGCGGCCAACAGGGAAGGATTCGGCGCGGGGTGGGGATCGCATCCTGCATTCACGTCGCTGGCAACCGCACCATCTACAAACCCTACGACGGTTCCAACGCCCGTATCCAGATCACCGGCGATGGGTTCGTCGAGCTCTTTTCCGGCGAGGCCGACCTGGGACAGGGATCGCGGACGGTGTTTGCCCAGATCGCGGCCGAGGTGCTCGGCGTGCCACTTTATTACGTGCGCGTAGCGCCGGTTGACACCAAGGACTCGCCCTATGCCATCGGCACCGTCGCCAGCCGCGTCACCACCCTAGGTGGACTGGCGGTCGATCTGGCCGCCCAGGACGCCCGCGAGCAGTTTGTCCGGGCGCTGGCGGCTCAGTGGTGCACCGCGCCCGAGGACATCGAGATCGCCCACGGCGTGGTCACCTGCCGATCGGACCCCCAGCGACAATTGAGCTTTTCCATGGCGGCCGAGATTGCCGTTGATAGCCTGGGCGGCGAGCCGGTGATGGGAATCGGCGAGTACCGCACCGAGGGCACGGTGCTGCCTGACCCCACGACCAAATACGGCAACATTGCCATTGCCTACTCGTTTGGAACCCAGGCGGCCGAGGTAGAGGTTGATGTGGAGACCGGCCGGGTTCGGGTGCTGCGCTTTGTCGCCGCCCACGATGTCGGCCGGGCAATCAATCCACTCGGCGTCGAGGGACAGATCGAGGGCGCCATCGCCCAGGGGATCGGTTATGCACTGCTGGAGGAGATGAAACTGGTCCGCGGCCGGGTGGTCAACCCCGATTTCCTGGATTATCGTATCCCCACTGCTGTTGACATGGCGCCGGTAGAATCCATCCTCGTCGAGCCTGACGACCCCCACGGTCCCTACGGGGCCAAATCGATCGGCGAGACGGCGCTGGTACCCACCGCGGCCGCCATCGGCAACGCCATCTATGACGCCACTGGCGTGCGCATGACGGACCTGCCCATGACGCCCGACAAGATCCTGATCGCTCTGCGCAAAGAGGGATCGGCCGCCGGGTAGTTGGGCAAAGGCGTCACCAGGGAGATGCTACAATGCAACGCCTGATACGGCGCCAGGTGGTCGCCCTCAGTGAGGCGACCGAGTACGCCAAAGAGACCTCGGCCCTGACGGTCGGGGAGCGCAATGGGCTGGCCCCGGACCAAATCGTGGACCTGTCGCTCAATGTCAACGTCTTTGGCCCACCAGAGAGCGCTCTGCAAGCGGTCCGCCAGCGGTTGAATTCGCTCAACCAGTACCCTGACATCGAACTGCGTGAATTCAAGCGCCAGGTGGCCGGCCGCCATAACATCAACCCCGCCATGATCTTTCCCGGCGATGGACTGGACGAGGTGCTCAAGCTGATCGCCCAGACTTTTATCGAGCCGGGAGACGAGGCCGTCATCCCCATCCCCACCTTTCCCCGCTACCAGCTAGAGGTCGAGATTATGGGGGGGCGCCCGCGGCTGGTGCCCCTGACGGCCGATTTTCGGGTGTCCACCAAGGAGGTGCTGGCGCAGGTGTCGTCCCGCACCAAGCTGATCATGCTCTGCTCGCCCAACAACCCGACCGGGGTGACCGTCGCCCGGGAGGTGGTTCAAGAGTTGCTCATACTGGGTACGGACGGCCCGCTGGTCGTCGTGGACGAAGCCATGATCTTTCCCACCGAGACGGGGGTGATTGATTTGGCGCTCACACATCCAAACCTCATGGTCCTGCGCACCTTTTCCAAGTACTATGGCCTGGCGGGGGCGCGGGTGGGGTATGCGGTGGGGGACGTTGAGCTGCTTCGCTACATGGAGGTGGTGCGCCCTCCCTTTGACGTGAATCTGCTGGGCGAAGCGGCCGCACTGGGCGCCCTGGCGGACTCGGCCTTTCTGGGTCGGGTCTGGGAACAGACCAAGGTCCAGCGCGAGATGTTGTTGGACGCGCTATCGCGCATTCCGGGGGTCAAGACCTGGTCCTCAGAGACCGGCGTGCTTGCCTTTGACGTGGGCGGGACGGGTTGGACCGGCCCCGCCCTCACTGAGGCGCTCGCCAGCCGCGGCGTGGTGGTGGTAGATTGTCGCTCCTACGTCGGGCTGGAGCAGCATGACGTGATCCGCATCTCTATCGGGTCCGAGGTGCAGAACCGGCGTTTCGTGGCCGCCCTGCAGCAAGTGTTGGGCGCCTCGGCCGCCAAGATGGCAACGGAATAGCGGCGCCGGTCCGCTGCTAAAAGAAAGGCGAGTGGGTATGGAAAGAATTGTGGTCGGACTTTCGGGGGCGAGTGGGCAGATCTATGGCATCCGCCTCCTGGAGGCGCTGCGCCGAGTGCCGGGAATCGAGACCCATCTGGTAATCACCCGGTCGGCCCGCATCACCATTGCCCAGGAGACTGACGTCGAGCTGTCTTACATCGAGGGGTTGGCAGACGCCGTCTACCAGCCGGAGGACATTGGCGCTCGGATTGCCAGCGGCTCCTTTGGGACCCGGGCGATGGCGGTGGCGCCGTGCAGCATCAAGACCCTGTCCGCCATCGCCAACTGCTACAACTCTGAGCTAATCGCCCGTGCGGCTGACGTACAGCTCAAACAGGGTCGGCCGGTGATCCTGCTGGTTCGCGAGACACCTCTGCACCGGGGTCATTTGCGACTGATGCTTCAGGCATCCGAGAACGGCTGTATCCTCATGCCGCCGGTGCCCGCCTTTTACAACCGGCCGCAGTCTCTGCAGGACGTGATCGATCACACCGTCGGCCGCGTGCTGGCTCGACTCGGAATAGAGAATACCCTCTATCGAGAGTGGACCGGCCTGGGGCCGGGCTAGCGGACACTCGACGCCGCGTAGAGCCGACTGATTCACCCGGCCCGGGTCACCCTCCCTTTGACCTACCCGCCTATTCCTCGAGCGCCTCGACAATTGCGCGACAGAAATCGGGCAGGTCAGCGGGCGTGCGCGAGCTGATCAGGTTGCCATCCCGCACCACCGGCCGGTCGCCTTTAGAAGCATCGGTTGACCTCTCCGTGCATCCGTGATAGATTAGATCTAGTGGGAAAGCGGTACGATTCCTGCAACTTCTTTAATCGAGATTGCAGGTCTGTGTGGTCGAAGGAAGCGGCATGGGGAACAATGAGCTCAAGGGCAAGAAGGTTCTAATCATCGACGATGATGAAACCATATGCTCGATGGTTCAGTTCATGATGAGGAACGCAGGCGCCGAGGTCCAGACGGTGCGGGACAGTACCAAGGCGTTGCGCGAGATGTATGCATTCCAGCCGGATCTGATTTTGTTGGACATTTTGATGCCGCACGTCGATGGGTGGGAGCTGTGCCGGCAAATCCGGCAACTCGCCGATGTCCCGATCATCATGCTTTCCGCCTTGCAGCAGCCCGAGGACGTGGTGAGAGGGCTAGAGACCGGCGCCGACGACTATGTGACCAAGCCGTTTCGACACGACGTACTTGTCGCCCGGGCGGCAGCTGTGCTGCGCCGTCTGATATGAGCGACGCGGCCGATCAACCGGTAGCCTACTCTGACGGCTATTTGACGATTGACCTGGACAGGCACCAGGTGTTGATCGAGGGACGGGAACTACATCTGAGCGCCAAAGAGTACGGCATGTTGAGTTATCTGGTGCAGCACGCCGGCCGCGTGCGGACGTTTGCCCAGATACTGGATTGTGTGTGGGGACCGGGCTATTCAGGCAGCACGGAATACCTCCACGTCTACGTCTCGCGAATCCGCAAAAAGCTGGAACCGGACCCAAGGGACCCAATCTATCTGATCTCTGAGCATGGTATTGGCTATCGGTTCGCGCCCACGGCGGCGAACCACTACTAGATTCCAGCCAGATCTCCCTGTTGTTGATGGAAAAACACCGCCATCTGTTCATATGGTGGTAGTAGGCTTTGTTTTCTTGGTCGGCCGAAACCTGACACCGCCATCGCTGCTGGGTAGCTACAAGTGTGAGGCGACGGCGAGTTACTCCATGGCAGGTACATCCTGGACGCCGATCTGACGCCGCACAATCCGGCCGGGCGAGAGAAAACCCTCCCCCCAGAGACCCGCCTACTCCTCGAGCGCCCCGACCATCGCGCGACAGAAATCGGGTAGGTCCGAGGGGGTCCGCGAGCTGATAAGGTTGCCGTCCCGCACCACCGGCCGGTCAACGTAGGTCGCTCCGGCGTTGACCAGGTCGTCCTTGATGGAAAAGAACCCAGTCACCGTCCTTCCCTTGAGGATGCCGGCCGAGATGGGCAGCCAGCCGGCGTGGCAGATAAAGGCGATCAGGCGGCCGGCGCGGTCGGCCTCCTGGACCAGCTTGATCATGCCAGGGTCGCGCCGCATCCGGTCGGGGGCATAGCCGCCGGGGATGACGAGCACGTCGAAATCAGCGCCGTCCAGGTCGGCCGCGGCCGCAGTTGATGTCGCCGGCAGCCCGATCTTGCTCTTGTAGGTGGCGTCTGCCTTTGTCCCGGCGACGGTCATCTCGACGCCGGCCTCCAGTAGTCGATAGTAGGGGATCCAGAATTCGAACTCGTTGTATAGGTCCTCGATCAGTATGACACCCTTTTTCATGTGGTTTCTCCTCCTGTATCAAGCGCGCTACCCACTTTCGGCCACGCGCAGTGCCTGGACCAGCCTCGGCAGCACCTCGCCTCCCGGCCCCTGTAAAAAGAGGTCCGCGACCGGCGTGATCCCGCCCGGCGCCACGTTGACCTCGATCACCGGCCGGCTGGCTTGCTTGGCCACCGTCGGCAGGTGTGCGGCCGGGTAGACGACGCCGCTGGTGCCGACGACCAACATCGCATCACAGGCGGCGGCTGCCGCGTAGGCCCGGCGCATGGCCGCCTCCGGCAACGGCTCGCTGAACCACACCACGTCCGGCCGGAGGTACGCCCCACAGTGCGGGCAGCCGGGCGGCGCCGCCTCGGGATCAGGCAACGTGTCTAACTCGACCAGAGTAGGCTCGCCGCGGCAGGCGGCAAAGCACTTGGTGCGTTGCAGGTTGCCGTGCAGCTCGACCACGTCGCTGCTGCCGGCCGCCCGGTGAAGGCCGTCGATGTTCTGGGTCAGCACCACCACCTGAAAGACGCGCCTCCAACTCGGCCACGCGCCAGGTGACCGGGGTTTGGCTCCACCGAACCCATCAGCCCGCGCCGGTAAGTGTACCACTCCCACACCAGCTTGGGATCGCGTCGGAAAGCGGCCGGCGTCGCCAGTTGTTGCGGATCATACCGCGCCCAGAGACCGGTCTGCGCCTCGCGAAAGGTGGGAATGCCGCTCTCTTTGCTGGCGCCTGCGCCGCTAAACACCGCCAGCGTTCGCGCCGGCCGCAACATCGCTGCCGCCTGTGTAATGCGTGCTTGCAGATCAGCCGCCACGCGCTCGTCCTATGCACTCCAGCTACGGATCAGCTCCACCAACAACCGCACCCCATAACCGGTGGCCCCCTTGGGGGAGTAGGCGTTGGATGCCTTGTTGGGGCTAAATGCCATGCCGGCGACGTCCAGGTGCGCCCAGGTATAGTCGGTGAACTCCTTGAGAAAGGCGGCCGAAACGCCCACGCCGCCAAAGCGGCCGGCGGTGTGCACCAGGTCCGCATAATCCGACTTGAGCGCCTTGGTATACTCGTCGTATAGGGGCATCGGCCACAGCTTTTCGGAGGTCGCTGCGCTGGCCGCCATGAGCTTTTCGCATAGACCATCATCGTTGGCAAAGCAGCCGGCCGCCACCCCTTCGCCCAGGGCGACGACGCAGGCGCCGGTCAGCGTCGCCAGGTCGATCACCGCCGCCGGTTCGTAGCGCGCGGCGTAGCAGAGGGCGTCTGCCAGAATCATGCGCCCTTCAGCATCGGTGCTGCGAATCTCGATGGTCTTGCCGTTCATCGCGCGCACCACATCGCCCGGCTTGTAGGCGTTAGCGTCGGGCATGTTGTCGGTCGCCGGCACCAGCCCGATCACCCGCAGGCGAGGTTTGAGGGCGCCGATTGCCTTCATCGCGCCCAGCACAGCCCCGCCGCCGCCCATGTCCCCCTTCATCAGCCACATGTTCTCGCCTGGCTTGATCGAGATGCCGCCGCTATCAAAGGTGATCGCCTTGCCCACCAGCACCAGGGTCTCGACGTCCTCCTCTCCGGGGTTGTACTCGAGCACGATAAAGCGGGGCGGCTGACCTGCCCCCTGGGCGACAGCCAGGAAGGAGCCCATCTTTTGGTCCTGAGCCCAGTCGCGGTCATGGACGTGGCAGATGAGCCCGTGCTCGGCCGCGATCGTCTGGGCGGCCTCGCCCAGATAGGTGGGGGTGGCAATGTTGGAGGGGTGGTTGACCAGCGTGCGGGTAAGCTCGACCCCGGCCGCGATCATCTCTGCGACTCGCGCGCCGGCCTCATACGGGGGCAACCGACTCCGCGGAAGGCACCAACAGGGAGAGGGAGTCAAGCTGCTTTCTATCCTCGTCGGGCTTTTGCCGCTCGGCTGGATATTCGTAGAGCGCCAGTATCGCTCCCTCGACGGCCGCCTGGGCCATGCGATCCAGGGCCAGCGCTCCAGTCGGATCATCCGGGAGGGCCATGACGGCCGTCTTGGCGCCCAGGTCGCGCGCCCGCGACGCCGCCAGGCCGGCGGCTCGGCGAATCGCGTCAAGGTCGAACGCCTCTGGCTTGCCTAACCCCACGACCAAGAGGCGGCGGGCTGGGATATGGCCCCGGGGATAGAGGGTTGCCAGTTGGTCGCTCTTGCCGGCCAAGTCGCCGCCGGAGATCAACTCTTTGATGGCGCCCTCCAGCGCCGCATCGATGGCTGCAGTCGCCCCCTGCGGTTCTTGCGCTTCAAAAAGGGTCACGATTGCCGCGTCGGCCGTGGTTTCAACGATACTTGACAATAGGATGCGAATATCCACAACATCTCCTTTCATCGTTCAGGAAGCAGACACTGATTATCCGCTAATCCAGCCGGACTGACAAGATCAATACTGCACCCATCCGCAAGTCGTTCGAATCCTGCGGGGCCTAGAGACGGAGAGGACAACTGAGCACGATGTGGGGTCCCGCGCGCGCCTGCGTCATGCTCTGGGAGCTTGGCCCATGCTGCCCGGTAGTCGGGTCAGAACCGCGTTATGGTGATGGCGCTCGGCCGGGTTTGCATCCCCAAGTGGCTTGGTATAATAGGCAACCGGTTGCTATGTCTGCCTGCGGATGACGTAGGCCGGCGAGTCAAATTGAGCTGAAAAGGGACAGACATGAATGTGGCAGAACCCTCCTCCTGGCATCACCTGCCGGCAAACTCGGTAGCGGAGTTACTCAATACCAGCATTGCCAAGGGGCTGACGTCGGACGAGGCTGCGCGGCGGCTGGCCGAACGTGGGTACAATGAACTGCACGAACGGCCGCGGCCCGGTTTCTGGCAGATGCTGTTGGCCCAGTTTAACAACTTTGTCATCTGGATCCTGATCGTCGCCAGTGTGATTGCGGCCCTGCTGGGTGATTACATCGAGGCGGCCGCCATCATGGCGATTGTCATCCTAAACGCCGTGGTCGGCGTGATCCAGGAGGGCAAGGCCGAGGAGGCGCTGGCGGCGCTGAAAAAGATGGCGGCGCCCGATGCCCACGTGATCCGCGACGGCGCGCGAGTGACCATTCCGGCGCGCGAGCTGGTGCCGGGCGATGTCGTGATTCTGGAGGCCGGCAATTACGTCCCCAGCGACGTGCGCCTGGTGGAGAGCATCAACCTCAAGATCGACGAGGCCTCGCTGACAGGCGAGTCATTTCCCATCCAAAAGGATGCAGCGCGGATTGCAGCGGTGGATTCTGTCCTGGGCGACCGCCGCAACATGGCCTTTATGGGCACGATGGCCACCTACGGGCGGGGACAAGGGCTCGTCGTCTCGACCGGCATGGAGACCGAGATGGGGCGCATCGCCGAGATGATCCAGTCCTACGAGGAAGAGCCGACCCCGCTGCAGGTACGGCTGGACCAGTTGGGCAAGTGGCTGGGCTGGGGGTCGCTGATCATCTGTGGCGCTGGTCTTTGTGGTCGCGGTGCTGCGCGATGCGGATTGGGCTACCCTGAGCCAGTTGGGGCTGCTCGAGTATCTCAAGGTCGAGCAAGAGACCATCGTCGAACTCTTTTTGGTCGCCATCAGTCTGGCGATCGCGGCCGTGCCCGAGGGATTGCCGGCCATCGTGACGGTCAACCTGGCGCTGGGGATGCGCGAGATGGTCAAGCGCAACGCGCTGATCCGCCGCCTGCAGGCAGTCGAGACGCTGGGCAGCGCCAGCACCATCTGCTCGGACAAGACCGGCACGCTGACCCAGAACGAGATGACGGCCGTGCAGCTCTCGGTCTGGGGCGTGCACCTGCAGGTCACCGGTGAGGGGTATCAGCCGATGGGCGACTTTATCGACGGCGAGCAGCCGGTCAGCCCGGGGGATTACCCGGACGTCGCCGTACTGCTGCGCGGCGCGCTGCTCTGCTCCGACGCCGCGCTGGAACGAGGCTGGCGAGGGGAGGGGAACGCCTCGAGTGCGCATGGTGGGCGACCCGACCGAAGGTGCGCTGGTGGTGGCGGCCGCCAAGGCCAATATGTGGCGCGACAAGGCCGAGGCGCGTTATCCGCGCGTCGCCGAGGTGCCGTTCGATTCGGCTCGCAAGCGCATGAGCACATTCACCAGGACAGCCGACGGCCAAGGGTATGTGGCCTTTGTCAAGGGTGCACCCGATTTCGTGTTGGAACTCTGTACCCATGCCTTGCGCGATGGCGAACCGGTAGCTCCTGAACGACTCGTTGCGCGAGCGCATCTCGGCGGCCAACCGCGAGATGGCCGATAACGGCGCTGCGGGTGCTGGCGGTCGCCTATCCGCGATCTTGCCCGATTGCCCGAGGAGGTCACTGCCGAGAGCGATCGAGACAGAGTCTGGTCTTTGTTGGACTGATCGGGATGATCGACCCAGCCCGGCCCGAGGTGTCACCGGCAATGGAGACGGCTCGCCAGGCTGGCATCCGGACGTCATGGTGACCGGCGACTATGCCGGCACCGCGCGGGCGATCGCCGACCAGATCGGTCTGCTGCGGCCGGGCGGCCGGGTGATCACCGGGGCCGAGCTCAACCAGATGTCCGACGAGGATCTCGTTGCGGCGGCGCCAGAGGTCGACGTCTTTGCGCGGGTCAGCCCGGAGCACAAGGTGCGCATCGTCGAGGCGTTCAAGGCGCACGGTCAGGTGGTGGCAATGACCGGCGACGGCGTCAACGACGCGCCGGCGCTCAAGCGGGCCAACATCGGCGTCGCGATGGGCATCACCGGCACCGACGTCAGCAAGGAAACGGCCGACATGGTGCTGACCGACGACAATTACGTCAGCATCGTCAGCGCGGTCGAGCAGGGGCGCGTGATCTACGCCAACATCCGCAAGTTTGTCTACTTTCTGCTGAGCTGCAATCTGGCCGAGATCGCCACCATCTTTATCGCCACGTTGCTGGGCTGGCCGCAGCCCACTCACGCCCAATCCAGTTGCTTGTGGCTCAACCTGCTGACCGACGGCGCGCCGGCGCTGGCGTTGGGGGTGGAAAAGGGCGATCCGGACATCATGGACCGGCCGTCCGCGGCCGATGGACGAGCCGATCATCAACCGCGAGATGCGCCTGGGGATGATCATCCAGACCATCGCCATCACCGGAGTGGTGTTGCTGGCCTATTGGTTGGGCTTGAGGGAAGGGGAATCGCTGCACGGTGTCAACTCTGAGGCAGCGATCACCCTGGCACGAACAATGGCGTTTGTCGTTCTGTCGTCATCCGAGCTATTGCGGGCCTATACTGCTCGCTCTGAGTTTTATTCGGTCTTTGGCATTGGGATTTTCGGTAACCGATTCATGCAGTACGCGGTGGGCCTGTCACTGCTCTTGCTGCTGGCGGTCGTCTATGTGCCGTTCCTCAACCCGATCTTTGACACCGTGCCCATCACGCTGTTCGAGTGGGCAGAGATGTTGCCGCTCATCCTGGCGCCGTCGGTGGTGGCCGAGTTGACCAAGTGGTTCATGCGGATGCGCTGGGTCAAACCGGCCGAGTCATCGAGCGCCGCCTAGAGTGGATCACGGGGCCAGGTGGGTTGAACGGGTCCCGTTCGATACAGAGTCTGGCCCCCACAAGCTCGTCTCACCTCGCCTGGGGACGAGCCAAGCACGTTTGATCGACATCAAGAGGCAATATCACGATGCGGATACTACTTTACACTGGCAAGGGCGGGGTGGGCAAGACCAGCATTGCAGCCGCGACCGCTGTGCGCTGCGCCGACCTGGGCCTGAAAACAATCGTCATGAGCACCGACTCGGCCCACAGCCTGGGCGATTCGCTGGATACCGACCTGGGCCCGGAACCGATCCAGGTGATGGAGAACCTCTGGGGACAAGAGATCGATGTCCACTATTCGATCTCGACCTACTGGGGCCGTTTCCAACAATACATGGCGAGCCTGTTGACACGGCAGGGGGTGGAACAGATCGTCGCCGACGAAGTGGCGATACTGCCCGGTCTCGACGAAGGCGCCAGCTTGCTGTGGCTCAATCGCTATGTGACCGAAGAGGCCTATGACGTGATCGTGGTGGATGCTGCCCCCACGGCCGAGACCCTGCGCCTGTTGAGTTTGCCCGAGACCGGCCGTTGGTGGTACGAGCGGCTCTTTGCGCTGGGCAAGGGGTTCGGCGGAGCGCTGGGCGCGCTGGCACGCACAGCAACCGGCGGCGCGCTGCCGGATAGGGAGACGCTCAAAGCGGTAGATGACCTGTTCAGCAGCCTGGACCAGGTGCGCGGGCTGCTCTCAGACCCGGCGCTCTCGTCCATTCGGCTGGTGCTCAATGCGGAAAAGATGGTCATCAAGGAGACGCAGCGCACCTATACTTACCTAAACCTCTACGGGTACAGTACCGACGCCGTGATCTGCAATCGGCTCATCCCCGAGTCAGTGACCGATCCCTTTTTCGCGGCCTGGAAGGAGCAGCAATTGCGCCATCAGGAGCTGATCCACGAGTGCTTTGATCCGCTGCCCATCATCCGGTTGCCCCTTTTTGACGCCGAGGTAGTGGGTCCTGATCGGTTGCGGCAGATGGCGGAGGCGCTGTACGGCGACGAGGACCCAACGCGGGTCATGTTTGAGGGGCGTGCTCACTGGGTCGAGCCGGCCGCGGACGGCAGCTATGATCTGGTGATCCAACTTCCTTTTGTGAGCAAGGAGGACCTGACCCTTCATCAGCAGGGGGACGAGTTGACCGTGAGAGCCGGCGCCTATCGCCGCAATTTCGTGTTGCCCCGCGCGCTGTGGAACCGGCCGGTCGCCCAGGCGCGCTTTTCTAATGGGTTGTTGCGCCTGCGTTTCAACTGAGGCTCCATGACTGCGAAGATCGATCGCGGCCGCTACCAGCGCATCATGCGCTTTTTCGCTGGCGTCTTTATGCACGTGGTCTGGTGGGACCTGTTGCTGGCTCGGGTCATGCCCGGCCGGGCCCGCCGGACGCGGCCGGCGCGGTTCCGCCGACTGGCGGCCCGTTTTCGCGAGTTGGCGGTGCGGATGGGTGGTGTAATGATCAAGGCGGGCCAGTTCCTCAGCTCGCGAGTTGACGTTTTGCCGCCCGAGATCACCCAAGAGTTGGCGGGCTTGCAGGACGAGGTGCCGCCCGAACCGATGGATGCGATCTACCAGGTGATCGAAGCGGAACTGGGCCAGCCGCCCCAGGCCCTTTTTGCCAGCTTTGAGGAGACGCCGCAAGCGGCCGCCAGTCTAGGGCAGACCCACCGCGCCTGGCTGTTCGACGATCAGGGCGGGCGCGGCGCAGCGATCGTGCTCAAGGTGCAGCGATTGAACATCGAGCAGGTGGTCGAAACCGACCTGGCGGCGCTGCGCTCGGTATCCCGTTGGGTGATGCTCTTTCCGATCATCCGTCGCCGGGTAGACGCGCCGGCGTTGGTGCAAGAGTTTGGCCGCACCACTCGCCTAGAGATTGACTATGTCGCCGAGGCAAACCACGCCGAGCGCTTTCAAGAGATGTTTGCCGACGACCCCAACGTTCGCATCCCGGCCGTGTATCGCGACTATTCCACCGGCCGGGTGCTGGCGCTGGAGAACGTCGAGCACATCAAGATCACCGATCTGCGGGCCATGCGAGCGGCCGGCATCGACCGCACCGAGGTAGCCGCGCCGGTTGTTTGACGTTTACTTGCGCCAGATTTTCGGCGAGGGCTACTTTCACGCCGACCCGCACCCGGGAAACCTCTTTGTCGAACCTCTAGGGCCGCGGCCGGCGACTGGCAACTGCCCCTTTCGGCTCGTCTTTGTCGATTTCGGCATGGTCGGCCAGGTGCCCACGCTGATGGGGGAGCAGTTTCGCGAAGTTATGCTGGCGCTCACGCTGCGCGATGCCTCACGCATGGTACGGGCCTTTCAGCGACTTGGATTCCTGCTCCCCGGCGCGGACTTGCGGCGGGTGGAGGAAGCGACCGCGCTTTTGTTGGAGCGCTTCTGGGGGATGAGCATGGAACAGCTCACCCAGGTCGATTACGTCGAGATGCACGCGCTGGCGGTCGAGTTCCGTGACCTGCTCTTTGACCTGCCCTTCCAGGTGCCCCACGATTTCATCTTTCTCGGCCGGGCGGTGGGTATCCTCTCCGGGCTGTCCACTACCCTTGACCCCCAGTTCAACCCCTGGCATGCTATCGAGCGATACGGAAAAAAGCTGCTGCAGGAAGAGCGCGGCCGGGCCGGCCTGGGTCAGCTCTTCCAGACGGCCGTCGAGATGCTGCGCCCACTCGTCACTTTGCCCATCAAGCTGGAGGGGTTGCTGGACCAGGCCAGCCGCGGGGAGCTTGCTCTACGTATGGCGCCCGATCGCTCCCTGGAGGACCGCATGCGCCGAATGGAGCGCGCCACCGGGCGTCTTCTGTGGGGCTTGGTGGGGTCGGCGCTGCTGTTGGCCGGGACGGTTCTCTTTGTCAGCGACGAGGCAGCGTTGGGAGTCGTCGGCTGGGGGCTGGCGGGTATCTCGGTGCTGTGGGGGCTGGTGAACGGGAGGCGGCGCTGATTGCCAGATCCGACCAGGTCGCCTACCGGCGCCTGGTGCTATCGCCGCACCTGGACGACGCTCCGCTCTCCTGCGGCGGCGCGATCCATCGCTGGACGGCCGCCGGCGAATCCACTCTGGTGGTGACGTTCATGACGGCCGACCCACCGGCAGGTGAGCTTTCGGCGTTCGCCCGTTACCAGCATACCAGTTGGGGCCTGCCGGCCCAGGAGGCCTTTGCCGTCCGCCGTGTTGAGGAGCAAGCCGCTATGGAGGTATTGGGCGCCGATCATTGCCACCTGGGGTTGCACGATAGTATCTACCGCGGCAACGCCAACGGCGCCTATTATCACTCGGACCCTGACATCTTTGGAGCCGTGCACCCGGCCGATGCGGCGATGGCTGACGTGATCGCCGAGCAATTGGCGGCGTTGGAGGAGGTGACGGCCGAGACGGCCGTCTATGCGCCGCTGGGCCTTGGGAACCACGTCGATCACCAACTGGTCCGGACGGCGGCCGAGGCGTGGCGCGGCCGGGAACTGCTCTATTACGAGGATTTCCCCTACGCCGTCCGCCCGCGGGATTGGACGGTCGATGGGACGCCCACCCTGGTGGCGTTGAGCGAGGCCGATATGCGGGCCAAGGTGGATGCCATTGCCTGCTACCGCTCGCAGATCGCCATGCTCTTTGGAAAGTGGGTGGAACTAGAGGCGGCGATATGGGACTTTGGCCGTGGCTATGGACCGGCCGCGGGGGCCGGTTGGGCGGAGCGCCTCTGGCGGCCCAACAAGTTGGGCGGCTAGAATCCTGCGCAATACGATTTGGCTAGCGAGCTTTGCCTTTTCCATCTGATGGCAGTAAAATCCCCACCGCCGGTGTGGATCGGCGTAGCCAGTCGGCGGCGCCATCGGGCGCCGCAAGCTCATGCGGATAAAGTCTCGGCCGAGTGGCTCCGTGTGCTCCTGGGGCGGGCGGCCAGTCAATCAAAAGCGAAAGGGAATGCGTATGAACACTTGGGACACCTTGCGGGAAGGGCTGCAGTATGGTGGCAAGACTGGGCAGTGGTCCTGGATTGCTCACCGTGCGACGGGGCTGGCGACGGTTGCGTTCATAGCCACCCACATTCTTGACTCGACCTTGCTCACCTTTTTTCCCAAGCTGTATCAAAAGACGATCAATCTGTTCAAACTCCCGCTGGCGGGCCTCATCGAGATTGGACTGATCGGCGCGGTGCTGTACCATGGCGTCAACGGGTTGCGGGTTGCGGTGATGGACTTTTTCCCCGACCTCTGGCGTTACCATAAAAAGTCGAACGAGATTGCCCAATTTGTCTTTGCGGCGCTCTTTATTCCGATGGCGCTCAAGATGTTCATCAGCGTGTTGCGCCACCTTGGAGGGGAGGAGCGATGAGCCACCGAATGCGACCCGAAAGCGCCGAAAGCCAGAGCTGGCTCTTGATGCGCCTCTCTGGATTTCTGATGCCGACTTTGATCATCGTCCACCTGGTCATTCAACACCTGGTGAACGACGTACACGACCTGCAGGCTGAATGGGCGGCCGAGCGCTGGAGCAAGATCGGCTGGCGAATCTGGGCTGGGATGATGATGTTGCTGTCGGTGGGCCACGGACTCAACGGGACCCGCCACGTGATCGACGATTACGTACATGACCCGGTCGCCAACCAGGCCGCCAGGACCGGCGCACTGGTGTTGGGCATCGGGCTAGCCGCGCTTGGCCTGGCAGGCCTGATCGCCTTTGACAAGGACGAGACTCTGAGAAAGCTGCAGGAGTGAATCGATGCAGATACACGTATTCGACGCAGTGATCGTGGGGGCCGGCGGCGCCGGGCTGATGGCAGCGCTGCATGCGTCCCGAGAGGTCCAGACAGCGGTCATCAGCAAGCTGCACCCGCTTCGCTCGCACACCGGCGCGGCCCAGGGGGGCATCGGGGCGGCGCTCGGTAACTTGGAGGAGGATCGCTGGCAGTGGCATGCCTACGACACCGTCAAGGGATCCGATTATCTGGCGGACCAGGACGCGGTCGAGATCCTCTGCCAGGAGGCGATCCAAGCGGTCATCGAGCTGGAGCACATGGGGCTGCCCTTTGATCGCACGCCAGAGGGAAAGATATCGCAGCGGCCGTTCGGCGGGCACACCAACAACGAAACGCAGCAGCCGGTGCGCCGCGCCTGTCACGCGGCCGACCGAACCGGGCACATGATCTTGCAGACCCTCTACCAACAGTGCCTCAAGAATCAGGTCACCTTTTTCGACGAGTTTCAGGTGCTCGATCTCATCATGGTGGGCAGCAAGGTCGCCGGGGTGGCGACCGTCGAGATTGCGACCGGCGAACTGCATCTGTTCCACAGCAAGGCGACCCTATTTGCCACCGGCGGCTATGGCCGTGTTTGGCAGATCACCAGCAACGCGGCCGCGCTCACCGGAGACGGAAACGCCATCGCGCTGCGTCACGGTTTTCCTCTCCAGGACATGGAGTTCTACCAGTTCCACCCGACCGGCATCTACAAGATGGGCATTCTGATCACCGAGGGTGTGCGCGGCGAAGGCGGGGTGTTGATCAATAACGATGGCGAGCGCTTTATGGGCCGTTATGCCCCGACCATCAAGGACCTGGCGTCGCGGGATGTGGTCAGCCGGGCGATTTACCTGGAAGTGCAGGCCGGCCGCGGGATTGACGGCCAGGATTACGTCTATCTGGACGTGACCCCCGAGACGGTCAACCGTTGTTTCGAGCTCGACGGCAAGGTCAACCCCGACGGTTCGTTGCGGCGCATCACGGCCGAGGACATTGAGCGCACGCTGCCGGACATTGCCGACTTTACCCGCACCTACCTGGGCGTCGATCCGGTCCGGCAGCCGATGCCGGTGCAGCCGACCGCCCATTATGCCATGGGCGGCCTCCCAACCAACGTCCACGGGCAGGTGCTGGTCGATGTCAAGGGGACGCCGGCCGATGGCTTTTACGCGGCCGGCGAGTGCGCCTGCGTCAGCGTCCATGGCGCCAACCGGCTGGGCACCAACTCGCTCAACGACATCCTCGTCTTTGGGCGACGCGCAGGGAAGCACATGGCCCGCTTTTGCCAGGAGGCTGACCTGCTCTCGCTCCCCGAGGACCCAAGCGCCAGCCTGCGCGTCCGTTTGCACCAACTGCGCGCTGGCGACGGCGGCGTCAGGGCGGCCGCGCTGCGCGAGCGGATGCAAAAGGTGATGATGGACCACGTCGGCGTCTTTCGCATCGGGGACGGGATGAGCCAGGCGCTGGAAGAAGTCCGGCGTCTACAGTGCGAGTTTGCCAACGTCGAGATCGATGACAAGGGAGAGTTGTTCAACACCGATGTGCTGGAGGCGCTGCACACGGAGAACCTGCTGGCGCTGGCTGAGGTGATCGCGGCCGGGGCGCTGGCCCGCCCCGAGAGCCGCGGCGCCCACGCGCGCGAGGATCACAAGCTGCGGGACGATGAGAACTGGCTCAAGCACACGCTCGCCTTTCGCCGGCCGGACGGCGAGATAGAGTTGCGCTACAAGCCGGTGGTCATTACCCGGTACGAGCCCAAAGAGCGGGTTTACTAGACGGATGGGAGGCATGCTCATGCAGGTTCAACTCGAGATTCAGCGCTATAACCCACAGCGGAACGTTCGGCCGTATTGGCAGACCATTCAACTGGTTGACGTGGACCCGACCGAACGTGTGCTCGACCTGCTCAAATTCGTCAAAGGGCACCTGGACGGAACCCTCACCTTCCGCCATTCGTGCGCCCACGGTGTGTGTGGATCGGACGGGATGCGCATTAACAACGTTAATCGGCTAGCGTGCAAGACGCTGGTGCAGGCGCTGGCGCGGCCGGGGGAGGGCCGGGTGGCGATCAAGGTGCAGCCGTTGTTGGGGCTGCCGGTGATCAAGGACCTGGTGGTTGACATGGACCCGTTTTTTGACCATTTTCGCTCGATCCAGCCCTTCTTTATCAGCGAGGAGGCGCCCCCGGAAAAGGAGCGGTTGCAGAGTTTGGCGCAGCGGGCGGTGATTGATGACGGCACCAAGTGCATCCTGTGCGCCTGCTGCACCACGTCCTGCCCCTCGTTTTGGGCCAACGATCGCTACGTCGGGCCGGCCGCCATCGTCCAGGCGCATCGCTTCATCTTTGACAGCCGGGACACGGCCGCCAAGGAGCGGCTGAGAATCCTGGATGACGTGATGGGAGTCTGGCGCTGCCGGACGATCTACAACTGCACCGAATGCTGCCCCCGGGAAATTGAGGTTACGCGGCTGATCGGTGAGGTCAAGCTGGCGATGGCGCAGGGCGGCAAGTAGCGTCCGGTGCCAGGTAGTCGAGTTGCGGTGCGCACCCATCGGGTGCGCACCGTTCGTTTTGGCAGCAGGAGGCAACCCATGGCGCAACCGGTCGATATGCTGATCGTCAACGCGCACCTCTTTACGATGCAAGGCAGCGGGGTGGGATACGTCCCCCAGGGTGGGCTGGCGGTGTCCGGTTCCCGCATCGCGGCCGTAGGGCCGGCGGCCGAGTTGGTCGCCCGCTATGCCGCGGCCGAGACGATAGACGCGACCGACTGCGCCGTGCTACCTGGCCTGATCGACGCTCACATGCACACACCCTGGGCGGTTGTGCGTGGGGTGGCCCAGGATGTGGCTCAACTGGATGCAAAAGGCGCTGGCGCCCTATGCCCGCCATCTGACCCCCGAGGCAATGCTGGCTGGCACCCAACTCAACGCCCTGGAGGCGCTCAAGGCTGGCACCACCACCTTTGTGCGATTATGCCGTCCATTTCCTGGCTGGGCCACGTTTTATCGACGGGTGGGCGTTCGCGCCCGGCTGACGCCGACGATCAACGCCCTGCCTCCAGGCGGGATGGCGGGCTGGAAGGTGGGCGACCTCTACCCGCTCGATCAGGCCGCTGGGCAGGCCGCGATCGACCGGGCGGTTGCATTTGCCGCGCGAGTGGCACGGAGCGGCGGACGGCCGGATCACCGTCATGCTGGGACCGCAGGCGGCCGGATATGCTCTCCCTCGAACACCTGCTTGCAGGTCAAGCGGATCGCCGAGCGCGATGGGTTGATGATCCACATGCACGTCGCTCAGGGGGACCGCGAGATCGATCAGATGGTCAAGCGGTACGGCGAGCGCACCCCGGCGTATCTGGACGAGGATCGGCTACCTGGACGCAGCAACTGCTGGCGGTGCACCTGACCGAGGCGACCGATCGAGGAGGTCGAGCTGATCGCCCGCTGCGGGGCGCGCATGGTTCTCTGCTCGGGCAGCATCGGCCTCATCGACGGCATTGTGCCGCCAGCGCGGCGCTTTCGCGCGGCCGGAGGGCTGGTGGCGCTGGGCTCTGACCAGGCGAGCGGCAACAACTGCACCAACATCTTTAACGAGATGAAGCTGACAGCGCTCTTTAATAAGATCGAGCACCGTGACCCAACGGTGATGCCCGCCTGGGAGGTATTGCGGATGGCGACGGTCGAGGGTGCGCGGGCGGTGGGGCTGGGTAACGAGGTCGGGTCATTGGAGCCAGGCAAGCAGGCGGACCTGATCCTGGTGGACCTGACAGAGTTAAACTTGTCGCCGGTGTTGACGGAGCCCATCCGAAACATCGTGCCCAATCTGGTGTATGCCGCCAGTGGGCGCGAGGTCAAGACGGTTGTGGTCGCTGGAAAGGTTTTGGTGAGGGACGGGAAGGTGATGACGGCCGACGAGCGTGCGATTCGTGCCGAGGTTCAGGCCCAGGCACAGGGTGTGGCAGCGCGCGTGGCGGCCGATCCAGTCCACGAGAAAATGGCGCTGCTGGAGGCGATGAAAGCCGGCTGGCTGTAGGGTTCCCTCAGTTTTCAGGGTCCACGTGGACCATCACGTCGCCCTGGTGAAGTAGGTCGCTTACCCGGGCTTCTACAGCTTCCGCGATCTGGTGAGCCTCCTCCAGCGAGGGGTTGCCGTTAACGTGCACGTTCATGTCCACAAAGGTTACCGCTCCGGCCTGGCGCGCCCGGACCGATCCGATGGTCTGCACTCCTGGCACCTGGCTCGCTTCAGTTGCGATCTGCTCTACCAACCCTGGAGGCGCAGCGTCGAGTAGAATCGCCACCGCTTTCCGCCCCAGTTGCAGGCTGACATAGATGACGATGGCCGCTACTACCAGCGCGGCAACCGCGTCGGCCGTCGTCAGCCAGGCCCACGTTGGCCCCAACTGTCTGACTCAGCCAGACCAGGCCAAGCCCAACGATCACCACCGCGGAGCTCCAGATGTCCGTCGAAAAGTGGAGCGCATCCGCCTCCAGCGCCTGGCTCTTGTGCTTGTGCGCCATCTTGTAGAGCAGTCGCGACCGGGATACATCGACCACGATCGAGATGACCATCACGGCGAAAGCGGCCAAACTGGCCTCGATCTCGACGTGCTTGAAAAAGAGCCGCTGGATCGCCTCGTAGATGATCCAGACGCAGGTGATAAGAAGCAGCAGGGTTTCGATCAAAGCCGAGAGGTTCTCGATCTTGCCGTGTCCGTAGAGGTGTTCTCGGTCAGGCGGTTGATCGGACAGCCGGACAGCAAAAAACGTGACCAGCGCCGCCACCAGGTCCAGACCCGAGTGGGCCGCCTCTGCCAGGATACCCAGGCTGCCGGTCATCAATCCGACGATGACTTTGATCAGGGTGAGGAACACCGCAGCCACCACCGAACTCATGGCCGCGCCCCGCTTTTCTTTCTCTGCCTGTGTGGTGGTCTGTGTGGTCATGTCGCCGCCGTGCGCCTCTTTTCCACCCGCTCGAGCAGATCGGGTAGCTCGTCCTCGATCAGAGAAAACATGTCGTGTGCTTCCTGCAAGCGATTGCGAACCGCCGGGTCGCCGTCCCTCAAGAGTACGAGCCCCTGCTCGGCGATATCGTGCAGGGAGGCCCAAAGCTTCATCCGCTGACGGATAAACACCAGCCACCCTCCAGGCCGGAATCGAAAATACACGCGCCGGGGCATCGGCGAGGCGACCCGCTCGATGAAACCCATCTCGGTGAGCAGACGCGTCGTGGTGCTGACGGAGCTCTTGCTGGCCTGCAGCTTTTCGCATAGGTCGTTCATGGATTGCTCGGCTGGCTCCGAGATCAAGAGCACTCCCAGAACCCGGCCGGCCATGCGCGGCAAGCCCATCTGCTCGAAATAGAGACTGATGTCCTCGATCCAGTGCTTTTGCTCATAGTACTGCTCTGTCATGGATCCTGCTCCTTCCGCTCTGGTCCAGGGTCGGCCGCCGCAACGCGGTTCAATCTTATTGCTTTCTGAACGTTCTGTCAATAATGAACATTCAGCACTTGTTCAGCATCTGGGGTCCCAAGAGGATGGACGCGATGTCGGGGTGGGATGAGCGAGGCTTGCCTGACCTGGTCTGGGTCCTCGACCAGACGCCATCATGAGCAGGCCCCAAGATCAAGAGGCCCGGACATCGGAGATGCCGGACCTCTAGTGGCTTTCAGTGATCAGTCGTGAGCAGTGCGCAGGGCTGTTATTCCTCCAGCGTGCTGACGTCCCCCTCGGGCAGGCCCAGGGCGCGGGCCTTGAGCAGGCGCCGCATGATCTTGCCGCTGCGGGTCTTGGGCAGGCTGTCGACGAAGGTGATCGATCTCCGGCTTGGCGATGGGGCCCATCTCGTGGCCCACGTGTTCGCGCAGGGCTTCGGCCAGCTTGTCGCTGCCCTCCACGCCCTGCCCGCAGGATGACGTAGGCGTGGATGGCGTTGCCCTTGAGCTCGTGCGGCAGCGCCGATGGCCGCCGCCTCGGAGACGTCGGGATGGCTGACCAGCGCGCTCTCTACCTCGGCCGTGCCCAGGCGGTAGCCGCTGACCTTGATCACGTCGTCCATGCGGCCGATGACCCAGACGTAGCCGTCCTCGTCCTTGCGGGCCGAGTCGCCGGTCTGGTACATGGCCCTTGAATTTGCTCCAGTACTGCTCTCTGGTAGCGGTCCGGGTCCTTGTAGATGGTGCGCAGCATGCCCGGCCAGGGCGTCTTGATCACCAGGATAGCCCTCTTCGCCCGGCGGCACCGGCTTGCCCTTCTCGTCCACCACGTCGACGTCGATGCCGAAGAAGGGTTGGTGGCCGAGCCGGGCTTGAGCGGCGTGATGGGCAGCGGCGTGATCATGAAGCCGCCGGTCTCGGTCTGCCACCAGGTGTCCATGATGGGGCAGCGCCCTTTGCCGATGACCGTGTGGTACCACTTCCAGGCTTCGGGGTTGATCGGCTCGCCCACGCTGCCCAGCAGGCGCAGGCTGCTCAGGTCGTGGCGGTTGGGCCAGGCCTCGCCAAAGCGCATCAGGCCGCGGATGGCGGTGGGCGCGGTGTAGAGGATGGTGATGCCGTATTTCTCGATCATCTGCCACCAGCGGTTGGGGTAGGGGTGGTTGGGGCGCCCTTCGTACATGAAGCTGGTGGCGCCGTTGAGCAGCGGCGCATAGACGATGTAGCTGTGGCCGGTGATCCAGCCGGGATCGGCGGCGCACCACCAGCGGTCCTCGTCCTTGATGTCGAAGACGTACTTGAGGGTGGTGTAGGTGTACACCATGTAGCCGCCGTGGGTGTGGACGACGCCCTTGGGCCGGCCGGTGGTGCCGGAGGTGTAGAGGATGAAGAGCATGATCCTCGGCGTCCATCGGCTCGGTCGGGCAGATCGGGGCTGGCGATGGGCAGGCTCATCAGGTCGTGGTACCAGTAGTCGCGCCCGGCCTCCATGTAGATCTCCTGCCCGGTGCGCTTGACCACGATGCAGGTCTCGATGGTCGGCTGGCGGGCCATCGCCTCGTCGGCGATATCCTTGAGCGTGACGATCTTGCCGCGCAGCCAGCCGCCGTCGGCGGTGATCGAGCACGCGGCTCTGGGCGTCCTCGATGCGCTCGGCCAGCGCCTCGACGCTGAAGCCGCCGTACACCACGCTGTGGGCCGCGCCGATCTTGGCGCAGGCCAGCATGGCGATGACCTGCTCGGGGATGCGCGGCAGGTAGATGGTGACGATGTCGCCCTTCTTCACGCCCAGGCTCTTGAGCACGTTGGCGAACTTGCACACCTCGCGGTTGAGGGCGAAGTAGGAGAAGGTGCGCGTATCGCCCGGCTCTCCCTCCCAGATCAGGGCCAGCTTGTTCTTGCGGTAGGTCTTGAGGTGGCGGTCCAGGGCGTTGTGGACGATGTTGGTCTTGCCGCCGACGAACCACTTGAAGAAGGGTGTGTCGCTGTCATCCAGCACCCTGATCCCACTTTTCGAACCACTCGAGCTCCTCGGCCCGTTCGGCCCAGAAACCCGCGGGGTCCTCCAGGGAACGCTGGTAGAGCGCCTCGTACTCCTTGACATTGGCGGCCGCAACTACTTTGGAAGAAGGGTGATACAAATGGCCCTCCGATTGGTTGTGTTGCGTATTCGACATGGTTTCCTCCTTGAGCAGTTTTTCCTTTGGCAGACCTGGCTGGGACCCAGGCAATGGTTGCTGTGCAGAGGCGCCTACACACCCAATGATAGCACAAAGTTGGAACAATGAGTACGTGTTCTTTGAGCCATGTGAGGCCCTACATCTGCGGGGCGTCGCCTCTGAATCCGGACCCTCGCCTGGCCTGCAGGCCAGCGGCCGGTCGCAGTTAAGGATTGCGTAAGGAGCCGGCAAGCTAACCGCAATGGATCTCGGATAAAGTTATGTTGAGCAAACGGATTCCAACCAATGGAGGAACAAATGAAACCAGGTCGATTCATAGGATTAATGCTGTTGTTGGCGGTGCTGGCCTCCGCCTGCAGCGCTGGGGGCGCCAACCCGGACCCGGCGCAAGAGAGTCAAATCGAGGTCGTGGCCGAATCCGCTGACACCATGGCTCAAGAGAGCGACACGAGCACCGAGATGGTGGGCGAGGACGATCATGGCGACGACATGGACACGATGGAGGAAGCCGCCGACGGCGATGCGATGATGGACGAGCACGGTTCGGCCGATGACACCACCATGGAGGAGCTCGACTCGGGTGATTCCGCGCTGGAAGAGGAATCGCAGGGCGATGCCATGACGGAGGATGACCACTCGGCCGAGGATATGGATTCGATGGAGGATGATTCATCCGCTGACGACATGATGGAGGACGATGCTTCTACCGAAGAAACGATGGAAGAAGAGATGGCGCTTCCGGATTGGTTCAGCGCCGAGTTGGTGGACGTCAACACCGGCGAGACCTTTACGGTCAAGGACCTAAAAGGCAAGGTCGTGCTGGTGGAGACGCTGGCGGTTTGGTGCTCCAACTGCCTCCGGCAGCAGGGACAGGTAAAGGAACTGCACAGCTTGTTGGGTGACCGGGATGACTTTGTTTCGGTGGGTATCGACATCGACCTCAACGAGTCGCCCGCAGTGTTGAGCGACCACACAGCCCGGCATGGCTTTGATTGGCTCTATGCGGTGGCTCCGCGTGACGTGGCCCGTGAGATTGGCCAGTTATACGGCGACCAATTCCTCAACCCGCCCTCCACGCCGATGCTGATCGTCGATCGGCATGGGGGGGTGCATCTGCTGCCTTTTGGGATCAAGAGCGCACAGGACTTGATGGCAGCCCTTGAACCGTTCTTGAATGAGGGGATGTAAACCCTGCCGCACCATTGGTCTCCGGGGTTTCATAAAACCCCGGAGACCGGTGACCAGAGGAGATCAGCATGTTTCTCAGTTCGATTGTTACCTCGCTCTCTTTGGGCCTGCTGTCGTCCACCAGCCCCTGTGTGTTGCCCCTCTACCCCGGCTTTTTGGCCTACCTGAGCGGTGGACAGGAAGGGTTGGCCGGCCGGCGCGGTCGCTATTTTCTGGGTGTCTTTGTGTTGGCTGGCGTGCTCGTCATGATGCTTCTGCTAGGGCTCGTCATCGCGCTGGTCTCCGTGTCAGTTGGTCAGGCGTTGGCGGTGGTTATCCCCCTCACGGACCTGATGATCGTAGCCCTGGGCGTGACCATGCTGCTGAATCGAAACCCCTTCAAGAGTCTACCCCAGGTCAAGGTCCCGGTGCTCTCGAACCCCTATGCCAACGCCTTTGTCTACGGCCTGCTGTACGGGCCAATCGCGCTTCCCTGCTCGGGTCCCCTGGTGGTGGGCATTTTCACCCTATCGCTTACCGCAGGCGAGGCGATCAGCAAGTTGGGGGTCTTCCTGTGGTTCGGGCTGGGCTTTGGTTTGCCCCTGCTGGCGTTGTCATTCCTGTCCGGCGCGACCCAGCGTTGGATCACCCGCCAATTCGCCATGCGGGCTCGGTTGATCAACACGGTGGGAGGGCTGTTGCTGCTGGGTATCGGCGCCTACGACCTGTGGAGCAATTGGGAGCTCATACGCGCCTATTGGGCCTAGGCGGCGTGGCGTCAACCGGCGTCTGAACCCCAACCCCTACTCGTCGGCTCGCAACTCCCGACTGTTGCCAAACTGGGTGCGGTACAGCTGGGCATAGACGCCATCCGCGGGCCAGCAACTCGCCGTGGGTCCCTCGCTCCACCAGCTGCCCCTCGTCCATCACCAGGATCTGGTCGGCCGACAGGATGGTGCTCAGCCGGTGGGCGATGACCAGGCTGGTGCGCCCCTGCATCACCCGCTCCAGCGCCTGCTGGATCAGCGCCTCGCTCTCCGAGTCCAGGTGGCTGGTCGCCTCGTCCAGGATCAGCACGCGCGGGTCCTTGAGGATGACGCGGGCGATGGCCACGCGCTGCTTTTCGCCGCCCGACAGCCGGTAGCCCCGCTCGCCGACGACGGTGTCGTAGCCGTCGGGCAGGCCGGCGATAAAATCGTGAATGTTGGCCGCGCGGCAGGCCGCCTCGAGCTCGGCCTGGGTGGCGTCCGGCTTGGCATAGAGCAGGTTGGCGCGAATCGTGTCGTGGAACAGATAGGTCTCCTGGGTGACCATGCCGATGTTGGCGCGCCAGCGAGGCCAGTTGCACGTCGCGCAGGTCGTGGCCATCCAGCGAAATCGCGCCCTCGGTGGGGTCGTAGAGGCGTCGGCAGCAGATAGGTGATGGTCGTCTTGCCCGCGCCGCTGGGCCCGACCAGCGCCACCAGTTGACCGGGCTGCATCTCAAAGCTCACGTCCCGCAGCGCCCAACGCAGCTCGTGGTCGGTTGCCTGAAGGAGCGCGGCCGACGCTCGGCTTTTTCCCGCACGGCTCGCGCCTTGGGCACGGGGCGCGGTTCGCGTGCCGGCCGAAGCGGGGCACCTCCTCCAGCCCAACCGGCCGCCTCAGCGTGCGTCTATGTAGCTAAAGGACACCTCCTCAAAGCGCACGTGGCCCTGAACGCGGCTCGAGCGAGACCGCGCCCGGGCCGATCCGCGATCTCGACCGGCAGGTCCAGCACCTCAAAGACGCGCTCAAAGCTGACCATGCTGGTGGCAAACTCGACGCGGGCGTTGGTCAGCGCCGACAGCGGGCCGTAGAGCTGGGCCAGGTAGGTGCCAAAAGCGATGATGGTGCCGACGGTAAAGGCGCCGCGCAGCACCAGGTGACCGCCCAGCCAAAAGACCAGCGCCGTGCCCAGCGCGCCGACCAGGCCGAGCCCCATAAAGAACCAGCGCCCGACCAGCGCCTGGCGCACGCCGATGTCGCGCACCTGGCCGGCGCGGTCGGCAAACCGGCTCACCTCGTCGTCCTCGCGGCCAAAGATCTTGACCAGCAGCGCGCCACTGACGTTGAGCGTCTCGTTCATCAGGGCGTTCATCTCGGCGTTGTGCTTCCATGCTGCTGGCGGGCGACGCGGCGCAGCACCCGGCCCACCCGCCGCGCGGGCAGGATAAAGAGGGGCAGGATGGTCGACGCCCAGCAGCGTCAGCCGCCATTCCAGCGAGATCATGATGGCCAGCGTGCTGACCAGGGAGATGATGTTGGTGATGATGCTGACCAGGGTGCCGGTCACCGCCCGCTGCGCGCCGATCACGTCGTTGTTGAGCCGCGACATCATCTCGCCGGTCCTGGTGTGGGTGAAAAAGCGCATGCTCATGCGCTGCATGTGGGCATACAGCGCCTGCCGCAGATCGCAGATGATGCCCTCGCCGATGGTGGCGCCCAGGTAGCGCTGCGCCACGCCGATCAACCCGGATCAGGACCGGGATGCCGATGACGCCCAGCGCCAGCAGGTTGAGGCGCGCCACATCGTCCTGTTGGGCAGGGCGTTGTCCAGCAGGTCACGATAGAGCAGGGGAGGGACCAGGTTGAGCAGCGAGGTCAGGACGATCAACCCGATCATCAGAGCGGCCGGCCGCCAGTAGGGCCGGGCATAGGCCGCCACCCGGCGCAACAGCGCCCGGCTGACCTCCGGCCGATCCCGCTCCTCGTCGTAGCGAATAAAGGACCACCAGCCACCACCGTGAAAACCCATGCTCAACCCCTTTCTACCCGCTCGACTGGCTCGCCAACTACGCCCTTTGCACAGGTATCATCTCCGTCATGTGGGATATTGTAACACCGCCGGCGGCGACGGTCCACGGCACGGGAGTTGTCGTGGGGAGCGCCAGATCATCGGCCGGGCAGACCCGCATGCGTTGGCCACCTTACCCAGAGTCGTCCTCCACGGAGATTCAATCTTGCTCCGTCAAGCCCGCACCACGGCGAGTGGATCAGGCTACTTGACGATCACATTGACTGAAAAGTGGTTCCTATCGGGCGACCCAATGGGATGGTACTCGATATTGATGGGGGTCTCGCCGATGCCGACCGCCTCAAAGCGGATGGCGATGTACGAACCCGAGCGGAGAACGTCGATGTTTCCGATCTGGTCCAGGACCTGGTCGTCCACGTCTCGAACCTTCCACGCCCATCCAAAGTTTTTTCCCTTCAGGCGGATTCGCATCGTGTGACCGACCCCCATCTCTACCGTGCTGCCATCGT
Source organism: uncultured Chloroflexia bacterium (assembly GCA_963695825.1). GTDB lineage: Bacteria > Chloroflexota > Anaerolineae > Promineifilales > UBA4811 > CAVOHX01. Next base: position 68,192 of record CAVOHX010000023.1, read on the forward strand.
CGTCAGCGGTCAGCTCGACGTCAAAGGGGTCTTGCTCGGCAATCTGCACCAACGGCGTAGGCGTTGGCACCCGCGTGATGTCGCCAGCCGCGCTTTCGCTGGTTGGGTCGCTGGCCGGGTTGCTATCCGTGCTGTTACACCCGCCGAGCAGACCGAATAGCAGCACAGCCGCTCCCAACAGGGCCAGGGGCTGAAGGAACAATCGACATGGTTTCATATCACGACCTCCTCTCTCACCCATTATACCGCACCTGTTCGCCGGATGGTTCGATTCCTTGGTGATTGGACCGGGCGAAAGAGTTGAGTGGCGTGCGGTCAGAAGGTAGCGGTGTGGATCAGCCCATGGTAGAATGCCCCTGCGCCGAGGGTGCCGGGCTCACGGTGTGTTCATTGGGTGGGCAGGGCCATGCGAGTGATACTGCACGCAATCCTTGGGAGGTGGAGACGATGACGGCACAGACAGCCAGGATGGGAGACATCAAGCGAATTGCCCTGGTGGCGCACGACAACCAGAAGGATGATCTGCTCGAGTGGGCGGCATACAACCGCGAACGGTTGGCCCGACATCGACTCGTTGCGACCGGCACCACCGGCCGGGTGCTTGAGGATGCGTTGGGGATTGCTGTCACCCGATTGCAGAGCGGCCCGCTCGGCGGTGACCAGCAGATCGGCGCCCTGATCGCCGAGCAGGCGATCGACGTGTTGATCTTTTTCTGGGATCCGCTCGAGGCGCAACCCCACGACCCCGACGTCAAGGCGTTGCTGCGCATTGCGGTCGTCTGGAATATCCCGGTGGCCTGCAACCGCGCCTCGGCCGATTTCCTTTTCTCGTCACCCTTGATGGGCGAGGAGTATGAGCGCATGCTGCCCGACTATGATGCCTACCGCTCCAGGAAGCTGGGTGGCGTCGGTGGCTAGCCGATTTCGAGAGGAGTGGAGGTGCTGCTCAGAACATTCGCCAGAGCGAATTCGCTGCCGTCTGCCGTTTGAACCGGCCGTACCACAGGGTCAGCGGGAATAGGATCAGCAATCCCAGCAACCAGAGGGGGAGCATCAGCGGGATGCTCGTCCCATTGGGGGCAAGCACGTACGCCATCCCGGCGTAGAGAAAGAGGTGCAGCACGTAGAAAAAAGAGGCGCCTGGCCAAGCACGACCAGCGGCTGCAAGAGGTGGCGCGCGGCCACGCCGGTCCGCGAAAACAGCCACAGCAGGATCAGGTTTACCCCGGTGGTCAGAAGCGTGAAGGTCATGCTTGGCGGGTACTTGACCGGGTTGAGGTAGTCGATCCAGTTATCTCCAGTGCGGGGCCGGATGTTGCCGAAACCGTCCAGGCCGCGGAGTATCACGAACGCCGCCAGCATGACCACGCCCAGTTGCCATGCCCGGCGGTAGGCTTTGGACGGATCCAACAGGAGCCAGTGCGTAAAGAGCATGCCGAACACCACCAATTCCACCCAGGGGAGCGCGGGGTAATTGGACCACAGGCCGAGGTCGCCCCCCGGCCGCACCAACAGCAGGTTGGGCAGGTCGATGGCCAGCTTTCCCCACTGCGCCGAGTCGGGGTGCAAGAACTCGGTGCCGACAAACAGCCCGGCCGCCAGGAGCGCCAGGTAGGGCGGCCGCAGCCACAGCATCAAGCTCCCCAGGATCATGGCGCCGCCCAGGGCGCCAAGCACCCCGATGTACACTCGCAGTTCCCACCCCTGGATGGAGAGCTCCCAGGCGCGGTTGACCACCAGGAACTGCAGGGCGATTAACACCCCACCGCGGAGCCACAGGTGCCGGATGACGGACCATCGGCTCCATCCACCCCTCGCACGTGAGCGGGCCAGCAGGATCATCCCGGCGCCCATCAACAGGAAAAAGCCCGGCGCGGCAAGATGGGTGACGAACCGGACGAGGAAGGAGAGCGCGTCGTTATAGGCGGGATATGGCCCACCCCACATCTCGCTTGGGGGGTGCTTTTGGGCCACGAACCAGTTGGCGTGATCCAGCGCCATCAAGGCCATGATCGACCCGCGCAGCGCATCGATGGGGAAGAGCCGCTGCGAGGTTGTGTCAGATGGGTGGTTGGTGTTCATCGCTCGTCTCACATGAACCAAGGATTCCCTCCGGCCGGGCCGCCCGCGGTAGACTCACCGGGCGTTGACGTGGCGTTCCGGGCCGCAAGTTGGTACCAGAAGAACTATACCTCGAACCGGGTTCTGGTTCAATCCCTTTACGTTTACCGCCTTGCAGTATATACTATTGACGCGCTGCCCCCGTAGCTCAGCAGGACAGAGCAGGAACCTCCTAAGTTCAAGGTCGGCGGTTCGAATCCGCCCGGGGGCTTGGCCCGGCTGGCTTTTGTCGGCCGGGCATTTTTCTGCAACTCATCCCGCCGGCTGTGCGTACCGTAGAACAGAGGGCCTCAAGGAGAGGTCGAACTAGATAAGGAGCGTTATGATGCGGATGCTGATTCGCTGGGTCATCAATGCCATCGCCATCTGGGTGGCTATCGAGCTGGTGCCGGGGATCGAGCACACCGGCACGGCCGTGTCGTTGTTGCTCATTGCGCTCGTCTTTGGGTTGGTGAACGCCCTGGTTCGCCCGTTTCTCAAGCTGCTCACGTGCCCGTTGATCATTCTGACGCTGGGGCTCTTTGTGCTGGTGCTGAACGCGGCGATGTTGGGGCTAACCGCCTGGCTGGCACCTTCGCTGCACATTGCCGGATTCTGGCCTGCCTTTTGGGGAGCGCTCATCATCAGTGTCGTGAGCGGGTTCATGAGCGTGGTGCTCAAGGACGAGCGCGAAGAAGAGCGGCGGACGAGCTAGCTTTAAGGCAGGATGGCGCCGCCTGCCGCTTGGTGTGCCCGGCGGCACGGTTCCGGCAGCCGGTAGCGCGGTGTGCAGGCCACCGTAAATCGGACGCTGGTCGCCACATCGATCAGGTGCCCAGGCGAGACGAACACCGGCTTGACGTCCGCCCGTGAGCGTACCACGGCGCCGATGACCCGGTCGGGCTCGTCCTCGTCGAGCAGCGGCGTCCAGTCCCCCTTGTCGCGGCCAGGCTCCTCGTGCCGGCCGTAGAGGCGCGATTTGGCGACGCCGATAGACGGCTGTCCCAACCAGAGCCCCAGGTGAGCCGCAATGCCGATGCCCCGCGGGTGGGCGATGCCCTGACCGTCAAAGAGCACCAGGTCGGGCTCGAACGGTAGCTCCTCCCAGGCCGCCAGGATGGCGGGCGCTTCGCGAAAGCTCAACAAGCCCGGGACATAGGGGAAGGGAACCGGCTGTTCGGCAGTGGCTGAGGCGAGTGGCGTCAGGTCCGGATAGCGCATCAGGACGATGGCGGCGCGGGCTGTTCGGCCTCGAAGTGAGACGTCCACACCCGCCACCGTCTCCACCCGGCGGCTGTCCCACGACAGGACGAGTTGGCCGCGCAAAACCAGCTGCAACGCGATGGCCTCGGCCGTCGAGAGGGTCCAGGGGTGTCGTATGGCGGTCATGGAAAAAGGGTGGGCAGATCAGTTATGCCACTCTACCCACCCCTGTGTCGATTGTCCACGTAGTGTTAATGGATCATGTTCGGCCAAGGAATGCGAGAAAGAAGCGCCGGCCGGAAAACGGTTGCCCCGAGAGAAGCGTTTGGGCGTGAAACATGCGGCCCACGGCCCTCACGATCAGGGCAGCCGTAGCCGCCAGCAGAACCACCGAGACCGCTAGTTGCCACACCGGCACGTTAGCGACGGCCAACCGCACCATCATAGCGATGGGAGCGGTGAGGGGAAAGAGGCTCAACCCGACCGCCAGAGCGCCGGCCTGGTTCTCTATCAATGCGACTACGAATAGCATGGGGATGAGCATAGGCCAGATGACCACAATGACCGCCTGCGAGGCCTCTTTGAGGTTGGGCACCAGTGCTCCCAATCCCGCCATCAGGCTGGCATAGACCCCGTAGCCCAGCATAAAGTAAGTGACTCCCCAGGCAAGGATCGAAGGCGGCAGCTCGAACCCGGGCGGCAAGCTCAAGGTGCGCCCGCTCAGGCGCAAGACCGTGTAGCCGGTCCCCAGCCAGATCGCCATCTGCAACAGGCCGAGCAGACCGAGTCCGATGATCTTCCCGGTCAGTAGCTCCTGTGGGCTGGCTGAGAGCAACAGCACTTCGATGGTCCGGTTCTTCTTTTCGTTGCTGACGCTGTTCAGCAGCAAACTGGCTGACATGATGATGACCATATAAAAGGCCATCATCGTGCCATAGGGGACGTAAAACGCCGCAGGATGGTCCTCGGCGCGCTCGACCGCCTCTGCTTTCACCGGCGTCATCTGGAGGTCCATCACCTGGGTGGCGCGTTCCAGCCGTCCCGGGTCGTTGTTCAGCAGGTTGGCAAAGATCGTGCGCCGCATCACCCACGATTGCTCGTCGGAGGTCATCGGCCGGTACTCTGGATTGATGTAGAGGAGGTCGCCCTGCTCGAGGTAATCGGCCGGAATGATATAGTAGGCGGCAATCTCGCCCGCGTTCAACGCTGCCAGCGCGCTCTCGCGGTCCGGAAATAGTAGCAAGATATCCGGCGGGATTTCAGCGCTTGGGTGCTGTATCAGGTTCGCCTCATCCACGTACCCTTCGACCTGCAGCTCCGGTGTGTCCGTCGTCGTGGACGAGTCCACCGCCGAGTCCTCTCCACCTGCGCGAGCCAGCGACACGCCGGCAAAAATGAGCACGCCGATCAAAGGAAGCCCAAAGGCAGTAAAGAGGAATGACTTGCTGCGCAGAACGGTGCCTATCTCGTAGCGCAGTACCAGCAAGGTCTTGTTCATAGATCACTCCCGTCAAGGCTGGTCAGGAACCGGCCGCAGCCCGGCCAAACAGCTCGCGCCAGTTCAGTTGCTTGCCATAGCGCAACATCCCGAGACGAAACGCTCGCCCAGCCAGCCAGAGCGCCCCCACGGCGCATAGGCTCGAAATGGTGATGCTGGCGACGATCTGCCAACCGGGTACCTCGGAAAAGGCGAGCCGCAGGCTGTAGGTGCCGACCGAGGTCGGCGGGAAGAAGCTCAGGGCGATCGAGAGCGGGCTGTTGGGATGCTCAAGGATAGGTTGAAGGAGCCAGATAGGGATCATGAAAGGCACCACAAACAGCCCGGTTAGCTGCTGCGCCTCCTGGGCGTCGGCAAAGGTCGCTCCGGCGGCCGTCATCAGGCCGGCGAGCATCACAAAGGCGGGCGCGGCGATCATCACGGTGACCGCAAACATCCGGAGGTCGATGTCAATGTTCTGAAGCAGCTCAATATCCATCCAGTTGCCGCCGACCACCACACATAGGGCGCCGAATCCAACCCAAAACAGGAATTGCGTCAAGACGACCCCCAGGATGCCAATCACCTTTCCGGCGATCAATTGGTTTGACGAGATTGATGTCACCAGTATCTCCATCGTGCGGTTCTCTTTTTCTTCCACCACGGCGCCCATCAGGTAACCGGAAGCGAAAAAGAGTAACATCACGACGGTGATGCCAGTGATTATCGGCACAAAGGTGTTGAGAAAGGTGCGCTGGGAGAACTCGCGCCCTCCTTCAGGGGTATCGGCCGGCCAGCGGACGATCAGGTTGCTGCCCGCTACCGCGCGTTCAGCGACCTCGGCTGGCAGGTCGTCCAGCAGGTTGATCTGCATCGTGTCCCAGAACTGGCGCCTCACGGACCAGTCGGGTGTGTCGTGGTAGACCAGCTCCACCGCCTTTGTTTCGACATAGTCGGCGCTGATTACATAGTAGGCTTGAAGCTCCTTCGCGTCCAGCGCCTGCCGCGCCTCGGCGGCCGTCGCGAACGGCACCAGCGGCACCGGCTTGGGCACTGAGGGGTCGTCAGGGCTGCTGCCGGGCAGAGGCGCTGGGACAGGGTCGTTCAGCAGACCCGCGTAATCTACATAGCCCACCGCGTCGCTCTTTTCCTCCATCGCCGCGATGAGCGCGATCAGTCCGATCATCAACCCAACGATGAGTGGGACGCTCAAGAGCGCGATGATAAACTTTTTTTCGAGTACGTGGCGTTTGTACTCGTAAAGGGCCATCAGCCAGAGCTTGGACATCAGCCCCTCCCGTTTGCCACCACCCGGATGAATATCTCGTCCAGGGTGGGGACGGCAATCTCGAACCGTTCGACCAGCGCTTCTTGCGCCATCAAGGCGCGTAGCACTTGCTGGGGGGAGGTGTCGGCCGCCAGTGTGAGTTTAGCCACGCTGTTGTGCGCCTCGATCGCCTCGACGCCGGGGATGGGGGGCAGGTCGCCATCTATGCGGACCCAAACCGCGTGGCCCGAGTAGCGCCGGCGTATCGAATCTAGATCGCCATACAGCACGTCGCGGCCGTGGTCGATGAGCAGGATGCGATCACACAGCTCCTCGACCTGGTGCATCTGGTGGGTGGACATCAGAATAGTGACGCCCTGGTCGCGCAACTGTCGGATCAACGCTTTCACCATCTGGGTGTTGACCGGGTCGAGAGAGGTAAAGGGCTCGTCGATGATGATCAGCTCTGGCTCGTGAACTACCGTGTTGATGATCTGGGCCTTTTGCTGCATACCCTTGCTCAGGTCCTTGACCTTTTTATTGCGATGGGCCGCCAGGTCGAAACTGCTCCAGCAAGGCGTTGAGCCGCTGGCGCGCCTCGGCGAATGAGAGCCCCTTGAGCGTCGCCAGGTGCACCAGGCAGCGCTCGAGGGGAGCATCCTGGTACAGTCCACGCTCTTCGGGCATGTAGCCGATGCGGTTCTTTTTGGCTTCAGTCATCGGACCGTCGAGAATAGAGACGGCGCCTCGATCGGGTTTGAATATGTCCAGCATCAGCCGGATCGTGGTGGTCTTGCCGGCGCCGTTGGGGCCGAGCAGGCCAAAGATCTCGCCCGGGCGTACCTCAAAGGATACATCGGCGACCGCTTGGGTGTCGCCAAACGATTTGGCGACGTGGGAAACCTGAACTGCGTACATGCGTTTATTCCCGCTCCTTGAGCCATTTTCCAACGATTGTATACGAGAAATCCACCCCGCGCCACGACTGCACCGCGCCCCACAATCCATATAGGACTGTAAGGCCCCAGATAGCCAAGGGGAAGACCATCAGGATCAGGCCGAACCAGATACTGGGCGGCGGCGCAGACTGCTCAAAGGCGGCCGGGTTGGCGATGAGCGGCACAAAGATCATAACCATGTAGAGCATGCCCCAGCATCCCCACACGACAAAAGTGACCACCGTGGAAAGGACCTGGTAGACCAGCGCTTGCATCGCCTGTCGGGCCACGTAGGCAGATTTCTCCTTCTGGGTCATCCAGATGACCAGAGTCGTGAGGATACCGCCAATCCCATTGCTAAAGATACCCAGCAGGATGCTGCCATGGGCCACGCCCGCCATCATCCGTTCATCCTGTCGGATCGGTGTTTCTTGGTCCATTTCTCTCTCCTCGATACATGTACATCACAAAAACCCTCCGGGGTTCAGAATCCCCGATGTCGATGTTGCTCTCCCAGCGACGAGCGTCTGGGGTCAGCGTTGGCGGTACCAGACCGTGACCGTGTGCATGCCCTTGCTGGACAGCGGCAGGATCAAGGATGTCTCGCTGATGCTGAGCACCTCCTGGCTGCCGAGTTGTTGATCGATATACTCGGCCGCCTCGCGCCGGGCTGCTTCCTGCGCCTCAAATAGCCCGCGGGCTGTGATCCCTCGTTCCTGGGTAAAGGTCCGATAGGCAGTTGACATTCGTTGCTCCCTTGTAGGCTATCGGCCGACGCTCTCAAGCGCGTGCCGGATGGCTCGCACCTCGGACAGAATCTCGGTCAGGGTTGCGGGCTCGCTTTCCATGTCGGCCGCGGTTGGCGCCATGCTGCCCCGGAAGCGGCGCAACTCTTGCGCGACCAACTCGTACACCTCGTTATAATTGGGCAGTCCGACGAGGCTCTCCTCGGCGCCGGTGGCGCCGCTCATGCCGGCCGTCTGGATGTTGAGGGTTCCGAGGTCAAAGAACCAGCGGTCCAACAGCCCTCGATTGACCTGCAGATTGGTCACCGTGCGGTAGGGGACGTGCTTGACCGCCTTGGTGATGATTCCGGCGTGAACCACGACCTCGTCATCGCGGATCTCGTAGCTCAAACTGCGGTAATAGGGGCCGGACAGCAACATTGCCGGCACCCACCAGAGCAGATTGGCTATGAGCGTGACGATCATGGTAATCCCCAGAGCGCGGCCGCCCACCGTCTCATCCAGGGTAATGAGCGCGCCGGTCAGCAGGCCGCACAGCATCACCAGCAACGCGATCAGCGACAGCGTGAGACGGAGCTTGCTCAGGTACTTGCGACTGGGTTTCAGGGATCTGGTCTTCATAGGCACCTCCGTAGGTGGCGACGGTTTCACTTGAGTAGATAGTACCACAGCTTTCAAACCGGCGCGCGACGCTATTCTCCCGCCAAGCTGACATTGAGGGCAATTTCCGACTCGGGTGACGGTCAGAAATGAACCGAGGCCCGGCCGGGCCTCGGTTCAAGAACGCGAGGCCGGCCTCGTCGTTCAGTGGCTGGCGTCTGATCGGGCGACGCGAGCCGCTCCATGGTCTGTAGGCGCTGGGAGGGCCCTATTCGATCCTGGCAAAGGATGCCAGCATGCGCAGCAGCATCTCCCTGCCCTTGATCCGGTAATCGTCATAGGTGGCCGAACTGTCTGGTTGCGAGCCATACTCGATGCGGGTGCCATCCTCCAGGATGACCACCATCGTCTCGTTGTGACAGTCCAGGGAAGTGCACCCCGCCTGACCGATGGACTCGAACCCCTGCGCGATGTAGGTCCGGTCTCCAACGACGACTGATTCCTCTTTGCTGACCAACTCGCCGGCGCCGACGCCGGTCCGGCCGCAAGTGGCATAGCGAAACCCCTCGTTGACCGGCGCCGAGATGGTCAGATAACCCAGCCCGTATTTGATGTGAACGCACAGCCGATCGCCGAACTGCTCGCGCAGTTGCTCCATGTAGGCCTCGGCCGTCATCCCCTCGGGCAGCTCCTCGGTGGGGAATCCCATCACCCCCTCCTCGGTGACCGTCGCTGCCTCGGGCACCTGGAGCTGGTAGTTATGATCCTCGTTGACGTACACTGCCGTGTCCAACTCGGACTCGTCCCAGTGGGGTGGGGGCGGCGCTGCGGCGGCCGACGAATCGTCCACCGTCTCGATCCGATCCACCAGGATTTGGGTCCCGTTCCAGTCCGGCCGGCCGGCTACCAACTCTCCCCAAATCTTTACGATGTGGCGCGTGTCGCGGAGGTCGGCAAGCTGCTCGACCAGCGGCTGGTCGCCGTTGCCGTCGATCGCGGAATCGATTCCGTACTGGATATTCCAATCTCCTACCAGGACGAAATAGTCGTCGCCGCCGGAGCGCGGACCGGGCGGCCCGCTGTAGATCACGCCCATCCACCCGTCCACGAGGTCGGGCTCGAGTTCGGGTCCGGGCCCGTCCGGCCGCACGTGGCTGACGACGAGCTGGCAACCACCGTAATCGGGAACGTTGCAGGTTAGCGCGCCCCAAAGGTGAGCGCGTGTATCCTGACCTCGCAGACCTGCAATCTGCGCCTCGATCTCGGCGCCGGCGCCGGTCAGGCCGATGTCGGCCGTGCCGGCAGGTAGCACTTGGAGATAGTCGTCGTATTCGGCGCCGGCCGGTAGGGCCACGACTTGACCATACCAGGCGACCACCGGTTGCTCGGCCGATTCGGTCACCCGCCCGCCCGCGTCCACCTGCCCGTTCCAGGTCAAGTCGTCATCCTGGCTGGTGACACTCACAAGGTAGACGGTCGCCGCGGGTGCGACGATTGGATAAGAGACGGTGACAGTCCAATGCCCATCGTGTACTCGAGGGTGGTCGAGCCGACCAACCCCTCCGGGCTGACGTCGGTCTCTGTCCAGCCAGCATCCAGGGCGGACGGCTGCACGTTTCGGGTCTCGGCGATATGGGATAACACCAGGTCCCGCGCTCGCGCCGGGCTCAGGATAGGCCGGCTGGGGTCAGCTGCATCCGGGCTCTCGGTCACCACCCCATCGGCATCCACCTCGCCTTGCCAGCGGAAACCGGCGGTGTGGAGCGCAATGACCTGGTAGACTGTCAATTCGGGCAGCACCACTGGATATCCGATGGTGATCGCCCAATCCGCGCCCAGAAACCGGTATTCCGACCAACCGAGCCGGGGTTCGGCCGGTTCGACCGACTCGACGATCCACTTGAGGCCGGTCGCGGCCGGTGCGTCGGGGTATTCGGCGCCGATGTGGGTTGTCGCGGCGTCGAGCGCCATCCACACCTCTTCTGGCGGCTCGGCCGCCGGCGGTATGCCGTCCTCCCAGACCTGACCCTGCGGATCAACCTCCCCCTGCCAGGCAAAGCTGGTCGCCGGGTTGGTGACCACGACCGTATAGACGGTGTCCTCGGGCAGGACGATGGGATAGGAAACCTTGATCGTCCAGTCGTCCGAGGTGAATTCATAGTCAGACCCGCCGACCAACCCCTCGGGAGTGATGTAGGCGGCCTTCCAGAACAGGCCGGCCGGTGGCGCCTCGGGGCCATATGTCTCGCGTAGGAAGTTTAGCGCAGCGTCGCGGGCGTCCAGGACCGCCTCTGACGGCTGGGGCGCCGCCGTTGGTTCGGGCGCCGGTTCGGTGGCGTCGCCGCTGGGCGTGCACGCCATCAGGGCGAGCAGAATCAATAACAGCAAGAAAACAGGCAGTTTCGCTTTCATCTCAATACTCCTTTTGTGCCTCCGTTCACAATTCAGAGACGCCGGTAGGGTGGCAAAGGTTCCACACCTGCCGCAACTGGCGCTGGCTATTTATCGACCTGGTCGGCTGGCGTTGCGGAACCGATCAGACGAGCGGTAGCCGCTGCCAGGCCTACAAAGAGCCAAAAGATGGTGACCGAGTGGTGAAAGTCGAGGTTAAAGAGATAGTGGTCAAAGATGCCCCCGGTCAGGCCCGCAACCACGGCCGCTGCCAGCCCCAGCCACAGGCTGTCGGCCGCTGGATGCAGGTTGGAATCGGCGCCCAGGGAACGATAGGCGCGCCAGTTGGACGCCACCAGGGTGCCGATGACGGCGGCAAATGCCAGCAACCCCAGCACGCCCATCTCGCCGCCAATGGTCAGGTAGACCATGGCTACTCCCAGGTAGAGGTCGATATCTGGCGAGCCGGCAAAGCCGACCCCAAAGAGCGGGTATCGAGCCATCAACTTGAGGGCGTCGGTGTACTCGCCGATCCGCATCTGGGTCGCCAGGTCTTCGAACTGTATCCCTTCGACAAAGTGGAGCACGTATTCCTGGGTCCACGGCAGGACCAGAACGAGCAATGCGACAAGGCCCATTACCAGCAGCAGACGGCGATAGCGCAACAGGGCAATGAACCCCAGGCCCGCCACCGCAGCCACCATCGAGCCGCGCGAAAAGGTCAGCAGCAGGCAGAGACCCAGCGCGCCGATCAACACCGCGGTTAGCCGGCGCGGCAACAGCGGCCGCGCTGTCAACAGCTGGGGAACGGCGAGCGCCAACGCCATGGATAGCATGCCGCCCAGTACGTTGGGGTCCACGCTGGTGCTGATGGCTCGTTCCGCCAACTCGGGGTTGTCCTCGATGTATCGGAGCACGTTGCCGCCCGGATATCCGACGATGGTCAACCGCGACAGCAAGCTGTTGGTCAGTGCGTCGGGCAGTAGGTAGAGAACGACGCCCAAGGCGGCCGCGGCGCCGGCTGCCAGCAACAACACCCTGACCAGCCGTTCGAGCTGCTTCCAACCCCGGCAATAATCGACCACAACCACCGTAAACCCGATGCTCAGCATCATCTCGGCAAAGTGGCGGATCAGGTAAGAAGTGAGCGCGCCGTGTTGCAGTCCGAGTACAAAGCTAAAAACCGCGACCAGCACAAAGGCGATCAGGGGCAGGGTGATGGGGGAGGTGACGATGCGTCTTTGACGGCCGGTCGCCAGCCGCAACAGCCAAACGCCGACGATGGCGCCAATCGCAGCATCGAGAAAGGTCGGAGTGATGCCAATATCGACCGGAAATGCGGCAAACGGGAGCAGACAGATCACGCCTATCAGCCCCCAGAAACCAATCTCCATATCGCGTAGTACCCAAAGCGCCACTGCGATCGCCGCCGTAAGCGCCGCGGCGATCATGGGTCCGCCTAGCGCTACAATGGCGCCGCCAAGTGCGGCTCCGAGGACGCAGAGAAGGGCCAGCGCGCCGGCCGACGCCCACGGGTTGCGCGAGAACAAGAGCCGGTCCAGGCTCAATCGGCTGGCCGGTGGAACTCGGCCTGGTCGCTTTCGCCACAGGATGGTCATGGTTCAAGTGTAACACAGGCTCGCGGGGTCCCAAAATCCGATTGCCCGTCGCCATGGCAACGGGCACGTGGCGGGATAAGTTCGTCGCCGGTTCACCGGCTTGGTATAATCGCGATCTGTGAGCGGATTCTTGCGTACCCGCCGTGTTTTGTTGGCAGCCTGCGCGGCCGCGTTGGTGGCGATACTGTTATACTGGCCCAGCCTGAGCCTACCCGCGCTGTATGACGACCTGCTGCACATACGCATTGCCAAAGAGCTGAACCTGGTCACTGTCTGGTTGCCCACCGACGCCTTTGGCTTTTACCGGCCGCTCACCTTCTTCCCACTGCTCCTGATCCGTGGGGTTTTCGGCCGCTACCCGGCCTGGTTGCTCCATGGCCTCAACGTGGTTCAGCACGGCCTGAACGCCGCTCTCTTGACCGCGTTGGTCTGGCGTCTGCGGCGCGACTGGATGCAGGCGTTGGTCGCCGGGCTGTTGTTGGCGTGCTTTCCCTTTGCCTACCAGGCAATCGCCGTCTATGGGCACAACGTGCATCCGACGACCGCAGGCCTCGTCCTGTTGGGGCTTCATACCTATCTATACGGGGCAATGCCGGGAGGCGGGCGAGGTAGATGGTGGTTGTTGACAGCCATGTTCTTTGTCTTGGCCCTGCTCAGCCACGAGTCGGCGGTTCTCTTTGGAGCGCTGGCGGCGCTGGTCCAGTGGAGCAGGCGTGCGGAGGCGCAGGCGGGAGTTGCGCGCCGATGGCGCGGTCCGTGGATGGTCTTTCTCGGGTTGGGCGCGCTCTATGCGGTCGTCTACCAACTCTTGCCCGTCGGCGCGCCATCGGCCGCCGCGGCTGGCGGTGAAGGCCTGTGGCTCAGGGCGCTCTACCTGCTGCAGGCGCTGGCGTACCCTGTCACCTGGTTCGCTCATCTGGTCCCGGGTCTCGGCGCCGAGGCCGTGGTATTGGGTGGCGTGGCTGCGGTCGTGGTTCTGGCAGCGCTCGCCATGCGCCGGGGCCAGGATCGGCCGATGGTGATGTTGGGTTTGGGTGGTGGCTCCTGGCGTCTGCCCTCCTCTGGGCGACTCTGGAGTCGAGCTATTTGCTCCACGGTCCGCGTTTGCTCTACCTGGCGGGCGTCGGGCTGGCGGTGCTGTGGTCGGCGCTCTGGCCCCGGCCGCAAAGCAGGTTGCTGGGCAGAGGCGCCTGGGCGTTCGCCCTCGGTTTTGTGTTGGTCACCAACTGGGGTTTTGTCCGGGCGCAACTCTTGTTGTATGACGAGTTGACCAGCCCGGTTGACCTAGCACGTGAGGTGATGCATGACCGGCCGGCGGGCGAAGGGATTCTGCTGGTCAACCTCCCCGAGTGGCGCTCGCCGGTCCGCAATACCTATCCGGTCGGCTCGGAGCATGTAGCCATGATGGGGCATCACCTCTTTGTCGAAGAGCTGGTTGAGGAGAACCTGGGGACCTCGCGGCCGGTGCGAGCTATTCAACTACCCGAGTTGCTCAGCCAGCCAGACTATCCATACGCGGCGTTTGGGGAGACCGACCTGAGCCGGCCGATCCGGCCGATTGGGCGCGGGCCGGAAGCCATGTCCTTGTGGTAGAGTATGCCGCGACCGGGATCGCGCCGCGCTACGCGGGCCGGCTGGAGCCCATCGAGGCCGGCGAGTCGCGGTTGGCGCGGTTTGGTGTTTACGATCTACTGACGGCCGACGCCGTTCTATGTGATGGGACGGTAACAGTTACGACACTGTGGGAGTGGACCGAGACGGGCCTGCCGCCAGCCACACTCTCGCTGTTTGCACAACTCTTGGATTCGAGTGGACAACTGGTGGACCAGGTGGATTCGCCGCCCCTCGGCATGCGGTTCGACTTGGTAGCTCCAGTTCCTGGCTGGGGCATCAGCGACCGGCGCGCTTGGAAGCCGGTCGGCGTTGATCCCGTCCGGCTCTTGATTGGGATGTACGATTTTGTCAGCGGAGCGCGGTTGCCCGCGACTGGTGCTGAGGGGGAGCCTATTGTGAACGACGCATTGGTACTGCCGGTGCGTCTGTGCGCTGGTTCGTCTGGCGCCAAGTGACAGGTTACTTGCTCTGAATGGGCAGGAGGATGCGATCGTCTGCCAGGCGATCGCCGTTCTCGTCCCAGGCGGGCTGGCGTGCTCCGTCAGACGGACGATAGAAGCCTACGGCAAGCCAATAGTCGCCTGGAGGCGCGTCAGCGCGCACCGCGACGTGGTGCAGGTCAACGATCACCTCAGTCGGCTCCCAATACCGGGTCGGGTAATCACCGTCCAGTGGCGGACCATCTCCCTGCCCCCAATTCTCGGCGCTAGCGTCCAGTAGGTGGACAAAGACCGTATAGTCCTCTGGGGTTATCCCGGTGGATTTCCAGTAGAGGGTCACCGGGAGGGCGCCGCCCGGTGGAACTGACGTGCTTCCGACCTGGTATCCGATCAGAGCAGCCCAGTCACCGATGGTAAAATCAACAGGATTGGGTGGGGAGGGAACTCGGCCGGCGGACCCGCGATCTTGACCTCGGCCGCGATAACAAGGCCCAATGGCTGTCCGTCAAAGGTGGTGGGCTCGAGTGGTTCGTCGGTACTGGGATCAAATACCCCCACCGCCAGCCGGCCAAGCGCCGGCCCGACTGGCTCTGGTCCCAAGCGCAACCACTCGGTCGCGACGACGATCCTGTCCTCAGGCCAGAGGGAGGTGGGGTAGCTTCCCGAGCCAGGGTAGCCGTGCTCCTTGGCTGCTGGTTCCAGGGATCGGCCCAGTAGGTGGTGATAGACGAAATAGTCCTGCGTGATCGCCTCTGTGGCCTGCCAGTAGCATGTGACGGCAAGAATACCGCTCGGTTCAAGGCGGTCGCGGTCCGTTTGGCAACCAGACAGCCGGATGGACCCGCCCCACTCGACGTCTGTGAAGTTGTAGATCGGCCGGTAGCTGGTCGCTCTCGATCAGCTCCGGCAACTGATAGGCCGGGGCAATGACCTGCGACGGGGCAGCCACCGAGAGCACCAGCAACCAGGTCGTCGAAGCCAGGAGCAGCGCACCACGCCAGCGGGCAAGGCGGCCGCGAGTTGGGATCAAAGCGTCCCAGCCGGCTGCCAGTCCACATGCAAATGCCGGCAGTGCGGGAAAGAGAAGCCGACCCTGAGAGGCGTGGGTCAACAGCGTCCACCGAACCAAAGATGCAGCCACGACAACCAGCCACAGGAGCAGCAGGCCCATCCGCCGGCGATGCTCGGCGCCGGTGCGAACCCACCAGGCGACCAGGCCCAGGCCACCCAGGGCGGTCAGCAGATCGAGCAACAGGTAGGTCCACGCGGGCATCAAGATGCTGAACCAGCCAAAGAGTCCCCAGAAGGAGGCTCGCAACCCGAACAGCTCGCTGCGCACCGACTCGAGGGTCAGAGGCGGCAGTTCGCGGCGACCGCCCATGATCGCCAGGTGCTCGCCGATGCCGGACAGGTCACCGTACAATCGCAGGTTTCGCAGGTACCACCACCCCGCTATCAGGGCGACCAGCGCCGTCACCGCGAGGCCACCGATCACATAGCTGCGCCGCAGGGAGGGGCGGCGCCAGATCAGCCAAGCTAACGCACCGACGGTCAGACCCAACAGCGCCAGGCCGCTCAACTTGGTCAGCGCTGCCAGGCCCACCGTACATCCCAGCCAGATATAGGCTCGGAACGGAGGCGGCATGGGTTTCGAGACCATCAAGAGGAGCTGCCAAAGCCCCAAGGCGCACAGAAACGCGATTAGACTGTCGTTGCTGACCGAGCTGGACACAAAGATGAACTGCGGAATAAAGGCGGTGACCGCCGCTGCGCCGAGGGCCATCAGCGGCCGACCTGGGAAGACCAGGCGCGCGATGGCGTAGGTGACCGCGACCGTCCCGGCGCCAAAGAACAGCGACAGCCAGCGGCAGAGGTGTATCGCCAGGGTTGCGCCACGGTAGGGCCACGCCTCCCGTTCGGTGTGCACGATAAAGTTCTTGTTGCCGGGGTCTCCCGGATCGCCCAGGTTGCGCTGCGGATTGACCCAATAGAGGTCGCGTGCGTCCGACGAGTCTACCCATGAGGTGCTCAGGGCAGCCAGCAGGTAATAGAGAGGGGGTTGGCTTCCTTCCTGCTCCCACAGATTTTCGCCGGCTGTGCCCATCATCGGTAGTTTCTTTTCTTCCAGCAGATGCTGGAAAAAAAAGAAGTGGTAGGCTTCATCGGGCTTTTCCAGCACCGGTACGGTGACCGAATAGAGGACGCCTAGCGCGACAAACATCGCCAGCACTAGAGCCATGCCGTGGCGTTCAAACCATTTGCGACTCATTGTGCTATCTCGATTGTCTCTAACAATATGCGATCGGCCGGCTGTCGTTCGTCGTTCTGGACAGCGGGCAGCCGCGTGTCAGAGCCGGCGTCGTAGAACCCGATCCAGAGCTGATAGCGGCCTGGCTGGAGACCTTGCGGAATTGTGACCAAGTGTGTGTCGCTGAGCACCTCGCCCGGCCGCCAGGTGGTCGTCGGGCGAACGCCGTTGACCGGCACACCGTCCCCCTGGGAAACAGGGGGTTCGTCCCCACGGGACAGATGTACAAACACTGAATACCCGACGGTGGTGTGAGACTCTACAACCCAGTACAGGGTAACCTCAAGGCTTTGGCCTGATCGAGTGAGGTCATAGCCGGCGAGTGCTGCTATCAGGGGGTCGCCAAAGCCAGCATCCACCAGATTCTGAATCGCAGGCAGGTCGGTGACCAGCGGCCAATGATCCACCGGGACAGCGCCCAGAATGACGGTATTCTTGCCAAAGGGCCACCAGCCGGTTCTGGCGCTCAGCGCTCGATCGCCATCCATTACCGAGACTTGCACCGTATATTGTTCCGTGCCCGCTTCAGGTGGCACGAGAAGGCTCGCCTGGCCCAAAATCAGGTCCCCAGGTTGCCACAGCGTCGGTGGATAGCTGGCTC